>NZ_JBHSBI010000001.1:0-761160 GCF_042650645.1 Nonomuraea purpurea
GTCGGGTTCGCCAAGGCAGGGCGGCTGATGGACCTGCTCGAAAGCCGCAACGTGGTCGGCCCGAGCGAGGGTTCCAAGGCGCGCGAAGTCATGGTGAAACCCGATGATCTGCCTGGTCTGCTGGCCGATCTGCGTGGCGAATGACCCCAATGCATACTTCCGCGACAGTAACTGGTTGAATATGAACCACTACGCAACGTCGTGGTGGGGAGGCGTTCGCTGTGCAGGAGCAGAGCATCGGGGCCATGCTGAGAGCGGCCAGAGAAACGGCCGGGCTGACAGTCGCGCAGGTCAGTGCGGCCACCAACATTCGTGAGGCGATGGTCAATCGCATCGAGCAGGACGAGTTCGACCAGTGCGGCGGCGATTTCTACGCCAGGGGGCACGTCAAAGCCGTCGCCAAGGCCGTGGGGGTCGACCCCGAGGCCACGGTCCACCTGTTCGACCAGCAGTACGGCGGGCCGCCCGTGCCGGTGCGGGCGGCGGCGGTCTTCCAGGCCGACCGCAAGATCCATCTACCGGAGCGGCGGGGGCCCAACTGGACGATGGCGCTCGGCGTCGCCCTGGCCATCGTCGTGGTCTTCGGGGTGATGCGGGTGCTGGGCGGCGCGAGCGACCAGGTGCGCACCGCCGACGTCCAGGCGGCCTCGGCCAGGCCGAGCGTGCCGCCGAACACGCCGATCACCGAGGGGCCCAAGGCCATGCCGGTCAAGACGAGCAAGGGCATGGTGACGGTGCAGATGATGGCCAAACGGTCGTCGTATGTGAACGTGCGCGACGCCGAGGGGCGCAAGCTCTTCGCGGGCACGCTCAAGGCGGGAAAGAGCTCGACGTGGCAGGCGCCCGATCAGGTGCAGGTGATGCTCGCTGACGCGAGCGCCGTTACGCTGCAGGTCAACGGCAAGAAAGTAGCCAAGCTCGGCGGTCGTGGGGAGATGGTGCGCCGCTCGTTCGGGCCGGCGACACCCAAACAGCAGTAACCGGTGGGGGAACCCGTGCATCGGGTGGTGGCCAACTCCCGATACCGTAGTGTTCACCATGTCATCCCGCCGAACCGCATCGCTGATCACCCTGGGCTGCGCCCGCAACGAGGTCGACTCCGAGGAGCTGGCCGCGCGACTTGAGGCTGCCGGTTGGCAGCTGGGCGACGACGACGCCGACGTCGTCGTCGTCAACACGTGTGGCTTCATCGACTCGGCCAAGAAGGACTCGATCGACACCCTGCTGGCCGCCGCCGACAGCGGCGCCAAGGTGGTCGCCGCGGGCTGCATGGCCGAGCGCTATGGCAACGAGCTGGCCGAGGCACTGCCCGAGGCCAGCGCGGTCATCTCCTTCGACGACTACGCCGAGATCGGCGGTCGCCTCGACGACGTGCTGGCGGGCAAGCCGCTCAAGCCGCACACGCCGCGCGACCGCCGCACCCTGCTGCCCATCTCGCCGGTGGATCGTGCCAGCGCGCCCAAGACCAACATCCCCGGTCACGGAGACCTGCCGGAGGGCCTGGCGCCCGCCAGCGGGCCCCGTGTGCTGCGCAGACGGCTCGACGAGAGCCCGGTGGCCTCGCTCAAGCTGGCCTCGGGCTGCGACAGGCGCTGCACGTTCTGCGCCATCCCCGCCTTCCGCGGCTCCTACGTCTCGCGGGGGCCCGAGGATCTGCTGGCCGAGGCCGACTGGCTGGCCCACAGGGGCGTGCGCGAGCTCGTCCTGGTCAGCGAGAACTCCACCTCCTACGGCAAAGATCTCGGCGACCTGCGGGCGCTGGAGAAGCTGCTGCCCGAGCTCGCCGCCGTGGAGGGCGTCGAGCGGGTGCGGGTCAGCTACCTCCAGCCCGCCGAGCTGCGCCCGGGGTTGATCGACGTGATCACCGGCACCGAGGGCGTGGCCCCCTACTTCGACCTGTCCTTCCAGCACGCCAGCGGCTCCGTGCTGCGCAGGATGCGCCGCTTCGGCGACCCCGAGCGTTTCCTCGGGTTGCTGGAGAGCGTGCGCGAGCGCGCCCCGGAGGCCGGCGTGCGCTCCAACTTCATCGTGGGCTTCCCCGGCGAGACCGAGGAGGAGTTCGGCGAGCTGGTCGGCTTCCTTGAGGCGGCCAGGCTCGACGTGATCGGCGTGTTCGGCTACTCCGACGAGGACGGCACCGAGGCGGCCGACCTGCCGGGCAAGCTCGACCAGGACGTGATCGACGAGCGCGTGCGCGTGCTCACCGAGCTGGCCGAGGAGCTGACGGCCCAGCGCGCGGAGGAGCGCATCGGCGACGAGGTCGACGTGCTCATCGACGACGACCTGGGCGACGGCGGCTACGAGGGCAGGGCCGCCCACCAGGGCCCCGAGGTCGACGGCTCCGTCACGGTGCAGGGCATCGGCCTGGTCAGGGGGCAGATCGTCCGCGCGGTCGTGGTCGACTCCGAGGGGGTTGACCTGATCGCGCGCATCAAGGCCAGTCCATGAAGAGGGACGAGCGCCGCGTGGTAAGCCCGTGGAACATCGCCAACGTCCTCACGGTTCTTCGGTTGGCGCTCGTCCCTTTCTTTGTCGCCTGCCTTTTTCTGCCGGGCACCGGCTGGCGGGTGACCGCGCTGGCGGTGTTCGCGGTGGCCTCGATCACCGACCACCTCGACGGGGAGCTGGCCAGGCGCTACGGCCTCATCACCGACTTCGGCAAGATCGCCGATCCGATCGCCGACAAGGCGCTCACCGGCGCGGCGCTGGTGTGCCTGTCGATTCTCGGCGAGCTGCCGTGGTGGGTCACGATCGTGATCCTGGGCAGGGAGCTGGGCATCACGCTGCTCAGGTTCGTGCTGCTGCGGCACGCGGTCATCCCCGCCAGCTACGGCGGCAAGGTCAAGACCGTGCTGCAGATCGCCGCGATCGTGCTCTATCTGCTGCCCTTCACGCCCGGCCCGGTCCACTGGGTGGTGATGGGGGCGGCCGTGGTCGTCACCGTGGCCACGGGCGCCGACTACGTCGTCCGGGCCGTGAGACTGCGTAAAGTCGCCAGGCAGGCGCGCGGGGAGTGAGCGATGGCGGATGTGGCCGAGGTGCTGGGCATGCTGGTGAGCCAGGACGCCACCGTGGCGGTGGCCGAGTCCTTGACCGGCGGGCTCATCGGGGCCGCGATCACGTCCGTCTCCGGCGCCTCCAAAGCCTTCAGGGGCGGTGTGCTGTCCTATGCCACCGATCTCAAGCACACGCTGCTGGGGGTGCCTGAGGAGCTGCTGAGCCGCGAGGGGGCCGTACACCCCGACGTGGCCGCGGCCATGGCGGCGGGGGTGGCCCGGCTGTGCGGGGCGACCTATGGGGTGGCCGTGACGGGCGTGGCGGGCCCGGAGCCGCAGGACGGGAAGCCCGTCGGCCTCGTGCACGTGGCCGTCTGCGGGCCAGGAGGGCGGATTTGGGGCCGGGAATTGAGACTTCGAGGGTCGCGCGAACGTATCAGGGTAGAGACGGTGGACGAGGCAGTCGATCTACTCGCAGGTGTGCTGAAGGCGAACATAGGGGAACATTCCGGATGATTACCGTGTTACGTCCCCAGCGAACATGCGATGCACGGTCTGACGCGGTGTCGGTGGATACGGGTACGGTGGAGCTGTGAGTGAGGTCCGTGAGCCAACTGCAAGCACCGAGCGCCCGGCAGGCGGGCCTGATGAGTCGCGCCACGAGCCACGAGCGGCGGTTCAGGGGCGTAGCGGCCCCATGATGACGGCGAGGAGCATGTACGAAGCGAAGAAGACCAATGTGCGGCACGATCCGATCGCGCGGGGCGTGGTGAAGACATCCGCGCCGGGGAGGGAGCGACAGATGATTCTGCTGCGTCAGCTACTCGGCGATGTGCTGAGACGGCTGCGGGTGCGGCAGGGGCGCACGCTACGGGAGGTGTCCACGCTTGCCCGTGTTTCGCTCGGCTACCTGTCCGAGGTGGAACGCGGTCAGAAGGAGGCCTCGTCCGAGCTGCTCGCGTCCATTTGCGGCGCGCTTGGAGTGCCGCTTTCGCAGGTGTTGCGTGAGGTTTCCGACCAGTTCGCGCTGGCGGAGCTCCAGGCTGCCCCTGTGCTTGCCGACGTGCCCGACCGCGAGCGTCTGCCCCTGACGGAGACGGTCAGCGGGACGATCTCCGACTCCGTGTTCCCCGAAGTCAAGGACATGGTGGCCGCCTAGCGCGGCTGGCAGTCCGCACACCACAGGATCAGCCGTTCCTGTGGCTGCGCCCCCATCTCCCCGCGGCTGATGCGGGTGCCGCATCGGCGACAGGGTCTCCCCGCCCTGCCATAGACCCAGGTCTGGTTCGCCGGGCGGCGATCACCTGTGGTCACCGTGCCCGCATGCCCCTTGTTCGCCTCCAGCAACCGCTTGGCCAATGACACGAGCCCGTTGAGATCGTCGATCTCCCCGACCTGCCTCCACGGCCAGACCCCCCTCAGGAACAGGGTCTCGGCGCGATAGATCGTGCCGATCCCCGCCAGGTTGCGCTGATCGAGCAGCGCTTCCCCGATGGTCCTGCCGGGTGCCGCTCGCAGTCTCCGCACGGCCTCGTCCGGGTCCCAGTCAGGGCCGAGCAGATCCGGCCCCAGGTGCCCGACCACGCGCTCCTCTGCGCCCGTCCTGATCAGGTCCACCATTCCGAGCCGGACGCCCACCGCCTGCCACTGCTCGTTCGCCAGAATCAGCCGCACCTGGTCGCCCGGCGCGGTGCGCCGGCCGGCGGGCATGACCTGCCAGCTTCCGTCCATGCGCAGGTGGGTGTGCACGGTCAGGTCGCCCTCGACCCTGGTGAGCAGGTGTTTGCCCCGTGAGAGCGTGGTCAGGACCGCGCGTCCTGTCAGGTCCGCGGTGGCGTGCTTGGGGACGCGGAAGTCCGACCTGGTGAGCGCGCGGCCGTCGAGCGCGTCTCTGAGCCGGGCGGCCGCACGGTAGACGGCGTCTCCTTCAGGCATTCTTCAAGTGTAGGAACGCGTCAGGCGACCCACTCGTCCACCAGGGCGCAGAGCTGGTCCAGGGCCTCTTCCACGCGTTCGCGGTCGCCGGTGGTGAGGAAGTCGATCTGCAGCCCCGTGTAGGCCGAGTTGACCAGCGTCGAGATGCGCAGCGCGTCGGCCTCGGCGACGCCGCGCTCGCGCAGCAGGCCCGCCACGAACTCCGAGCGGTCCGCCAGCAGTCGCGGGACGTGGCCCAGGAGCTTGCCGCCGGCCGCCAGTCCCTCGATCTCGTGGATCAGGCGGGCGATCGGCAGGTTCTCCCCCCGCATCTGCCAGTCCCAGGTGCGGCGCACGATCGTGCCCACGCTGTCGGAGCCCGACCAGCCGGGAAGCGAGCGCAGCCAGGCGCGGTGGCGCTCGTCCAGGCGTTCCATGGTGGCCGAGAGCAGGGCCTCCTTGTCGGCGAAGTGGTGGGTCAGCACGCGGGTGGACTTGCCCAGGTGCTCGGCCAGCGGGCGCATCGACAGCGTCGAGAGGCCGTGCTCGGCCAGGTAGTCGACGATCTGGTCGAGCAGCTCCGTGCGGCGGTTGGGGTCGGCGGTCCTGGCCATCGGCAAATCCCTTTGACGTCTTCGGGGTTACAGTCGTTACCCTAATTGGGAAACGACTGTTACCTTTATCGAGGGGATACCCATGTCCGTCGACGTACGCCGGCGTCCCGCGCTGCCCGCGTGGCTGCTCGCCCTGGTGTTCACCATGTTCGCCTTCTCCACCGACGACTACGTGATCGCGGGCGTGCTGCCGGCCATCTCGGCGGACCTGGGCGTCAGCGAGGCGGCGGGCGGGCAGCTCGTGACGGGGTTCTCGCTGGCGTTCGCGCTGGCGGCGCCGGTGGCCTCCGTGGTGTTCGCGACCCGGTCGCGGCGCGGGCTGATCACCTGGTCGCTGGCGGTGTTCGTCGCGGCGAACTGGGCGGCGGCGTTCACCACGTCGTACGCCGTGCTGATGGGGCTGCGCGTGCTGGCCGCTCTGGCCGCGGCGGCCGTCGTGCCGGCCGCCTACGCCGTGGCGACCTCCCTGGCCCCGGAAGGGCGTCAAGGGCGTTATCTGGCGCTGGTGATGGGCGGGCTGACCGGGTCGCTCATGCTCGGCGTGCCCATCGGCACATGGGTGGGCGGCGCGTTCGGGTGGCAGGCCACGTTCGGGCTGGGCGGGCTGCTGGGGCTGGTGGCCCTCGTGGCGGTGCGGATCACGTTGCCCGAGCCGCCCGCGGGGCCCGCGATGCCGATCAAGGAACGGCTGGCCTCGCTGGCCCGGCCCCAGGTGCTGCTGGGGCTGCTCGGGATCGTGGCCGTCGTGCTCGGCAGCATGATGCTGATGACGTACCTGGCGCCGTTCCTGCGGGACCTGGCCGGAGTCGGGCCCGTGGAGCTGGGGTGGGTGTTCGCGCTGGCCGGGCTCGCGGGGCTGGCCGGCGGGCAGCTCGGCGGGCGGGCGAGCGACCGGTGGGGCGCGGATCGGGCGCTGATCGCGGGCATCGCCGGATTCACGGTGGTGATGGGGCTCTTCACCGCCTGTTGGTTCCTGCGGCCGCTGCCGCTGCCGGCGCTGCTGCCGTTGCTGGTGGTGTGGGCGGCCGTGTCGTGGTGGGTGCCGCCGCCCGCCCAGACCCGGCTGCTGGCCCTGGCCGGTCCCGCGGGGCCGCAGGCGCTGGCGCTCAACAGCAGCGCCGTCTACGTCGGGGTGTCGGGCGGGGGCGCGGTGGGCGGGCTCGTGCTGGAGAGCCGGGGAAGCGGCCTGCTGCCCCTGGCGGCGGCCCTGGTGGAGCTGGTCGCCCTCGCGCTCTTCTGGGCGGCGGGCAGGCGACGCGCCTGACCGGAAGAGTGGTCAGTCCCAGGCGGCGGGGTCGGCGGCGAGCTGGCGGACGCGCTCGGGCAACGCCCCCGTCGCGACCTGTTCGAGCGTGACCTCCTCCAGGATGGCGCGCTCGGTGGCCCGCAGGGCGATCCACACCTGCTGCAACGACTCGGCGGGGCCCCGGTAGCCGACATGCTCGGGGCGCTCGCCGCGTACGTTGGCCAGCGGCCCGTCCACGGCCCTGATCACGTCGGCGAGCGAGATCTCTGCGGCGGGCCTGGCCAGCACGTAACCACCCTCGGGCCCCCGCTGCCCGCGCACGAGCCCGGCCCGGCGCATCTGCAGAAGAATGTTCTCCAGGTACTTGGGCGGCATGTCCTGTTCCTTGGCGAGCTCGCCCACAGTAGTCGGGCCGGCACCTGCTGCGGCGAGTTCGGCGGCGGCACGAAGGGCGTAGTCGACACGAGCGGAAAGGCGCATGTTCTCGATTATCCCTCCTGGTCAACACTGGTTATGCGCAAGGTCAGTCAGAAGGGGCAGGCGATCCGATTCCGGCAGGCGGATCGCGACGAGATACGCGCCGGTCACGGGGCGTGGCGCGGCTTTGCAAAGGCGGCGCGGAACGGCAGGATGAGCCAGGCGCACGGCCGCGCAGGCGGGGCCTTGCCGGGGTGGCCGTGTTCGCCCGCGACGGAGCGCGAGGGCCGGAGCGCTAAACTTCCAACAACCTTTTCGATATGACGGTGGGAAACAGCGTGGAGCGACGCCCTGGTGTGCCCAGACTGCTCAGGGAGATCAACGACCGGGCCGCACTGGAGCTGCTGCTGGCCACCGGCCCCATGACGCGCGGGCAGATCGGTGACCTGACCGGGCTGTCCAAGGTCACGGCCTCCCAGACGCTGGCCAGGCTGGAGGAGCGCGGCCTGGTCGAGATGGTCGGCACCCAGGCCGGCGGGCGGGGCCCCAACGCGGCCCTCTACTCGGTGATCGCCTCCAGCGCGTACGTCGCCGGCATCGAGGTCGGCCCCGAGCTGATCTCCGCGGTCGTCGCCGACATCAACGGCCACACGATCGCCGAGGTCACCGTCGAGCCCGACCACGACGACCCGGTCTCCGCGGTCCACAGCGCGATCGTCAAGGCCTGCCGCAGCGCCAAGGTCGGCCTGGCCAAGCTGCGCGGCGTGGTCATCGGCACGCCGGGCGTGGTCGATCCGCGCAGCGGCGACGTGCGCTTCTCCTTCGACCTGCCCGGCTGGCACGAGGGCATCCACGAGGCCCTGGCCGGCGACCTGCGCCGCGAGGTGACGATCGAGAACGACGTCAACCTCGCCGCCATCGCCGAGCACGCCGACGGGGCGGCCAAGGGCCTGGACGACTTCGTGCTGCTGTGGTCCAGCCGCGGCCTGGGCATGGCGGTCATGCTCGGCGGCAAGCTGCACCGGGGGCGCTCCGGCAGCGCGGGCGAGATCGGCTACCTGCCGGTCCCCGGCGTGCCGCTGCCCGAGGACATCCACACCTCGCCAGGGCGGCTGCCCTCGCTGGCGGGCGGCCTGCAGTCGCTCGTCAGCGCCGAGACGGTGGCCGAGCTGGCCCAGGGGTACGGCTTCGCGGCCGGCAGCGCGGGAGAGTGCGTCAGGGTCGCCGTGGCCGCCGGCGCCGAGGGCGAGCCGCTGCTCGACGAGATCGCCAACCGGCTGGCCCTGGGCGTGGCGGCGGTGTGCGTGATCCTCGACCCGGGCCTGGTGGTGCTGGCCGGCGAGGTCGGCCACGCCGGCGGCGCCGCGCTCACCTCCCGCGTGGAGGAGGCCGTGGCCCGCATCTGCCCGGTCCGCCCCCAGGTCGTCACCACCACGGTGACCGACAACCCGGTGCTGCGCGGCGCCGTGCTGGCCGCCCTGGAGCAGGCGCGCGAGGAGCTGCTCGCCCCATAAGCTCAGGCGGTCAGCAGCTCGACGGCGGCCTGGGCGTTGGCGCGGGCGGCCCCGTACGTCGCGATGTAGGCGGCGCTGCCCGGCCGCCAGACGGGCAGCCCCATCTCGATCACCGTCACGTCGGGCCGCGCCGTCACCAGCGCCGAGACCAGGTGCCGGCTGGCCTGATGGCGGTGGGCGTCCTTGACCACGACGACCAGCGACCGGTTCGCGGCCTTGGCCAGCATCTCCGCGACGTCTGCGTCCGCGGGTTTGACCCGGACGATCTCCGCGTCGGGCAGCCACGGGCCCACGCCCCACGGCACGTCGCCCACGGCGATCGTCGGCGGGGTGTCCACCTCGATCACCAGGGGCTCGACCAGGGGCACCGTCGCGCCGGTCAGTCGCACGGCGCGGCGGGCGGCGTGCAGGCCGACCACGTTCTGCTCGGCGGCGACCTCCCGGGGCGCGCCGAACCAGGCCCGCAGCGCCGACACCCGCGCCGCGGCCTCCTCCAGCCGCTCCAGCGGCAGGCGGCCCTCGCGCACCGAGGAGACGATCTCCGCGATGATGGCCTGGACGTCGTCGTAGGTGGGCAGCGGCCCCAGGCACAGCAGGTCCGAGCCGGCCGCGAGGGTCAGCACGGCGCCCCCGGCCAGGCCCACGCTCCTGGTGATGGCGTGCATGTCGAGCGCGTCGGTGACGACCACGCCGTCGTAGCCGAGCTCGCCCCTCAGCAGCCCGGTCAGCGCGGCGCCGGAGAGTGTGGCGGGCGTGTCGCCGGTCACCGCCGGCACCGCGACGTGCGCGGTCATCACGGACTTGGCTCCCGCGCCGATCGCGGCCTGGAAGGGCGCCAGCTCCCGCGCCCGCAGCACGTCCAGGCTCACGTCCACGACCGGCACCGCCAGATGCGAGTCGATCCGGGTGGCGCCGTGGCCGGGGAAGTGCTTGACGCACGCGGCCACGTTCGCCGACTGCAGGCCCTGGACGGCCGCCACCGTGTGCCGGCCGACCAGCTCGGGGTCGGCACCGAACGACCTGGTCCCGATGACCGGGTTGTCGGCCTCGGTGTTGACGTCGGCGCTGGGCGCCATGTCCAGGTTGATGCCGCAGGCGGCCAGCTCGGAGGCGATGGCGCGGTAGACGCGGCGGGTCAGTTCGACGTCGTCCACGGCGCCCAGGGCGGCGTTGCCCGGGTACGGGCTGCCGACGTGGTAGGCCAGCCGCGTGACGTCGCCGCCCTCCTCGTCGAGCGAGATGACGGGCTCACCGGCCCCCCGCAGCGCGGTGGTCAACTGCCGCACCTGGCCGGGGTCGGCCACGTTGAACCCGAAGAGCGTCACGCCGCCCAGGCCGTGTTCCAGCTCCCGCAGCACCCATTCGGGCGCCGTGGTGCCCTGGAAGGCGACGAGCAGCGTGCCGGCCGCGAGGCGGCGCAGCCCCCGATCACTCTGACTCATGGCTCCTCATCAGTTTTCCGGCATGGTCGGGTACGGCACGGAGCGTGCCGTACTGAAATTTCGTGTTCTGTCAGCCCTTCACGGCCCCGGCGACCAGGCCGGAGACCATGCGGCGCTGCACGAGAAGGAAGAAGACGACGATCGGAACCGTCATCAGGGTCGACCCGGCCATGATGGCCCCCCAGTCGACGCCCTTCTGCCCGAAGAAGTACTGCAGGGCGACCGGCATCGTGTACCCCTCGGACCCCGACATCAGGTAGAGGGCGAAGACCAGGTCGTTCCACGCGGTGATGAACGAGAAGATGCTCGTGGCCACCAGTCCCGGCGCGACCAGCGGGAAGACCACCTTCCAGAACGCCGCCATGCGCCCCGCGCCGTCGATCCAGGCCGCCTCCTCCAAGGATTTGGGCACCGCGGCGACGAACGTCCGCAACATCCAGACCCCGAACGGCAACGTCAGCGCCACTTGGGTGACGATCAGCCCGAGGAGCTGGTCGCCGAGCCCGACCCGCTTGACCATCATGTACAGCGGGATGAGCAGGCCCTCCGACGGCAACATCTGCACGATCAGCAGCACGACCAGGAAGGTGCTGCGGCCCCTGAACCGGAAGCGGGCGATGGCGGTGGCCGACAGCAGGGCGAAGGCCGAGCCGATGAGCACGGTGCCGAGCGCCACGATCGCGCTGTTGCGCATGTAGAGCCAGATGGAGTTGTTCGCGACGCCCTCGGTCAGCACCCGCTCGAAGTGCTCGAAGGTGAAGTGCGTGGGGAACGGGATGAACTCGGTGGTGAAGATCTGGTCGTTCGCCTTGAAGCCGGTGGAGACCATCCAGTACACGGGGAAGACGGCGTAGAGGAAGACCAGGACGCCGGCCGTGTTCAGCAGGATCCTGCCGAGCCTCTTGCGTGCGAGCGGGGTCACATCTCCTCCTGCTTCACGATCTGCCTGACGTACACGACGGTGATGATCAGCAGGATGATCGTCAGGACGATGGAGATCGCCGCGCCGGTGCCCAGCTTCTGCGGGGGCTTGAACGCCTCGGCGACCGCGTACATGGACAGGTTGAAGCCGTCGCGGTTGGTCGGGCCGTTCATCAGCACGTAGAGCTGGCTGAACACCTTGAAGTCCCAGATGATCGACAGGATCGTCAGGACGGCGAAGACGGGCTTGAGCATCGGCAGGGTGATCTTCGTGAACGTGCGCCACGGCCCGGAACCGTCCACCCTGGCCGCCTCGTACAGCTCGGCGGGGATGCCTTTGAGCCCGGCCAGCACGGAGACCGCGATGAACGGGAACCCGGCCCACACCACGCACACCACCAGCGCGATGTAGAGGGGGAAGCTGTCGTTGAGCCAGGGCGTGCCGGTCCAGCTCGACTGACCGGACGGCGGCGCGGCCAGCCAGTCGGGCAGCAGGTTCAGCGCCCAGTTCACGATGCCGGCCTCGGCGTCGAACAGGGAGCGCCAGATGACGCCCTGGGCGACGGGCGGCACGGCCCAGGCGAGCATGCACCCGACGACCACGAACAGCGACATCTTCCTGCCGAGCCGGTGCAGCAGCACGCCGACCGCGGTGCCCACGATCAAGGTGAGGCTGACGGCGACGAAGGCGAACGCCACGGTGTTGCGCAGGGCCGACCAGAAGATGTCGTTGCCGAGGATCTTCTCGAAGTTTTCCAGGCCCACCCACTCGGCCGGTCTGGTGCCCCTGATCTGCGCCAGGCCGACCTTCTGGAAGGCCATGACGCCGAGCTGGAACATCGGGTACAGCAGCAGTCCCGCGATGACCAGCAGGCCGGGGATGAGCAGCAGGTACGGGACGCTCCACAGGGGCATCCCCGAGGCCCTGGCGGGGCGGCCCTTCCTGCCGCGCCGGTTCCCCGGGGCGGAGGAGGAGCCCCCGCCCCGGGTGACCGTAGTCGTGTTCGCCGTCGTCACTGGTTCAGGATCTCTTCGAGTTCCTTGTTGGCGTCCGCCAGGGCGGTGGCGGCGTCCTTCTTGCCCTCGATGGCGGCCCGCGCGGCGTTCTGCAGCACGGCCTTGGTGGCGTCGGCCTCGGCCCAGTTGGCGTCGGCGGGGAAGGCCTTGGCCTTGGCGAAGGCCTGGGCGAAGGCACCCTGCGCGGGGTCCTCGTTCAGCGTGGCCAGGGTGTCGGGGTAGACCGGGAGCAGGCCGCCCTCCTTGGCGTAGCGGTCGGCCCAGGTCTTGCTGGTGGCCAGCTTGAGGTACTCCTTGCCGAGGTCGGCCTCCTTGGTGCCGCCCCACAGTGCGATGTCGTTGCCGCCGAAGAAGGACGGGGCCACGCCGCCGGTCTTGGCGGGCAGCGGGAAGAAGCCGAGCTTGTCGCCCTTCAGCTTGCCCTTGGAGTCCTCCTCGATGCCGGGCAGGTCCCAGCCGGCGGTGAGGTACATGGCGACCTTGTCGTTGGCGAAGCGCTTGCGGATGTCGACGGTGTTGAGCGTCAGGTTGGCCTTACCGGACAGGCCGCCGCTGACCAGCCCTGTGTAGGTCTCGAAGCCCTTGGCGAAGCCGGGCTCGGTGAGCTTGCCGACCCACTTGTCGCCCTCCTTGACCGCGTACTCGCCGCCCTCGGACCAGGCGAACGCGGCCAGGAGGTGGTTGGCGTCGGAGCCACCGTTGAAGGCGAAGCCGTCAACCCCGTCGCCCTTCTCCTTCTGGATCTTCTTGGCGGCGGCGACGAGCTCGTCCCACGTCTTCGGGATCTCGATCTTGAGGTCGTCGAACCAGTCCTTGCGGTAGAGCACCGCGCGGGCGCCGGCGCCCCACGGGATGGCGTAGATCTCGTTGTCCACGGTCTCGTAGCCGTAGAGGTTCTGGGGGATCTGCGAGCGGTCGCCCTCGCGGGCGATGTCGGTGATCGGCGTCAGCGCGTCCTGGCTCTGCCACATCGGCACCTGGTCGTTGCCGATCTCGGTCACGTCCGGGCCCGTGCCGGTGGCGGCGGCGGCGAACTTGTCGGCGACCTGGGGCCACGGGATCCACTCAAGTTTGACCTCAGCGCCGGTCTGCTGCTTGAACGCGGCGTTCAACTCCTCCATGTACGTGGCCGCGGCCGGGTTGCTGTCGCCAAGCCGCCAGACGCTGAGGGTCTTGCCCGCGTACTTGGGGCCGGTCGCCGCGGCCGCGCTGGGCGATGAGGCCGCGGGCTCCTGACTGGAGCCACAGGCAGCCAGGCCCAGGGCCAGGGCGGCCGTGGTGACCGTAGTGGCTGTGATCTTCGCGATCCTCACAGGGTTCTCCCTTCCCGGGTGCCGGCCTACGGTCCGCACCAGGCTGATCGTCAATGCCGAACGAACGCTGATAAACTAACAAGAAACTTTCTTAAAAAAAACGCTCGTTAGCCATTCGTGACAAGAGGGGTGCGGTAATGAGTGCAAGCCCAGGGGTCCCCCGGCTGCTGCGCAGGCTGAACGACCGCTCGGCGCTCGAACTCCTTCTCGTGGACGGCCCGCTCACCCGGGCCGAACTGGGGGAGCGGACCGGGCTGTCGAAGGTGACCGCAGGCCAGCTCCTCGCCCGCCTGGAGGAGCGGGGCCTGGTCGAGGTGGCGGGAGAGCGCCAAGGAGGCAGGGGCCCGCACGCCGCCCTGTACGGCGTCGTGCCCTCCAGCGCGTACGTCGCCGGCCTCGAAGTGCTGCCCGACAGCCTCAAGGTCGGTGTGGCGGACATCACCGGCAGGATCGTCGTCGAGATCACCCTCAACCCCGCCGACGGCAGGGACCCGGTCAAGGCGGTGCACGCGGCCCTGCGACGCGCCTGCGACACCGCGGGCATCGAACTGTCGCGGCTGCGGGCGTTCGTCATCGGCACCAGGGGCGTGATCGACCCGATCAGCGGCGACGTGCGCTGGTCGCACGACCTGCCCGCCTGGCACATCGGCGTGCTGGCCGGCCTGCGCGCCACGCTCGGCACGTCCGTCACGATCGAGAACGACGTCAACCTGGTCGCGCTGGCCGAGCACCGCTACGGCGCCGCCGTCGGCCACGACGACTTCGTGGTCATCTGGGCGGGCATCGGTCAGGGCCTCGGCGTCATGCTCGGCGGACGGCTGCACCGCGGCATCACCGGGGGAGCGGGCGAGATCGGCTGGCTGCCGGTGCCCGGCGAGCCGCTGCCGAGCGACGTCTCCGAGCCGCAGTCGGGCTCCTTCCAGCGCCTGGTCGGCCACGACGCGCTGCGCGGCCTGGCCGACGAGCACGGCGTGGCCGGCGACACGGTTCCCGACCTGGTGCGCCACGGCCACGACGGCTATCTGGACGCCGTGGCGGCCCGCCTGGCCGTGGGCGCGGCGGCCGTGACCGTCGTGCTCGACCCCGGGCTGATCGTGCTCAGCGGCGAGATCGGCAGGGCGGGCGGCGAGCGGCTGGCCGCCAAGGTGCAGCAGGCGGTGGCCCGCCTCTGCCTCAGCCGGCCTGCCGTCGTCACCACCCGGGTGAGCGGCAACCCGGTGCTGCGCGGGGCGCTGGTGGCGGCGCTGGAGCAGGCCCGGGAACAGGTTTTCTCCGACACTGTGTGAGAATCTCTGCCCATGTGGCAGTCCTCGAACGATGTCGTGCTGATCTCCGACCCGCGGGTGGCCGCGATCGCGGTGCGGGAATGCGGTGAGCCGCTCGCGGACGTACGCGGGCGGCTGCGGGTGGACACGCGGCTGGCCGACGACGAGGGCGCGTTCGCGCACCTGCGCTCCGGGCTGCTGGAAAGGCTGGAGCGCGCCGAGCGGAACCTGCCCGACGGCTTCCACCTGCTGGTCGTCGAAGGCTATCGCCCGATCGAGACGCAGCGCCGGATCTTCGACGGGTACCGGGCCGAACTCCGGGCCACCTTCCCTGAAATGTCGCCCGACGAGTCGTATATCGCCGCGAGCCGCTACGTGTCCCCCGTCGAGGTCGCCCCCCACACCGCCGGCGCCGCCGTCGACCTGACCCTGTGCGACCCCGACGGCGTCGAGTACGACATGGGCACCCAGGTCAACGACAACCCGGAACAGAGCGAAGGCGCCTGCTACATGGCCGCTCCCAACATCTCCGCCGACGCCCGCGCCCACCGCAAACTCCTCGCCGCGGCCCTGGAACCGGCCGGTCTGGTCAACTACCCCACCGAGTGGTGGCACTGGTCCTACGGCGACCGCTACTGGGCCATGGCCACCCAGTCGGACCACGCCTGCTACGGGCCCGTGGGCTTGCCTGACTGACACCCCCTTGTCACCTCGTTTTCCCCGGGGCGTGATAAGGGCACACACTCGTACCGAGGCGTTTGGACTCCCCCCAGCGAGGTGTGTGCATGGTTCCGTTGATCGGGATCGAAGAGGAATACCTCGTAGTCGATCCCCACACCCGCCACGTGGCTCCCCGAGCGGCCGAGGTCCTGGCCGCCGCGACGGATGTCCTCGACGTGGTGCAAGAGATCACCAGATTCCAGGTGGAGGCCCGCACTCCTCCCTCTACCGACCTCAGCGAACTGGGCTCGCAACTACGTGCGGCGCGCAAGCAGGTGGCGAGCGCGGCCCGGTCGTGCGGCCTCGCTGTCGTCGCCAGCGGCATCCCCGTCCTGGGCAACGTGGTGCCGCCGCCGATCACCGACCAGGCCCGTTACCTCCAGAGCAACCAGCTCTACGGCGGGCTGCACGACGAGATCAGCATCTGCGCCCTGCACGTGCACGTCGACGTGCCCGACCAGGAACACGCGGTCTACGTCGGCAACCATCTGCGTCCCTGGCTCCCGACGCTGATTGCGCTGGCCGCCAACTCGCCGTTCTACGTCGGCCGCGACACCGGGTACCTGTCATGGAGGGTGATCAGTTGGGGCCGCTGGCCGGTCTCCGGCGCGCCCCCGTACTTCCCGTCGTTCGGCGACTACGAGGTGGCCCTCCGCGCGCTGGGGGAGTCGGGCGTGCTGCTCGACCCCAAGACGGTCTACTGGGACGCCCGTCCCTCGCCGAGCCTGCCCACGGTGGAGATCAGGGTGGCCGACGTGCCGCTCGACGTGAGCGACAGTCTCACCCTGATCGGCCTCATCCGCGCCCTGGTCGTGACCGCGCTCGCCGCGGTGCGGCGGGGCGACCGCGGGCTGCCGGTCCCGTCGGAGGTGCTGCGGGCCGCCTACTGGCGGGCCGCCCGCGACGGGCTGCAGGGCACCAGCCTGGACATGCGGGACGGCACGCTCGTGCCCGCGGCGGTGATGGCCGGGCGGCTCCTGGAGCACGTACGCGGGGCGCTGGCGGAGGCCGGCGACCTGACCTTCATCCAGGAGGGCCTGGACCGGCTGCTGCGCAAGGGCTCGGGAGCCATGCGCCAGCGGCAGGTCCACGCCAGGGGCAACGACCTGGCGGAGGTGGTCGACGACCTCATCGAGGCGACCGTGGCCTAACGCAGGGCCAACGCCACGGCCACCCCGAGGCCGAACGCGACGACCACCCCCCGCAGGACTTTGGCGGACATGAGCCTGGCCAGGCGGGTGCCCAGGAACCCGCCCGCCAGGCTGGCCGGCGCGACCACGGCCGCGGCCTGCCACTGCACGGGCCCGTACAGCGAGAACGCCACGACCGACACCGTGCTGATCACCAGCGCGAGCGCGGCCCGTACGGCGTTGACGCGGTGCAGGTTGTCGTGCAGGAACAGGCCGAGGACGGTCAGCAGCAGCACGCCCATGCCGCCGTTGAAGTAGGCCCCGTAACATCCGCCGAGGAAGACCCCGGCGTACACGAGCCTGCTCGGCGCCTGGCCGGCCTCGCCGCCGAACAGTTTGCGCAGCCACGGCTGCGCGAGCAGGGTCAGGCTGGCGAAGCCCACCAGCCACGGCACCATCGACTCGAACAGACGGCTCGGCGTGAGCAGCAGCAGCGCGCTGCCCACGACCGCGCCCAGCACCGTCACGGCCGACAGGGTGATCGCCCTGCGCCGCTGGCCCCGCAACTCGGCCCGGTAACCGAGCACGCCTCCCAGGTAGCCGGGCCACAACGCGACCGCGTTCGTCACCGACGCGGTCAGGCTCGGGTAGCCCAGCGCCAGCAGCGCGGGGAAGGAGATGAGCGTGCCGCCGCCGGCCAGGGCGTTCACCACCCCGGCCAGCAGACCGGCAGCTACCAGGAAGAACAGGTCGGTCGGCGTCATCGGCCGACAGCGTAACCCTGGGCGCCACGCGGGTTGGCGGCGGCCTTGAGGAAGGCGCCGTCACGGGCGACCGCGCTGAGCCTGCCGAGCGTCCACGGGCCCTGCACCTCGACCTCGTGGCCGCGCCGCCGCAGCTCCGCCACCACGTCCTGGCCCAGGCGGTCCTCGACGTGCATGACGCCGGGGCGGGAGCCGCGCGGGAAGAACGAGCTGGGGAAGTGCTCGGAGTGGAACATGGGGGCGTCGATGGCCTCCTGCAGGTTCAGCCGCCCGTGGACGACGGCCAGGAAGAAGTTCAGGCTCCACTGGTCCTGCTGGTCGCCGCCGGGGGTGCCGAACGCCAGCCACGGCCGGCCGTCCCTGAGCGCGAACGACGGCGACAGCGTGGTGCGCGGGCGCGTCCCCGGGCGCAGGGAGGCGGGCAGGTCCTCCTGCAGCCAGAACATCTGCGCCCGCGTGCCCAGGCAGAAGCCCAGCGCGGGGATGGTGGGGGAGCTCTGCAGCCAGCCGCCGCTGGGGGTGGCGGAGACCATGTTGCCGAAGCGGTCCACGACGTCGATGTGACACGTGTCACCCTTGACCGTGCCGTCGCGTCCCACGGTCGGCTCGCCGACGCCCTGCGGCGAGCGGGCGCCCGACAGGCCGGGCGCGTCGCTCGCCGTGCCGGGCGCGGGGAAGTCGGGCAGCCGGGGCGCGCGCCCGCCGGGAGCGCCCGGCCGCAGCTCCAGGCTGGCCTGCGCGCCGAGCAGCCGCCGCCGCTCGGCGTTGTAGGCGTCGCCGAGCAGGTCGGACATCGGCACGTCGGCGTCGCCGTACCAGGCCTCCCTGTCGGCGAAGGCCAGCTTGGCGGCCTCGGTCACCGTGTGCACGTAGTCGGCGCCGAGCAGCTCCATCGCGCCCAGATCGACGTCCTTGAGCAGCGCGAGCTGCTGCAGGAACACCGGGCCCTGCCCCCATGGGCCGGTCTTGGCCACCGTGTGCCCGTGGTAGTCGAAGGTCAGGGGCTCCTCGACGGAGGCCGACCAGCCGGCCAGGTCGTCGCCGGTGAGCAGCCCGCCGTGCACCTCGCCCGAGCTGTCCAGCCAGGCCGTCTTGGCGCTGAAGTCGGCGACGGCCTCGGCCACGAAGCCCTCGTACCAGGCGTGCCTGGCGGCGGAGATCTGCTGCTCCCTGGTGCCAGACCTGGATTCGGCGACCAGCCGCCGGTAGGTGGCGGCCAGCACCGGGTTGGCGAGCTTCGTCCCAGGGGCGGGAACGTTCCCGTCCGGCAGCCACGTCGCCGCCGACGTGGGCCAGTCGTGGGTGAACAGCCCTTCGACCGACTCGATCGTGGCCGCGATGCGATCCAGCACCGGGATGCCGTGCTCGGCGTAGTGGATCGCGGGCGCCAGCACGTCGGCCAGCGACCAGGTGCCCCAGCGCTCCAGCATGAGCAGCCACCCGCCGAACGCCCCCGGCACGGTCGCCGCCAGCAGGCCCGTGCCGGGCACCACGTCCAGGCCGAGCTCGGTGAAGCGGTCGATGGTGGCCGCGGCGGGCGCCACGCCCTGGCCGCACACCACGGACGCCTTCTGCTCGGCCTCGCTCCACAACAGGATCGGCACCTCGCCGCCGGGGCCGTTCAGGTGCGGCTCGGCGACCTGCAGCACGAACCCGGCGGCCACTGCCGCGTCGAAGGCGTTCCCGCCGCGTTCCAGCACGCCCATGCCGGTGGCCGAGGCCAGCCAGTGCGTGCCGGCGACCATGCCGAAGTCGCCCGTCAGCTCGGGCCTGGTGGTGAACAAAGAAACGTTCTCCTTTTCAACGGTTCGCGGCCGCGTCCGGGACGCGGTCCGCCGTAACGAGATGGCAGGCGGCCGGATGGCCGTTCCCGCGGGGGTCGCTCAGCTCAGGCTCGACGGTACGGCAGGCGTCGTACGCCAGCGGGCACCGCGTGTGGAAGCGGCACCCCGGTGGGGGATCGACCGGGCTCGGCACGTCGCCGCCGAGCACGATCCTGCGCCGCTCCCGCTGCCTGACAGGATCGGCCACCGGCGCCGCCGACAGCAGAGCCTGAGTGTAGGGATGGCGCGGCGCCGCGAAGATGTCGGCCGTCGGCCCCGACTCCACGATCTTGCCCAGGTACATCACCGCGACCCGGTCGGCCAGGAACTCCACCACCGACAGGTCATGCGTGATGAACAGACACGAGAAGCCCATGTCCCGCTGCAGATCGGTGATCAGGTTGAGCACCGACGCCTGCACCGACACATCCAGCGCCGAGACCGGCTCGTCCGCAACGACCAGCTTGGGCTCCAGGATCAGCGCCCTGGCCAGCCCCACCCGCTGCCGCTGCCCGCCCGACAACTCGTGCGGGAAGCGGGTGAGCGTCTCCTGGCGCAGCCCGACCTTCTCCAGCATGGCCGACACCCGCGCGGCGACCTCGCGCCGGTCGGCCGCCTTGTGCCGCAGCAGCGGCTCGCCGACGATCCTTTCGACCGTGAAACGCGGGTTGAGCGAGGAGTAGGGGTCCTGGAAGACGATGTGGACGTCGCGCCGCAGCGGGCGCATGGCCCGGCGCGACAGGTGGGTGATGTCCCGGCCGTCCAGTTCGATGCCGCCCGAGGTGGGCTCGCTCAGGCGCAGCACGCACTTGCCGACCGTCGACTTGCCGCTGCCGGACTCGCCGACCAGGCCGAGCACCTCGCCCTGGCCGATCTCCAGCGACAGGCCGTCCACGGCGCGTACCGGGCCGTAGTGTTTGACCAGGTTGTCGATCCGCAGGATCACCGCTCACCTCCCGGGTGGAAACAGGCCGCCAGATGGGCGGGCCCGTGCTGTTCGAGCGCGGGCCTGTGCGCGCGGCAGTCGTCCTGGGCGCGCGGGCAGCGCGCCTGGAACGCGCACTCGTCGGGGTCCGTCAGCGGCGAGGGCACCATGCCGGGGATCTCGGCCAGCCGGCCCTCGACGGCCGCGGACGGCAGGGCCTTCATCAGACCCAGCGTGTACGGATGCCGCGGCCCGGCGAACAACTCGGTCACCGCGGCCTGCTCGACGGCGCGGCCGGCGTACATGACCACGGCCCTGTCGGCGATGTCGGCCACCACGCCCAGGTCGTGCGTGATGAGGATGATCGCCGTGCCGAGCCGGTCCCGCAGGTCGCGGAAGACGTCCAGCACGCCCGCCTGGATCGTCACATCGAGCGCCGTCGTCGGCTCGTCGGCGATCAGCACCCGTGGCGAGCAGGCCACCGCGATCGCGATCATCACGCGCTGCCGCATGCCGCCGGAGAGCTGGTGCGGGTACTCCTTGACCCGGCGCGCCGGCGCCGGGATTCCGACCAGCTCCAGCAGTTCGACGGCCCGCCTGGCGGCGGCTGCCCGGGACAGGCCCTCGTGCCTGCGCAGCACCTCGGCGATCTGGTAGCCGACGGAGAACGACGGGTTCAGCGAGGTCATCGGCTCTTGGAAGACGACCGAGATGTCCTTGCCGCGTACCCGGCGCAGCTCCTGCTCGGGCAGCGTGGTCAGCTCCCGGCCGTCCAGCCGAACCGAGCCGGACAGCCGGGTCGTCTCCGGCGGCAGCAGCCGGGGCACCGACATCGCGGTGACCGATTTGCCGCAGCCGGACTCGCCGCACAGCGCCAGGATCTCGCCCGCGTCGAGCGTGAGCGAGATGCCCCTGACCGCCTGCACCAGGCCGTCTTCGGTGTCGAAGCCGACCGTCAGATCGGTGATCTCCAGCAGGCTCATCGGCCGCTCCTCGGGTCGAGAACGTCACGCAGCCCGTCGCCGAGCAGGTTGAAGCCGAGCGTGGCCAGCGCGATCATCAGCCCGGGCCAGATCGCCAGCCAGGGCGCGTCGCTCAGGTACTGCTGCGCGGTCGTCAGCATCACGCCCCACGACGGCGTCGGCGGCTGCACGCCCAGCCCCAGGAACGACAGCGTCGACTCGCCGATGATCGCCGCCGGGATCGCCACCGTGGCCTGCACGATGAGCGGGCTGGCGCAGTTCGGGAGCACGTACCTGAAGATGATGTGCCCGTCGCCCGAGCCGTCGGCGATGGCCGCTGCCACGTAGTCCATCTCCCTGACCGCCAGCACCTCGCCGCGGGTGATCCGGATGACGGCGGGCAACTGCGCGAAGCCCAGCGCCAGCACCACGCCCTTCAGCGAGGGGCCGATGATCGCCGCCAGGCCCACCGCGAACACCAGGAACGGGAAGGCCAGCGTCACGTCCACCAGTCGCATCACGATCGGGTCCAGCCAGCGCCGGTAGAACCCGGCGACCAGCCCGATCGGGATGCCCACGGCCATCGCCAGCAGCGTGGACAGCACCCCGGCCTGCAGCGACACCTGGGCGCCGTGCGCGATCCTGGCGAAGGCGTCCCTGCCCAGGTCGTCGGTGCCCATCGGATGCGCGCCCGACGGGGGCGCCAGCGTGGCCAGGTAGTCCTGCGCGGCCGGGTCGCCGGTCACCAGCGGCCCGAGCAGCGCCAGCAGCACGAACGCGGCCACCAGCACCAGCCCCGCCATCGGCATCGGCCGCCTCCTGAAGCGGCGCCACAACCTCACGTCAATCACGCGCGCCCCCCGACAGCCTGATCCGCGGGTTGAGGAAGGCGTAGGCGATGTCGACCAGCAGGTTGACCAGCACGTAGCCGATGACCGTGATGAGCACGACCGCCTGGATGACCGGGTAGTTCCTGGTCAGGACCGCGTCCACGGTCAGCTTGCCGAACCCGGGGATGACGAAGATCTGCTCGGTCACCACGGCGCCGCTGATCAGCGCGCCGAGCTGCAGGCCGAGCACGGTGACGACGGTCGTCAGGCTGTTGCGCAGCGCGTGCGCGCCCACGACCTTGGCCTCCGACAGGCCCTTCGACCTGGCGGTTCTGACGTAGTCGGCCGACAGCGCGCCCAGCATGGCCGAGCGCGTCTGCCGCATGAGGATGGCGGCGAAGCCGGTGCCGAGGACGAGGGCGGGCAGGATCATGCGCTGCAGGTTCGCGACGGGGTCCTCGGTGAAGGGGACGTACCCGGAGGCGGGCAGCACCCGCCAGGTGACCGCGAACAGCAGGATGCCGAGCAGGCCCAGCCAGAAGTGCGGAACCGACAGCCCGGCCAGGCCGAACCCGGTGGCCACGTAGTCGGCGAGCCTGCCGCGCCGCACGGCCGCCACGATGCCGGCGCCCACGCCGACGACGATCGCGATCAGCATGGCCAGCGCCGACAGCTCCAACGTGACCGGCAGCCGCTCGGCGATGATGTCGATCACCGGGAGCTGGTCCTGCGTCGAGCGGCCGAAGTTGCCGGTGACGGTCTGGGCGACGTAGTCGACGTACTGGGCGGGCAGCGGCTTGTCCAGGCCGAACTCGTGCCGGATGGCCTCCACCATGGCGGGTGAGGCCTCCTCGCCCGCCATGACCGTGGCCGGGTCGCCGGGCAGCGCCCTGATCCCCAAGAAGATCAGGACGCTCGCCAGGAACAGCACGATCACCGCTGACCCGCAGCGCCGGAGGATGAACCAGAGCATCAGGCGGCGAACCCGGCGGTGACGAAGCGCGGCAGGCCGTCCTTGAAGTACTGGACGCCGGCCACGGTCTTGCTCATGCCCAGGTAGTACTTGTTGTGGTACAGGTACAGGACCCCGCGCAGCTCGGCGGCCTTCTTCATGGCCTCGGCGTAGAGCTCGGCCCGCTTGGCCGGGTCCGACTCGGCGGCGGCCTGCTTGATCGGGTCGTCGATGCCCGGGTCGGACATGCCGCTGTAGTTGTTGCTGCCGCGGCTGGTGACGAGGTTGGTCAGGTTGCCGTCGGGGTCGACGCGGCCCGACCAGCCGTTCAGCAGGACGTCGAACTTGCCCGACTTGCCCTGCTCCAGAGCGGTGACGAACTCGGCCGTCTGCACGCTCACGTTGAACCCGGCCTCCTTGGCCATCTGCTGGACGACCTGCGCCAGACGCTGGTTGACGGCGTCGTTCGGGCTGGTCAGCGTGACGGGGACGGGCGTCGGCACGCCGCTGGCCTGCACGAGCTGCTTGGCCTTGGCCAGGTCGCGCTTGGGGCACTGAAGGTCCTTGGCGCGGTAGGGGCTGTCCAGCGGCACCGGGAAGCAGTCCGCCTCGTACAGGCCGTTGTAGACGGTCTTGTTGATCAGGTCGCGGTCGAGGGCCAGCTCGAACGCCTCGCGTAGCTGCGGGCTCTTGGCCAGCGCCGTGTTCACCGCGCCGGGCTTGTCCGTCGAACCTGTGGCGTTGCCGGTGTTGATCGTGATGCCGTAGTAGCCGAGGCCGCCGCCGGACACGACGCTCAGGTTGGGGTCGGACTGCACGCCCTTGACCGTGGTCGTGGCGAGCTGGTCGGCCACCTGCACGTCGCCGGACTTCAGGTTCGCGGCCCGGACGTTCGGGTCGACGATGATTTTGTAGACGAGCTTGTCGAGCTTGACCTTGGCCGCGTCGTAGTAGCCGGCGGACTTCTCCAGCGCGATCTGGCTGCCGGAGGTCCTGCTGACGAACGTGAAGGGCCCGACGCAGACCGGGCTTGCGCCGAAGTTGTCCTCGCCGGCGTCCAGCGCCTTGGGCGACATGATCATGCCGGCGCGGTCGGCGAGCTGTGCGGTCAGCGGCGTGAACGCCCGCTTGAGCTTGAGCCTGACCGTGGCCGGGTCGACCACGCTGACCTCGGAGACCGCCTCCAGGTCGGCCTGGCGGGCGGACTTCTCCCAGGTGCGGTGCCGGTCCAGCGACTTCTTGACGGCCTCGGCGTCGAAGGCGGTGCCGTCGTTGAACGTCACGCCCTCGCGAAGCTTGATCGTCACCTCCTCGCCGTCGTCGGAGATCTCCGGCAGCGCGGCGGCGAGCTGCGGGACCAGCGTGGACTGGGCGTCGATATCGTAGAGCTTCTCGCACATGCTCGCGAACACCTCGCGGCCCACCAGCGTGGTCGAGATGCTCGGGTCGAGGGCGTCGGGGTCGGCGTTGAGCGCGACGTTGAGGGTGCCGCCGTTCTTGACGGGGCGGTTGTCGGCCGAGGCGGGGGCTATCGAGGGCGGGGCCGCGGGCGTGCCGCTCGAACCGCCTCCGCCGCACGCCGTCAAGGCGAGGGGGAGGAGGGCGAGTGCCGCGAGGAGCCTGGGGGACGGTCTCATGGGGCCTCCGTTGAAACGTTTAGGAGACTGTATACAAGACCTTACATTTCAGTGGTGTTTCCTCACCCTGTGTTGTTATCTGAGCGTTTTCTAATCGTTCGGGGCTTTTGTTGTTCGGCCCACGGCCGTGAGGAACGATCTCCTGGCCGCCGCCACGTGCGCGACGGCCCTGGCCTGCGCTTCGTCCTCGTCGCCCGCCGCGATGGCCGCGTACAGGCTCAGGTGCTCCGACCAGGAGTGCGGGCCGCGTGCGGCGGCGGTCTGGCTGAAGACCCACTGCGCGCGCTGCAGCATCGGCTTCATCATCAGGCTCAGGTACGAGTTGCCCGCCGCCTCGCCCACGGCCAGGTGGAAGGCCGTGTTGAGATCGGCCACCGCCTCCAGCTGCCCGGCCGCCACGGCCTCCTTGGCCTGGTCGAGCACCGCGCGCAGCCGCTCGGCCGCTTCGGGGCTCCGCTTGCGCGCCGCCAGCCTGGCCGCCAGCCCCTCGATGGCCATGCGCACGTCGAAGAGCTCCTCGCCCTCCGCGGCGGACAGGCGTGCGACGGTGGCGCCGAGCCGGGGGACGACCTCGACGAAGCCCTCGGCGGCCAGCACCCGGATGGACTCGCGCACGGGGTTGCGCGAGACGCCCAGCGAGGCGGCCAGCCGGTCCTCGACCAGCCGCTCGCCCTGGGCCAGCTCGCCGGAGAGTATGCGACGCCGGAGCTCGCCGGTGACCTCGTCGCGCAGGGTCCGGTGGGCCGCGCCCAGAGTCAGATCAGCCATATGGCGATTTATCGTATACAACCGGCCCCGATGGGGGCGCGTTACTGTGCGTCGTCATGCCCGCAACGGCGACGTCCGGCTAATGCGAATTAGTACTGGTATTACCCCTTGACGTCCCCTTGTGTCCGGTTTCACAATAGCCGAACTAATGCGCATTAGCGGGATGGCGTCGAAAGCTCATTCTGGAGGAGACTGCGGCGCAGGAAGTCCAGTTCGAGCAGGAGCAGGTTCTCGGCGACCTCCTCTTGGGCGGTCATATGTGAGACGCCCGACAGCGGCAGGACGGCGTGTGGGCGGCCTGCGGCCAGCAGTGCGGCGGACAATCTCAGTGTGTGGGCGGCGAAGACGTTGTCGTCGGCCAGGCCGTGCATGAGCAGGAGCGGGCGGCGCAGGTTCGGGGCGTCGGCGATGATGGAACTGCGGTCATAGGCTTCTGGGTGCCGGTCGGGGTGGCCCAGGTAGCGTTCCTGCCAGTGGGTGTCGTAGAGGCGGGCGTCGGTGACCGGCGCGCCCGCGACCGCGGCGTGGAAGACGTCAGGGTGGCGCAGTACGGCTGCGGCCGCTAGGTAACCGCCGTATGACCAGCCGTGGATCGCCACCCGGCCCAGGTCCGGATTCCGGCAGGAGCGTCAAACCCGCACTCTCAACGGCCATTACCGGCAGTGAGGTGACCCGCTACCTCAAGATCTACGAATGAAGTACCGGTTGCCCCCAAAGACGCTGAAGATACCGGTTGAAGATCAGAAAACAGAAGACCTCGGACCGCATAATGCCTGTTCATGGCTTCCTGTTGCAGAGCCGACGAGGGGAATCGAACCCTGACCTTCTGTTTACAAGTGATCTAGACGTCGGCCAGAGCTGTCCACTACCGTCGTCCAGGCATGGAAGGACCTGCACGACCAGGGCTGAATCAGTCACACTGGAGGCATGGACACTAGGGGATACGGAGCACTCCGGCCTTACGTCGTGCCAGCGACGTTGGAAGAGCTCACCGGGCCCATCAGAGGGGTCATCTCACTTCCCCACCACCTCGACTGGGGGCCAAAGCGCAGGTACGACCTGGAACAGATCGCTGACGTGCGGCTGATGTACATGCGCGTTATCCGGGAAAGCGCCACGCCTGACGACCTTCGACGATTTCTGAACGCCTCGCTCCTTCGGAGGCTCTGGCCCGATTTGGTCTTGCCGCCGCGGGTTCGTGCCCTGTGGCTGGACCGATTTCCCGAACTCCAGCGTCAAGCCGCCTAATGGACGAATTCCACTGTCGCCTAGCCCGAATCGCACTGGCAGCAGCCGCGGAGCACGGATTTGCTCTGGCAGGCGGTTATGCCGTGCAGGCCTATGGCGTGCTCCAACGACCCAGTGAAGACATCGACCTGTTCACCTCGAGCCTCCGCGACGACTTCGCTGAGGGCGTCGGCAAGATCTGCGCCGCCTACGCTGCCCAAGGCTTTACCGTCAAAGTCGATCTCGACAGCCCTCAGTTCGTACGACTCGGGGTGTCCGACCCTGCAATCAGTCGGACTAGCAAGGTCGAATTGGCCACGGACCTGCGGTCTCACCCACCGGTCACCATGGAGATCGGTCCGGTTGTCCACCTCGAAGACGTGGCAGGCGGCAAGGTGGAAGCCCTGTTCACCCGAGCAGAAGTTCGCGACTTCATCGACGTCGACGCATTTCTCACCAGCGGTCGGTTCACCCGCGACCAGCTGCTTGACCTCGCCGCCGCCCGAGGCCTGGGGTTCGACCGCGCCGTATTCTCACAGATGCTCTCCGCTCTGGAGCTCTATCCAGATAGCGAGTTCGTTGCCTATGGCCTGACAGAACCCGAGGTGCATGAGCTGCGCTCGCGGTTTAACGGGTGGCGCACAGATCTGGCTCAGGGCTAGCTTCTGGTCCAACCCGCGATCTCAAACAAGGGGACGTGTCAACCGGTGGCGTCCAAGACGTCCAAGCATCAGTCCCACGAGTTGAAGAGTGTCGCGCCAACGGTTTCCGGCTGCCAGTGCTTGATCTGCTCCCACTCTGCGGCGGACAGAGCAGCAGTGTCCGCCTCCGTCAGCGGTGATATGAGCAGCGACGCACTCAAGATGGTGAGGCTGAAGTCGCTGAGCGAGGCCGTCCAGGCAGGTGGGTCCTGGAACCCGTCGCGGTGTACCAGGTCAACGGTGTGGAGCGCGCCGTCGAGCGCGTAGACGGCCTTGTGTGACGGCGGCGTCGGTGGCGTAGGCGACGATGCCGCTCGCGCGTTCGCGAGTGCGTTCCCTGCGTGCGCGCTCCGCCTCCGGCAACGTCTCGCCCGACGGGGTGCCGGGGTCCACGAGCAGATGCTCGCGCCCCGTGGCCACTGTCAGCGTCCACAGCCGGTTCACCGGGTCGTCACCGGTCGAGGACCTGAGAAAGACCGCCCGGGCGCCGTCCGGGGAGATCGTGAAGTCCCTGGGGATGCCGAGCTTGAAACGGGCCGGCCGTGCGGGCGTGCTGGCGGGGAAGCGTGAGGGGAGCCATGGTGGATCATAGGCACGCCTGTCAAGGCAGCCGCAAGGCGTTGATCAAGGCCAGCGTCCCTTGCTGCTGGTACTTCTCGCCGACGTTCTGGGCCCGATCAGCCTCCGAGCGCTCTCTGAACCGATCGGCGAAGGGTGCTGCGTCTCGGCCGGCAAAACCAGCAGGGGCGTTCTCAGGCGCGGAGCCGGAGCCCTCTGGGGGTCGGGTGGAATCCGGCCGCCTCCAGGGCCGCCGCGAGTGGGGACTCGATGATGGAGGTGCCGTCGGCGCGCTCCACGGTCAGCTTGCCGAGCGCCCCGTCGCGGACGGCCAGGGCGAGGGCGTCGACGGCCGGCTGCAGGCGTTCGTCGTCGGCGAAGGACAGGAGGGTTTTGCCGCCGCGTTCGACGTACAGGATGAGGTGGCCGTCGACGAGCACGACGAGCGAGCCCGCCTTTCTGCCCGGCTTGTGGCCGACGTCGCCGGGGCGCTGC
The DNA here is from genome assembly GCF_042650645.1 of Nonomuraea purpurea. NCBI lineage: Bacteria > Bacillati > Actinomycetota > Actinomycetes > Streptosporangiales > Streptosporangiaceae > Nonomuraea > Nonomuraea purpurea. The sequence goes on from NZ_JBHSBI010000001.1 coordinate 28,152, forward strand.
GGCCAGGGGAGCGCGGCGCCGTACGGGCTGGCCGGGTCGGCCGCCGCCAGCACCACGGCCCGTCGCCCGGTCGCCCCGGCCCTCGGTTGTCCGGCATGGGAATCCCCGCCGCTCGTCGGGGCGATGCTGGGGGCCATGGCGCGCATTCGGTCCACCGCGCCGGGCAGGGCAAACTGCGCGCCGCCGAGTCCTTCGACGAAGTAGCCGCGGCGGCACCGGCCGCTCTCCTCGTAGGCGCGTAGGACCTGATAAATGGGCGTAAATCCGCCGGGGAGCCGTTCCGACGTCACCGCCCCGCGCGTCACCACCCCGTGCCGTTCCAGCAGCACCTCGGCCTGCGCCTGCGCCCGCTGGGTCGCGTCGGCGGCGGGCGAGGGCAGCAGCCACCACCGCCCGGCCACGGTCGGCGGCCCGCTCCTGCTCGGCAGCACGGCCCTGCGCCGACGCGTCGTGGCCGGCCGATGCGCGGGACGCCCGGTGCCGAGCGTGGCCCGCAACGGCGCCAGCGTGTCGCCCGATACCCGCCCCGACCACACCAGGTCCCACAGCACGGACGACAGCAAGGTGTCGTCGAGCGTCTGGAGCTGGTCGGAGATCGCGCGGAAGAACAGCGCGCCGCCGCCGTCGAGGAGTTCGAGGACGCGTTCGTGGAGGGACGTCATCGTGATCTCGGCGGGTTCGGGCAGCAGCAGCGGCGCGGTGTCGGCGAAGGAGAGCGACACCCAGCCGTCGCCGCCCGGCAGCGACCCCTGGCCGACCCACATCACGTCGCCGGACGAGGTCAGCTCGTCGAGCAGCGCCGGATGGTAACCGGGCACCCGGGACGGCAGCACCAGCGTCTCCAGCGCCGAGGCGGGCACCGCGGCCCCCTGAAGCTGCTCGATGGAGCGCACCAGCGCATCCATGGCCCTCGCGTCCCCGGCCGGGCCTCGGGTACCGGACCCGAGCGCGTCCAGGGCTCGCGCGTCCCCAGCCGCGCCCCGCGCGGCGGACCCGGTGATGCCGTGCCAGGCCGGCAGGAACACCGCGAACGTCTCAGGCGCGACCGGCTCGACCTCCTTGCGCAGCCGGGCCAGCGACCTGCGCCGCAACATCCGCAGCACCCCGGCGTCGCACCACTCCTCGCCGCGCCCGCCGGGCCGGAACTCCCCGTTCACCACCCGCCCGGACGCGGCCAGCCGCCGCAGGGCGTCGCTCACCACGGCCACGCCGAGCCCGAACCGGGCCGCGGCCGTGGCCGCGTGGAACGGCCCGCGGGTGCGGGTGTGCCGCGCCACCAGGTCGGCCAGCGGGTCGGGCACCGGCTCAAGGAAGGCGTGGGGCATTCCGACGGGCGGCGGCACGCCGAGCGCGTCACGCATGCGCGCCGCGTCCTCGATGGCGACCCACTGCTCCTCGCCCGCGACGCGTACCCGGATGGCGCGGCGCGTACGTTCGAGCTCATCCAGCCAGGCGGGATCGCCGCCGCGCACGCTCACGTCGGGCGCCAGCAGCGGCCCGTGCGAGCGCAGCAGGTCGGCGAGGTCTTCAAGGTCGCGCAGCGGCCGGTCGAGCCTGGCCAGCTCGCGCTCGGCGTCGGAGATCACGTCGGGGTCGAGCAGCTCGCGCAGGTCGGCCTGGCCCAGCAGTTCGGCCAGCAGCGTGGTGTCCAGCGCCAGGGCCTGGGCCCGCCGCTCGGCCAGGGGCGCGTCGCCCTCGTACATGAACGCGCCCACGTAGTGGAAGAGCAGCGCCGCCGCGAACGGCGAGGCCTGCGAGGTCTCCACCTCCACCACCCGCACCCGGCGCGCGGCGATGTCACGCATGAGCTGGACGAGCCCCGGCACGTCGAAGACGTCCTGCAGGCACTCGCGCATCGTCTCCAGCACGATCGGGAACGAGGCGTACTGCGAGGCCACCCCCAGCAGGTTGGCGGCCCGCTGCCGCTGCTGCCACAGCGGGCTGCGGCGGCCGGGCGTGCGGCGCGGCAGCAGCAGCGCCCGGCCCGCGCACTCCCTGAAGCGGGAGGCGAACATGGCCGAGCCGCCCAGCTCCTCGGTGACGATCTGCTCGATCTCCTCGGCGTCGAAGGCCGCCACGTCGGTGGGCGGCTCCGCCAGCGTGTCGGGGATGCGCAGCACGATGCCGTCGTCGGAGTGAACAGCCTGCACGTCGACGCCGTAGCGCTCACGCAGCCGCCGGTTGATCGCCAGCGCCCATGGGGCGTGCACGCGCGCGCCGTAGGGGGAGTGGATCACGACGCGCCAGTCGCCGAGCTCGTCGTGGAAGCGTTCGACCAGGAGGGTACGGTCGTCGGGGACGTAGCCGGTGGCCTCGCGCTGCTCGTGGAGGTAGGCGAGGAGGTTGCCGGAGGCGTACTCGTCGAGCCCGGCCGCCCGCATCCGGTCGGTCGTGGCAGCTTTGGCGTGTTCGCGCAGGAACTGCCCGATGGCCCGGCCCAGCTCCGCCGGCCGCCCCGGCGCGTCGCCGTGCCAGAACGGCAGCTTGCCCGGCTGCCCCGGCGCAGGCGAGACGAGCACCCGGTCGGCGGTGATGTCCTCGATCCGCCACGAGGTGGCGCCGAGTACGAAGACGTCGCCCACCCGCGACTCGTAGACCATCTCCTCGTCCAGTTCGCCCACCCTGGAGGCCTTCTCGCCCACCAGGAACACGCCGAACAGGCCGCGGTCGGGGATCGTGCCGCCGTTGGTGACCGCCAGCCGCTGCGCCCCCGGACGGCCCTGGAGGGTGCCGGTGACGCGGTCCCACACGATGCGCGGACGCAGCTCGGCGAACTCCTCGCTCGGATAGCGCCCCGCCAGCATGTCGAGCGTCGCCTCCAGCGCGGTACGCGGCAGCGTGGCGTAGGGGGCGGCCCGCCTGACCACGGACTCCAGCTCGTCGACCGTCCACTCGTCCAGTGCGGTCATCGCCACGATCTGCTGGGCCAGCACGTCGAGCGGATTACGCGGATAGCGCAGTTCCTCGATCTGGCCGCTCTGCATCCGCTCGGCCACCACAGCCGTCTGCACCAGATCGCCCCGGTACTTCGGGAAGATCACGCCTTTGGAGACCGCGCCGACCTGGTGACCGGCCCTGCCGATGCGCTGCAGCCCGCTGGCCACGCTCGGCGGCGCCTCCACACACGCGACCAGGTCGACCGCGCCCATGTCGATGCCCAGCTCCAGGCTGGAGGTGGCGACCACGGCGGGCAGGCGGCCCGACTTGAGCGCCTCTTCGATCTGGGCCCGCTCCTCCTTGGAGACCGAGCCGTGGTGGGCCCGGACGATCTCGGTGACCGCGCCCTTGCTCGCCCCCGCCTGCGCCATCATGTCGGCGGGCATCCGCTGGGGGGTTTCCCAGAGGGAGAGGTCGACGGCGCCGTGCTCCCGCTCGAAGGCCAGCTCGTTGAGCCTTGTGCACAGCCGCTCGGCCAGCCGCCTGGAGTTGGCGAAGACGATCGTCGAGCTGTGGGCCCCGATCAGGTCGAACAGCCGCTCTTCGACGTGCGGCCAGATGGACCTGCTCGCGGGCTCCTCCTCACCGCCGGGCCGGGGCCCGCCCTCGGTTTCGGTCATGTCCTCGACAGGGACCACGACCTCGACCTCGATGCGTTTGTCAGAAGGCGGCTGCACCACGGCCGCCGGCCGCGTCCCGCCCAAGAACGCCGCCACCTCGCTCACCGGCCGTACGGTCGCCGACAGCCCGACCCGCTGCGCCGGCTTGTCGAGCAGCGCGTCGAGCCGCTCCAGGCTGAGCGCCAGATGGGCGCCGCGCTTGGTGGCCGCGACCGCGTGCACCTCGTCGACGATCACCGTCTCGACGCCGCGCAGCGCCTCGCGGGCCTGGCTGGTGAGCAGCAGGAACAGCGACTCCGGCGTGGTGATCAGGATGTCGGACGGGTTGGCCGCGAACCGCCTGCGGTCATGGGCCGGGGTGTCGCCCGAGCGGATCGCCACGGAGATCTCCGGCACCGGCAGCCCGAGCCGCCGCGCCGTCTGCTTGAGGCCGGCCAAGGGGGCGCGCAGGTTACGCTCGACGTCGACGGCCAGCGCCTTGAGCGGTGAGACGTACAGGACCCGCGTGCCCTTGCGCTTGGCGGGCGCCCCTTCAGGACCCGTGTGAGGCTCGCCGGACGCCGCGGCCAGCCGGTCGAGCGACCACAGGAACGCGGCGAGCGTCTTGCCGGAGCCGGTCGGCGCGACGACCAGGGTGTTGTCGCCGCGCGAGATCGACTCCCACGCCCCCTCCTGGGCGGACGTCGGAGCTTGGAACGCCCCGGCGAACCATTGCCTGGTCACCTGGCTGAAGTCGTCTAGCGAGCTCACCAGCTCATACTGCCTCCTGCCACCGACAGAAAGCGCATTGTCCTGGCGGCGTGCGGTTGAGCCGGGGCTCTCGCGGACATACAGCGACCGTGACCATCGATTATGCGGCCATCGAAGCCCGTCGTGCGGAGATCAGGCGAGAACACGTCTTACCGCACCGGCCATCGAGCAGCGCCCGCGGCCTGCACCACGTGGCTCTGCTCTCGTCGGACGTGGAGCGCACGATCACGTTCTACCAGGATCTCCTGGAGTTCCCGCTCACCGAGATCATCGAAAACCGCGACTACAAGGGTTCCAGCCACTTCTTCTTCGACATCGGCAACGGCAACCTGCTCGCGTTCTTCGACTTTCCCGGACTTGACCTGGGGCCGTACCAGGAGGTGCTGGGCGGGCTGCACCACATCGCGATCTCCGTCGACCCCGCCACCTGGGAGCGGCTGCGCGGGAAGCTGGAGATGGCCGGCGTGCCGCACCAGATAGAGAGCGGCGCCTCCATTTACTTCAAGGACCCCGACGGCGCCCGGCTGGAGCTGCTCGCCGACCATCTCGGTGAGATGTACGGCTCACGGGTGTTGTGACCCCGCGCCACCGAGGCGAGCCGGTGGCGCGGCGGGCTCAGCGGCGCGAAGCCCGGCGCGTGCGCGGCCTGCCCGCACGCGGATCCTGCCTGATGCCCGCGTGCCGCTCTGATCGTTGCCCCTTCTCCTTCTGCACGGCCTGCCGCAGCACGTGCAGCAAATGACGGCGCTTGGCCCTGTTGGCCTTGGTTCTGGCGGTCTTCGGGGGTGAAGACTTGGGGGTCTTTGGCATAGGGATGTCTTACCCACGCCCCAGGCGATTCCATACTTGATGGCATGCGCCTGACCGAGTTCTGGAGAAGGATGAAAGCCCATTTCGGTGAGACCTACGCCGAGTCGTGGGCCCGTGACTATGTGCTCGCCCCGCTGGGCGGGCGGACGGTCGTGCAGGCGCTGGCCGACGGCGAGAGCGCCAAGACCGTCTGGCGGGCGGTCTGCCAGGTCGAGGACGTCTCCTCCAAACTGCGCTAAGGCTGTTCGCCCTGGGCCTGGTCCAGCGTCTGAAGCAGCGCGGCGGTCGTGTGCTCCAGTTCGTCCGCGCTGCCCTGCCCGCCAGGCGACCACAGGAAGAGCCAGCCGCGATGCGACGGCGTGGCGAAGATGATCGTCTGGCGGCCCGTACGCGGATGCCACACCCACAACACCGGATCGTCGCCGCCGACCATCCGGCTGACCAGGCCCTGGCCCGGCAGCAGTTCGGCGAGCGCCTCGAGGCGGACGCGTCGTTCCCCGGTGTAGCCGCTCGCCAAGCCGCCTCCAACCCTCGCCCCTGCAGTGAGTCTCCCCAGCTCACCGCGCATGACAACACGTGGAGGCCAACCCTCGTGAACATCACTTGGCGGGGTCCGGAGGTTACGCAGAGGTGTCCATGAGGACGCGCATGCGTTCGAAATCGAAGGTGAGTGCGTACGGCTTGAAGAACTCGTGCGTCGGCAGGCCGCCGATGCGGAAGCCGAAACCGTTCTCGAACCAGGCGGGGAACGCGCCGGCCAGGCCGCGGACCTCGCGGCGGACCGCGGAGCCGAGCGTCACCCGCCCGACGGTCACCGGGTGAAAGCCCTCACCCGGGGGGACCGCGATGCCGGCCGCGGCGAACGTGGAAAGGGGAGCGGTGAAACCGATGTCGCCGCCGCCCGTGTCGACGAAGAACACCATCCGCTCCAGGTCGTTCACGGTGCCGTGGGACAACAGGAAGTGGTCTCCCGCGAACCACATGGGCGCGCTGTGCTCCGCCTGTATGGTCTCGCGCGTGTTCCTGCGCAGGACGAGCGCCCGGCCCGGGTGGTCGATCGTGGACAGGAAACGCGCCAGGACGCTCGTGCCGATGGCGCCCTGGGTGGTCCTGCCGTCGGGCGCGGTGAGGCGGATCGTGTCGGGGATGGTATGGACGGGGACCTGGTCGATGCGGAGGTCGCCCATGGTGAGGCGGTCCACCCGCCCCTGGTACGCCTTGTGCTCGCCGAAGATGGTCTTGCCGGTCGTGTGGCCGTACATGGGGATGCCGAGCCGGTCGGCGTAGTCCTGGTTGAGGGCGAACAGGGCGCCCGTGTCGAGGAAGAACAGCGCGGGCGGGCCGCCGTTCACCGACGCCTCGATCAACGGCAGCGGGTCTGAGGCCGCGAACGGGACCCTGACGACCGGGGGGCCGGAGATCCGGTACGGGCGGCGTCCCGCGAAGCTGCGCAGCTGTTCGGCCGTCGCCGACAGGGTGTCCCCCGGCACGGAGGGGAGGAGTTCGGCCAGCTCCGCGAACTCGCCGGCCCGCCACAGAGCGTCCGCCAGGTTGTTCAGCGAGCGGGAGTGTTCCGGGTCGAGGTGGAGCACCCGCTTGAGCAGGCGTTTGGCGGTCGGCAGCCGGTTGGCCAGCAGCGTGATGTAGGCGTGCTGGGCGAGCGCGGGCACGTTGCCGGGGTCCGTGGCGAGTACTTGCTTGTAGAGGACGTCCGCTTTGTCGAAGTCGCCCGCCTCGAACAGCTCGTCGGCCTTGTCCAGGTTCGGGTCGCCTGTCATGAGCGTCGTGTCGTCTCGCATGGTTAGCCTCTTTCGCATACTGATTGGTATTCGAATACCGATCAGTATTCATGTACTATGGAGTATGTCAAAGGCCGAGAAAGGGGCACGTGGTGGCGGCGGCAGAACGGCGCACCCGGCAGGAGCAGCGCGAACGCAACCGTCTCGGCCTGCTGGAGGCCGCCGAGAAGGTCTTCGCGGAACGGGGCGTTCAGGGCGCCTCCATCGACGAGATCGCCGCCGAGGCCGGGCTCACCAAAGGCGCCGTCTACTCCAACTTCGACGGCAAGGAAGACCTGCTGCTGGCCGTCATGCGGCACCGCCTCGGGCAGGAGGCGCAGTCCCAGGCCGATCGGCTGCTCCACTCCGGGCGTGACGCGGGCGAACTGGTGGCGGAGTTCGGGGCGTACTGGGCGGAAGGGGCGCGCGAGGGGCGTCATGACAGGTTCGCCCGGATGACCGTGGAGTTCATCCTGCACGCCATCCGCCATCCGGCCGTCCGTGAGGAACTGGCCGCCCTGGTGTTCCCGGGGGGTGGGGGCGGGCGTCATCCGCTCGCGCCCGAGGGCAGCGGGCTGGGGGAGTTGTCGTACGAGCAGGCCGACGCCATCCTCAAGGCGCTGGACATCGGGATGAACCTGCTGACGGTGCTGGCGCCTGAGCGCTGCCCGCCGGACCTGTTCCCCCTGGCCCTGCGCCTCCTGGCCACCTCCGATCCCGGCGCCGCCTCCGGGGGCGTTCCCGGCTCGGGCGGAGCTCACCCGGGCGGAGCTCAGAGGTAGCTTCTTGGGGCCGTTGCGTGGGGTGTCACCGCGTGTTCCTGCTGTGATCGAACAGTCGTTCGGCTACGATGGATCCCGCCGGACCAGCCACGTCTTCCCCGACTATCGAGAAAATGTCGGTGGCAGGCCGTAGCTTTCACTCGACTGATCGGACCACGACCCTCCAGGGGAGTTCCCATGGCAATCAACGACCGCGAGAAGGCCCTCGAGACCGCGCTCGCTCAGATCGAGCGGCAATTCGGCAAGGGCTCCGTCATGCGACTGGGCGATGACGCCCGAGCCCCCATCGAGGTGATCCCCACCGGGTCCATCTCTCTTGACGTGGCCCTCGGCATCGGCGGCCTGCCGCGCGGCCGCATCGTCGAGATCTACGGCCCTGAGTCGTCCGGTAAGACCACGATCGCGCTGCACGCGGTGGCCAACGCCCAGCGCGCCGGGGGCATCGCGGCGTTCATCGACGCCGAGCACGCCCTCGACCCCGAATACGCCAAGAAGCTCGGTGTCGACACCGACGCCCTGCTGGTCTCCCAGCCCGACACGGGTGAGCAGGCGCTCGAGATCGCCGACATGCTGATCAGGTCCGGCGCCGTCGACATCATCGTCATCGACTCGGTGGCCGCCCTGGTGCCCAAGGCCGAAATCGAGGGCGAGATGGGCGACAGCCACGTCGGCCTCCAGGCCCGCCTCATGTCGCAGGCCCTGCGCAAGGTCGCCGGCGCCCTCAGCAGCACCGGCACCACCGCCATCTTCATCAACCAGCTCCGCGAGAAGATCGGCGTCATGTTCGGCTGCATGTCGTACAACACGCGGGTCATGCTCGCCGACGGCACGCAGGAGAAGATCGGCAAGATCGTCAATCAGAAGATGGACGTGGAGGTGCTCTCCTACGACCCGGAAACCAACCGGGTGGTGCCCCGGCGCATCGCGAACTGGTTCGACAACGGCAACGCCGAACGGTTCCTGCAGTTCACAGTGGCCAAGTCGGGCGGCAACGGCAGGGCGCAGTTCGCCGCGACGGAGAACCATCAGATTCGCACTCCGGGAGGCTGGCGTGACGCCGGCGAGCTGATTGCCGGGGATCGTGTCATGACCACCGAGACTCACCGCCTGAGCGATCAACAGTGGCAGGTCATCCTGGGATCGCTCCTGGGAGACGGCAACCTGTCGCCGAATCGGCGCGGCCGCACGGGCGTCCGTTTCCGTATGGGCCACGGCCGTCAGCAGGAGGAGTACCTCTCGTGGAAGTGCTCGCTGCTCGGCAACATCTCCCACAGCCGCACCACGAACGCCAAGGGTGCCGTGTTCGCGGACTTCACGCCTCTCCCCGAGCTCGACGAGCTTCGTCAAGTGGTGTACTTCGGCGACGGTAAGAAGCACATCACGTGGGAGTACCTCAAGGCGCTGACGCCGCTGGCGCTGGCCGTGTGGTACATGGACGACGCAGCGTTCACGCTCCGGTCGAAAGGTCTGCAGCAGCGTACGGAGGGCGGCACCGGACGGGTCGAGATCTGCGTCGAGGCGATGAGCGAGGGCTCGCAGGAGCGTCTGCGCGACTATCTGAAGGACACGCACGACCTCAATGTGAAACTCCAGCATCGCGGAGCAAGGCACGTGGCGGTGCTCCAGTTCGACACAGAGTCGTCGGCCAAGTTCCAGAAGCTCATCGCGCCCTACGTCCACCCCTCGATGGCCTACAAGCTTCTTCCCCGGTTCCAGAGCCAGTTCGCGGTTGAGCCGGAGTTCGTCGATCCGCAGCCGCGGCTCGTACCGTCGCGCATCCTCGACATCCACGTCAAGCCCAAGACCCGCTCGATGAAGAAGTTCGACCTCGAGATCGAGGGAACGCACAACTACTTCGTCGACGGCGTCATGGTTCACAACAGCCCCGAGACCACCACTGGTGGTAAGGCGCTGAAGTTCTACGCCTCGGTCCGCATGGACATCCGCCGCATCGAGACGCTCAAGGACGGCACGGAGGCGGTCGGCAACCGCACCAGGATCAAGGTCGTCAAGAACAAGATGGCCCCGCCCTTCCGCGTGGCCGACTTCGACATCCTCTACGGGGTGGGCATCTCCCGCGAGGGCGGCCTCATCGACATGGGTGTGGAGCACGGGTTCGTCCGCAAGTCCGGCGCCTGGTACACCTACGAGGGCGACCAGCTCGGCCAGGGCAAGGAGAACGCCCGCAACTTCCTGAAGAACCACCCCGACATGGCCAACGAGATCGAGAAGAAGATCAAGGACAAGCTGGGCGTCGGCCCGCGTCTCGACGCTCCCGCCGAGGCCGCCGCCGCTCCCGCCGCTCCCGCCCCGGCTGCCCCTGCCGCTGCTTCCTCCGGCCGTGGCTCGAAGTCCACGCCGAAGCCGGGTGACGTCTGATCGTTGCCTGTCATGAGTGACATAACCCGGCCCTCAGCGCCCCGCCCGCCATCCTGGGGCGTCGGGCCCGACCACCCCTGGGCCGGCACCGTCGACCACCCCTCCACGACCGGCCGGCCGTCCCACCCAGGTCCACCGGGCCTCCTCGCGGCTGCCACTTCCCGGCTTCACCGCGCGAGGTCGGCCCGTGGGTAGCGCACGCGACAACACCTGGTCACGCGGCGATCGCGACATGGCGCGTTCGGCGGCGGACGGCTGGCCGTCGATCGACGAGTGGCGCGAACACCGCAACCGTCAACGCGCCTCTGCCGACGCACCCGCAGAGCAGGAGCAAACCGCCGCAACCTCAGCCGACCAGCCAAACTCGGGCACCGGACCATCAAACGACCTGGCCGAGCCGCTCGGGGGGCACGCGAACGAGCACCCGGACGACCGAACCCCGGGCGCGCCGGACCAGCCCGATGGTCGGCAAGGGGACAACAACCCGCAGGAGGGCGAGAGCCGGCGAGAGGGTGAGAGCCCGTGGGAGAGCAAGAGCCGACGGGAGGACAACCCGCGCGAGGGTGATAGCCCGCAGAGGGGCGAGAGCCCTTGGGAAGGTGAGAGCCCGCAGCAGGACGAGAGTTGGCGGGAGGGCAAGAGCCCGCAGGGGGATGAGGACGGCGGTCCTGGGTGGCACTCTGAGGTGTTGGCTGGGAGTAGCTGGTTTTCGAGCGAACAAGCCGACGACGACAAGGGGCGACCGTCGGGAGGGGCACGTCGTTCTGGCCGTTCCGATGGGCGACGCTCGGGGCGGCGCGCCGGCAGACGGTCGAGGAAGGGCGAGCAGGGGAGCGGATGGCTGCCCGACGGGCCCGATGCCGAGAGCCCTGCCGCTGCCGCACCTGCTGCCGATCCGGAGTCGGTGGCTCGGGCCATTTGCCTCCGTCTTCTTACCATGGCGCCCAAGACGCGGGCCCAACTCGCCGAGGCCCTTCGCAAACGTGACGTACCAGACGAGGCTGCCGAAGCCGTCCTTGGTCGGTTCTCGGAGCTCGGCCTGATCAACGACGAGGCGTTCGCGACGGCCTGGGTCGATTCCCGGCACCATGGCCGTGGCCTCGCCAAACGCGCCCTGGCGGCGGAACTGCGGCATCGGGGCGTGGACACCGAAACCGTGAACGAAGCCGTGGAGCGTCTGGACTCCGACCAGGAGGCGGAGACTGCCCGGCGGCTGGTGGACCGCAAGCTCGCCTCCACCCGATCCCTCGACCCGCAAACCCGCACCCGTCGGCTCGCGGGCATGCTCGCACGCAAGGGCTACTCCTCGGGCCTGGCCTTCCGCGTCATCCGTGAGGCGTTGGAGCAGGAGGGCATTGACCTGGAGGAAGACTTCCCCTAAGACCCGCCCGACGCCCGACGCCCGTTCGGGGCCGCGCGTCTACTACTGGCTCGCCGTCCCGTTTGGTCTTTTGGTCTCTGAAGCGTCTGCCGCCTTTGTCGGCGGGTCGTCCGTCGTCGTTCGCTTGCCTTCGTCCGCGGCGGCCACTCGTCGTCGGCTCGCCTTCGTCGTGTGTGCTGGCCCCGTTCGCTGGCCCCTGCCGCTTCGTGGGCCTCATGTCGTCCTTGTTCGCCGCAGTCCGGGCGTACGCTCGGCCGCCCCGGGGCGGTGGGGCAATTCAGGCGGCATGAGGGAAAGTCTGGTCGAATCTGGAGATGCAACCCCGTTAGACACGCTTGATGAGCCGTTTGCTTGCTCGTGACTTGTTCGACGCATAACCTCGACGGCAGTGAGGAGTTACTCCGCGCAGCGCGGATTGCCATACCGGTGAACGACGGACGAACGAGCTCGGTTGATCGAGGCAGACGAGGTGTCGGCTTTCTGGGTCGACGCCCGGTCAGTCTTGGCTTGATATCGATCCTGGTGGCGACCGGGCTGTCTGTGGCGCGCTTGTGACCCCTCCCGTTTTGAGGCCGCGTTATGAGGTGTTGACGACGCGAGGAGGGCGGGGCACGCATGGGGCCGCTTGTCGTTGTGCTGATGGTAGCGGTGCTCGTGCTCGCGTTCGGGATGATCGTCGCACTTCTCGTCGTCATTCGCCGCACCTCGGGCGGTCTGCCCCGCGTCGCCAAGCCGACCCCCGAGCAGGCGCAGGCCGTGCACGAGGAGCTTGAGCAGGCTCGTGAGGAGGCGCAGGAGATCCGCCACAAGGCGGAGACCGACGCCGAGGAGATCCTGCGCAGGTCGGAGGCCGCGGCCGAGAGCGCCGCGCAGATGCGGCGGGAGGTCGAGCAGGAGGGCCGGATACTGAAGTCCGAGCTCAAGGAGCTGCGCGCCGACCTCGAACGCAGGGAGGCCCGGCTGGCCGAGCGGGAGCGGCGGCTGGACGAGGAGGCCAGGCGGCAGTCCGAGCGTGACAGGAAGCTGGCCGAGACCGAGATCGAGCTGGCCGACCGGCGCGAGGAACTGCTGCAGGTCGAGGAGGAACGCCGGGTCATCCTGGAGCGGGTCGCCGGGCTGACGGGCGAGCAGGCCAAGGCCGAGCTGGTCAAGGAGATCGAGTACCAGGCCAAGCGCGAGGCCGCGCTGATCGTCAGGGAGATCGAGGGGGACGCCCGCAAGGAGGGCGAGAAGCGGGCCACCAAGATCGTGACGCTGGCCGTTCAGCGGGTGGCGGCCGAGCAGACGGCGGAGTCGGTCGTCAGCGTGTTGCACCTGCCCGGCGACGAGATGAAGGGCCGCATCATCGGGCGTGAGGGGCGCAACATCCGGGCGTTCGAGTCCACGACCGGCGTCAACCTGATCATCGACGACACCCCCGAGGCGGTTCTGCTGTCGTGCTTCGACCCGGTGCGGCGGGAGACGGCCCGGCTCACGCTGGAGAAGCTCGTCCTGGACGGCCGCATCCATCCGCAGCGCATCGAGGAGGCGCACGACCGCAGCCGCCAGGAGGTGCAGGACCTGTGCGCGCGGGCGGGGGAGGACGCCCTGGTCGAGCTGGGGATCACCGACATGCACCCCGAGTTGACGCTGCTGCTCGGCCAGCTCCGCTACCGCACCTCCTACGGGCAGAACGTGCTCAAGCACCTGATCGAGTCCGCGCACATCGCCGGGATCATGGCCGCTGAGCTGAGGATGAACCAGCCGCTGATGAAGCGCTGCGCCCTGCTCCACGACATCGGCAAGGCGCTCACGCACGAGGTCGAAGGCAGTCACGCGCTGATCGGGGCCGAGATCGCCCGCCGCTACGGCGAGGAGGAGGACGTGGTGCACGCCATCGAGGCGCACCACAACGAGGTCGAGGTGCGGACGGTCGAAGCCGTCCTCACGCAGGCCGCCGATGCGATCAGCGGCAGCCGTCCGGGGGCGCGCAGAGAGTCGCTGGAGGCCTACGTCAAGCGGTTGGAGCGGCTGGAGGAGATCGCGCAGTCGTACGAGGGCGTGGAGAAGGTGTTCGCCATGCAGGCCGGACGCGAGATCCGGGTCATGGTCAAACCCGACGCCATCGACGACATCCAGGCCCAGGTGATCGCCCGCGACGTGGCCAAGCAGGTGGAGGAGGAGCTCACCTACCCAGGGCAGATCCGCATCACGGTGGTGCGGGAGTCGAGGGCCACCGAGTTCGCCCGCTGAACCTGACCTCGGCAACCACTTCAAGGCTGCTGGGAGCCCGGCGTTGGTGGTCCAACCTGAAGGGCTGCTGGGATCCCGGCGTCGGTGGTCGAGCCTGAACGGCTGCGGGAGGCCGCGGCGTGGTCAGCCGAAAGCTGCCGGTAGCCCCGTGTCGGTGGCCGGGCAAGGAGTTGCTAGTAGAAGAGCTGCTGGTAGAAGGCGAGTTCGGCGGCCAGCGCCGTGGTGCGTGTCTCGGTGCGGCGGAAGCCGTGCGACTCGCCCTCGAAGGACAGGTACGTGCACGGCACGCCGCGTTCCAGCAGCGCGTCGGCGAAGGCGGACGACTGCTCGGGCGGCACCACGGGATCGTCGAGCCCCTGGAGGAGCAGCATGGGGCAGGAGACGCCGTCCACCAGGCCGAGCGGTTCGCGACTTGCGTACACCTGCGGATCCTCCGGCCCCACCAGCCACTCCACGTAACGCGACTCGAAGTCGTGGGTGTGGGCGATGAGCGGCGCGAGGGCGCTGACGCCGAAGTAGGACACGCCGCCGGCGAACACCCCTGAACGGCAGCAGGCGGCCATGACGGTCCAGCCGCCCGCGCTGCCGCCGCGGATGGCGATCTTGGCGGGGTCGGCCAGGCCCTCGGCGGCCAGCCATTCGGCGGCGGCGACCGTGTCGGCCACGTCCACCAGGCCCCATTGGCCCTTCAGCCGTTCCCTGTAGGCCCTGCCGTAGCCGGTGGAGCCGCCGTAGTTGACGTCGAGCACGCCGATGCCGCGCGAGGTCAGGAACGCCTTCCCCAGGTCGAGCGCGCTGACGGCGTGCGAGGTCGGGCCGCCGTGCACGAAGATCACGTAGGGCGGTTCGGCGCCCTCGACGGCGGGGGCGTGGGGCGGGTAGAGGTAGGCGTGGACGTCGCGGCCCGGCACCCGGACCGCCCGCGGGGCGGGCAGGTAGGAGGGGTCGGGGAGCCGGTCGATGTCCCGCGCGAGCGCCGCCGCCCGTACGGGACGTAGCTGGTCGGTGTCCTGCGCGAGCGCCGCCGCCCGTGCGGGACGTAGCTGGTCGACGTCCCGCACGAGAGCCGCGGACCCGCCCGGACGGGCCGGCACGTCCACGGTGACGACCGATCGGGGGACCGTGGCGGCGTACCCGATGCCGGCCACCGTCATGCCTTCGGCCGTCAGCGCCCCCTCCCACCCCGCGTAGGGCACCTCCAGGTCGGTGAGTGTCCCCGAGGCCGGATCGAGCACGCCCAGCCGCAGGTCGCCGCGCCCGTGCAGGACCGCGAGGCGTCCGTCGCCGAGCGGCGCGTACGGCCGCCCGCCGAGCCACCACGGCGGCGCTGCGAACTCCTCCTCGGCCGGGTGCACCGCCCGCGCCCCGTCTCCGCGCAGGCCGATCTCGTGCAGGTTCCACCAGCCGGAACGGTCGGAGACCAGGTAGAGGCGGGCGTCGTCCTTCCACTCCGGGGCCAGCACGGACTCGGAGGTGCCGCCCGCGACCTTCCACGAGACGCCGCCCGCCAGCGGGGTGATGCGGAGTTCGGTGCCGTCCCATGGCATGCGCGGGTGGTTCCAGCAGACGTAGGCGAGATGCCGCCCGTCGGGGGAGATGGTGGGGGAGGCGTAGAAGTCGCAGCCTGTGGCCCATTCGCGGATCTCGCCGCCGTCCAGCGGGATCGACACGATGGCCCTGGTGACCTTGCCGTCCTCGGCGTGGTGCTCGCGCACGCACCACACCTGGCCGTCGTGGATCATCAGGTCCGCGTACCGGCATCCCTCGGGGGTGAGGGGTTTCGGCTCGCCGTTATCGGGGTCGTCGTCAAGGACGTAGAGGCGCTGATCTTTGAGATTGGCGAAGATTATGCCGCCGTCACCGGTTACGGCGTACGGCCTGCCGCCGTACTCGTGGACCCGGGTGCGCGCGCTCCACGGAGCCCGCAGCAGCTCACGAAGGCTTCCGTCGGCGGCGCGGCACACGATGGTGGTGCGCCCGCCCTCATCGGGACGCTCCTCGGTCCACCACACCCGGCCGCCTCGGGTTGTGGGCCAGCCGGGACGCACACCGGACCCGGCCACGTCTCGTGTCGAAATGGGGGAGGGCCAGAAAGGCATACCCGCATCCTGCCGGAATATCGGCGAGCGCGTGGGGCGGTCCCCCGAGTTCAGGGGCATCCCTCGGGCGGCGGCAGCGACGAGGGCAGCTTCAGCCCCGCGTGGCCGAACCATTTGTGGAGCAACGCGGTGGTCGTACCGTCTCTCCACATCTGGACGACCGCCTCGTTCACGGCCTCGCAGGTCTTGGTGTCGCCCTTCTTCAGCCCGATCCCCCACTTCTCGTTGCTGATCGGCTGGTTCAGCAGCCGGAACTTGCCCGGCTCCGCCTCGGCGTACCCGGCCAGCGTGAGATTCTCGGTGCTTATGGCGTCGAGTTGGTGCTCTTCGAGCTTGCGCACGCAGTCGGAGTAGTTGGCCGCGGGCACCAGCTTCGCCGGCAGGTTCAGCAGGCCGTCGGGCGGCGGGTCGACGATGCGCTTGTAGGAGTTGGAGCCCTCCGCCAGGCACAGCCGCTTGCCGCGCACGTCGTAGACCGTCTTGATGCCGGTGTCGTTCGCGCGGACCATCGTGTCCTGCGGGACGATCACGTACGGGCCGCCGAACGTCACCTTGAACTTGCGCGCTTCTGTGATGCTGTAGGAGGCGAAGATCATGTCCACGGTGCCGTTCTGCAGCAGCGCCTCGCGGGTGGACGACGGCGACTCCCGCCAGGTGATCTGTACGGGGACGCCGCCGGAGAGCTTGTTGACGACGTACCGGGCGACGTCCACGTCGAATCCCTGAGGATCGCCCGGCCCGGTCTTCAGCCCCAGGCCAGGCTGGTCCCACTTGGTGCCGACGGAGACTTTGCGGGCACCTTTGATCTTGTCGACGACGGTGGTGTACGACCCTCCGCCACCGCACGCCGCCAGGCTCACCGCCACCGCGGCGGCAGCAACGAGCGTCGCCCCACGCATGGTCAGCATCTTTCCGCCACGACCATGGGTAATCCGCGCGGGCCGTTCTGTGGACCGCCCGCGACGCAGAAGTGGGGGATTCTTGAGGATCCGCGGGCAAGGACGGGCGGCGGGCTCGAAAGCCCGCCGCCCGAAGGGTCAGTCGTCGGGCTTGTCCTGAGCCGGGCCCGCGCCGCCGACGCCCGCGCTCACCCCGAGGGAACCGGGCGCCGCGACGGGGGCCGCCGCGGTCTTGCGGCTGCGCCTGCTGCGCCGTTCCAGCCAGGTGGCCAGGTAGCTCAGCGCCATGTTCAGCGCCACGTAGATGATGCCGATGACGATCGCCGCCGGGATCAGCGAGCCGAAGAAGCGGGCCGGCAGGATCTTGAACCCGGTGTTGAGCAGGTCGACGTAGGCGATGATGTAGCCGAGCGCGGTGTCCTTCAGCAACACCACGAGCTGGCTGACGATGGCCGGCATCATCGCGGTGACCGCCTGCGGCAGCAGCACCAGCCGCATCACCTGGTTCTTGCGCATGCCCACGGCGTACGCGGCCTCGGCCTGGCCCTTGGGCACCGAGTGCACGCCCGCCCTGACGACCTCGGCCAGCACCGAGCCGTTGTAGAGCATCAGGCCCACGACCACGGCCATGAACGAGTAGTCGCCGCTGCCCGCCACCGCCGGCGCCAGGTAGAAGATGAAGAAGATCAGCAGCAGCAGCGGAATGGACCTGAAGACCTCCACCACGACGCCGGCCGGGACCCGGATCCAGGCGTGGTCGGAGAGCCTGGCCAGGCCGAACACCGCGCCGAACAGCAGGGCCAGCACCGCGGCCGCCGCGGCGGCCTCCAGGGTGCCGAGCAGGCCGGGGAAGATGTAGAACTGCCACGTCTCCCACTGCAGGAACGGCTGCCAGATCCTGCCTTCCCACTGGCCCTTGGCGTCGAAGCCGTCGTAGATGCCGTACAGGACGGCCCCGACCGCGGCGAGGCTGATGAGCGTGAGCAGGATGTTGCGTGCCCGGGCGCGCGGCCCGGGAGCGTCGAACAGGACGGTGGTGCTCATCGGACCACCGCCAGACGCCGGGCCAGATAGCCGGTGAGGTAGCCGATCGGCAGCGTCACGGCCATGAAGGCGATCACGACCCCGATGAAGATCGGAATCGAGGCGCCGACCTGGTCGAACGCCTCCTTCATGTTGGCCGCGATGTCTGCGGCGAACCCGCCGGCCACCGCCACCGTGCTGTTCTTGATCATGGCGATCATCACGCTGCCCAGCGGCGCGATGACCGCGCGGAACGCCTGGGGCAGGATGATCATCGTCAGTGACTGCGTGAACGTCAGCCCGATCGCCCTGGCCGCCTCCGCCTGGCCCATCGGCACCGTGTTGATGCCGGACCGCAGGGCCTCGCAGACGAACGCCGCCGTGTAGGCCGACAGGCCCATCGCGACGATCCAGAACGAGTTCGTCCGCGGCTCGCCGGACAACACCAGGCCGAGCGTGTCGCTGAGACCGAGTGCGGAGAAGGCCAGCACCAGGGTCAGCGGGGTGTTGCGCACCACGTTGACGTAGATCGTGCCCGCCGCGCGCAGGACCGGCGTGGGGGACACCCTCATGGCCACGAGGACGGTGCCGAGAATCAAGGAGGTGATCGCGCCGACGATGGAGAGCTTGACGTTCTCCAGGAACCCCTGCGCGAGGTCGGGCGCGTACCTAATCAGATCTTCCATCGTGCTCCACCGCATAGGGCGGCGGCGGCCGGGGCACCGACCGCCGCCTCTGGTGTGATCAGCTGCAGCCCTCTGCCGGAGGGGCCGTGTCGGACAGCTTCAGGCCCTGAATGCCGCCGAACCACTTGTCCAGCAGCTGCTTCATGGTGCCGTTGTCCCACAGCTTCTTCACCGCGGTGTTGACGGCCTCGCAGGTCTTGGTGTCGCCCTTCTTCAGGCCGACGCCGTACTTCTCGTCCGTGAAGCCCTGGCCCAGCACCTTGAATTTGCCGCCTGCCTGCGCGGCCTGCTTGGCGAAGCCCGCCAGGATCAGGTCGTCGGTGGTGACCGCGTCGAGGTTGCTGCCGGTCAGCTTCTGCACGCACTCGGAGTAGTTGGCCGCGTCGACCGTCGTGGCGGCGATGTTGAGCTCGCCGTCCGGCGGCGGGTCGGTGATGCGCTTGTAGGAGTTGGAGCCCGCGGCCTTGCAGATCTTCTTGCCCTTGAGGTCCTGCGGCGTGTTGATCGCGGTGTCGTCCCCGCGGACCATCACGTCCTGGTGGGCGACGACGTACGGGCCGCCGAAGAAGACCTTGCCCTTGCGCTCCTCGGTGATGGAGTAGGTGGCGAAGATGATGTCGACCGTGCCGTTCTGCAGGAACGGCTCACGGTTGGAGGAGGCCGACTCCTTCCATTCGATCTGCACGTCCTTGCCGCCGGCCAGTTCCTTCACCACGGCCTTGGCCACGTCGACGTCAAATCCCTCGGGCTCGTTGCCCATCTTCAGACCCAGGCTCGGCTGGTCCCATTTGGTGCCGACCACGATCTTGCTGGCACCCTGGACCTTCTCCAGCACGCTGGCGTAGGTCTGGTCACCGCCGCCGCAAGCGGTCAGGCCGGCGGCGAGTGCCACCACGGAGAGCACCGCTCCCGTTCGACGCATGTGCATGTGTACCTGCCTTGATAGTTCAGTGCGTGAGGATCTTCGAAAGGAAATCGCGCGCGCGGTCGGTCTGGGCGTTGGTGAAGAACTCGTCGGGGGTGTTCTCCTCCACGATCTGCCCGTCCGCCATGAACACCACCCGATTGGCGGCCCTGCGGGCGAATCCCATCTCATGGGTGACGACCATCATCGTCATCCCGTCACGAGCCAACCCGATCATGACGTCGAGGACCTCCTGCACCATCTCGGGGTCCAGTGCGGAAGTCGGCTCGTCGAACAGGATCATCTTCGGGTCCATGGCCAACGCCCTGGCGATCGCGACACGCTGCTGCTGACCGCCGGACAACTGGGCCGGGTATTTGTCCGCCTGTGCTGCGATGCCCACCCGTTCGAGCAACTCCATCGCCCGCGTGTTGGCGGCGTCCTTCGCCTTGCCGCGCACCTTGATCGGGCCGAGCGTGACGTTCTCTCGGATGGTCTTGTGGGCGAACAAGTTGAACGACTGGAAAACCATACCGACGTCGGAACGCAGTCTGGCCAGCGCTCTGCCCTCCTCGGGCAGGGACTGGCCGTCAAATATGATTTTCCCGTCGCTGATGGTCTCCAACCGGTTGATCGTGCGGCAGAGAGTTGACTTACCGCCGCCCGATGGGCCGATGACGACCAGCACCTCACCACGAGAGACGGTCAAGTTGATGTTCTTCAGGACATGAAGCGCCCCGAAGTGCTTGTTGACGTTCTCCATCTGCACGAGTGGAGTGGCGTCGCCGTTCTCCGTCATGCAGTAAAACGTAGAGGCCGTTAGAGCGTTGTGCACTAACCGGGTGGTACCGATCCGATCACATCATGCCATCAAGCTGGCCTTTTAGATCGGTACGGACCTCGTCAAGGCTGACACCGACTACCCTTGAATGCGCCATGACTGTGACCCAGGAGGGCGCCCGCACATACGAAGTGCGCACATACGGGTGCCAGATGAACGTCCACGACTCCGAACGGCTGTCAGGCCTGCTGGAGGACGCCGGCTACGTGCCCGCCCCCGACGGCGAGGCCGCCGACGTGGTCGTGTTCAACACGTGCGCCGTGCGGGAGAACGCCGACAACCGCCTCTACGGCAACCTCGGCCACCTTCGGCCCGCCAAGATGAGCAACCCCCGCATGCAGATCGCGGTCGGCGGCTGCCTGGCGCAGAAGGACCAGGGCGAGATCGTCCGCAAGGCGCCGTGGGTCGACGTCGTCTTCGGCACCCACAACATCGGCTCGCTGCCGGTGCTGCTCGAACGCGCCCGCATCGCCGGCGAGGCCCAGGTCGAGCTGAAGGAGTCGCTGGAGGTCTTCCCCTCCACGCTGCCCACCAAGCGCGAGTCGGCCTACGCCGCCTGGGTCGCCATCTCCGTCGGCTGCAACAACACCTGCACCTTCTGCATCGTGCCCTCGCTGCGCGGCAAGGAGAAGGACCGCCGTCCCGGCGACGTCCTGTCCGAGGTCCAGACGCTGGTCGGGCAGGGCGTCCTCGAGGTGACGCTGCTCGGTCAGAACGTCAACACCTACGGCGTCGAGTTCGGCGACCGCCTGGCCTTCGGCAAACTGCTGCGCTCCTGCGGCGACATCGACGGGCTGGAGCGGGTCCGCTTCACCTCGCCCCACCCGGCGGCCTTCACCGACGACGTGATCGCCGCCATGGCCGAGACGCCCAACGTCATGCACCAGCTCCACATGCCCCTGCAGTCGGGCTCCGACCGGGTGCTGCGCGCGATGCGCCGCTCCTACCGCGCCGAGCGCTACCTGGGCATCATCGAACGCGTGCGCGCCGCCATGCCCGACGCCGCCATCTCCACCGACATCATCGTCGGCTTCCCCGGCGAGACCGAGGACGACTTCCAGGCCACCCTTGACGTCGTCCGCCAGAGCCGCTTCGCCAACGCCTTCACCTTCCAGTACTCCATCCGCCCCGGCACGCCCGCGGCCACCATGCCCGACCAGATCCCCAAGGAGGTCGTGCAGGAGCGCTACGAGCGGCTGGTGGCGCTGCAGGAGGAGATCTCGTGGGAGGAGAACAAGAAGCAGGTGGGGCGGACGCTCGAGGTGCTCGTGGCCGAGGGCGAGGGGCGCAAGGACGACACCACCCGCCGCCTGTCGGGGCGCGCCTCCGACAACCGGCTGGTCCACTTCGCGGTGGGCGCCGAGACACCTCGGCCCGGTGACATGGTGACGGTCGAGGTCACCTACGCCGCGCCGCACCACCTGGTGGCGGACGGGGGCGCGCTGTCGGTGCGCCGCACCCGGGCGGGGGACGCCTGGGAATCCCGCCAGGGCACGCCTTCCGGGAGTGGGGCGGGGGTGCTCCTGGGCATGCCCACCATCGGCCGCCCAGCCCCTTCTGCCACACCGACCAGCACCTGCTCAACCTCCTGACCTGAACCACCGCCGTTCCGGCTCACCCGGCCCCAACACCATCGGACGGCCTGGGACGGCGGCCGCGCTGCCACCCCAGGCCCCGCCCGTGAAGCGGCCACCGATAACCAGCCCGCCCAGGGGCCGTCGGCAACCGGCCCGCCCGAAGCCGGCGACCGACCCGCCCAAGGCCGGAGGGCGCATCCATGGGGCCGCCAGTTGGCCCAGGGGTGTTGGCAACTGGTGCCGGGTCGGTGAGGGTGGGGTGCCCTCGCCGGTCGTTTGGCGAGGGCGGGTGAAGGATTAGCGGCGGGTCAGGCGTTCCAGGAGGCCGTAGCAGGGGTCGCGGCGGAAGTCGTTGAACGTGGCGCAGGGATCAGGGGGCCCGCCCCGAGAAGCCGGCGGGGCCGGGTCGGCGGGTTTGGGGGCTGAACGCTCCTGAGGCGGCGGCTGAGGGGATGCCTTGGGTGCCGACGGCTCGTCCTGCCGCGTCCCCGCCGACCGCCTCTGAGGTGGCTCTGGGGGAGCTGTGGACCGTTGCGGACGAGGAGCGGGGCGAGCCGTCGACGGGCCGGCGGGCGATGCGGGCAGCAGTTCCGTGATCGAGGCCAGCGGGTCTGTGACCGATTCCACAGGCCCGTCCGGGGAGGGCGGCCTCAATGGCTGCGACGGTGTGACCAATCCCAAAGCCTCGGGCGGCGGAACGGCCTGAATCCAGGGGGATGTAAGCGGCCAGGAGGCAATTCCCTCCGGCTTCGCAGCCGGGATGTGGAACGGTCCATTTGATGTCGTCGGTGAGGTTGTGTTCGACGGAGAGTAAGAGGTCAATGGCGCAGAGGAATTCGATCTTGGGGAAAGTCGATCGATTTCCTGTGAGCTTTGTCGCGGCGGTTCTTGCCCGTTGGTGAATGCCAGGTAAATCCCCAGGGCTGCGGTGACGAGTACCCCGGCTGCTCCGGCCACGGGTGCCAGGTTGGCGCGGCTACCTGGGCAAATGGATCTAAGGGGGGACAAGTCGTGATTCCTTTGTGATTGGTGTGCGAGCATTCCTCTGTTGCGGCTAGTGTGGTCCATCACCCGCGGAAGCCGGTGAGCTTTCCCGATACGACCGCGAGGAGTCGCACCACAATGCAAGATCCGATGGAGCCCGATCGCCAGGAGATCCTGGCCGGGCCGGGGGACACCCGCCTGGAATCGAGGAGAACCGGCTCGCGGGCCAAACCCGCGGAAGGCAGGAAGAAGATCGTCGTCATCGCGGCCTCGGCGCTCGTCGCCGTGCTCGCCGCCGGCGGAGTCGGATACCTGCTCGCGGGCAACCCCGCCGAGACCGCGCAACAGGGCGGCGGCGGCCGTCCCGCGACCTCTCAGAGCGCCGGCACGAACGGCGACACCCCCCAGGACGACCAGGCCACCATGGGCGACGCCGCCACCGACGCCCCGAACGGCGACCTGTCCGACGACGGGAGCATGGGAGACGTCGCGACCGACGGCGGCCCGGTGGGCGACCCCGCCGGCGACACGGGCTCCTCCGGCACCGATCGCGCCGGCGACTCGAAGGGCACGAACTCCGCGACGGGCGGCGACGGCAAGAAGCCCTCGACGACGTCCCCCACCAAGCCGCCGCAGACGTCGGGCGCCGACACCCCGGCGAAGGGCCCGGCGGGCGAGGTCGCGGGTCAATGCGCCAAGGACGGCTGCTGAGCCCCCGATCCCGAAAGGGCCGCACGCCATACTGACAAGTACGCTTGCGCTTGTCGCAGCGGCCGTCTGCCCGCCCACCCCGCTGATCGTGCACCGCCTGCCGCGTCGCGATCGACGCGCTTCACGTCCCGACGTGCTGATCGCGGTGGGCGGCGCGGAGGCGACGATCCCGTACGGGCACCCTGCGCCCTTGGGGCATGGACGCGACGGAGGGCCGGGGTCGCGCGCCCCCTACGGCGTCGGCTACTTCGCCAGCCTGTGGACGACCTGACGCCGCGGCACCGGGATCCTCATCAGGTCACGGGCCAGCACCACCTCGCCGTCGAAGCTGCGCCGCACCTCGGCGACGAAGGCCGGCTCGTCGTCGAACCCGTACCGCTCGGAGAAGTGCGTCAGCACCAGCCGCCGCACGCCCGCGTCGGCCGCCACCACCCCGGTCTCGAACGCCGTCAGGTGCCCGTACTCCTTGGCCAGTGCCCCTTCTGAGGACAGGAACGTGGACTCGATCACCAGCAGGTCCACGCCCCAGGCCAGCTCGAAGACGGCGTCGCAGAGCCGGGTGTCCATGACGAACGCCATGCTCTGCCCCGGCCTGGGCACGCTGCACTCCTGGAGGGTGATGCCGCGCACGGATCCGGTGCGCTGCAGCTCGCCGATCTCCGGCCCGCGGATGCCGTGGGCGGCCAGTTTCTCGGGGAGCATGCGCCGGCCGTCCGGTTCCTGGACGCGGTACCCGTACGACTCGACGGGATGGGACAGGCGGCGCGCGACGAGCGGCCCCACACCGGCCAGCGGCCCGGAGATCGCATGCTCGGCCACGACCGAGGTGTCGGCGAACGCGGCGGCGTGCCGCAACCGCCGCCAGTAGGTCTCGCCGGAGGCGGGGAAGACCGCGTTCACCGGGTGCCTGACCTTGTCGCGGGCGATGCGCTGCACCACCCCGGGCACGCCGAGGCAGTGGTCGCCGTGGAAGTGGGTCAGGCAGAGCCAGTGGACGTCGTTCGCGCTCAGCCCCGCATGCACCATCTGCCGCTGCGTGCCCTCACCCGGGTCGAAAAGAAAGCCTTGACCGTCCCAGCGCAGAAAATAGCCGTTGTGGTTACGGTGGCGGGTGGGAACCGCGCTGGAGGTGCCGAGCACCACGAGTTCACGAGAGGACATGATGGCCGCGCAAGGACAGACGGTCGCCTTCGCCGAGGTGCCGACGCCGGTGGGCCCGTTCGAGCTGGCCGTCACCGAGATCGGGCTCGTCGCGTCCGGCTGGGCGTCGCGTGGGCGGCTGGCCGACCGGCTCGACCTGGCGGAGGTTCATGATGCGGATCGTACGGCCTTCGCCGTCGCCGAGCTGAATGCTTATTTCGCCGGGGAACTGAAGGTTTTCATGACGCCTGTCGACTGGCGGCTCATGTCCGGGTCGCGGCTGCGGGTGTTGCGGGCGCTGCACGAGGTCCCGTACGGCACCGCCGTCACCTACGGAGAACTGGCCGCCCGCAGCGGTTCCAGCGTGCCCGCGCGCGGCATCGGCTCGATCATGGGCTCCAACCCGATCCCGATCATCGTGCCCTGTCACCGCGTCGTCGCGGGCAACGGACTGGGCGGTTTCAGCGGCGGCGAGGGCGTGGAGACCAAGCGGTGGCTGCTGACCCACGAGGGCTACCTGCAGCCGACGCTCCTGGATCTCTAGGACACTGGTGGGTGTGCGCCAGCAGTCTGTCATCGCCGTCGTGGGCCCCACGGCGGCAGGAAAGTCCGATCTCGCCGTGGACCTCGCCCTCCGGCTGGGGGGCGAGTGCGTCAACGCCGACTCCATGCAGCTCTATCGCGGCATGGACATCGGCACGGCCAAGCTGACCCTCGCCGAGCAGCGCGGGGTGCCCCACCACCTGCTGGATATCTGGGACATCACGGTCACGGCCAGCGTGGCCGAGTACCAGCGGCTGGCCAGGGAGGTGTTCGACTCCGTCGAGGTGCCGGTGCTGGTCGGCGGCAGCGGCCTGTACGTGCGGGCGGCCATCGACGACCTCGAGTTCCCCGGCACCGACCCGCGGATCAGGGCCAGGCTGGAGGCCGAGCTGGACGAGCGCGGCCCGGCCCCGCTTTACGAGCGGCTGCGCGCCCAGGATCCCACCGCCGCCGCGGCCATCCTGCCGAGCAACGGCCGCAGGATCGTGCGCGCGCTGGAGGTGATCGAGCATTCGGGACGCCCGTTCTCGGCGACCATGCCGTCCTACGACGCCGTCTACCCGAGCGTGCAGATCGGCCTGGAGGTGCCGCGGCCGGAGCTGGACGAGCGGATCGAGCTCAGGGTCGAGCGCATGTGGCGGGCGGGTTTCGTCGAGGAGGTGCGCGGGCTGCTCGGCCGGGGCCTGGAGCAGGGGCGCACGTCGAGCCGCGCTCTTGGATACGCCCAGGTCATCCGCTTCCTGGAGGGCGAGTGGAGCGAGGAGCAGGCGATCGAGGAGACGGTCAGGGCCACCAGGAGGTTCGCCCGCAGGCAGGAGTCGTGGTTCCGTCGCGACCCACGGGTGTGCTGGCTGCCCTATGACGCCCCCGACCTGCTTGAACGAGCCCTCGCGCGAATCTCCGAGCACTCGTGCGCATAAACTTTTAGAATGCGCTTTCTCAAGGGGCACGGCACCGAGAACGATTTCATCATCCTTCCTGATCTCGGCGGCGAGGCGGAGATCAGCGCCTCGTTCGTCGCCAGGATCTGCGACAGGAGAGCCGGCATCGGGGCCGACGGCGTGCTCAGAGTGATGCGCACCAAGCAGAGCCACGAGGTGGCCGAGCACGCGGCGGCGGCCGAGTGGTTCATGGACTACCGCAACGCCGACGGCGGCGTGGCCGAGATGTGCGGCAACGGCGTGCGCGTGTTCGCCCGCTACCTGATCGACGCGGGGCTGGCCGACCAGACGGAGTTCGCGGTGGCCACCAGGGGCGGCGTGCGCGGGGTCAGGGTCGAGCCCAACGGCGACATCACGGTCGACATGGGCAAGCCCGTCGTGGGCGGCGAGAGCGTGGCGACCGTCGGCGGCCAGGAGTACACGGGGCTCCGTGTCGACATGGGCAACCCGCACCTGGCCTGCGCCACCGGCGAGCCCGTCGTCCAGCTCGACCTCAGCCACCAGCCGGGCTTCGACACCGGCGTCTTCCCCACGGGCGTCAACATCGAGCTGTTCAACCCGGTCGGCCCCCACCGCGCCGTCATGCGCGTCTACGAGCGCGGCTCCGGCGAGACCCGATCCTGCGGCACGGGCGCGGTGGCCACGGCCGTCGCCGCCGCGAACCTGGCGGGCGAGACGACCGGCACCTGGACGGTCGAGGTGGTCGGCGGCACGCTGACGGTGATCCTGGAGGAGGAGACGAGCCACCTTTCCGGCCCCGCCGTCATCGTGGCCAGCGGCGAGCTGACGCTTGCAGAATAAGGTTCTCCTGGGGGAAGCTGGGTCCATTCCACGAACTGAGGGGTGGACATGGCTGACCCACGCACCACCGCCGTCCAGGTCAGGGCGCCGATCGGCCAGATAGGCGGCGGATTCATGGTCTCCAGAGAGGCCAAGGCCGTCTGCGACGAACACGGCCTCGGCCCCCGCGAGCTCTACTTCAGGGGCCGCTGCGGCGTCCTGGGCGAGTGCGCGGCCGACGTGGTCACCTCGGTCGCCGTCTTCTTCCCGCCTCGGCACGTCGAGGAGAGCTGGAACGGCGGCCGCAAGCTCCCCGTCGAGCAGGCCGTCGAGCTCTACGCCGAGGCGTGCAGGGCCTGGGGCAGGCGCAAACTGGGCGGCTACGACGGCTGCGCCAGGCTCGCCGAGCTGCTGCGCAAGGTCGTGGACGCGGCCCCTTCGACGGGGGCGCCGCTGTTCGCGGGCTGGCGGGCGGTGCCGCTGGCCGACGACGCCCCGGCGCGGGCCGCGCAACTCGCGCACGTCGTCCGCGAACTGCGCGGCGCGCTGCACGCCAACGCCGTGATCGCGGCGGGCCTGAGCCCGCTGGAGGCCACGCTCGCGACCGGCCACGACGCCACGCCGTTCGGGCAGGTCACCGGCGAGCGGATCGCCGCGTACTTCACCTGGCCGGAGCCCTACCCCACCCCCGGCCCCGGCGTCGTGGCGCGGCGGGCGGCCGTGGAAGAGACGACCGACGATCTGATGGCTCCGATGTTTTCGGTCCTCGACGACGGTGAATCGGACGAGCTGATCGAGCTTCTGCGTTTTGGGGACGCTCGTTGACCTGGCAGACTTGCCTGCCATGGACGTGGACATCTGGGCCTGGGTCGGCGACACCCAGCAGCAGCTTTCCGAGGCGGGCAACGTTGGCCTCGCCATGGCGCTGGGAGACCTTCCCGCACAGGCCTATGACGGGCGATACCCGCAGCTCGACGTCATGGCCCCGGCCATCGCCCAGCAGGCCGAGGCGCTTGAGCTGCCCTGGCTCGAGTTCTACGCCCGCTACTGGCACCTGATCGGCCGTATCGGCGACCGGGCCCAGGGCGCGGTGGCCATCGACGACGCGCAGCAGCTGCTGGCGTTCGCCCAGCGCGAAGACGTGCGCGAGTGCCCGGCCGCCCCTGCGGCGGTCGAGGCGCTGGCCATCGCGTGGGCCAACACCGACGGCCCCGGCTACGCCGCCGAGCGCCTGGAGACCCTGGGCTCCCACATCGAGGGCATGAGCCCGGAGAAGCCCGCGTTCACCGGCCTGGTGACGCAGTACGTCGCCGCGCTGATCGACGCCGGCAAGCCGGGCGAGGCCGTCACCTACGCCGAGTCCGCCGTCGAGCGGCTGAAGGTCGCCGGCCGTGAGGCGAGCTGGGAGCTCGGCGCCGAGAGCGCCCGCGCCCTGCTGGCCGTCGGCCGCGCCGACGACGCGCTCGCCGCGCTGCAGGCGGCGGCCGAGTTCGCCGCCGACGACCCGGTGGCCAAGGAGCACCGCGACGGCGTGCGCAGGGCGCTGATCCTGGCCACGCTCGGCCGCACCGCCGAGGCCGTCGACGCGCTGCCCGACCTCGACGTGGTCGGCGAGCACCCGCGGGTGTTCACGGAGTGGTCGCAGGCCGTGGCCAAGCTGGCGGGCTCCTCGCAGATCACCAACACCTGGCAGCTCGGCCGCGTGCTGCGCCAGTGGGTCGACTACTTCGGCATGATGGGCGGCTACCGCGCCCGCGTCGAGCTCGCGCTGGTCGCCGGCGACCTGGCCATCGCCAGGCAGGGCGTGTGGCAGGCCAGGCTGCTGGCCGACCTGGCCGAGTCGGGCGCCGCCGAGCTGCGCCAGGCCGAGGAGCTGGCCGAGCGCATCGCCGCGCTGCGCGCCACCGCCGACGCCACCGCCGAGTCCGAGGCCCCCGGCCCGCTGGAGGAGCGCGTCGGCCTGTTCGACGCGGCCGACGGCTTCAACGCCGACCCGGAGAAGTGGGTCGGCTGGCTGGCGCCGCTGTCCGGCAAGGACCTCGAGTCCACCCGCCGCCACACCACCACGCTCGGCTTCCTCGGCTACCCCGCCACCGGCGCCGACATCTACTGGAAGTTGCTGGTCGACAGCGGCGACATCGCCACGGCCGACTCCGACGACGTCGCCTACCTGACCACGCTGCTCATCGAGGCGCGCCAGGACGAGCGGCTGGAGCAGATGGCCGCGATGTTGCCGCACGACGCCCAGTACCTCACGCTGGCCAGGCTCCACAGCGCCCGCGAGCGCTGGACGGAGACCGTCGAGAACGCCGAGCACGCCATCGCGGCCGGTGCCGGGGTCGACGCCCGCCGCCTGCTGTCGGGCGCCGCCCAGCAGATCGACCAGAACGCCAGGGCGGCCGAGGTGCTGCTGGAGGTGCTCGACGAGCTCCCCGACGAGGACGTCTGGCGCATGGTCGTCATGGCCACCTCGGCGGAAGACTGGGAGACCGTCCGCAAGGGCGCGGCCAAGATCGGCATGCCGATCAAGTCGAAGGAGGGCCCGATCGAGGAGGAGATGGGCCTCATCAGGGTCATCCTCCCCGCCCCCGACGGCGGCCAGCGTCAGGTCCTGTCGATCCGCACCGGCCCCGCCACGGCCAGGCTGGCCCTGCCGCAGCCGCGCGGGATGGACTACAACGCCGGCGACCTGGTCGTCTTCGACCCGCAGTTGCTGGAGCCCGTCCCGGAAGACCCGCAGGAGCAGCAGAACTTCGTGCCGCCGTTCGCGGCCGTGCGCATCCTGCGGCCCGGCGGCTACGCCAGCTACTTCTTCGACGGCGCCGCGCCGAGCGAGGAGGACTGGGCGGAGTTCACCGAGGTCATGGCCGAGCGCGGCTGGCCCATGTGGGTCTACAGCGACGAGAACTACGCCGTCACCCACCCCACCAGCGGCGAGTCGCTGCCGGGCGTGTTCGGCTGGGTCGCGGTGCCGCCCGAGGTGTCGCCCTCCGAGGTCGACGCGCTGCTCGACGACGCCACCGAGCGGTGGGTGCACCCGCTGGCCTGGCTCGACCTGGCCCGCGAGATCGACGTCGAGGTCGAGCGGCACGAGCGCATCGTCAAGGAATACGGGCTCTAGCCGTGCCGGCGCGCTTCGGCCTCGAGGGCAAGGTCGCCATCGTCACCGGCGCCTCCTCGGGGCTGGGCGTGGCCTTCGCCGAGGGCCTGGCCGAGGCGGGCGCCGACGTCGTGATCGGCGCCCGGCGCGCGGAGCGGCTGGAGGAGACACGGCGGCTGGTCGAGCGCACCGGCCGCCGGTGCCTGGCCGTCCAGACCGACGTGTCGCGGCCGGAGGAGTGCGACGCGCTCGTGGCCGCGGCCGTCGAGGCCATGGGCGGCGTCGACGTGCTGATCAACAACGCGGGCGTCGGCACGGCCGTGCCCGCGCTGCGCGAGACGCCCGAGGAGTTCCGGCGGGTCATCGACGTCAATCTCCATGGCACGTACTGGATGGCGCAGGCGTGCGCGCGGGTGATGCGTCCCGGCTCGTCCATCGTGAACGTCGGCAGCGTGCTCGGCGAGACCACGGCGGGGCTGCCGCAGGCCGCCTACACCGCCTCCAAGGCGGCGGTGGCCGGGCTCACCCGCGACCTGGCCCAGCAGTGGAGCGGGCGGCGCGGCATCAGGGTCAACTGCCTTGAGCCGGGGTTCTTCGCCTCGGAAATGACCGAGCAGTACAAACCCGGTTACGTGGAGGAGATCACGCAGTCGCGGGTGATCATGAAGCGGGCGGGGGAGGCGGCCGAGCTGGTCGCCGCCGCGGTGTTCCTGGCCGGCGACGCGGCCTCGTACATCACCGGGGTGACCCTCCCGGTCGACGGCGGGCTGCTGCTCACCTGACTCACTTCAGCACGTCGCGCCGGGCGGCCAGGAAACCGGCGTGGAAGCGGGTCCTGGCGCCGAGGCGCTCACACAACACCTGGACGCGGCGCTGCACCGTGCGCGGGCTGAGCCCGAGCTGCCGGGCGATGGCGTCGTCCTTCATGCCGGCCGCGAGCAGCGCCAGCACCTCCGTGTCGGCCGCCTGCGGCCACCCCTCCGGCTCCAGCGACTCCTCCGCGGCCAGGCGGAGCGGCACCGCGGCCCGCCACAGCGTCTCGAACAGCCCGACCAGCGCGTCGAGCAGCGCCGACGGGTGCACCACCAGGGCGCTCTCCACGGCCCGGTCCGCGTCGGAGACCAGGGGCAGGATGGCGGTGCGCGCGTCGGCGACGGCCAGCTTCACCGGCACCTGGCCGAGTCTGGCCTGTTCGCCGTCGACGATGGCGCGGCGGGTGTGGGCCAGCATGCCGGGGTGCTCGAAGGCCTGCGTGCTGTAGATCCCGCGCGTGGGCGCCCCCTTGCGGGCGGCTCGCCGCCGGTTCTCCCGGTCGTCGCTGATGTCCACCGCGTAGGGGGGATGCACCAGCACGAGCATCTCCCTGGAGGCGTTGCGTTCGAGCTGGAGATAGCGGCGGGCCACGGCGTCGCGCCCGGTCACCACCTCCAGCACCTCCTCCGGATGCGGCCCGCTGCGCTCGGCGACCTCGGTGGCCAGCAGCGCGGCCCCCGCCCTGCTGTGGGTCAGCTCCTCCTGGCGGCGGGCGACGAGGATGTCGATGGCGATGTTCGGAGGCGTGGCGATCAGCCGCAGCGGCCGGCCCGCCACCCGCGAGATCAGTCCGAGGTCCTCCAGCCGGGGCAGCATGCGCCGGATGGCGGTCACGGACGAGCCGGTTTCTGCGGCGAGCTCGCTCAGCGTGGCGGGGCCGTGCCGGAGCAGCGCGCGGTAGGCGCCCTCCTCTGTCACGGTGACGCCGAGCCCCTCAAGTAAGCGCCGCTGCGCCATGTCACCTCTTCCTGACATGCCATGATCCCGACTCAGCGTATGGCGGGCCGCGTCCGGCGGTCCACACGGCCCGCGAAACGCCCTTTTGGCAGTCTTGTTCAGAGGTGGGCAGGGCTTTAAGGTCGTTGCGTAGTCCGGTACGTGTTGCGTATTAGGGAACAACCGGAGGCGTCATGAGTCGGCCCCGTTTGGTGATCGTGGGGGCGGGGATCGTGGGCTGCGCCCTCGCCGACGAGCTCACCGAGCGGGGGTGGACGGACGTCACCGTCGTCGACCAGGGGCCGCTCTTCGCCGCGGGAGGCTCCAGCTCGCACGCGCCCGGCCTGGTCTTCCAGACCAACCCGTCGAAGACGATGACGGAGTTCGCCGCCTACACCGTGAGCAAGTACGCGAGCCTCGGCGGCGACTGCTTCCGCCAGGTCGGCGGCCTGGAAGTGGCCACCACCCCAGAACGCTGGACCGATCTGCGCCGCAAACACGGCTGGGCCGAGTCGTGGGGGGTCGAGGCGCGGCTGGTGGACACCGAGGAGTGCGTGCGGCTGTGGCCGCTGCTCGACCGGGCCGAGGTGCTCGGCGGGTTCCACGTGCCGGGCGACGGGCTGGCCGCCGCGGTCGCCTGCGGTCAGGCCCAGGCGTCGCGGGCCGTCGAACGCGGCGCCAGGTTCCTGCCCTGCCACACGGTCGTGGGCATCGACCAGAAGGGCGGTCGGGTCACCGGCGTCTCGGTGCTGACCGGCGGCGAATACCGGACGATCCCCGCCGACGTGGTGGTGTGCGCGGCGGGCTTCTGGGGGCCCTCGATCGGCAGGCTGGTCGGGCTGAGCGTGCCGCTGCTGCCGCTGGCCCACCAGTACGCGAAGTCCGGCCCCCTGCCGCCCCAGCCGCAGGGCCCCATCCTCCGCCACCAGGACCGCGACCTGTACTTCCGCCAGCACGGCGACCGCATCGGCATCGGCTCCTACGCGCACCGCCCCATGCCGGTCGCCCAGGACGAGATCGCCCCCAAGGGCACCACGATGCCCTCGGTGCAGGCGTTCACCGAGGAGGACTTCGAGCCCGCCTGGCAGGACGCGGTCGAACTGCTGCCGGCCCTGGCCGGATCCAAGTACCAGGACGGCATCAACGGGATCTTCTCCTTCACGCCCGACGGCTTCCCGCTGATCGGCGAAGCACCCCAGCTCGACGGGTTCTGGCTGGCCGAGGCCGTCTGGGTGACGCACTCGGCCGGGGTCGCGCGGGCGCTGGCCGAAGTGCTCGTGGACGGGCGCAGCGGATACGACCTGCACGAGTGCGAGCTCAGCCGGTTCGAGCAGGCGCAGCTCTCGCCGGCCTACGTCGAGGAGCGCGGCCGGCAGAACTTCGTCGAGGTCTACGACATCATCCATCCGCTGCAGCCGATGGAATCGCCGCGGCCCCTGCGCACCAGCCCGTTCCACCCGCGCCAGCGGGAGCTCGGCGGGTACTTCCTGGAGTCGGCGGGGTGGGAGCGGCCGCACTGGTTCGAGGCCAACGTGCCGCTGCTGGAGGAACAGGAGGCCGTCGAGTCCCTCGGCGTGGCGCAGCGCGACGAATGGGCCTCCCGCTACTGGTCGCCGGTCGCCGCCGCCGAGTCGTACGCGACCAGGGCGCGGGTGGCGCTCTACGACATGACCCCGCTCAAGCGGATCGAGGTCAGCGGGCCGAAGGCCGCGGCGTTCCTGCAGCGCATGACCACGAACAACGTGGACAAGAAGCCCGGCTCGGTCACCTACACGCTGCTGCTCGACGTCAAGGGCGGCATCCGCTCCGACCTCACGGTGGCGCGGCTGGAGGAGGACGTCTTCCAGATCGGCGCGAACGGCAACCTCGACCTCGACTGGCTGACCAGGCACGCGCCCGTCGGGGTGCGGGTGCGCGACCTGACG
This sequence comes from Nonomuraea purpurea, assembly GCF_042650645.1. Taxonomy (NCBI): domain Bacteria; kingdom Bacillati; phylum Actinomycetota; class Actinomycetes; order Streptosporangiales; family Streptosporangiaceae; genus Nonomuraea; species Nonomuraea purpurea. The sequence goes on from NZ_JBHSBI010000001.1 coordinate 61,723, forward strand.
CCGGGCACGTGCTGCGTCGGCGTGTGGGGCCCGTGGGCACGAGGGCTGATCGAGGACCTCACCGACATGGACGTGTCGAACGAGAACTTCCGCTACTTCACCTGCAAGAGCGGATACATCGGGCACGTTCCGGTGCTCGCGATGCGCGTCTCCTACGTGGGCGAGCTGGGCTGGGAGCTCTACACCGGCGCCGACATGGGGCTCAAGCTGTGGGACACGCTGTGGGACCCGGGGCTGACGACGGCCGGCGGCCGGGCCGCCTTCAACAGCCTGCGGCTGGAGAAGGGGTACCGGCTGTGGGGCGTCGACATGACCACCGAGCACAACCCGTACGAGGCCGGGCTGGGCTTCGCCGTCAGGACCGACAAGGACTTCATCGGCCGTGACGCGCTGTCCAGCGACGTCACGCGCAAGCTGGTGCCGCTGCTCAGCGCCGAGGTCGTCATGGGCAAGGAGCCGGTACGGCACGCGGGCCGCACGGTCGGGTACGTCACGAGCGCCGCCTACGGCCACACCATCCAGCGGCCCATCGCCTACGCCTGGCTGCCGATCGAGCTCACAGAGCCCGGAACACCTGTCGACATCTCCTACTTCGGCCGTCGCGTCCCCGCGGAGGTCGCCGCCGAGCCGCTGTACGACCCCGGGATGGAGAAGATCAGATGTTGACCCACCCCGACTTCCTCTGGCGCAACCCCGACCCGAAACCCTCCTACGACGTGGTGATCGTCGGTGGCGGCGGGCACGGCCTGGCCACCGCCTACTACCTGGCCAGGAACCACGGCCTGACGAACGTCGCCGTCCTGGAGAAGGGCTGGCTGGCCGGCGGCAACATGGCCCGCAACACCACGATCATCCGCTCCAACTACCTCTGGGACGAGAGCGCCGCGATCTACGAGCACTCCCTGAAACTGTGGGAGGGGCTGAGCGACGAACTGGACTACGACCTGCGCTTCAGCCAGCGCGGCGTGCTCAACCTGGCGCACAACCTGGGCGACGTGCGCGAGGGCCGCAGGAGGGTCAACGCCAACCTGCTCAACGGCGTGGACGCCGAATGGCTCGACGCGGACGAGGTCAAGAAGTTCTGCCCGATCATCAACGTCTCCGACAGCGCCCGCTACCCGGTCATGGGGGCCACGCTGCAACGGCGGGGCGGGATCGCCAAGCACGACCACGTGGCGTGGGCGCTGGCCCGCAAGGCGGACGCCTGCGGGATCGACCTGATCCAGGGCTGCGAGGTCACCGGCTTCGAGATCGCCGGCAACCGCGTCACGGGCGTGCGCACCTCTCGTGGGCCGATCGCGGCCGGCAAGGTCGCGCTCGCCGCCGCCGGGCACACCTCCGTCCTGGCCGAGCTGGCCGGGATCCGGCTGCCGCTGCAGTCGCACCCGCTGCAGGCGCTGGTGTCGGAGCTGCTGGAACCGGTGCTCGACTGCGTGGTGATGTCGAACGCCGTCCACGTGTACGTCAGCCAGGCCGACAAGGGCGAACTCGTCATGGGGGCGGGCATCGACGCCTTCAACTCCTACGGGCAGCGCGGCGGCGTGCACGTCATCGAGGCGCAGATGGCGGCGGCGCTGGAGCTGTTCCCGATCTTCAGCCGGGTACGGGTGCTGCGGACGTGGGCCGGGATCGTGGACGTCTCGCCCGACGCCTCGCCCATCATCGGCCCGACGCCCGTCGACGGCCTCTACATCAACGCAGGATGGGGAACCGGCGGCTTCAAGGCCACCCCGGGTTCCGGCTGGGTCTACGCCCACACTCTCGCCTGCGAACGGCCGCATCCGCTGGCGGAGCCGTTCGCGCTGGAGCGGTTCACGACGGGGGCGCTCATCGACGAGCACGGCGCGGCGGCGGTGGCGCACTGATGTTGTCGATCGAGTGCCCCTGGTGCGGCCCACGCGACGAGAACGAGTTCCACTACGGCGGCCAGGCCGGCATCGCCTGCCCCACCCGCGAGGTGTCGGACGAGGAGTGGGCCGCCTACGTCTTCATGCGCGACAACCCCAAGGGCTGGTTCCGCGAACGCTGGTTCCACACCCACGGGTGCAGAACCTGGTTCGCCGTCGAGCGCCACACCGTCACCCACGAGATCAGGAAGGCTCCATGAGGTTCACCTTCGACGGGCGTGCGCTGCGCGGCGAGCCGGGCGACACGCTGGCCGCCGCGCTGCTGCGCAACGGGGTGCGAGTGGTGGGACGCAGCGTGACGCTCGGACGGCCGCGCGGAATCTTCACCGCCGGCCCCGAGGAGCCGAACGCCCTGGTCCGGGTCGGCGCCGACCCGATGCTGGCGGCCACGACCGTGGAGCTCTACGAGGGCCTTGAGGCCTGGAGCCTGCGCGGCAAGGGGCGGGTGGATCTCGACGCGGCCGACGAGCGGCGCTGCGACAAGTCCTACCTGCACTGCGACGTGCTGGTCGTCGGCGGCGGGCCCGCCGGGCTGACCGCGTACTCGGCCGCCGGGCGGACGGGCGCGCGCGTGATCCTCGTGGACGACCAGCCGCGCCTCGGCGGCGACCTGCGCAGCGGCCGCCTCCTGCTGGACGGCGCACCGGCGCTGGACTGGGTCGACGGGCTCGCGCTGCCCGCCCGGGTGCTCACCAGGACCACGGCCGTCGGCTACTACGACCACAACTACGTGGTGGCCGTGGAGCGTCGGACGCACGGCGAACGGCTGTGGCACATCAGGGCCCGCAGGGTGGTGCTGGCGACGGGGGCGCACGAACGCTCGCTCGCCTTCCCCGGCAACGACCGGCCCGGCGTGATGCTGGCCTCGGCCGCCCGCGCCTACGTCAACCGGTTCGGGGTGCTGCCGGGGCGACGGGCGGTCGTGTTCGCGTGCGCGGACTCGGGGTACGAGGCGGCCCGCGACCTCGCGGCGGCCGGGGTGGAGATCGTGGCCGTCGTCGATCCCCGCCCCTCGGCGCTCACGCCGGAGGCGCTGGCGGGGCGGGTGGTGACCGGCACCACGGGCGACGCCTCCGGCGTGCTGGTCGGCGTCCAGGTGGGGGAGCGGCACTTCGCGGCCGACCTGCTGGCCGTGGCAGGCGGGTGGAACCCGGCCGTGCACCTGTTCAGCCAGTCGCAGGGAAGGGTCCGCTTCGACGAGGGCCTGCAGGCGTTCGTGCCGGGCACGTCGGCGCAGGGCGAGCGCTCCGCCGGGGCGTGCAGAGGGCTGTACGGGACACGCGAGGCCATCGCGGACGGGTACGCGGCCGGGGCGGAGGCGGCGGAACTGGCACTCGCCAAGGCCCGGTCGGCGGCGGGTGGGGCGGCGTTCACCGAGGCCCGGTCCGCGACGGCCGAACCGGCGATCGCCGAAGCCCGGCCCGCGGCGGGCGCGTTCAGGGTGCCCGAGTGTGACGAGCGGCCGTTGCGGCCCCCGGCGGCGCTGTGGTGGGTCGAGGGAGACTCCGCCGAGCCCGCCTTCGCCGACCTGCAGCGGGACGTGACCGTGGCCGACCTGGCCAGAGCCACCGGGACGGGGATGCGCTCGGTGGAGCACGTCAAGCGCTACACCACCGCGGGCACCGGCGCCGACCAGGGCAAGACGTCGGGCGCCGTCGTCGTGGGCGTCATGTCGGCGCTCCTCGGCGCCGCGCCTGGCCAGGTCGGCACCACCACGTTCCGCCCGCCGTACACGCCGGTGTCCTTCGCCACCCTGGCGGGAGGCGATCGCGGCGCGCTGTCCGACCCCGTCAGGACCACCGCCATGCACGACGCCCACGTCGCCAGGGGAGCCGTGTTCGAGGACGTCGGCCAGTGGAAGCGCCCCTGGTACTTCCCCAAGGACGGCGAGCCGATGGAGGCCGCCGTGCTGCGCGAGTGCCGCGCGGCCCGCACCGCCGTGGCCGCCATGGACGCCTCCACCCTCGGCAAGATCGACGTCAGGGGCGCCGACGCGGGCGCGTTCCTGGACCGCGTCTACACCAACATGTACTCGACCCTGCCCGTCGGCGCCTGCCGCTACGGGCTGATGTGCGGGGCCGACGGGATGGTGTTCGACGACGGCACCACCACCAGGCTGGCCGACGACCACTTCCTGATGACCACGACCACGGGCAACGCCGCCGCCGTGCTCGACTGGCTGGAGGAGTGGCGGCAGACGGAGTGGCCGGAGCTGGAGGTGTCGTTCACCTCGGTCACGGACCACTGGGCGACGGTCGCCGTCGTCGGGCCCCGCGCGCGGGAGGTCGTCGCCGCCGTCGCGCCCGGCGCGGTGGAGCTGGCCTTCATGCGGTACGCGGCCGTCCACGTGCTCGGCGTGCCGGGGCGGGTGTTTCGGATCAGCTTCTCCGGCGAGCTGGCCTACGAGGTCAACGTGCCGTGGGCGTACGGCAGGGCGCTGTGGGAGGCGGTGCTGGAGCTCGGGGCGGTGCCGTACGGGACCGAGACCATGCACGTGCTGCGGGCCGAGAAGGGCTTCGCGATCGTCGGCCAGGAGACCGACGGGACCGTCACCCCGCAGGACCTCGGCATGTCGTGGATCGTCTCCCGCCGCAAGCCGGACTTCGTCGGCAAGCGCTCCCACGCGCGCGTGGACACCGCGCGAGACGACCGCAAACGCCTGGTCGGCCTGCTGCCGGACGACCCGGCCGCGCTGGTGGAGGAGGGCGCGCAACTCGTCACGCAGGACGCGCTCGACGACACGGCAACCGATCCGCTCGCACGGGCCGCGCAGGACGACGCGGCGGCACGTTCGCCGGTGCCGATGCTTGGGCACGTGACCTCCAGTTACGCCAGTGCGGCGCTCGGACGCACGTTCAGTCTCGCCATGGTCAGGGGGGTCGCGTCCGGCGACAGGCTGGTGGCGGTGTCGGGAGGGGCGCGGCACGCCGTGACGGTGGTGCCGCCCGTCTTCTACGACCCGGACAACACCCGCCGCGAGGGCGAGCCGCTGACCAGGGTGGTCCCGCCCAGCGAGCGGGTGCCGCAGGCGCAGAGCCCCGCCGCGGCGTTCGCCGCCCGCTTCGAGGCCGTGAGCGGCCCGGCCGTGCGGCTGCGCGAGGTCCCGTTCGAGCCCATGTGGGAGGTACGCGACGCGGACCCGGGCACGGGCCTGCGGCTGGGCCCGTCCTGGTGGTTCGTCGGCGGGGACGTCGCCGCGCGGCCGGGCTGGGTGGACGTGTCGGGCCAGCGGACGATCCTGGAGCTCTCCGGCCCCTCGGCCCACGACGTGCTGATCACCGGCTGCCCGATCGACCTGCACCCGTCCGTTTTCCCCGGCCACGCCCAGACCCTGCTCGGCAGGACCTCGGTCATCCTCGAACGGCGCGGCCCCGACACCTACCGCGTCTACGTGCGATCGTCGTACGCGAAATACCTGGCAGAGTGGCTGATAGACGCAACCATGGCGTTATAAGGACATTTATCGGCACATTCTTTCCCTAGACTTTACGAAAAACGAGGTCTGGGGGTACACGTGCGGGTTCGCGCGTTCATGGCCGGTCTGGCCGCCATCACGATGTTGACCGGCTGCGGAGGACTCGAAGCACAGTCGAACGCCTCCAACGCCTCGAAGCCCGACTCGGCCTCGGTGTCGCAGGCCCGCGACAAGCTGGCGAAGCTCACGGTCAAAGGCCGGGCCCCGAAGACCGGCTTCGACCGCGACGAGTTCGGCCCGGCCTGGGCGGACGTCGACCACAACGGCTGCGACACCCGCAACGACATCCTCAAACGCGACCTGGAGAACGAGACGTTCAAGTCGGGCAGTCGCGACTGCATCGTGCTGACCGGCACGCTGAACGACCCGTACAGCGGCAAGACCATCCAGTTCAAGCGCGGCCAGAACACCAGCACCGCCGTCCAGATCGACCACCTGATACCACTGTCGGACGCCTGGCAGAAGGGCGCCCAGCAGTGGCCGGCGACCAAGCGCAAGGAGTTCGCCAACGACCCGCTGAACCTCATGGCCGTGGACGGCCCGCTGAACGGCCAGAAGAGCGACTCCGACGCGGCAACCTGGCTGCCGCCGCGCAAGGAGTACCGGTGCACCTACATCGCCCGCCAGATCGAGGTGAAGTCCAAGTACGGGGTCTGGGTGACCTCGGCGGAGAAGGACGCGATGAAGACCGTTCTGGATGGTTGCTGACCTGTACGGGCGGTGGCGAGGTCCCTAGGATCCAGGGCATGCGTGTGATCATGATCGCCGTAGCCGCCCTCATCACCCTCACCGCCACCACGACCCCCGCCACGGCCGCGACCAACCTGGTCGTCCTCGACTGGAACATCCAGGGCGAGAGCGCCGACACCAAGGCCATCGCCCAGGTGATCCGCGACAGCGGCGCCAACGTCGTCACCCTCCAGGAGATCCACCGCAGGCCGGACGCCGACCAGGTGCGTGAGCTGGCCGAGGAGCTCGGCTGGGACATCACCGCCAACGCCCACTTCGGCGCGGGCGACGACGTGGGCCCGTGCGACGACCCGCAGCCGGGCAAGGCGGGCAACGCGATCCTGTCCTCTTTCAAGATCGTCGAACGGGTGACGATCCCGCTCACGGACTTCGCCACCTGCCCCGTCAACCGCTCCATGGCCGGCGCCAAGCTCGACCTCGGCGGCGGCGCGACGGTCACGGTGTTCAGCACCCACCTGTCGCCCGGCCTGTCGGCGACCTCGGTGGCCCGCCGCGAGGCCCAGGCGAGCAAGGTCCTGAACTACTTCGGCTCGCGGACCGGCCTGATCCTCACCGGCGACTTCAACGCCCCGCCCACGGACGCGCTGTCCAAGAGGTTCGTGAGCGCGGGCTGGGTGGACACCGGCGCCAGGTACGCCGACCAGCCGACCCACGGCAGCGCCCGCATCGACTACGTCTACACCAGGGGAATCACCACGACCAGCGGCTCCGTGCTGCCCACGACCCTGTCCGACCACCGCCCGATCGTCATGCGGATGACGCGCTGAAACGCGGGCCGGCCCACCGCCTTCGTGACGGTGGGCCGGCATTCGGATCGGGTCAGTCGTCGTCGCGGTCGTCGTGGCCCCGGCCGCGCCGGTCGTCGTCGCCGTGGTCGTCCCGGTCGGCGCGCTCGGTCTCGTACTTGAGGATTCTGCCCGTGGCCGCGTCCACGTCCAGCTCGTGGTGCATGGAGCCCTTGGTCAGCTCGATCTCCCAGACGTCGGCCCGCGTGCCGCGCCCGTCGTAGTCGACCTCGCTCACCCAGGCTCCCGGCACCCGCTGGTGCGCGATCTGCATGGCCCGCTCCGCCGTGATCCTGGGCGCCGCCGCGGAGGAGGAGGTGGCCGCGTACGCGACGCCACCGCCCGCGACGAGCGTGAGGACACCGGCACCGACGATGATGAACTTCTTCGTGATCTGCATGACTCCACGAAACCGCGATCCCCGGTAACCGCGCGCTAAGCCGTGGTTAAGGGCGTCTCCCGGTCATGGGGCGCTCAGCACGATCTCCACCCGCGCCCCGCCCCCGGGCGGCGAGGAGACGACCAGCGTGCCGCCTGACGACTCGGCGGTGCGCCGGGCGATGTCCAGCCCGAGCCCGGTCGAGCCACCGCCGCTGTTGCCCCGCTCCAGCAGCGCGGGGTCGATTCCCGGCCCCGCGTCCTCGACCGCCAGCAGCGCGCCCTCCTCGTGGGGCGTCAGCCGTACCGCCATCGACGCCCCTTCCGGGGTGTGCGCGAAGACGTTGCCGAGCAGCGCGTCCACACAGGCCGCGAGCTCCTCGGCCCCCACGGCGACCGGCAGCGGCGCGGGCGGCAGGACCACCTCCACCTCCCGCCCCTGGTCCTCGGCCAGCACCGACCAGAACCGCACCCGCTCGCGCACCACCGCCGCCGCGTCGCACGACTCGCGCCCGGCCGAGCGGCGGCGGGCCTCGGTGATGACCGTGCTCACCGCCCGCTGCAACGCGTCCACGCGGGCCTGCATGCGCGCCGCCTCCTCCGGGTCGCGCAGCGACTCCGCGTCGAGCCTGAGGCCCGTCAGGGGCGTGCGCAGGCGGTGCGACAGGTCCGCCACCGACTCCCGCTCGGCCACCAGCAGCTCGTCGATCCGGCCCGCGAGATGGTTGAGCGCCATCGCCACCGACCGCACCTCGGGCGGCCCGCCCAGCTCCGCGCGGGCGCTCAGGTCGCCTCCCGCGAGCCGGTGCGAGACCCGCGCCAGGCCGTCCACCGGCCGGGTCACGGCCAGCGCCAGCCGGTCGGCCAGCACGATGCCCAGCACCACCAGCGCCAGCCCGAGCACCAGCAGCGCCAGCCAGGCCTCGCGCACGCCCCTCATCAGCTCGTCGTCCGGCACGAGCACCCTGATCACGGCCGTGCCGCCCGACGACTGCGCCGAGACGAGGACCTCGCTGCCCCCGGGGGCGGCGGCGGTGACGCTGCGCCCGGTGGCGGCCAGGCGTACCGCGTCGGAACGGGTGGCGGGCGCGCCGATCGTCCGGCCGTCGGGCAGGAACACCGTCACAGGGCGCGCCACCTGCGCCACGGCCAGCGCCAGGTCCGGCGTGCCCACCGCGACGGACACGGACTCTGCGGCGACCGTGGCCCTGCTCAACGCGCCGTTCTCGGCCACGTCGCGGATCAGCAACGCCATCGGCACCAGCAGCGCGATCAGCACCAGCGACGTCGTCGCCGCCACCAGCAGCGCCAGCCAGCGCCTCACGAGGGTTCCACGAGCTTGACCCCGACGCCGCGCACCGTGTGCAGGTAGCGGGGCTCCGACGCGGTCTCGCCGAGCTTCCTGCGCAACCACGACAGGTGCACGTCCACGGTCTTGTCCGCCCCGCCGTAGGGCAACTGCCACACCTCCGTCAGCAGCTCCCGCTTGGTCACCACCTCGCCAGGACGCGCGGCGAGATAGTGCAGCACGTCGAACTCGCGCGGCGTCAGATCCAGCGACGCCCCGTCGAGCGTGGCGGTGCGCGCCCGCGGGTCCACCCGCAGCGCCCCCACCGCCAGCGGCTCGGGCGCCGTGCCGCCCGCCCGCCGCAGCACGGCCCTGATACGGGCGTCGAGCTGCGCCGCGCTGAACGGCTTGACCACGTAGTCGTCGGCCCCCGCGTCCAGCACCGGCACCATCTCGGCGTCACCGTCGCGGGCGGTCGCCACGATCACCGGCACCCGGCTGACCGCCCGCAACATCCGCAGCAGCTCCACGCCGTCGAGGTCCGGCAGCCCCAGGTCGAGCACGATCAGGTCGGGACGGTCCTGGACGGCCAGGCGCAGCCCCTCCAGCGCCGTCGGCGAGGAGGAGACGGCATGGCCGAGCTCCCGCAGTCCGCGGCTGAGCGCTGTGCGAATCGCCACGTCGTCCTCGATGAGCAGGATGTCAGCCATATCAAGAACGTAAACGCTCCGTGGCGATGCCACGCGCGGCCTTATCGTCGTCTTAACCCCGGCTTAGCACGACATGGGGGAAGGTGGAGGGCGATGAAGAAACTCGTGCTGGCCTGGGCCGCCACCGCCGTCGCCGCGACCGGCGCGTCCGTGGCCATGCTCGGCCTCATCGGCACCGGCCTGACAGGCGCCCCCAGCCACGTGCTCAGCCAGGCGGAGGTCCGCGGCGCCCTGGCCACGGCCACCACCCGCGCCGCCGCCCAGCCCAGCGCCACACCCAGCGCCACGTCCAGTGCCACGTCCAGTGCCACGTCCAGTGCCACGTCCAGTGCAGGCGCCACCCCCGGCGCCTCGCCCGCGCAGGGCAAGCTCATCCGCAGCGCCGGCGGCACGGTGATCGCCTCCTGCGAGGGCGACCTCATCACGCTGCGCTCGTGGACGCCCGCCCAGGACTACTCCGTGGACGACGTCGAGCGGGGGCCCGCCCGCGAGGCCAAGGTCGAGTTCGAGCCCGCCGAGGGCGAGGAGGTCGAGCTGAAGCTCGGCTGCTCGGGCGGCCAGCCCGTCACACTCCACCACTGAATGGGGCCCGTCAGGCTCATCAGCTTGATTAATGATCCTGAACGATCGTAGTGAAATGACCGCTGCGGAACTTCTTCGGCTCTCAAGGGCTGCGAAACGTCTCGGCATCCACCTGTGGCGCTTCGTCTTCAGGCTGATTCGGGGAAGATTCCGGTCGCCTGGGTCGGTCGCGAGCGGCGGTTCTCCCCGGTGGACGTCGAAGCCATGAAACTCACCAGCGGCACGCCACGCACCAGGTACAGCCGAGCCTCCGCCAAGAGCGAGCCGCCTCATTCGATCAAATCTTCGTTACTTTGCGCATTCGATGTGTAACAATGAGTGTCATGTCGTCCTCCCGACACGACGCCCTCGTGCACATGTTCACCGATCTACCCCCAAGTGGCGCCGGAGAACCTGCGCGACCTCATGGGGCGACGGCGGTCCGGGGGACGCATCAGAACCGGCCGGCCCGCTTCGGTGCTGTGTCAACGCGATCCGCGAACTTGCAACGCCCCCAGGAGCTCCTCGGACGCCCTCGTGATCGTCTCCACGGCCCGGTCGAACGCTTCGGCGTTGTGCGCGGCGGGCGCGCGGAAGCCGGAGATCTTCCTGACGTACTGCAGCGCCGCCGCCCGCACGTCCTCCTCTGTCACGCTCTCGGTGTACGGGGGGCGCAGCGTCTTGATGCTTCTACACATGCGCTCAACGGTAATAGCCGATGCGCTGGCTTACCTCCCTGGCGCCGTCGGCCACCAGTTCGCCTACCTGCGCCAGCCGCTCCTTCGTCAGCCGGTAGGACGGTCCGGAGGCGCTGAGCGCGGCCACCACCGAGCCGTCGCCGCCCATGATCGGGGCCGCCACCGCGTTCAGCCCCACCTCCAGCTCCTCCACGGCGGCCGCCCAGCCGCGCTCCCTGATCTCGTCGAGCCGCAGCGCCGCGGCCGAGGTGATCGTGTGGGGCGTGTAGCGCGTCAGCTCGGCGGGCAGCCGCAGGGCGCCGAAGGCCAGCAGCACCTTCCCGCTGGAGGTGGCGTGGGAGGGGGTGCGCTGGCCGACCCAGTTGTGCCCGGAGATCGCCGAGGGGCCGCGCGCCTGGGTGATGTTGACCGCGTCGCCGTCCTGCGGCACCGCGATGTTGACGGTCTCGCCGATCTCCTCCGCCAGGCGCAGGCACACCGGCCTGCTCTCGCGCGACAGGTCGAGCTGGGCCGTGGCCGCCCCGGCCAGCCGCACCACGCCGAACCCCAGCCGGTAGCGCCCCCGGTCGCCGCTCTGCTCCACGAGCCCGCCCTGCTCCAGGGCCGCCAGCAGCCGGAACGCCGTGGACTTGTGCACCTCCAGCTCCACCGCGAGATCCGTCACCCGGGTCGCGCCGTCGCGGGCGAGGATCTCCAGGATCGCGATCGCACGATCGACCGATTGGACCGTCGTGGTGTTGCTCATAGCGCAACAGCATACGTGGGTGTCGGCCCCGGGGGCGGGTCCCGTCTCCGAGGCGTGTGCTCAGCGGCCGGTGCGGGCGCCTTCGCCGTCGGCCGAGGGGCCGAGTTCGCCGCCGAAGTCGAGGGCGATCCTGCGCAGGCGGCCGGCCAGGTCGTCGCGGTCGAGCGCGTCGATCCGCTCGGCGGGCCCCGAGACCGACATCGCGGCCACCACCCGCCCGCCGTCCCACACCGGCACGGCCAGGCAGTGCACGCCGAGCTCCTCCTCGCCCAGGTCCATGGCGTAACCGCGGGACTTGACGAGGTCGAGCTCGTCGAGCATGGCCGCCAAGTCGGTGATCGTGTTGGGGGTGCGGCGGGGCATGCCCGTGCGCTCGAAGACGGCCATCGCGTCGGCCGGGGCCCGCCCCGACAGCAGCACCTTGCCCACGGCCGTGCTGTGCGGCAGCACCCGCCTGCCGACCTCGGCGAACATCCGCAGCCTGCGCGGCGAGAGCACCTGCGCCACGTAGACGACGAAGTCGCCTTCGAGCACGGCCAGGTTCGCGGTCTCGCCCGACAGCTCGACCATCTGGGCCAGGTAGGGCCGCGCCCACACGCCGACCATGCTCTCGGCGATGCCGCCCAGGCGCACGAGGCCGCCGCCCAGCGCGTACCTCCTGTCCGATTCCTGCCGGACGTAGCCGCGGGCCAGCAGGGTCTGCAGCAGCCGGTGGATGGTCCCGTACGGCAGCCCGGTCCTGGCGGCGATCTCCGACAGGCCGGCCTCGCCCCCGTGTTCGGCCAGCGCTTCCAGCACGTCAAGCGCCCGCTCGACCGACTGCACGCTCACAGTTGAACCCCGCGCAGGGAGGCGTCGAGGACCTCGGCCGTGTGCGCCACCCTGATGCCGGCGCCGGCGCGCCGCATGGCGGAGGCGATCTGCATGGTGCAGCCCGGGTTGGCGGAGACCAGCAGCTCGGCGCCCGTCGTGCGGAGGGCGGCGGCCTTCCTGTCACCGAGGTCGTGGGCAGCTTGCGGCTGGAACAGGTTGTAGGTGCCCGCCGAGCCGCAGCAGATCGCCGACTCGGGGATCTCACGCACCTCAAGGTCGGGGATGCCGCTCAGCAGTTCGCGCGGCTGCGAGCGCACGCCCTGGGCGTGGGCCAGGTGGCAGGCGTCGTGGTAGGCCACGGTCAGCGGCAGCGGGTGGCGCTTGGCGACGGGACCCAGCTCGGCCAGGTACTCCGACAGGTCCACGACCCTGAAACCAGGCTCGCGGCCGAGCAACTCGGCGTACTCCTTCATGGAGGAGCCGCAGCCGGCCGCGTTCACCACGACGGTGTCGACCCCGGCCCGCTCGAACGTCCTGACCACCTGGCCCGCCAGCCGCCTGGCCTGCTCCCCGCGCCCGGCGTGCACGCTGAGCGCCCCGCAGCAGCCCTGCTCGGGCGGGATGACCACGTCGCAGCCCTCCAGCGCCAGCACCCGCGCGGTCGCCGCGTTGACCTGGGGGAAGAACTCCCGCTGCACGCAGCCCATCAGCATCCCGACCACGGCCCTGCGCTCGCCCCTGGCCCTGACCAGGCGCGGCAGCCGCTGCCTGTGCTCCACGCGGGGCGCCAGGGCGGCCATGGCGCCGAGGCTGGGGTTCGCCCGGCGCAGGAACGGCGCCATCCGCTCCGCCAGCCACATCGTCGGCCGCAGCAGCCGCAGCCTGCGCGGGTAGGGGAAGAGCTGGAAGACGATCTCGCGTACGGCCCGCTCCTGCGGCTCGCGAACGTGCTCCCGCTCCACCTCCACGCGGGTCTGCTCGATCAGCCGGTCGTACTGGACCCCGGACGGGCAGGCCGTCACGCAGGCCATGCAGCCCAGGCATGCGTCGAAGTGCCCGGCCATCTCCGGCGTGATCGGCGTGCCCTCGACGTGCTGTTTCATCAGGTGGATGCGTCCGCGCGGCGAGTCCATCTCCTCGCCCCACAGCGCGTACGTCGGGCAGGTCGGCAGGCAGAACCCGCAGTGCACGCAGTCGTTGATCAGGTTCGGGTCCACGTCAGATGCCTCCCAAGAACCGTCCGGGGGACATCATGCGCCCGGGATCGAAGCGTTCCTTGACCCGCCGCATCAACGGCAGCCCGCTCACCTGGCCCCACCGCTCGACGCCCGCGTACGGCGCGGCCAGCACGTTCACCCGTCCCCCCGCCTCCTCGACCCGCTCGCGCAGCCCGGACACCGCGGCGGCCAGTTCGTCCTCCTCGATCGCCCGCCACGACTCCAGCAGCACCCGTCCGGAGACCGGCGAGCCCCGCAGCGCCATCCCCGTCGCTGCCGCCGCGTCGAGCACCGCCGCCGTGGCCGACGGCGGGAAGCGCACCTCCACCAGCACGTCGTCGCGCTCGATCAGCCCCCACCACGCGGGCCGCTCCGCGCCGACCGTGCCCGCGCCGATCACCTGGCGCAGCGCCTCGGCCCTGGCTTGCGCCGCCGTGCCCTCGACCAGCACGGCCAGGGTCAGCGGGCCGTCGGGCCTGGGCCAGTCGACCTCGACCGCGCTCGGCTCGGCCTGCGAGGCCGCCAGCGCGGCGGCGATCGGCGGCAGCGCGGCGCGATCGAGCCGCGCGGTGATCCAGCGGCGCTCGGCCGGGAGCGGATGCAGGCGGAACGTGGCCTCGGCAATGACGCCCAGCGTGCCGTACGAGCCGGTGAAGAGCTTGCCCAGGTCGTAGCCGGCGACGTTCTTGACGACCTTGCCGCCCGACTTGGCGATCGTGCCGTCGGGGAGCACGACGGTGATGCCGATGAGCAGGTCGCGGGCCGTGCCGTAGCGGAAGGCCCGCGGTCCGGGCAGCGCGGCGGCCAGCGTGCCGCCGACGGTCGCGCCCTCGGCGAACGGCACGTCGAGCGCCAGTTCCTGCCCCTTGTCCGCGAGTGCGGCGGCCAGGGCGTCCATCGTCACCCCGGCCTGCGCGCGCACCACGAGGTCGCCCGCGGCGTGTTCGATGATCTCGTTCATGCAGCACAGGTCGAGGAGCACGTCGCAGCGCTCGGGCGGGCGCCCCCAGTGCAGCTTCGTGCCGCCGCCCGCGGGCACCACCGCCAGGTCACGCTCGGCGCAGCCCCGCAGCACGGCCGCGATCTCCTCGACGCTCTCAGGCAGCGCGACCCAGCGAGGCCGCACGCCGCCGACCGCGTCGTCGGCGTCCGCCTGCCTGACCGTCACCCCGCCGATCAAAACTGCTCCGCCTTCCCCGACTCCACCAGCGGGTGCACGCCCTTGCGCATCCCCGGCACCTCGCCGCACAGCCTCGGTGTGGGGAACACCTTGCCGGGGTTGGCCAGGCCCCGGGGGTCGAACGCGCAGCGGACGAGCTGCATGGTGTCCAGGTCGTCTTCGGTAAACATCTTCGGCATATAACGCGATTTATCCACCCCAACCCCATGCTCGCCCGTGATGGAGCCGCCGTGCTCGATGCACAGGTCAAGAATCGCGCCCGACACCACCTCGGCCCGCTCGCCCGCCCCCGGCTCCGCATCGTCGAACAGCACCAGCGGATGCAGGTTGCCGTCACCGGCGTGGAAGACGTTGGCCACCCTGATGTGGTGCTCGCGCGAGAGCCGGTCGATGGCCGCCAGCACGCCGGGCAGCGACGTGCGCGGAACCACGCCGTCCTGGACGATGTAGGCCGGGCTGATGCGCCCCACGGCCGCGAACGCCGACTTGCGCCCCTTCCAGATCGCCGCCCGCTCGGCCGGGTCGGCCGCCACGCGCAGCTCGAACGCGCCCGAGCAGATCTGTCTGAGCTGGGCGAACTGCCGTTCCACCTCCGGGGTGGGCCCGTCCAGCTCCACGATCAGCACGGCGCCCGCACCCCGCGGGTAGGAGCAGGCCACCGCGGCCTCGGCCGCCTCGATGGCCAGCGCGTCCATCATCTCGATCGCGGCCGGCACGATGCCCGCCCCGATGATCGCCGACACGGCCTGGCCGCCCTGCTCGATGCTCTCGAACGCGGCCAGCACCGTGGTGACGGACTCGGGCGCGCGGCAGAGCCGAACCGTGATCTTGGTGGCGATGCCCAGTGTGCCCTCCGAGCCGATGAACGCCCCCAGCAGGTCGTAGCCCGGGTCCATGCGGTCGAGCGTGACCAGGTCGCCGTCCGGGGTGACGATCTCGCACGCTTCGACGTGGTTGACCGTGAAGCCGTACTTGAGGCAGTGGGCGCCGCCGGAGTTCTCGGCGACGTTGCCGCCGATGGAGCAGATCTGCTGGCTGGAGGGGTCGGGCGCGTAGTAGTAGCCCTGGGCGCGCACGGCCTCGGTGATGGCCAGGTTCGTGACGCCGGGCTCGACCACGGCCCTGCGGTCGGCCAGGTCGATCTCCAGGATCGCGCGCATCTTGGAGGTGACGATGAGCACGCCGTCCTCGCGGGGCAGCGCGCCGCCCGACAGGCCCGTGCCCGAGCCCCTGGCGACGAACGGCACGCCGAAGTCGTTGCACAATCGGACCACGCGGGCGACCTGGTCGGCCGTGTCCGGCAGCACGACCACGCCGGGGGTCGCCCGGTGGTAGGTCAGGCCGTCGCACTCGTAGGTGCGCAGGCGCACCGGATCGGTGATCACCGAATCGTGGGGCAGCAGCGAGCGCAGGGCTGCCGTCAAGGTCTCCAGCACAGCTCCCACTTTGTCCCCCCTTTTTAGGATTTACGGCCCTTTTAGGGTTTTACGGCATTCGAGCGTAAGCCGGAAGGGTCAAAAACTCCGCGAAGTCGTCGTCCAGCGCCACTTCCTTGAACAGGGCGGTGGCCTGCGCGAAGAGCTTCTCGTCGTACCCGGGCTCCGCGGCGATCTTGTCGAGTTCCTCGGAGATGATCCGCTCGACCAGCTCCTTCGTCACCCGCGCGCCGGTGTCGGCGAGCGTGATGTCGTTGTGGATCCACTGCCAGATCTGCGAACGCGAGATCTCGGCCGTGGCGGCGTCCTCCATGAGGTTGTGGATCGCCACCGCGCCCAGCCCGCCCATCCAGGCGGCCAGGTAGCGCAGCGCCACGTCCACGTTGTTGCGCAGCCCCGCCTCGGTGATCTCGCCGGGGGTCTCGGAGACGGCCAGCAGGTCGGCGGCCGACACGCCGACGTCCTCGCGCAGCCGTCCGAGCTGGTTGGGCCGCGAGCCCAGCACCCCGTCGAACACCTCGCGGCAGACCGGCACCAGGTCGGGGTGGGCCACCCACGAGCCGTCGAACCCGTCGCCGGACTCACGCGTCTTGTCCGCCCGCACCTTCTCCAGCGCCACCGCGTTGACCTCGGGGTCCCTGCGGGAGGGGATGAAGGCCGCCATCCCGCCGATCGCGTGCGCGCCGCGCTTGTGACACGTGCGCACGAGCAGCTCGGTGTAGGCGCGCATGAACGGCGCCGTCATCGTCACCGCGTTCCGTTCGGGCAGCAGGAACTCGCGGCCCCTGGTGCGGAACTTCTTGATCACGCTGAACAGGTAGTCCCAGCGGCCCGCGTTGAGCCCGGCCGAGTGGTCGCGCAGCTCGTAGAGGATCTCCTCCATCTCGAACGCCGCCGGATAGGTCTCGATGAGCACGGTCGCGCGGATCGTGCCGTGGGGGATGCCGAGGAGCTCCTGCGCCCGGGTGAAGACCTCGTTCCACAGGCGCGCCTCAAGGTACGACTCGATCTTGGGCAGGTAGAAGTACGGGCCCTTGCCCTTGTCGATCTGCCGCTGGGCGCAGTGGAAGAAGTAGAGCCCGAAGTCGAACAGCGACCCCGACACCGGGTGGCCGTCGACCCGCGCGTGCTTCTCGTCCAGGTGCCAGCCGCGCGGCCGGACCACGACCGTGGCCAGTTCGGAGTCGGGCTTGAGCGCGTACGTCTTGCCGCCGGTCTCGAAGTCGATCGTGCGCTCGAGCGCGTCGCGCAGGTTGAGGTGGCCGCCCACGCAGTTCTCCCAGAGCGGAGAGTTGGCGTCCTCGAAGTCCGCGAGCCAGACCTTGGCGCCGGAGTTGAGCGCGTTGACCGTCATCTTCTTGTCGACGGGACCGGTGATCTCGACGCGGCGGTCCTCCAGGCCGGGCGCGGGGGAGGCGACCTGCCACTCGCTCTCCCTGACCCCCTTGGTCTCCGGCAGGAAGTCGAGCGCGCCGCCCGCCGACAGCTCGGCCTGCCGCGCCTGGCGGACCTCCAGCAGCTCCAGCCGTCGCTGGCCGAACTCCCGCTGGAGCGCCGCCACGAATTCGAGCGCCCGCGGCGTGAGGATCTCGTCGAACCTGTCGAGCATCGGGCCGGTGATCTCCATGGGATCTCTTTCCGCTCTGTGGAAAACGGGTTCTGGATTGTGGAATCGAAGCTACTCCGGCGCCGTATCCCCGGTCAAAGCTGGGGTTACGCCGGGGAGTCGTCGGGGTGATCCCCGATGTGAACGCTGCCCGCTGTGGGAAACGATGAACAACATGAAGACGATGGTCATCGCAGGCGGGCTGCTCGCCTCCGCGCTGCTGCTCTCCGGATGCGGGCTCGCGAACGTCGCCGTGTCCAGCAGCCAGGACACCGTTTCCTACGAGGTGACGGAGAAGGTCACGAAGCTGCAGCTCAAGAGCAACTCCGGCGAGGCGTTGATCACCGAGACCGACGGCGGCGCGATCCGGGTCACCGAGACCCTGCGCTGGCGGGGCGACGACAAGCCCCGTCCTGAGCACAAGGTGGAGGGGCAGGCGCTGTTCGTCACCTACGACTGCCCCTCGAACTGGGGGAGCTGCGGCGTCGACTACAAGATCGAGGTTCCCAAAGGGCTGGCCGTCGACCTCGACAGCGGCTCGGGCAACCTCACGCTCAGAGGGCTGACCGGGCCGGTCAACCTGCACGCCGGGTCCGGCGACGTCGACGCGACCGGGCTGGCGGGCAAGAAGATGTTCGCCGACGTGGGGTCGGGGCAGACCGAGCTCAAGTACAGTTCACCTCCCGACAGCGCGGAGGTGAAGACGGGCTCAGGCGACGTCACGCTGAACGTGCCCGACGGGGCATACGACGTGAAGACCGACGTGGGATCCGGTGACGCCAAGATCTCGGTGAAGAACGACGCGTCCTCCCAGCACAAGATCTCGCTGACCTCGGGGTCCGGCAACGTCAGCGTGCTACCTGGATAACCAGGTGATTGCCTGATGGATGTCATGCCACCATCGTGGGAAGACACCGAGGTGTCCAGACGTTCCCTAATAGAGATGACACGAATGCACGAATACACCGCGCTCGACGAGTTCGAGACCGGCGACATGGACCTTGAGGAGCGCCAGGCGCTGCGCCGCGTGGCGGGCCTGTCCACCGAACTCCAAGATGTCTCCGAGGTCGAGTACCGGCAGTTGCGGCTCGAGCGGGTCGTCCTCGTCGGCGTCTGGACCTCCGGCACCTCCGAGGATGCGGAGAACTCCCTCCTGGAGCTCAAGCTCCTGGCCGAGACCGCGGGCTCGCAGGTGCTCGACGGGCTCATCCAGCGCCGCCAGAAGCCCGACCCGGCCACCTACATCGGCTCGGGCAAGGCCCTGGAACTGCGCGACGTGGTCGAGTCCAGCGGCGCCGACACCGTGATCTGCGACGGCGAGCTGGCCCCCGGTCAGCTCCGTCAGCTCGAGGACACGGTCAAGGTCAAGGTGATCGACCGCACCGCGCTGATCCTCGACATCTTCGCCCAGCACGCCAAGAGCCGCGAGGGCAAGGCCCAGGTCGAGCTGGCCCAGCTCCAATACCTGCTGCCCCGCCTGCGCGGCTGGGGTGGCAACCTGTCCAGGCAGGTCGGCGGTCGCGCCGCGGGCGGCGTCGGCATCGGCGGCCGCGGCCCCGGTGAGACCAAGATCGAGCTTGACCGCCGGCGCATCCGCGAGCGGATGTCCAAGCTGCGCCGCCAGATCAGCGGCATGTCCGCCTCGCGCGACACCATGCGCCACCGGCGCCAGCGGCGCGAGGTCCCGGCCGTGGCCATCGCCGGCTACACCAACGCGGGCAAGTCCTCGCTGCTCAACCGCGTCACCGGCGCGGGCGTGCTGGTCGAGGACGCGCTGTTCGCCACCCTCGACCCGACCATACGCAGGGGGCGCACGCCGGAAGGCAGGCTCTTCACGATCGCCGACACCGTCGGTTTCGTGCGGCACCTGCCCCACCAGCTCGTCGAGGCGTTCCGCTCCACGCTGGAGGAGGTCGCCGACGCCGACCTGATCCTGCACGTGGTCGACGGCTCGCACCCCGACCCCGAAGGCCAGATCGCGGCGGTGCGCGAGGTGGTCGCCGACATCGAGGGCGCCTCCGGCATCCGCGAGATCATCGTGATCAACAAGGCCGACGCCGCCACGCAGGACGTGATCGACCGCATCATGCGGCGCGAGCGCGACAGCGTCGTGGTCTCGGCGCGGACCGGCCAGGGCATCCCCGAGCTGATGTCGCTCATCGAGCGGGAGTTGCCGCGGCTGGATCACGAGGTGCAGCTGCTGGTGCCCTACGACAGGGGAGACCTGATCTCGCGGGCCCACAAGGAGGGCGAGGTGCTCTCGCTGGACCACGTGGAGGACGGGACCATCCTGCACGCCCGCGTGCTGTCCAGCCTGTCGAAGGAGCTGGAGCGGGTGGGCAAGCCGGTCGAGCGCGTCTCCTAGCCCTGGGGCTCTGGTGACGGCCTGGTGTGGACAGGCCGTCACCTAGTGTGACGCGCCCACATCTCTTGCCGCAAAGCGCGCAGACATCCCCAAAAGCGGCAGTGGTCCCCGAACCCCGGGATTGCTAGGATTGACCAGACCTAACGTTGGTCTGCTCTTTAGGTTTGAGTTCTGGGTTTCGGATGATGACTCTTGGTGTCGAAGTCGTCAGCGGGGGCCATGGGGACAAGGCAGGGCTGGGTGACGGTTGGGATCAGTGGTCTTTCTTCCGAATAACCCTGTACAGCAAGCCCGGCTGTGAAATAACGTAACTGAACTGAAATCGCCGGGATCATGCCCTGGCGATACGGTCACCGCACAACACGATGCGGATGAGAGCAGGAGACCCCCCATGTCGTCCGGACCCGGAGCGGGCTCAGTGGGCGCGGCACAGGCCGTGCGCTGGGCGCTGCCTCCACGCCGGTGTGCGAATCGGGGCTCGTGCGGGGCGGTGATGCGGTGACCGTTCGACTGCTGACCAACATCGGCCGCCTCTGGACCGGCAACGAGGTCCTCAGCAACGCCGCCATCCTCGTCCACAACGACCGCATCGCGTGGGTCGGGCGCGCGCCCGACCTGCCGCAGAGCGTGCCCGGAGTCGTCGACGACATCGTCGACGTCGACCACGTGGAAAACCTGGGCGGCGCCCTGGTCACGCCCGGTCTCATCGACGCCCACACGCACCCGGTCTACGCCGGCAACCGCTACGCCGAACTGGCCATCCGCACCGGCGGCTCCAGCGCCGCCTCGATCACCGCGGCGGGCGGCGGCGTGGGCTCCACCGTCACCGTGACGCGCGGCACCGACCCGTGGACCCTCTGCAACGGCGTACGCGAGCGGCTGCGCTCCTGGCTGCTCAGCGGCACCACCACGGTCGAGGCCAAGACCGGCTACCACCTCACCCGCGACGGCGAACTGGCCGACGTGCGGCTCCTGCGCGAGCTGGAGAAAGAGCCGCAGATGCCGCGGGTGCACGTCACGTTCCTGGCGGCCCAGGTGGTGCCTCCCGAGTACTTCGGCAGGCAGCGCGAATACGTCGAGGCCGTGGGCGCCTGGTGCGCCGACGCGGCCGCGGCCGGCGCCGACAGCGTCGACGTCTACTGCGACGAGGGCCACTTCACCACAGAAGAGTCCCGCTGGGTCCTCGCCTCCGGCCGCAACGTCGGGCTCCTGCCGCGTATCCACGCCGGCCTCTACAGCCGCCGCGGCGCCGTCCAACTGGCCGCCGAACTCGGCTGCGCCTCCGCCGACGGCCTGCACCACATGTCCGACGAGGACATCGCCATCATGTCCCGCTACGGCGTGCCCGCCGTCGTCTGCCCGGCCACGGCCCTGCAGCGCGGCCACCTGCCGCCCGTCCGGCAGATGATCAAGCACGGCGTGCAGATCGCGCTCGGCAGCGACCACAACCCCGGCTACTGCGGCATCACCTCGATGTCCTTAGTCATCGCCATGGCGGTCTCGGCGTTCGGGATGAGCGTCAACGACGCCCTGCGCGCCGCCACGCTCGGCGGAGCCACCGTCCTGGGCGCCCCCGACCGCGGCGTCCTGGCCCCCGGCCGGCTGGCCGACATCGTCCAGTGGGACGCCGACCACGAGGGCGCCTTCGCCTGGTCCTTCGGCCTCAAGCCGCGCCGGGTGTGGCGGGGTGGCACCCCCGTTCAGTAGCGCTGATTCCGTCCTCGGTCGCCGTCGTCACGGACTCGACCGCGTCCCTGCCCTCCATGGGCGGGGTCGTGGTCGTGCCGGTACAGGTGATCGACAGCCGTTCGATCGCGATGGGCCTCGGCTACCCCGGTCCTGGCAGCAGCCCGCACCGGCGCGCCCGTCGAGGCGGTGGCTGTGGCCGCCCGCCGCTGCATGAACACCACGCGGACGGTCTTCTCCGTCGACGCTCTCGACCAAGTCCGCCTCAGCGGCCTCCCTCCTCGTGATCAAACCCCTCCTCCACATCGCGGACGGCCGCCTGGAGAAGGTCCGTACGTCGTCCCGCGCCATCGCCCGCCTGGAAGACCTGGCCGTACAGGCGGCGGGCCAGGGGCCGGTGGAACTGGCGGTCCAGCATCAGCAGCGCGCGAATTCGAGGCTCGTCAGCCTTCCATGAGTTGGGCGAGGCGGTCCCAAGCCGGGGATGAGGCTCCGGGCTGGGATTGCGCGGCCAATCGCGCGATGGTCGGATTGTGGACGGGGCGGCTCTCGGATCGGCTGTGGTGCTTGGCGAACCAGTTCCGGGTACGGTCGGCGAGGGCGGGGAGGCGGGGATCGCTCGGCGACCAGTCGTAAGCGGCGTCATGTTCGAGGTAAAGGGCGCGGAACTCAGGACTGGTCATGAGCTCGCGTTTTTCGGTGATCCACAGGTGGGCGTCCTCGGGTGAGGCTGTTTGCATGAGGATCCAGCCGTCGCGTTCCAGGTGCATCTGGCGCTCGCTGACGCCGAGTTCGCGCAGATCGTCGAGATAGTCGGCGACTTCCGCGGAAACGAAAAGCCGGTCGTCGCCGCGCAGCTGGGCGAGTTGATCGCGGGTTCGCCGTAGCTGCGCGATGCGGTCTTGGAGGTTGTGGTCGATCTCGGCGATGGCTGCCGTGAGCGTGTCCGGGTCGGCGTCGAGGAGGCCTTTGACGCGGGCCAGTGGCACGCCCGCGTGCGCCAGGGTCCTGATCTTGACGAGCTTGATGGCATGCTCGGCGGTGTAGCGCCGGTAGCCGGACGAGTCGCGGCCGGGCTCGGTGAGCAGACCGCGCTCGTGATAGTGGCGGATGGCTTTGATGGTCACTCCGGCGTAGTCCGCGAGCTGGCCAATCGTGAGCATGCTGGACATCCTTCCACTCCGGCGGGGAGCGGTCAGGCCCGGCGGGTCAGGCGGCCACCGCCGTTGCGGAAGCGCGCCTGGCCGTCGCGGAGGTCGTGGTAGGAGACGAGCAGCAGCCGCAGGTACCCGTCGAACACCTCCAGCGGGTAGCCGGCGGGTGCGAAGAGGCCCGGCCGGATCGGCACGTAGCGCTGCGGCGGGGCGGAGGTCGTGCCGCCGGCGAACTCGGTGAAGATCCGCTCCTGCGACTCGTCCGCCGGTTCGTAGGTCGTGCGCTCCTCGAGCTGGCCGTCGACGATGCTGACGTCGATGCGGAGCTGGTTGGAGCGGTAGGTGCCCACGTAGGGGGTCAGGTCGACGCCCTGCTCCAGTTCTGTGACCAGCTTGGGGATCTGGACGCCGAGGTGCTCGCTCAGCAGCCATTGCAGGAACTGGTCCTGCAGCATGATGGCCCCCGGGTTGTTGCCGTAGGCGGCGAAGACCAGGTCGTGCTCGGGGAGGACGCACAGGAGGGAGACACCGCCGGGTGAAGCACCCGACATGGCCAGGACGGTCGTGTCGCCGAACGGGTACAGCACCCAGCCCAGGCCGACCGGCGGGGTGTTCGGGCTCTCCATGTCGTACGAGACCTGCTGCATCAGGGCGGTCGACTCGGCCGACAGAACGCGCGTGCCGGAGGGGGAGACACCGCCCGCGAGGTGGGTGCGTCCGAAGGCGAGCAGGTCGGCGATGGTCCCGATCGGCGTGCCGCCGGCCGGTCCCCAGGTGTCGGGCAGCGTGAACATGTTCGTGGGCTTGGCCGCCATGGTCTCGGGGTCCAGGAAATGGCCGATCGCCGTGCTGCGCAGGATGGCCTGCTCGGCGGAGGTGCTGGAGTCCTTCATGCCGACAGGGGCGTAGATCTCGCGTGCCAGCAGGTCGTGGAAGGGCGTGCCGGTCACCACTTCCAGCAGACGGCCCGCGACGATCATGCCGCCGTTGGAGTAGCTGAGCTGCTCGCCGGGTTCGAACAGGGTGCCGCACTCGTTCGCGAGGCCGTGGACGTAGGTCTTCAGGGCGTCGCGGCCCTTGTCGTCGGGGAAGTACAGGTCCGCGTCGATGCCGTTGGTGTGGCCGATCAGGTGCCGGACCAGGATCTTGTCCGCCGCGCCCGGTGCGGTCAGGGCGAAGTCGGGAAGGTACTTCACCACCGGCGTGTCGAGGTCCAGCAGTCCACGGTCGACCTGCCGCAGGACCAGCGTGGTGGTCAGGACCTTGGTGACGGAGCCGAAGAGGAATCCGGTGTCTTCCAGCATCGGCGCGCCGGTGGCGACGTTCGCGGTGCCGTAGGCGACGACGGTCTGCTCTCCGGCGTGGTAGACGCCGGCGACGAACCCGGGGACGTTGTTGGACTCGCAGTAGGCGGTGGCCTGCTCGCGGATCTGTGCTTCGACGGTGTGCCGTGCGTTGTTGTTCATGCGGACCATCGTCGGAGCTTGACCCTGGGGCAAGGTCAAGCCCGGAACGCGGAGAATCGATGAGCTTCTTTGGCCGTCAATGCGAACGCTGACGACAGCGCCGTCCCAATGCGGCGATGCACCGGGGCCACCTCGGCGGATAGAGGGCCGAACCCGGGGCAACCCGAGGCACCGCCAGGCATCCGAACCAAGCCCGCTCTCCATAAGCGGTCCGCTCGCCCCGAAGTTATCCACAGCGGCTTACCTTCCACCCGCCTCCGTCCACAGAACCTCACTCGGAACGCTTCGGACACCAGCCGAAGCCCTACGTTCGCTGACGTGCGAACCCCCGATCCAACGGCAGAGCGAGCCATAGCGCAGTCCCGCCTACGAAGGCTCACCACCATCCCTGTCCGGCGACCCCGTCGACTCCTCGGCCGGCCTGACGTTGGCATCAACAACCCTGTCGCCCTCCGCGAGAGCCTCCACAGCCCTTTCAACCTCGCACCGAACACCAACAACGCATCCCCGACGCCTACCACTCACCTCCACCTCGAAGACGACCCGACCCGCAACCCCCTCACCCCCGCCCTGCCACCCCTCACCGACAACACCTCCACGTCACCCGGCCCAGCCCTCACACCACCCCACGTTGACCCCGCTACACCCCATCACTCCTTCTCTGCCCCCGGCCACGCCTCTACTGCACCCAGCCGAGTCTCAGTCACACGCGACCAGGAACCGGCCATCCCCTCCCCTTTGGAACCGCCCGTATCCCGCCACCCGGAGCCGCCCGTACCTTCCCCTCCAGACGAGTCCATGCCCCTTGCCCCAGGACCCGCCGCCGTCCCCACCTCCACCGGTTACGGCGGATCCACTGGCCATGGCGGAACTACGGGCTCTGGCGGAACCACTGACTACGGGGGCTACGGCGGAACCACCGGCGGATCCGCTGGCTACACCGACCGCACCGGATTTGCCGCATCCACCGAGCTCCCCGTATCCGCCGGTCCAGCTCCCGTTCCACCCACCTTCCAGGCATTCCGCAAGGCCCTCACCTCCCACCAGGCGTCACCATCCCTTGCCAAAGCCCTCGATCCCGGCAAGCCCGGCCTCCGCGTCATCCTTGCGGTAGGCGCGCTCGCCATAGCCGTCGCAGCCTTCTTCGCCTG
Organism: Nonomuraea purpurea; assembly: GCF_042650645.1. NCBI lineage: Bacteria > Bacillati > Actinomycetota > Actinomycetes > Streptosporangiales > Streptosporangiaceae > Nonomuraea > Nonomuraea purpurea. The sequence goes on from NZ_JBHSBI010000001.1 coordinate 87,094, forward strand.
GCGTTCCCAACCCACCCCTCACCCCTTGCCTCCAACTCCCACCCAGATTCCGACCCCGACCTCAACCCCATCTCCCACCACCAAAGTGACCGTCCATGTGGCAGGAAAGATCCGCAAACCAGGTGTCTACCTCCTCCCCTCGGGCGCCCGAGTCACAGACGCCGTAACAGCGGCCGGAGGTGTGTCACGCGGCGCATCCACCGGCTCTCTCAACCTCGCCAGACGCCTGATCGACGGCGAACAGATCGTCGTGGGAACCACCCCCGCACCAGCCCCTCCGGGCTCGCCCGCCGCAGACCCAGCCACCGCGATCATCGACCTGAACTCCGCCACAACCACCGAGCTCGAACAACTTCCCGGTGTGGGGGAGGTCCTCGCAGCACGCATAGCCGAGTACCGAACCACCCACGGCGGCTTCACCACCATCGACCAACTCCGGGAGGTAAGCGGCATAGGCCCACGAAAGTTCGACGAGATCAAATCAAGAGTCCGCATCTGACATGCAACCCACCAACCCGCCCCGAGCACACCCATCCCCACGCCCGCTCCCAACCCCAAACCTGCAACCAAACCCAGCCCCGACCTTGAGCCCACACCCACACCCGAGCCCGGACCGGGACTCACACCCGCACCCGGATCCGGATCTGCGTTCGCACCCGGACTCACACCTACACCCGTGCCCGGACCCGGACCCGCGCTCGGCTCCCGTCCCGCACCCGCACCAGGGCTCGGTCCCGGATCTGCACTCGAGCCCAGGTCTGGACCCGAGCCCGAGCCCGCACCCGCATGCCGATCTGGCCTGGGACTCAAGCCAGGACAACGAGCGGCGAGACTACGCCTGGCCTCTTATCCTTCCGGCCGTTGCCGCCTGGGCCAGCGCCCTTACCCTGTTCATCTGCCCCGCTCCGGTAGGCATGCTGGTCGCCGTTTCAGCAGCCCTCGCCGCCTCAGTCCTGGCCTGGCGCACACGCACGACTGTCGGTCGCACCACGAAGAGCTCTCACGCCCAACGCCATCGCCCGCCCAAACCCACCAGGTGGCGCAATATCGCCGTGGCCACGCTCATCTGCGCCTCTGCCGCCTCAGCCTCGGTGGCCTTCCGCGTTCACGCCCTGACCACTGGTCCAGTAGCCGAGTTGGCCGAAAAGAACGCCCACATCACCGCCCAGATCGTCCTTACCGACGATCCCAAACGCCGCCCCAGCAGAGGTCGCCACTTCGACCAAGACAGCTACGTGACCCCAGCCACCCTCACAACCATCCAGACGCCCAACAACCGCCAATCCGTCAACGTCCCCGTCACCGTGTTCGCCAACGGTCGTAGCTGGGGTGCCCTTCTCCCGAGCCAACGCCTCGAAGTAACCGGCCGCCTGGCGAAACCAACCCCGGGCGACCTCGTGGCAGCCCTCCTTCTGGTGCGAGGCCCGCCACGAGTCCTCACACCCCCGTCCGACCTCCAAGAAGCAGCAGGCACCATCAGATCAGGCCTCCGTACTGCCGCCAGCACTCTCCCTCCCGACCAACGCGGCCTCCTTCCGGGCTTGGTGGTGGGCGACGTGTCACACATGGACCCCCAGGTCTCTGCCGACCTCAAGGAAGCCGGCCTGAGCCACTTGAACGCTGTTAGCGGCGCGAACCTGGCGATAGTCGCAGGCGCAGCGCTCGCACTCTCCCGCCTGTTCGGCCTCTCCCTGCCCTTGAGGGCCTGCTTCGCCGCCATCGCGATGCTCGCGTTCGCCGTGGTCGCCCGCCCATCCCCGAGCGTCCTGCGAGCCCTCCTCATGGGTTTGGCCGCCGCCATAGCCTTGGGAACAGGCCGTGCCAAGGACGGCCTCGCCGCTCTGTCGGCGACCGTCCTCTTCCTGGTGTTGTTCGTCCCCGAGTTGGCCCGCTCCTACGGTTTCGCCCTTTCGGTCACCGCCACCGCAGGCATCCTCATCCTGGCTCCACGCTGGCGCGACAAGCTGTCGGCAACGCGAGACCAGAACAACGCATCAGAGACGGTCGTTCACCCCCAAACGGCAGGCCATCCAGATCGTGGCAACTGTGGTGAACGGGATGGGCTCGATCAAGTCGCGCCTCAAGCCCAGAAGACCCGCCGCGCCAAACTCCCGCGCTGGATGGCGGAGGCGGTCGCCGTGCCGGCCGCAGCGCAGGTGGCCGTGACCCCGGTGCTGGTGTTGATGTCCGGCCAGCTCACCCCCATCGCGCTGATCGCCAACCTGCTCGTGGCACCGGCGGTGGCCCCCGCGACCCTGCTCGGCTTCGGAGCGGCTCTGGTGGCGCCCCTGTGGCCGGATGCCGCGCGCCTGCTGGTCGTCCCGGCCGGTTACGCCGTCGGGTGGATCATCATGGTCGCCCGCTGGGCCGTCAACCTCCCGTTCGCCACCGTGCCATGGCCAGGCGGCCTTCCGGGCCTCGGCCTGCTCGCCCTCACGGTGGCCATCGCGGTTCCGATCCTGCGACGTCGTGCCTGGCGAGCGCTGGCCATGACGGCGGCCGGTGCCGCCCTGGTGGCGGTACTGGTCGTGCGACCGATCGCCGGCCCATGGCCGCCCAAGGGGTGGTTGATGGTGATGTGCGACGTGGGTCAGGGAGACGGCCTCGTCGTCGCGGCAGGACCGGGCAGCGGCGTCGTGGTGGACACGGGGCCCGATCCCGTAGCCATGGACAGGTGCCTACGCAGAATCGGCGTCGACGACGTCCCCCTGCTCATCCTCACTCACCCGCACGCCGACCATGTGGGCGGCCTTCCGGGAGTCTTCAGGAACCGACGCGTCGGAGCCGTGCTCGTCAGCCCGCAGCGAACCGGAGCCGGCTCCGCCGCCCACATTTCGGCCAACCTGGCGCAACGACGGATACCCGAATGGACGGCGCAACCCGGCACCCGCTGGAGATTCGGCCCGTCAGAACTGACCGTGCTCGCTCCCGACCCCGCCCAGAGCGAACTGAACGGGCACGGGGAGGGCAGCGCGATCAACAACTCCAGCGTGGTCCTCCACGTACGCTGGCGCGCCGGCTCGGCCCTCCTCAGCGGCGACCTGGAAACGGAGGCGCAAGAGGACCTCCTGCGCCAGATCCCCATACGGGCCGACATCCTCAAGACCCCACACCACGGCTCGAACAGGCAGTCTCCGGCCTTCCTGTCGTCCCTCGGGGCACGCGCGGCGCTGATCAGCGTGGGCGCCGACAACGACTACGGCCACCCGGCCCTGTCGACGCTCTCCCTTCTCCGCCGGCTCGGGCTCGACATCTACCGCACGGACCAGGCCGGAGATCTGGCGGTTGTGGAAGGCGAAGGAGGAATGGCGATCGTTTCACGCGGACCGTAACGCTCCTGGGGTGGGGAACGCGGAGACGATTGTGGCTGTGGACGAGCGTTGGCCACGAGCGACGCTGGTGCGCATCAGGCTCTCCGCTTGTGTGGGTGCGGTAAGTGTCCGTGGCCATGTAAAAGTGGGCCAGACCCACCAACACACTTGGCCGTTGACCGTAAGCCGCCACAAGGTAGATGTGTTGCCACGAGCCAGCTCAGCCCAGCTGAATACGAACGCCGCTTCACATCCAGGAAAGCTCAAGATCCCGACTACGCTGCCGCGTAGCCACAAGCCGCGATGGGTCCATCGAACCGGGGCAACTCCATTCGTGACCTGCTTCGATCGGCGCCGACCGCATCACGTAGAGCTGACCTGTTGGGAGGCGGCTCCTGAGACCGGCAGGGCCGTCAGGTGAGGTCGAGTACCGCTTTGCCGTGCAGGCGGCGTTCGACGAGGGCGCTCACCGCCTCGGACACGTCGTTCCAGCTGCCACGCCAAGTGATCTGAGGGCTCAGCACACCGTCCGCGACCTGCTGGGCCAGCCAGGTCAAATCTCGGCCCAGGCCGTCGCAGAACAGCAGCATGAACGTGACGATCGAGCGGTCGTCACGTCCTGGTCCGCTGAACATGGCCCCGAACGGGAAGCTCTCGCCGTCACCCGAGGAGTGCCCGACTGCCACCAGCGTGCCCCCCTCGCCGAGCTGATCGAATGCCTCCACGAGTTGCGGGCCGCCCACCATGTCGAGCACGCCGTCGAGGCCGCCGCCCGCTTGCGCAGGACCGGACACCACCTCATGGGCGCCCAGAGCGCGCAACGCCTCGCCATACTTGGCGGGGTCGCCGGTGGAGGCGATCACATGTGCGCCGCCGAGTCGGGCGAGTTGGACGGCGTAGCGCCCGACGCCGCCGGTGGCGCCGGTCACGAGGATCCTGCGCCCCAGAATGGGCCCAATCCGGTGGAGCACACGCAGCGCGGTGCCGGCCGCGACCGGGATGGTGCTGATCGCGCTCGGCTCCGCGCGCTCGGGTGCCACGCCGATCCAGTCGGTGCGCACGGCGCGGACCTCGGCCCAACCGCCGTTCTCCTCGAGGGTCACGACGGGGGTGCCCACGGCCGGTCCTGACCCGTCCGCCGCCGCCTGGACGACGACTCCGGCGGCATCCCAGCCGAGCACCGTCCCCTCCGCGGCCGTCTCGATGCCGTGCTTGACCTCGCCGTAGTTGAGCGAGGTGGCCGTGACCCGGACCAGCGCCTGGTTGGGGGCGGGCACGGGTTCGGGTACCTCCCCCACCCGCAGGCCACCGGAGACGGAACGATCAACGATCAGGGCGCGCATGGTGTGATCCTCTCCTCAGACATCCACTCAAAGTGCCACTCAGGAGCATAAGCCTATTGGGGGCATCTGCGTTCCAGTTACACTGGGAGCGATGACTGCTGACCTTTCTTCCACCTCCGCGCCGGGAACGCTCTCGCTGCGGGAGCGTAAGAAGCTCAGGACCAGGGCCGCGCTGGTCGAGACGGCCCTCGTGCTCTTCACCGAGCGCGGCTTTGACGAGGTGACCCTTGACGAGTTGTGCGAAGCCGTCGAGGTCTCCAAGCGCACCTTCTTCCGGAATTTCGCCAGCAAGGAGCAGGTCGCCTCCGCTCCCCTGGAGGCTCTGTGGAACGGTCTGCGGGACGACGTCGAGCACCTGCCGTTCGGCGGCGTACCCGTCCTGGAAGTACTGCAGGAGGCGTTGCTCGCGGCGCTCGCCCGGATGGACGACGGCGGAGCCTGGGTGGCCCGCGTACGACAGAGCCGGAAGCTGGCCGAGCGCACGCCGTCGATCGCCGCGTACGGGCTTCAGTACTGCGACCACACCAGCGCGGCCATCGAGGCGACCCTGCAGCGCAGGCTGGGCACGGACCCTGCTGACCCGCGCCCGAGGCTGGCGCTGGATCTGGTGATCGCGTCGTTCCACGCCGCGCTACGGGCCTGGATGGCCAAGCCCGGCGCGCTGACCCACGCGGGTCTCGTGGCCGAGCTGCGGTCGGTCTTCGCGGCCCTCCCCGATGCGCTCGCCTTCAGCGTGACCTGACGAACGGATGGCCGGCCCGTCACTTCGTTCCGGGTGTAGGACGGTAAGAACAACGGCCCTGTCCCGCTTTATCCCCTTTCGATGGTGGCGGTGTGTTAGGTCAAGAGGATGCGGTGGCAGGAAATGCACCAATAATCTTCGTGTCCTGCTATCGGTGGGCAAAGCCTCCGGCCCGCGTGGCACGTCCCTCCGGACGCTGTCGGTCCAGCATGCATGGCTGGGACCGAGGCCAAGAGTTGCCAGGAAGGAGGGGGCCTCAACGATCCGGGGTGATGGTTCGTTGAGTACCGGGTTGTCGGTGGCGCATGGCATGCTGCCTGACATGGCGGGAACCGATCCAGCACTCGTGACCTTGGTCGTCGGCGATGAGGAATTGCTGGTTGAGCGGACGGTGAGTGGTGTCGTCGCGGCGGCGCGGGCGGCCGATCCACAGGCTGAGGTGCATGACCTGGTCGGGGGCAAGGTCGCGGTCGGTGAGTTGACGCAGATGACCTCGCCCTCGCTCTTCGGCGACCGGTCCGTGGTGGTGATCCGGTCGGCGCAGGACCTGGTGAAAGACGTGATCGCCGAGGTCGTGACCTATGCCAAGCAGCCGTCCGACGACACCGTGCTCGTGCTGGCGCATCCGGGTGGGGTGAAGGGCAAGGCGCTGGTCGACGGGGTGAAGAAGGCCGGGGCCAAGGTGGTCACGGTCAACAAGGTCACCAAGGCTGGGGAACGGCTCGACTTCATCAAGGGGGAGTTCAAGCGCGCCGGCCGGAACATCTCGGGTGACGCGGCGCAGGCGTTGCTCGACGCCGTGGGGAACGACCTGCGGGAGTTGGCAGCGGCCTGCAACCAACTCGTCTTCGACACCGAGGACAAGACGGTCAACGCGGCAGCCGTGGCCCGCTATCACAAGGGGCGGGCTGAGGTCACCGGGTTCAACGTGGCGGACTCCGCCGTCGAGGGGCGGCTGGCCGAGGCACTGGAGCAGTTGCGGTGGGCGCTCGGCACGGGGGTCGCTCCCGTGCTGCTGGTGAGCGCGCTGGCCGGTGGGCTGCGGTCACTGGCCAAGGTCGGCAGCGCGCCGCGTAACCTCCGGGGCGGGCAGTTGGCGAGCCACGTGGGCATGCCGCCGTGGAAGGTCGATCGGGTGAAGCGGCAGTTGAACGGGTGGGGGCCGGAAGGGCTTTCGAGGGCGATTCAGGCCGTGGCCAGCGCGGATGAGCAGGTCAAGGGTGGGGGAGCCGACCCCGCGTACGCGCTGGAGCACACGGTTCAGGTCATCGTGGCCAGCCGCACAGGGCGCTGATGGGGCTGCGGCCGGCTTTGGACGCGGGCCAGGCCGGGCTGCCGCCGGGTCAGGTCGGGCGGCTGCGGTAGTGCGGGCGCTGCCGGGTCTGCTGCATTTGCCGGGCCCGCCTTAGTGGAACGGCCTCGGCGGGGTGGCTGGGCGTTGTGGGATGGCGTGCGCGGGGGAGTCAGATCGAGGTCCCGGATCCGTGGTGAAAGTCCTGGTTGAAGTGTTGACGGTCCCTCCTTTCGCGGGCGTTCGGGATCTCTATGTCACTGGGGGACGTCTGGAGCCTGCGGCCTCGCGGTTGTACATCGTCAGGGCGCAGATGATCATGACGTCCAGCAGGATGATCAGCACGGTCCAGATCGGGTAGTACGGCAGGAACATGAAGTTCACGATGGCGCTCAGTACGGCGAGGACGATGCCGATCGCGCGTGCCCACGGCTGGCCGGAGAAGACGGCCAGACCGGCCAGGAAGACGAGGATGCCGAGGATGAGGTGGACCCAGCCCCATCCGGTCACGTTCCACATGAAGATGTAGTTTCCGCGGAAGACATAGACGTTGCTCTTGAAGATGGCGGCGATCCCCGCGACTACGCTGAACACGCCGACCAGCACCATGATGCTTCCGGCGAAGTAGGCCAATCCCACCACCCAGGCGGATGCTGGTTGATGGGGCCCCGGCATCTGATAGTGGGGCGCATGGGACATCTTGGCTCGCCTCCTCGGCTCAAGCCGTATGTCGCTTTTCTCACGTTCTCCCTCCCCGCCAGCAGACCACCGAATCGGTCGAACCGAAATGGGACGGAGCTTTTGCGATTTTTGGGGGCGTTTGGGCTTGGGGTGAGTGCCGGGGATTGAGCCGAGGTGCCTCTGCCGGACGGTGGAGTGTTTCGCTTGGAGGGTGCGGGCGGTGAGGGATTTCCTTTGGGTGGGGCAGAGGTGCGGTCTCAAGGACGTCTTCCCGGCGGACCCGCGGTGTTATGTCAGCGCCGCCTCCCGTACGGCCCCATCGCTGATCTCCAGCACCCGATCCGCCAACGTGATCAACCCAGGATCATGCGTCGTCACCAGCACGGTGACCCCTTCACTCCGCACGAGCGCCCGCAACAGCTCCATGATCTGCCGCCCGGTCTGCGAGTCGAGTTGCCCCGTCGGCTCATCCGCCACGACCAGCCGGGGCCGGTTCGCCAGGGCGCGGGCGATCGCCACCCGCTGCCGCTGCCCTCCGGACAGTTCGTAAGGCCGCTGGTTGGCCTGCTGTTCCAGCCCCACGAGCGCGAGCAGCATCCGTGCCCGCGCCTCCCGGTCCGCGGCGGGCGTCCGCAGCAGGCGCATCGGCACGCCCACGTTCTCGGCCGCCGACAGCACGGGGATCAGTCCGAACGACTGGAACACGAACCCGACCACGTCCCTGCGCAGTGACAGCAGGTCGTCCTCCGACATGGCCGTGACCTCGTGCCCGGCCACGACGACGCGCCCCGCGTCCGGACGGTCCAGGCCGCCGATCTGGTTGAGCAGGGTGGTCTTGCCCGAGCCCGACCGGCCCCTGATGGCGACCAGTTCACCGGGACGCACGGAGAACGACACGTCCCGCAGCGCCACGACCTCCTTGGCCCCGTTTCTGTAGACCTTGCGCAGCCCGTCCACCTCGACCAGGGGCGAGTCAGTCATCCGATGGCTCCTCTCTGGCGGGCCACACCCCGATGTGGTCGGACTCGAGTTCGAGCCGCACCCGCCGCTCCATCCGCAGGGTGTTCATGAAGTCGCGGGGCAGTTGCAGGCGTCCCACGCGGTCGAGGACGGCGTACTCCTCGGCGATGATCTGCCCCTCTGGGTCCTCTCGCCGCAGGGTCTCGCTGCTGGTGCGCCCGTCGCGGATGCCGACGGTCCGGTCCACCTGCTCCGACACCAGCGGGTCGTGTGTCACGATGACCACGGTCACCCCCAGTTCCCTGTTGGCCTTGCGCAGCGCGTCGAACACCTGCTCCGACGTCTCGCTGTCCAGTTCGCCGGTCGGCTCGTCGGCGAGGATGAGTTGCGGGGCGTTGGCGAGGGCGACGGCGATGGCCACCCGCTGCTGCTCCCCGCCCGACATTTCGGAAACCTTGTGGTTGGCGCAGTGGCCGACCCCGAGCAGCTCCAGCAGTTCCACCGACCGCCCCTGCCCCCGCCGCCGACCGCCCGCCAGCTTCGCCGGCAACTCGACGTTCTCCTTGGCGGTCAGGTACGGCAGCAGGTTGCGCGCGGTCTGCTGCCAGATGAAGCCCACCACGGAGCGCCGGTACCGCAGCCGGTCGCGGGCGCTCATCGACAGCAGGTCCATGCCCGCCACTCTGGCCACGCCCGCGGTCGGCACGTCCAGCCCCGACAGCACGTTGAGCAGCGTCGACTTGCCGGACCCCGAAGCCCCGACGATGGCGACCAGCTCGCCCTTGTCGATCACCAGGTCCAGCCCCTGCAGGGCGACGACCTCGACGCCCTCGGTCTTGTAGATGCGGACGAGGTTGTCGCACACGATGTGCGCGTCACCCCCGAACGCGGCCTTCTCCCGCGTGGCGTCGGCTTCCAGCTCGGACAGGGTCGGGTTCATGACAGGTCACCCACTCGGAGGACGGCGCCGAGGCCGCGACGGCGGCTGATGGCGGTGTGCGCGTACGCGCCGAGCACGGCGGCGGCGCTCAGCCCGGCCGCCAGCGCGCTCGGCGTGAGGAGATCGAGGGAGTAGTCGCCGACGGGCAGGTCGCCGGCGTAGGAGGACAGGTCCACGCCGGGCCCGAGCGCCGACGGCAGGCCGAGGCCCAGCCCGAGCCCGACCAGGGCGGTGACGAGGATCATGGGAAGGATCTCCAGTACGGTCAGCCGCTGCGCCTGCCGGTCCGACAGCCCGAGGGTACGCAGGTACGACACCGCCACGGCCCGGTCGGCCGCCCCGATCACCAGCGACAGCACGACGGCGACCAGCGCGTACCCGGCCAGGGCCACGGTCACCACGAGCAGCGTCCAACGGACCGTGCTGGTGAGCGGGTCGTCGCGGATGGCGGCCAGCGCCCCCTCCTGCGACTCCAGCGTGGCCGAGGGCAGCAGCCGGGCCAGTGTGTCGAGCGAGACGTCCCCCTTGATCAGCAGGACGTTCACGGCCGGCCGCACCAGCGCGCTCAGCGGCACGATCATGAACTTGCCCTTGTCGTGGAAGCCGGGCACCGACTCGATCACGCCCTGGGTGCCGAGTTTCATCCGCGACTGCCAGCCGACGTCGATCGTCCCGCGCCCCCGCAGTTCGGGGGAGACCAGCGCGGTGCCGTCCGGCAGGGCGGGCAGGCCGACGGGGGCGCCGGCCAGGACCCGCCGCCACTGCGCCACGTCCACGGCGACGGCCTCGGCCCGTTCGGAGCTGTAGCCGACCTGGACCCGGCCGGTCTGCGCGGGCACCACCTGCTCCACGCCCGCCATCGCGCGGACCCGCGCGATGGCGGCGGCGGGGATCTCGGCCTCCGACGTCACCTTGACCGGCGCCCCGACCTGCTGCCAGGACGCCAGCCGCTGCGTGCCGGCGATGCCGTCGGAGATCACCGCGGCGAACACCGACACGCCCAGCGCGGGCAGCAGGATCAGCACCGGCAGCACGTTCGCGGAGCGCGCCCTGGCCGCCCTGGTCAGCCCCAGGAACGGTACGGCCGCCCGCCCGCGCGCGGCCAGCCGGACGAACAGCCGCAACGGGTACGGATAGCAGCGCAGGGTGATCAGCGCGGCGGCGAGCGTGAGCGCGACGGGCACCAGCAGCAGGAACGGATCCTGCCCCGCGGCGGCGTCGAGGCCGCGGGCCCGCAGCAGGTAGGCCCCCGCCAGCGCCAGCACGATGACCAGCGCCTCCAGCGTGATCCGCCGCGCCGTTGGCCGGGCCGAGGCCACGTCGTCGCGGCGCTCGTGCAGCGGCGTGCGATGGGCGAGCGCCGTCCGCGCGGCGGCGAAGCCGACGCCGGCGACCACCACGAGCACCGGCCCGACGTGCACGATCGGCAGCACGGGGCCGGGCACCAGGAACGACAGCGCGTACCCCGCCACGGCCGAGGGCGCCACCGCGAGCGCCGTCAGGGCCGCCGCCGCGCCCGCCACCTGCCGCAGCGACCCGCCGCGCGCTCGCGCCAGGGCGAGGGTGTGGTCCATGCGGTCGGTCAGCAGCCGCGTCGTCAGCACGATCACGCCGAGCGCCACCGCCAGCAGCCCGCCCAGCACCAGGTACATGACGGTCTGCGCGGAGGCGAGGGCGGCGAGGAAGTCGTCGAGCAGCTTGGTCAGCCCGGTCTGCAGGACGCCGCGCGTGCGCTGGACCGCCGCGACCCGTCCGAAGTCGGTGATCGCCGTCTTGACGGCGGGCGCGGCCTGCGCGTTCGCGGACCCGGCGGCGATCGGCAGGATCCAGTGGTAGGACAGGTTGCGCCCCTCGCCGCTGATCGCGCTCAGCCCGGCGTCGGACGTCAGGGTGGTGATGTGGCGTTCGAAGTCGAGTGCGCCCTGCGGCAGTATGCGTCTGACGTGCAGGATGTCGGCATTGCGCTGCCAATAGCGGTCGCCAGGATCCTTGGCCTTGAACGTGCCGACGATCTTCACGGCGGCGTGGCCGCTCTCGCCGAGCGTCGTGGTCTGCCCGATCCGCAGGCCCATCTCGCTCAGGGCCTCCTCGACGACGCCGACCTCCAGCAGCGGGATCGTCTGCCCCTTGTAGCGCGTCGTGCCGGGGTCGCCGGGAGCCCGCCCTCGCACCCAGTCCACGCGCCGGTCGGCGTCGGACAGCCAGCCGAGGTTCACATACTGCTTGCCGCCGGTCCCGGTCACCGGCGTCAGGGAGGTCTTGGCGCTCATTTGGCTGGTGCTCGCGATCACCGAGCGCAGCGCCGCAGGCGTGATGCGCCGCCACTGGTGGTCGAGGGAGTCGAACTGGCTGCGTTCGCGCAGGTCCTGCTCGCGCGAGCTCGACGTCACGGTCACGGTCAGGTCGGCCTGCGCGGCGGAGGCCGTCGCGAGGGAGCGGCGCAGCGCGTCGTCGAACGCCCCCTGCATCGCCCTGGGCAGCCCGGCGACCAGCAGGCAGGCGACCAGCGTGAGCGCGAAAAGCACGGCCACCGTGCCCAGGTGCACGCGGGCGAGCAGGGCGACCCTCATCGTTCCTCCACGATCTGCCCGCGCGTGGTGCGCGCCAGCCCGGCCACGATGGCGAACAGCACCGCGGCCACCGCCGCCAGCATCGCCGCGGTGGCCGCCCACGGGATGTCCAGCAGCACGCCAGGCGTGACCGCCGACGCCTGCCCGGTCAGGACGATGTGCGGCACCACCAGCACGCCGACGACCACGGCGAGCCCGGTTCCCGCCGCCAGCGACAGGCCGATGACGAACGCCTGCTCGACCGCCAGCAGCCCCAGCACCTGCCGGGAGCTCACGCCGAGCGCCCGCAGGATCGCGAACTCGCCCTTCCGCTCGCGCGCCGCGACCGCCGCGTTCACCAGGAACCCGAGCGCCGCGAACACCAGCGCCGCCAGGAACCCCAGCATCAGCGCCCCCTGCAGCCCGCTGGCCAGCGGGTCGTCCTGCAGTCTGGTCTCCAGCTCCCGCCGGTCGAGCGCGGTGACGTCCCATTCGGGGTGGTTCGCGAGTTGCCGGATCGCGGGCGCGGTGTCGGCCGAGGCCAGCCACCACTCCGTGGCAGGCCTGGGCGGTCGCGCCTCGGCCAGCTCGTGGGCCTGCAGCGTCCCCCAATCGACGAGTACGGCGCGCTGCCCGGCGGCGGTCGTCGGCATGGTGTCGACGACGCCCACCACCGTGACCTCGAGGACCCGGCCGTCGATCCCGACCCGCCCGGTTTGTCCCGTGTCCAGTTTGAGCGCGGCCGACAGGTCCGCGGTGAGCACCACGGGCAGCGGCGCGAGAGCCGGCACGGCGGGTGGCGGCGCCGCGACCTGCCGGCCGTCGGCGCGCAGAGCGGTCACCTCCACACGTGCCCTTTCCTGCGGCGAGCCCGCGACGAGGCCGCGCAGCGACAGCGGGTAGGTGATCGTCCCGTTCCGCCCGGCCAGCGCGCGCAGGTCGAGGTCGACCTCGTGGGCGCCAGGCCGAAGCACGCCGAGCGACACCTCGCGCCACACCCCGAGCGCGTCGGACAGCACCACCCGCAACGGCAGCTCGGCGTCCACCCGCACCCCCACGGTCAGCGTCGCCGGCTGGCCGGGCAGCTCCACCTGGCCCGCCTGCCCTCCGGGCAGAGCGCGCGACAGCCGCGCGAGCGGCTGCGCCGACAGGTCGGGACGCAGGTGGAACAGCTCGCCGAGCTTGCCGGCGTCCATGGCGAGCAGCATCGCGTTCTCACCGCCCACCTCCATCTGCCCGCGGAAGCCGGGGGAGGCCGCCGTGACGCCGGGCAGCGCGGTGAACGCGCTCCCGCGCCCGAACGCCCCCAGCTCGGGCCCGTCAGGCGGCCCCGACAGCCGCAGATCCGCGCCCGCCTGGTGGCGGGCCTGGTCGAGCTGGGAGGCCCGCCAGGTGGACGCGGTCGCCATGGACACGATGCCGATCGCGATCGCCATGGTCAGCAGCAGCGCGGGCCCGGCGTACCTGAGCGGCCGCCTGCTCACCTGCCAGGCGCCGAGCGCGGGGGCGAGCGTGGGACGTCCGGACGTCACCCGCTCGGCCAGCTTCGAGACGCGCGGCACCAGCCGCAGCCCCAGCATGCCGCCCGTGAGCAACGCCAGCGCGGGGCCGGAGATGATCAGCGGGTCGATGCCCAGCCCGCCCCCTGCCGTGGCCGTCACGGGCGCGCCGTAGCGCTGGAGCTGCCAGATCGCCAGCCCGGCCACGACCAGCAGCGCCAGGTCCGCGCCCGCCCGTTCCATCAGCCCGCGCCCGCCGCCCCGGCCGCGCGCCGACTGCTCCTCCACATAGGTACGCCGCGCGCCCGCCAGAGCCGGCAACACCAGCAGGACGGCCGAGGCCAGGGCCACGCCGAACGACACGAGGAAGGAGCCGAGGTCGGCCGAGGGCGCCAGCCGCACCCCCGAGGCCCTGATCCAGGGGATCTGGTTGATCAGGGCGAGCAGCGGCGGCCCCAGGAACGGCGCCGCCACCGCGCACGGGATCGCCACCAGCAGCGCCTCGCCCCCGGCCAGCGCCGCCAGCCGAGCCGTGCCCGCGCCCCGCGAGCGCAGCAGCGCCACCTCCATGCGGCGGTGGTCGGCCAGCAGCCGCGCGGTGAGCATCAGCGCGTACGCGGCCAGCAACAGCAGTTGCAGCACCGGGATCAGCATCGTGGAGCGGGCGACCAGGGAGGCGGTGTCGAGCTGGGTGAGGATCTCGGGCAGGTGGCCGGCGGTCACGCAGCTCGTGCACCCGGCGGCCTTGAGCCGCTCGCCCACCTGGTCGACCGCGCCGGCCAGCGGGCGCAGCCGCTCCGGCGTCAGCGCGCGCAGGTCGGGAACGGCGGTCCAGGTCGCGTTGACGCTGGTCGCGAAGCGGCCCACGAACGTCTCGCGGGCCACCATGAGCGGCCCGTACGTGGTGAACTCGCCGCGCTCCACGCCCCGGCTGAGCAGGTGCTCGTCGGTCCACCGCTCGCCGAACGGGTCGTCGAGCTGGAAGACGCCGACGACGCGGACCTGGACGGGGCGCGGATCGAGTCGGCCCTTCGTGGTGAACTCCTGGCCCGCCTTGAACCCCGTGGCCGAGGCGGCCGACAGCGAGATCGCGGTCTCCACGCGGTCGCCGCCGGTCTTCGGCCACCGGCCCGAGACGAGCCTGGCGTGCCGGTCGAGCCCGTCATAGCTGCCGAACCTGAGCAGTTCGGGCCGCTCCTCGTCCTCCTGGCCCGGCATGGCGAAGGAGTCGGAGCGGAAGCTGACGGTGACGGCGGGCGGGGCGGCGTAGGCCCTGGTGAGCTCGGCGCGTATCGACTGGTCGAAGCGGGGGAACGTCTCGGCCGTCACGGGCGCGCTGATCGTGGCGGCGGTCTGGCGGTAGGAGGCCGTCTCCATCGTCCTGCGCACGCCCGCGTCGGCGATCGAGGAGGCGTACATGGTCAGCGCGACGAGCGTGGTCGTGGCCAGCAGGATGGAGCCGAACGCCGCCAGGAGGAGCAGCGGTTCGCTGAACGCCCTCTTGACGACCAACGGCCCCCGCATATGCGCCCCCTTGCCTGTTTAGTGCACCTTCAGGCAGAGCGGAGACGGAGGGCAAGGCGATCTCTGCAACGGTGACGCACCCGATACGGCGGTGTGATATCGAAATCGTGACAAAAGGGTGCGCAAAACGAGAAAGCCGCACCCCCATAGAGGGTGCGGCATTTCGCTGCCGGGGTCGCCGGTCTTACTTGGCGGCCAGCGCCGCGACCTGCTTGGCGATCGCGGACTTGCGGTTGGCAGCCTGGTTCTTGTGGATGACGCCCTTGGAGACGGCCTTGTCGAGCTGGCGGGCGGCAACCCGCTGCAGCGTCGTGGCCTGCTCGACGTCGCCCTGCTCGGCGGCCTCGCGGAACTTGCGGACGGCCGTCTTCAGAGAGGACTTGACCGCCTTGTTGCGCAGACGAGCCTTCTCGTTCTGCTTGTTGCGCTTGATCTGGGACTTGATGTTCGCCACGAAGAAGCCTCGGTGAAAGTCAAAGGTGATGGACGGGGCGCGCGGGCTCGAGAGAGGGCGCGCCACACGCAGTTGTACAGGTTACCAATAATCCAGGCGGGCACTCAAATCAACGCTCCGACAGCAGGGATTCACCTTAGCCACCGGGTGGTGTACTCGCGCCAGTCCTCCTCCGTGGCGGCGAAGTCCACGTAGAGGGCCAGGCCGAATCGTTCGCGGCGGCCGTGGTCCGACAGGGCCAGCCGGGTTCCCTCGGCCGCCATCGCGACGCTCTCGGCGGCGTCGGCCCAGGGTACGCCGTGATCGTGGTAGGCGGGGGCGCCGATGTAGAGGGCCTTGGCGTCCGGGACCAGGTCCAGGGCCAGCCTGGCCTGGCGGGCGACGTGGCCGCCGTAGATCGACTGCAGCGGGGTGAAGGAGTCGTACGTCATGATCGCGACCTGGTCGACGCGGTCGACGACCTGCGTGAAGTAGCCCTGCGACCAGTACTTGTCATGCGCCAGGACGGCCCTGGCGGCCAGGCGCAGGCCCGGGTAGGGCTCGATCTGCGGGGTGGAGGTGGACAGCAGTCTCGTGTGCTGCCTGGTTCGTTCGAGGAGGTCCAGGAACTCCGTGTCGCCGTCGCCGATGGGCTCGAAGTTGTAGTGGATGCCGTCGTAGCCCTGCCGCATGATCGCGGCCACGCCGGACAGGACGTTCGCGCGGGAGCGGGGGTCGTCGAGGTCGAGGGCGTTGTCGACGGACTGGCCGAGCCAGGCGGAGATGCGGATGGCAGGGAGATGCTTCCGCATCCACTTCACGAAATTTCCGGCGTTGGGGTATTTGGCGGGATTTAATCGGCCGTCCCAGTCGAAGGGGCCGGAGTGCACGTACACGTCCTTGACGCCCGTGGCGCGCAGCCGCACCGCGAGCTGCTCGACGTCACGCTCGGTACGGCGGCCGTCCACCCAGGCATGGCCGAGCCACAAGGCATCGTTGCCCGTGCTCTTCGCCCAGGCGGCCGGGGCACCGGTAAACTGAAGGCGGAGCGCGGCGGCGAGCAGGCCGACCAGCGCCACCACGATGGCCAAGGCAAGCGCGAGCAGGCGCAGGCCGCGGCGGATGACGGTCCGGGCAATCACCCGGGCATGTCACCATGAAAGACTGCTCGACCTCAACCCTGTCGAAACGGACTTCGGTGCGCACTCAGCCTGGCCAGACCGACCCCGCGTTGATCCGCAACTTCTGCATCATCGCGCACATCGACCATGGCAAGTCGACCCTTGCCGACCGGATGCTGCAGATCACCGGCGTGGTCGACGAACGTTCCATGCGTGCTCAGTACCTCGACAGGATGGACATCGAGCGCGAACGCGGCATCACGATCAAGTCGCAGGCCGTGCGGCTGCCGTGGGACGGCCACGTGCTCAACATGATCGACACCCCCGGGCACGTCGACTTCACCTACGAGGTGTCCAGGTCGCTGCAGGCGTGCGAGGGCGCGATCCTGCTCGTCGACGCCGCCCAGGGCATCGAGGCGCAGACGCTGGCCAACCTCTACCTGGCCATGAGCGCCGACCTGCACATCATCCCCGTCCTCAACAAGATCGACCTGCCGGCGGCGCAGCCGGAGAAGTTCGCCGTCGAGCTGGCGGGGCTGATCGGCTGCGACCCCTCCGACGTGCTCAAGGTGTCGGGCAAGACCGGCGAGGGCGTACGCGAGCTGCTCGACCACGTGGTGGCCAGCGTGCCCGCGCCCGTGGGCGTGGCCGACGCGGCCGCCCGTGCGCTGATCTTCGACTCGGTCTACGACACCTACCGCGGCGTGGTCACCTACGTCAGGGTCGTGGACGGCCACCTGGGCAAGCGCGAGCGCATCAGGATGATGTCGACCGACGCCACCCACGAGACGCTGGAGATCGGTGTCATCTCGCCCGAGCCCAAGGTGTCCGAGCTGGGGCTGGGCGTCGGCGAGGTGGGCTACCTGATCACCGGCGTCAAGGACGTGCGCCAGTCGCGCGTAGGTGACACGGTCACCTCCGCGGTCAGGCCCGCCGGTCAGATGCTGGCCGGTTACGAGCACCCGAAGCCGATGGTGTTCTCGGGGCTCTACCCGATCGACGGAGACGAGTACCCGGAGCTGCGCGAGGCCCTCGACAAGCTGCAGCTCAACGACGCCGCGCTGGTCTACGAGCCGGAGACCTCGGCCGCGCTCGGCTTCGGCTTCCGGGTCGGCTTCCTCGGGCTGCTGCACATGGAGATCGTGCGCGAGCGGCTGGAGCGCGAGTTCGGGCTGTCGCTGATCTCCACCGCGCCCAATGTGGTCTACCGGGTCGTCATGGAGGACGGCACCGAGTTCACGGTCACCAACCCGTCGGAGTTCCCGGCAGGCGGCAAGATCGCGCAGGTCTTCGAGCCGGTGACCAAGTCCACGATCCTGGCGCCGGCCGAGTTCATCGGGGCGATCATGGAGATCTGCCAGGGGCGCCGCGGTCAGCTCCTCGGCATGGACTACCTGTCGGAGGACCGGGTCGAGATCCGCTACACGCTGCCGCTCGGCGAGATCATCTTCGACTTCTTCGACCAGCTCAAGTCGCGCACCCGCGGTTACGCCTCGCTCGACTACGAGCCCGCGGGGGAGCAGGAGGCCGACCTCGTCAAGGTCGACATCCTGCTGCAGGGGGAGGCCGTCGACGCCTTCAGCGCCATCGTCCACAAGGACAAGGCCTACACCTACGGCGTCGACATGGCCAAGAAGCTGCGCGAGCTGATCCCGCGGCAGCAGTTCGAGGTGCCGATCCAGGCCGCCATCGGGGCGCGGGTCATCGCCCGCGAGAACATCCGGGCCATCCGCAAGGACGTCCTGGCCAAGTGTTACGGCGGTGACATCTCGCGTAAGCGCAAACTGCTGGAGAAGCAGAAGGAAGGCAAGAAGCGGATGAAGATGGTGGGGCGGGTGGAGGTGCCCCAGGAGGCCTTCGTCGCCGCGCTGTCCACCGATTCGGGCACCGACAAGAAGAAGTGACGCCGCGGCGGCTCCGGCCGGCTCTTCGGGCCTGAGCCGCGACGCGGGGTGGATCTTCGATATACCCACCAATCGATACCGTTTGCCTACCGATGCTGGCGATTACCCTGAAAGCATGGAAGTGGTGCAGACGGCGCGAATGGTGCTATCTCGGGTCACCGCTGATGATCTCATCGCCGTCCACGAGATTCACTCCGACCCGCGCACGAGCGTCCACAACCCCGCCGGTCCTTCCCCTGACCTGGAATCGAGCCGCGCCATGCTGGACCTGTGGCTGGCCGACTGGGCCGAACGCGGGCTCGGCTACTGGGCCGCGCGGCAGACGGGCGAGTCGCGGGTGATCGGCTTCGGCGGGCTGCGGCGCGCGATCGTCGAACGGGACGAGGTGCTCAACCTGTACTACCGGTTCCGTCCCTCGGCGTGGGGACACGGGTACGCGCTGGAACTCGCGCAGGCCGCCCTGCACGTCGGGGAAGGGCTCGGCCGGACCGTCGTGGCGGTCATCGGCGATGCCAACGAGCGCTCGCGGAAGGTGGCCGAGCGGGCCGGAATGCGCAAGGACCGCTCGATTCCGTACGGGGGCGTGCCCAGCGGCGTGTACGTGGCGCGGCCCTACCCGGCCTTGCCCGGACGCGCGCGCACGATGTAGGCGGCCAGGACCGCCAGACCGGACACCGCCTGGGCCACCAGATACGGGCCGAGATCACCCGGCTGGGTCGCCAGCGCCAACCCGGCCGGCAGACACCCGATCAGGGCCAGATCCACACCGGTGGCCGCCCAGAGCAACGGGCCGGTCGGGATCGCGCCGCCGGGCGTGTCGATGACCGGCATCGCATGGTCGATCGGGTCCCGCCTGGCCATCCGCAACGCGGCGGCGGTCAGCGCCGGAGCGACCAGCGGCCCGAACAACCACCACAATCCAGACCCCGCGGCAAGAGCGCCCGTCAGGATCAGGGCGGCCAGGGCCGTGGCCGCCCAGGCGCCGCTCAGCACGGCGGGGAGCACCGCGCGGGCCGCCAGCGCCGGTCGGTGGCCCACTCCGAGCAGCCGCGCCAGCGCCGGGTTGTCCTGATCCCTGCGCGCCCCGGAGGCGTTCGCGACCGCCACGGCCAGCGCCCCCACCAGCACCGCGAACCCCAACTGCACGGGAGACCCGCCCGCCTGCGCCAGGACGGCCGGCAACGCGGCCGACCCGAACACGACCGCCAGACGTCCCGGCCGCCGCCCCGCGCGGCGCCAGTCCTGCCAGGCCTGCGCGAGAGGCGCGGGCAGCGAAGGCCACGGCCGCGACGTGAGCGTCCTGGCTCTCCAGTGGTTGTCCTCGACGACCCAGGTCAGCACGCTGGGATCGAGCCCCACGGTCGCCGTGGCCAGGTGTCCGGCCCGGGTGGAGCTTTTCAGGAGGGCATGGGCGGGGATGCGGTCCAGCGACGTCCACGCCTGCCGTACCAGCAGGGCGGAGGCCAGCACGGCGCCGGATGCGGCGGCGGCCACCGTCGTCAGAGGCGCGGCGGCGGCGATGGCCAGCACCGTACGCGCCTGGCCCGTCACGAACACCACCGCCAGCACCAGCAGCGCCACCATCGCGGCCGTCAACCAGACCTGCCACGACTGGGACGCCTGGCCGACCACCGCCAGCGCCATCCCGCCCACGCTCGCCGACACACCCAGCGCCAGCGCGCCGAGCAGCCGCCACACGAGCTGGTCGGGCGCGCCGAGCGCCGCCACCAGCCCAACCCCCAGCAGCACGCCCGCCACGACCGCGACCATGAGGAGCACCCGTCCGGTACGCCCGAGCAGGCCGCGCCGGTTCAGCGGCGACAGGACCAGCCAGGAGGCGTCGGAACCGGGCACCATCACCGGCCCCGCGGCGCGGGCGGCGGCCAGGAAGCCGGCCAGCGCCAACGCGAGCAACGCGGCCCCCGCACCCATGCGGCCCGGCTCGACCGGCCCGGCCAGCCCGGAGATCACGGTGGAGAACGGCTGGCCCAGCACGGCTGCGAGCATCGCCAGCCCGAAGCCGGAGACGTACCGGTCGAGCAGGCTCGCCCGGGTGCGGCCACGGGAGCGGAGGTACGCCCGTACCGGCCGCACACTGCCTTCAATTCCGGTCACGCCTGGCCTCCGAGAGACGCTGTCCATTCATGATGACCTCGGCAAGCTCGGTCATGCGCTGGGTTTCTGCGCCTCATGCGAAGGCTCATGCGGGGACGCCCGATGGGGCGATCCGGCGGGCGTGGGTGGCCAGGTCCTGGTCGTGCGTGGCCGTGATCACGGTGCCGCCCTCGGCGGTGTACTCCGCGAGCAGGCCCGACAGGCGGGCGCGGAAGCCGGCGTCGAGCCCGCGTTCCGGTTCGTCGAGCAGCAACAGCGTGCTCGGCCGCAGGAGGGCGCAGGCCAGGGAGAGCCGCTGGCGCTGGCCGGTCGACAGGTTCAGCGGGGCGGCGTCGGCCCGTTCCACCAGGGAGAACACCTCCAGCGCCGCCTCCACGCCCATCCGGGGGCGTGTGTGCACGGCTCCCATCAGCTCCAGGTGTTCGCGGGCGGTCAGCCCCGGGTACCAGGCGGGCTCGTCGCCCAGCAGCGCCACGCGCCGCCAGAAGGCGGCGTTGTCGGCCGGCGGCTGCCCGAACACCCGGATCTCGCCCGAGGAGACGGGTTGCAGCCCGGCGAGGCAGCGCAGGAGCGTCGACTTGCCGCAACCGTTCGGACCGACCACGGCCACGATCTCGCCCGGGGCGACGCTCAGGTCCATCCCCCGCAACACCGGATTGCCACCGAGTTCGACGGCGAGACCTTCAATGCTGACGATCAGCTCTTCCACCGCCCGAAGTCTAGTCATCTCATGACATATTGCGCGGGATCCCCGACGGGCAAGGGGATTCTGTCGGTGCCGCCGCCTACTGTTACTCCCGAACACCAGTGCGACTGGAGGGTGACGTGAGTGCTTCTGAGCGATTCGAGCGTGCTGCCGTGTTGGGGGTCGCCGTGGCCGAGGAGACTCGGCGGCTGCTCCGCCTCCACCTCGCGGAAGCGGAAGGGGAGGCGGCCGGCGACGGGACGGTGCTCGTCGACGTCCCCTACCCCGACGCCGCGGTGGTGACGGCGCTGCTGGACGTGGCGGCCGAATGCTTCGGCGAACAGGGCGACTCGGTCGAGGAAACCCGGCAGGCGGCGCTGGAGACATTGCTGAAACTGGCCGATTTCCACGAAGAATCCCAACTCAGGCCGGGGCGGTAGAAGCCACGCCCGGACTGGAGCACTCTTGTGAGCCGGGCAAACTGGAAGCGTGCCATCCACCCTGCCCGACGGCGATCCCGCACCCGCCTCCGGCGAACTGCCCGACAGCGCCCTGAGCGGCCTCGGCGAGCGCCCGTTCGGCTTCTACGTGCACGTGCCGTTCTGCGTGACCCGCTGCGGCTACTGCGACTTCAACACCTACACCGCCGCCGAACTGGGCCCAGGCGCCTCCCACCGCGACTACGCCGACACGGTCGTCGAGGAGATACGCCTGGCGCGCCGCGTCCTGGGCCAGGCCCACCTGCCGGTCGAGACGGTGTTCTTCGGCGGCGGCACACCCACCCTGCTGCCCCCGGAAGACCTGGCCAGGATCCTGACCGCGATCGACTCCGAGTTCGGGCTGCGGCCGGACGCCGAAGTGACGACCGAGGCCAACCCCGAATCGGTCGACCCCTCCTACCTGGACAAACTCCTGCACGGCGGCTTCAACCGGATCAGCTTCGGCATGCAGAGCGCACGCGAGCACGTCCTGCAGGTCCTCGACCGCCGCCACACACCGGGCAGGGCGGCACAAGCCGTGCGGGAAGCGAAGGAGGCCGGGTTCGAACACGTGAACCTCGACCTCATCTACAGCACGCCGGGCGAGAGCGACGACGACTGGCGGGCCTCGCTGGCCGCCGCGATCGAGGCCGGGCCCGACCACGTCTCGGCGTACTCGCTGATCGTCGAGGACGGCACCAGGCTCGCCGCCAGGATCAAGCGCGGCGAACTCCCGATGCCCGACGACGACGTGGCCGCCGACCGCTACCAGATCGCCGACGAGATGCTGACCGGGGCCGGGCTCCACTGGTACGAGGTGTCCAACTGGGCCGTGTCCGAGGCGGCCCGCTGCCGCCACAACCTGCTCTACTGGACCGGCGGCGACTGGTGGGCCGCAGGACCGGGCGCCCACAGCCACGTCGGCGGCACCCGCTGGTGGAACGTCAAACACCCGGCCGCCTACGCCCAGCGGCTGGCATCGGGCGCCTCCCCGGCCCACGCCCGCGAGGTCCTGTCCGGCGACGACCGCGAGGCAGAGCGGCTGATGCTGGAGTTGCGGCTGGTGTCCGGCTATCCGGTCGCCGAGGTGGCGCCCGCCGCGCGTACGTCCGTGGCGGGCGCCCTCGGGCGCGGGCTGCTGGAGCCCGAGGCGTTCAGGTCCGGCCGGATGGTGCTCACCCTCAAGGGGCGGCTGCTCGCCGACGCCCTCATCCGCGACCTCCTGGTCTAGGTGATCAGGCGGATGGCGAACGGGTAACGGTAGGGCTGGCCCTTGTTGGTGGCTATGGCCGCCTGGATGTGGAAGATCAGCGACAGGACCCAGACCACCGGCAGGAGCAGGATGCCGATGAAGACCACCACCAGGATCCCCGACACGATGTAGCCGATGAACATCGTGATCTGGAAGTTGAGCGCCTCGGCCGCCTGGTCCCTGACGTAGGGGGACTCGTCCTTCTTCATCAGGTAGATGATCAGCGGGCCGAGCCAGGACACCAGCAGGCCCAGCAGGTGCGAGAGCATCGCCATCGTGGTGTCGTCGGTGCCGGGGCGGGGGCCGAACCGGCCGGGGACGTAGGGCTCTCCCGGATGGGCGGCGTAACCGTGGCCGTAGCCGGGCTGCTGACCGTACCCCTGAGCCCCGCCGTAGCCCTGCTGCTGACCGTAGCTCGGCTGCTGCTGCTGGTAACCGGGCTGTTGGTAGCCAGGCTGCTGGTAACCGGGCTGCTGAGGGCCGGACTGCTGGTAGCCGTAGCCGTAGCCGGGCTGGGAGCCGGGTTGCTGCCCGTACGAGAGCGGCTGGGCACCCGAGTCCGGCTGGCCGGGCGGAATATCAGGACGTGACACATGCCGTGTCTGGTCGTCGTCAGGCTGCGTCTGCGGCGGATCCTGACTCATGATGCCTCCGTAACGAAGTCGATCAGTTCCTCGACCCGGCCGAGCAACTCCGGCTCCAGGTCGGTGTACGTCGAGACGGCGCCAAGGATCCGCCGCCAGGCCTGCGCGGGCTCCATGCGCCACCCCAGGGCGGCGATCACGCCCTCCTTCCACGGCACCCCGCGCGGCACGTCGGGCCAGGCCGGGATGCGCAGCACGGAGGGTTTGACCGCCTGCCAGATGTCGATGAACGGATGGCCCACCACCAGGACGTCCGGCGAGGTGATCTCGGCGGCGATCCGGCTCTCCTTGGAGCCGGGGACGAGATGGTCGACCAGCACGCCCAGCCGCCGTCCCGGCTCAGGGCCGAACTCCGCCACGATGGCGGGCAGATCGTCCACACCTTCCAGATATTCGACCACGACCCCCTCGACCCGCAGGTCGTGGCCCCAGATCTTCTCCACGAGGGCGGCGTCGTGCACACCCTCCACGTAGATCCGGCTCTCCCTGGCCACCCGCGCCCGCAGGCCCTCCACGGCGATCGAGCCCGACGCGCTGAGCCGGGGCCCCGCCGGGGCGGCGACCGGGCGCACCAAGGTCACGGGCCTGCCCTCCAGCAGGAACGCGGCGGGCGCGAGCGGGAACAACCGGCGCTTGCCGAACCGGTCTTCGAGCGTGACGGCCTCCTTGTCACAGGCCACCACCGCGCCGCAGAAGCCGCTGTCGGCGTCCTCCACGACGAGGTCCAGCTCGGCGGGCACTTTCGGGATCTTTCCCTTGCCCGGCCGCCGCCAATTCCCCGCCAGTACATCGCCCTCGTACACACGGGGACCGTAGCAAATCACCCCGTGACCGCAAGGCGCTTGCGGGCGCCGCTCCGGCGTACCAGGACGACGACGGTACCGGCGATCCCGATGAGCACCCCGATTCCGGCGATCACCATCAGCGACACCACCCCGCCGGCGACACCGCCCGCGGCCGAGGACAACTCGCGGCCGACGCCGTAGACCGCGGTGGGGCCCTCCTGGTTGGTGCAGGTGAGCTGGTAATCACCTTTGGCAGGCGCGTTGATCACGAGGATCTGCTCCCAGACCGAGCTGCCCGCCGTGACCGTCTGCGAGCCCGAGGTCTTGGCCAGCCTGGCCCCGCCGGACACCTCGCACTGGTAGTTGACGGCCTGGTCGCTGGCGACGTAGACGGCGGGCTTGTTCGCCGGGTCGATCGGCACCGTCACGGTCTGTCCAGACGCGAACGTCTTGGTCGGGACCAGGTCGGACACGCTGCCGGCCACGCCGGTGACGAACACGACCACGCCGGCGACGCCGCACACCACGGCGATGCCCCAGGCCAGCGCGACCCACCACAGACTGGGCCTGACCGCCTTGGCGTCGATCCGTGGCGGGTACGAGGGTTGCTGGCCATACTGGCCGTACTGGGGCGGCGGCCCGTACGGGCTCTGGCCCTGCTCGGGCGGCGGCCCGTAGCCGGCGGGCGGCCCATAGGGCGACGGCGCAGGCCCCCAGCCAGGCTGGGAACCCGGTTGCGGGCCGTGCTGCGGCTGGGAACCGGGTTGCCGGCCGTACTGGGGAGGCGGAGGAGGAGGCTGGGGCTGACCGTGGTGAGGGCCCTGCCCGGGCGGCGGATCATACGGCCGGGGCTGTGAATCGTCGGTCATGTGCGCAAGTGTGAACCCTGTCGCTTGTAAGTCGCTAGCAGCAGGATGACAGTCAGTGTTATCGCACCTTGTAGGCGAGAGCCGTACACTTGGCACTCGGGAACACAGAGTGCTAGACGTCGCGTTCCCCGAAAGGGCAGAGGCAGGAGGTGAGCACGTGCTCGACGATCGGAAACTGGCAGTGCTCCGCGCCATTGTCGAAGACTACGTGTCCACCAACGAACCGGTGGGCTCCAAGGCGCTGGCCGAGCGCCACAACCTGAGGGTCTCCCCCGCGACGGTCAGGAACGACATGGCCGCGCTGGAGGAGGAGGGCTACATCACGCAGCCGCACACCAGCGCCGGCCGCGTGCCGACCGACAAGGGCTATCGGCTGTTCGTCGACCGGCTCTCGCAGGTCAAACCCCTCTCGGGCGCCGAGCGCAGGGCGATCGAGACCTTCCTGGCCGGCGCGGTCGACCTCGACGACGTGGTCACCCGCACCGTCCGGCTGCTCGCGCAGCTGACCAGGCAGGTGGCGGTCGTGCAATACCCGACCCTCACACGCTCGACGGTCAGGCACGTCGAGCTCGTGCCGCTCAACGACCGCAGGGTCATGCTCGTGCTCATCACCAACACCGGCCGCGTCGAGCAGCGCGTGATCGAGCTGCCCGAGGCGGTCGACGACACCCGCATCGCGCACCTGCGCGCGGTGCTCAACGCCTGCCTCGACGGCTGCGGCCTGAGCAGCGTGCCCGAGCAGGTCGCCGACCTGCCCGAGCGGCTGCCCATCGAAGACCGGCCCGTCGTGGCCACGATCCTGTCGGTGCTGCTCGAGACGCTGGTCGAACGGCACGACGAGAAGATCGTGTTCGCCGGCGCCGCCAACCTCGCGGGCGCCGACTTCTCCGTCGGCCTGCGCGACGTGCTCGAGGCCCTGGAGGAGCAGGTCGTGCTCATGCGGCTGCTCGGCGAGACTTCCACAGACACCCCGTCCGCGCTCACCGTGCGCATCGGCTCGGAAAATCCCTACCTGCGCGGCACGTCCGTCGTCGCCACCGGATACGGTTCCGGCGATAATCAACTGGCCCGGCTCGGCGTGCTGGGCCCCACGAGGATGGACTACCCCGTGACGATGGGAGCGGTACGAGCGGTGGCACGCTACGTCAGCCAGATCCTGGCTGCATCATAAGAGGTCGATAAGTGGCAAACAGCGACTACTACGCCACCCTCGGGGTGCGCCGTGACGCCAGTCAGGACGAGATCAAAAAGGCATACCGCCGACTCGCCCGTGAGCTGCACCCAGACGTGAACCCCGATCCTGAGACCCAAGAGCGGTTCAAGGAGATCACGCAGGCTTACGAGGTGCTGTCCGACCCGAACAAGCGCCAGATGTACGACCTGGGCGGCGACCCCTTCGCCGGCGCGGGTGCGGGCGCGGGAGCCGGCGGATTCGGCGCGGGCTTCCCGTTCAGCGACATCATGGACGCCTTCTTCGGCACCGCCGGCGGCGCCACAAGAGGGCCCCGCTCACGGGCACGCCGAGGCCGCAACGCCACCATCCGGGTCGAACTCGACCTGCGCGAGACGGCGTTCGGCACCACACGCGAACTGGTCGTCGACACCGCCGTGCTCTGCGAGGTCTGCCACGGGGCAGGCGCCGCCGCCGGCACCCACCCCGACACCTGCGACATGTGCAGCGGCCGCGGCGAGATCTCCCAGGTCACCCGGTCGTTCCTGGGCCAGGTCATGACCTCGCGGCCGTGCCCGCAGTGCGGCGGATTCGGCACGATCATCCGCAACCCGTGCCAGGAATGCTCCGGCGACGGACGCGTACGCACCCGCCGCACGATCAAGGTCCGCATCCCCGCGGGCGTCGAGGACGGCACCCACATCCAGCTCGCCGGCGAAGGCGAAGTCGGCCCCGGCGGCGGCCCGCCCGGAGACCTCTTCCTCGAGATCGTCGAACGAGCCCACGAGATCTTCGAACGGCGCGGCGACGACCTCCACTGCACCGTCCAGATCCCGATGACGGCCGCCGCACTCGGCACCATACTCGCGGTCGAGACACTCGACGGCTCAGAAGAAATCGACGTGCGCCCCGGCACCCAAGCCGGACAGGTCATCACCATGTTCGGACGCGGCGTGCAACGACTCAACGAATCCGGCAGAGGCGACCTGCTGATCCACGTCAACGTCGAAACCCCCACCCGCCTCGATCCCGCCCAGGAGGAGCTGCTGCGCGAACTGGCCAAGCAGCGGGGCGAGGAACGACCACCCGGCAAGTTCGCCCCCGGCCAGCAGGGCTTCTTCTCCCGCCTGCGCGACGCCTTCAACGGCAGGTGACGTGACCGTCCCGGTCTTCCTGTCCCAGAACCTGGACGGGGCCGAGCTGACACTCGACGGCCCGGAAGGGCGCCACGCGGCCTCCGTGCGGCGCCTACGGGCCGGCGAGCGGATCGACCTGACCGACGGAACCGGCGCCGTCGCCGAGTGCGTCGTCCGCGAGGTGCTGAAGGACGCACTCAGGCTCGACGTGATCAGCCGTCACGAGATCGAGGCGCCCCGGCAACGCCTGGTCGTCGTCCAAGGGCTGCCCAAAGGCGACAGAGGCGAACTGGCCGTCGAGATGATGACCGAGGCCGGAGTCGACGTGATCGTGCCCTGGGCGGCCTCACGCAGCATCACCCAATGGAAAGGCGACAAAGTCGCCAAGGCACTGGGCCGCTGGCGGGCCACAGCCCGCGAGGCGGGCAAACAGGCCCGCCGCTTCCACCTGCCAGAAGTCACGGAGCCCGCCTCCACCGCAGGCGTCGAAGCACTGCTGGCCACGGCGGCACTGGGCCTGGTGCTGCACGAAGAAGCCCACGAACCGCTGTCAGGAGTGACCCTGCCGCCCGGCGGCGACATCGTGATGATCGTGGGGCCGGAAGGCGGAGTCTCCGACGAAGAACTCGGCACATTCAGGGCCGCCAAAGCGGTGCCCGTCCTGCTGGGGCCGACGGTCCTGCGCACGTCCACGGCAGGCGTGGCGGCCGCAGCCGTGCTGCTCACCCGCACCGGCCGCTGGTGAGCCACCCCGTCAGGGCGTGGTCTGCGAGGCATCCACCAGCGGGCTGACCGACTCCGTCGGCGTCTCCGTCATGTCGTCCGGCGGACACTCCTCGGGCGGGCACACCGTGGGCAGAACGACCGTCTCCTCCGACGTCGGCGTCGGCGTCGGAGAGGCCGTGGGACAGTCCTCAGAAAGCACGGCCTGCTCGGCCGTGGCAGAAGGGCACGGAGTGGGCGAAGGACTCGGAGTCGGCGAAGGACGACTGGTCGACTCGGCCTTCTTCGACGGCCGCGGCGACGAAGGCTTCGGAGTGTCGACGATCACGACCGGCGGCTGCTCCGAGCTGGGCTCCTCCCGCGGAGGCTGCTGGGAACGAGTGGTGGAGGAATTGGACGGAGCCTCCTTCGAGGTCTCATCATCGACGACCTGCGCAGGGACCTCGACGATCTTCGAGCGCAACTCGGGAACGGCCATCACGATCGTCCCCGCCACCAACAAAGCACTGGCGGCGGCCGCGCCCGCACGCCACCAGAACAGATTACGGACACCACGCCGCTCAATGCGGCCGCGGATGATCTCCAGTCCTTCCGGCGAGGGCACGACCGCGTCCGCCTCCGCGCGGAGCGCACGACGCAGCAGGTCGCCGTGCTCGTCGGGGGGCTGGGTCATGACATTTTCTCCAGAACGGATCGCAAGGCGGCCATGCCACGTGCCGTGTGGCTCTTGACCGCGCCCTTGCTGATGCCCATGGCGTGGGCTATCTCAGCTTCGGACAAGTCACCGTAGTAACGCAGAACAAGTGCTTCTCTCTGTCGGGTCGGCAGGGCGCGTAACGCCTCGATCACGGCGGAGCGTTCCAGCTCGCCGATCGCGCCGTTCTCGGCACTCGGAGCGTCCGGCAGGCCCTTAGGAGCGTACTTCTCGACGACCGCTCGATGACGCAGCACCGAACGAGACCGGTTGACGACAGATTGACGCAGGTAGGCGAGTGCTTTGTCGGGATCGCGCAGTCTACGCCACGCACCATGGATGGCGACGAACGCATCCTGCACGACTTCCTCAGCGGTTGCCATGTCGCGCACCAGCAACACAGCGAGACGCACCAATGACCGAAAGTGCGCACTATAGAGTGCGGTAACAGCCATGTCGGCATCCCACCCGACCGGCACCGCCCCCATGGACCTGTCGGCCAGAAGGGTTTCGGTGGTCACATCTGTGGGACGCGCGACCTTCCCAGAGGGTTTACGCTCTTCCGGTTCTTGAGGTGTCCCCGGTTCCTTAGGGTGCATTACCCAGTCGTGTCCTCGCCAGGTGGCGCTCGCCCGACCCTGAATCGTCTTTTTTCGTGAAGTCTCGCACACTCACCCTAACCGCGTCGATCTTCGTACGCACGGCACCTCTGATTACCGATTCGCAACAGACCGAAGCCACCAACCCCCGATAGGCTGCCGACGTGAGCGACTGTCTTTTCTGCAGAATCGTGGCCAAGGAACAACCAGCCGAGATCATCTACGAAACCGGCAGGACACTGGCCTTCCGCGACATCAACCCCCAGGCGCCCACCCACGCGCTGGTCATACCCAAACAACACCACGCGGACGCCGCAGCCCTGGCCCGCGCCGACGACGGACTCGCCGACGACGTACTGAAAACCGCCCACGCCGTCGCCGTACAGGAAGGCGTGGCAGAAGACGGCTACCGCGTCGTGTTCAACACCGGCCCCGGCGCCGGACAGACCGTCTTCCACGTGCACGCCCACGTCCTCGGCGGGCGTCCCTTGACCTGGCCACCCGGATAAAACACACACCGGCCTGATGCGATCGAGCACCCCGGCGGTAACGTAACGTCCGTACCACTCCCACGAGCCGGCCGCGGCGATATTGACGCGAGCGATCCACCTGGTCCCGGCTACGATGGGCGGAGAAGCACACCGAAAGAGACCGGGAGGCATCAGGCCACTGGCCTGCCCATGTCCGAACTACATGAATCCCGACGAACGGCACCTCCCTCGCGCACTCAAGCCAAGGTGCTGATTCCGGACGAATACCCGATGGTCAGCCTCCTCGGCTCCCGAGACGAGCTACTACGCGTCATCGAGGGCGCCTTCAGGGCCGACATCCACGTACGGGGCAACGAAATCACCGTCACCGGCAGCCCCGACGAGAGCGGCGCCGTAGTGAGACTCTTCGAAGAACTCGTCGAAGTCCTCCGCAGCGGCGGCGAACTCACCCCCGACGCCGTCGAGCGCAGCATCGCCATGCTCCGCATGACCTCCGACCGCCCCGCCGAGGTGCTGTCCCTCGACATCCTCTCCTCCCGCGGACGCACCATCCGTCCCAAAACCGTCAACCAGAAACGCTACGTCGACGCGATCGACAAACACACGATCGTCTTCGGCATCGGCCCCGCAGGCACCGGCAAGACCTACCTCGCCATGGCCAAGGCCGTACGGGCACTGCAGGAGAAGCGAGTCAACCGCATCATCCTCACCCGCCCCGCCGTCGAGGCCGGCGAACGGCTCGGCTTCCTGCCCGGCACCCTCTACGAGAAGATCGACCCCTACCTGCGGCCCCTCTACGACGCCCTGCACGACATGGTCGACCCCGACTCGATCCCCAAGCTGATGGCCGCAGGCACGATCGAGGTCGCGCCGCTCGGGTACATGAGGGGAAGGAGCCAGCCTGTCGGAACGGGCGTGCTGACCCCGGACGGGTTCCGCTCCATCGGGGAGCTGGAAGTCGGCGACCTCGTCATCGGGTCGAACGGCGAGCCGACACCCGTGCTGGGCGTCTACCCCCAGGGCGAGAAGGAGATCTACCGGCTCTTCAGCCAGGACGGCTCCTCAGTGCTCGCCTCCGAGGATCACCTCTGGACCGTCCGCACCCGTGACGACGGTAACCGAGGCAAGCCGTGGCGGGTGCTGCGGACGAAGGACATGATCGGCGACCTGCGGACGGCTCATTACCGGAAGTGGGAGCTGCCCATGCTGAGCGCGCCGGTCTGTTTCCCGGAGCGCGAGGTTCCCCTGGACCCCTACGCACTCGGCCTGCTCCTGGGAGACGGGTGCATCACCGGGCCGAAGACTCCGAGGTTCTCCACGAACGACCCCGAACTCGCTGAGGCGCTCGAACGCGCTGTTCCCGGCGTCCGGGCGAGGCCGAGGGGCGGTTTTGAATATATGCTCAGCCGGGCGCAGCCGGGTGGAGGCGTGGCGGTCGCCAATCCGATCACCGATGCCATGCGTCGGCTGGAACTGTGGGGCCACGGATCGCACACGAAGTTCGTCCCTGAGGTATATCTCCGTAACACGCCAGAGATCAGGCTTGCGGTGCTCCAGGGCCTGCTCGATTCTGACGGGGGTCCTGTCGTCCAGGACAGCCGTACATGCAGGATCCAGTTCACCACCGTGTCCTCGCGATTGCGTGACGACGTCGTCTTCCTGGTCCAGTCTCTCGGGGGTGTGGTCTATTGGCGCACCCGCCCCGCGAGGGGACGCAAGCCCGGGCTGGCGAACGGAAGACAGGTCCATCACCGTCACGATGCCCACATTCTCGACATCCGGCTTCCTGAGGGCATTGAGCCGTTCCGGTTGTCGCGGAAGGCCGAGCGGTACAAGGAGTACGGTGGCGGGCGTCCGATGCGCTTCGTGGACCGTATCGAGCCGCGCGGTACGGCGGAGTGTGTGTGCATTCAGGTGGCGGCGGAGGATTCGCTCTACGTCACCGAGGACTTCCTCCTGACGCACAACACCCTCAATGACGCGTTCATCATTCTGGACGAGGCGCAGAACTCTTCGGCCGAGCAGATGAAGATGTTTCTCACCAGGCTCGGGTTCAATTCCAAGATCGTGGTGACGGGTGACGTGACGCAGGTTGACCTGCCTTCGGGCACGGTGAGCGGGTTGCGGATCGTTCAGGAGATCCTCGATGGCATTCCCGACATCCATTTTTCGCGGTTGTCCAGCGCTGACGTGGTCAGGCACAAGCTGGTGAGCGACATCGTGGATGCGTACGGGCGTTATGACGCGCTGCAGGAGCCCAAGCGTATTCAGCAGCAACGGGGGAAGCGGCGGGTGAGCGACCGTGAGCAGTGAGCGCATCCGATGCGGTTCCTCGGCCCTTCGCGTAGGGAATGAGGAGCGGTAGGCGATCGATGAGTATCGAGATCAACAATGAGTCGGGGGCCGAGGTCGACGAGGAGAAGCTCGTCGCCCTGGCCGCCCATGTGCTCGGCGAGATGGGTATCAATCCGCTTGCCGAGTTGTCCATCGTGGTAGTCGACGAGAACGCCATGTCGGAGTTGCACGAGAAGTGGATGGGCGAGCCCGGTCCGACTGACGTGCTGGCGTTCCCGATGGATGAGTTGCGGCCCGGTGGGGGCGCGCGCGGCGATTCGGAGAGTCCGGCTGATCCGGCGCTTCTCGGGGACGTGGTGCTCTGCCCGAGTGTGGCTGCCAGGCAGGCCAAGGAGGCGGGTCACAGCGCCGCCGAGGAGTTGGAGTTGCTGTGTACGCATGGCATTCTTCATCTGCTTGGTTATGACCATGCCGAGCCCGAGGAGCACAAGGAGATGTTCGGCTTGCAGGCCCGGCTTCTCGAGTCTTGGCAGGAGGAGCGCGACCCGCGGTGAACGCCTGGTTGTTGCTGGCCATCGCACTTGTGGTCATCGGTGGCCTGATCGCCAGTGCGGAGACGGCGCTGACGCGGATTTCCCGGGTGCGTGCCGAGGAGTATGTCCGTGAGGCGAAGCGTGGGGCGGTGCGGTTGCAGGCGATCGTGACCGATCCGCCGCGCTATCTCAATCTGCTGCTTCTGCTGCGGTTGAGTTGTGAGCTGGTGGCCACGGTGATCGCCACGTTGCTGTTCATCGATCTGCTGCACGATCAGGGCTGGGCTTATGTCTGGGCGGCCGTGGTGATGATCGTGATCAGCTATGTGGTGGTCGGGGTCATGCCTCGTACGCTGGGTCGTCAGCATGCCGAGCCGGTCGCGCTGGCCAGTGCTCCGATCGTGTACGGGTTGACCCGCATTTTCGGGCCGCTGCCCAAGTTGCTGATTCTGCTCGGTAACGCGTTGACGCCTGGTAAGGGGTTTCGCGACGGGCCGTTCACCTCCGAGGCGGAGTTGCGTGATCTGGTGGACCTGGCTGAGGAGCGCCGGGTGATCGAGCCGGACGAGCGGGAGATGATCCACTCGGTTTTCGAGCTTGGTGACACGTTGGTGCGTGAGGTCATGGTGCCGCGTACGGACATGGTTTACATCGAGCGTGGCAAGACCATCAGTCAGGCTCTGTCGCTGGCGTTGCGTAGTGGTTTTTCGCGGATCCCGGTTGTCGGTGAGAACGAGGATGATGTCGTCGGCATCGCCTATCTCAAGGACATCGCCCGCAAGATTCATGAGGTGGGGGAGGGCGGGGGCAAGGAGACGGTCGAGTCGATCATGCGTTCTGCGGCGTATGTGCCCGAGAGTAAGCCCATCGACCAGCTCATGCGTGAGATGCAGGCGCGCCAGATTCACATTGCGATCGTCATCGATGAGTACGGCGGTACGGCCGGGTTGGTCACGATCGAGGATGTGCTGGAGGAGATCGTCGGTGAGATCACCGACGAGTATGACCAGGAGGCGCCTCGGGTCGAGGCGATGCCTGACGGGGCCATGCGGGTGACGGCGCGGATGCCGGTGGATGAGCTGGGTGAGTTGTTCGACGCCGAGATCGAGGTGGACGACGTCGAGACCGTGGGTGGGTTGCTGGCGCATGCGCTGGGGCGGGTGCCGATCGCGGGGTCGCGGGCGGAGGTCGCGGGGCTCACGTTGACGGCTGAGAGCCTGGCTGGGCGGCGGAATCGGATCAGTACGGTGGTGGTGCGGCGGGCCAAGTCGTCGGAGGAGGTTGAGGTCTCGGCCGAGGCCGATTCCGACTGACCGCACACCTTTCTCGGAGGGTGGGGCAAATGCCGCAAGTCTTCTACAAGTGTTCTGCAAGCGGGATCCGGCACTCTCATAACACGACATCCAGTGCGGTGGGTGTCAAAGGGGAAATATCCCGATGTCGGGTGGGGTTCGCGACAAAGGGTGATCCTGGGGGGGACGACGGCGTCTCGGCGCGTAAGCCGGGACGCAGGTCGGCGTAAAGGGTGTTCTCGTCCGGAAAGCCGGATGAGGGCACCCTTTTTGCGTATCGGAGGAAACTCTGGTGGATTGCCGCAAAAGTCGCTGGGGGAGGCTGCGGACCAGGAGGGAGCATGAAACGAAAACCGGGGATCATCGCATACGTGCTGCTGGCCAGCCTTCTGGCGGGGTGCGGCGGCGAGGGAGCCGAGAGTTTCATTGACGCACAGGCCATGGCGCAGTTGCGCGAGGTTCTCAGCAAGGAGCCGCCTCTGCCCGATGGGTTCACGGCCAGGCCGGAGCAGGCCTGGCGGATGCCGTTCACGCAGACGGACAAGAACTGCAGGGCCGTGCTGGAGCCCGCCGGTGGGCGGGCGCCGGGGCAGGCGCTGACGGCCCAGGCAGCGGTCAGCTATCACGGCGACGGCCTGGGGGAGCAGGCGGGAGTGGGTCTGGCGCGGTACGCGGGCGAGGGGGCTGAGGAGCACCTCGACGAGCTGGCCAGGGCGCTGGAGCGGTGCCGCGAGGTCCGCACTCCCGATGGGACCGAGTTGCTGGCACAGGAGCTGCCGATCGGGGAGGCCGGTGACGAGGTCGTGAGCCGGAGGTTGCGTGGCCGGCTGAACGGCTACCCGTACGCGATGGACGTCGTCCTGTCGCGGGTGGGTGACACGCTGGTGTCGGTGGTGCACACGGGCATGAACGACGTGGACGCCGGGCGTACCAGGAAGGTGGTCGAGGCCGCCGTGTCGATGGTGACCACTTAACCTAGAGCCCGTGACTCTCGATCCTGAAGACAGCAAGATCATCACTTTGGCCCGCGCCGCCAGGGCGCGCAACGGCACCGCGGAAGGAGCGGCCGTGCGCGACGAGATGGGCCGCACCTACTCGGCCACGAACGTGGCGTTGTCGGCGCTGAGGTTGTCGGCGGTGCAGGTGGCGGCGGCCATGGCGATCTCCAGCGGAGCGCAGTCGCTGGAGGCGGTCGCGCTGGTGAGCGAGGGCGACCCGAGCGCCGCCGACGCGGCCGTGGCCGCGGAGCTGGGCGTCACGTCGCTGCTCGTGGCCGGTCCCGACGGAACGTTGCGGGGCTGACATGCCGATGTCGCCGTTTCTGGCCAGAATTCGGGAGAAGGTCGGCTCTGACCTGCTCGTGCTGCCGTCGGCGTCCGGGTTCGTGTTCGATGACGCGGGCAGGGCGCTGGTGGCCGAAC
This sequence comes from Nonomuraea purpurea, assembly GCF_042650645.1. Classification (NCBI taxonomy): domain Bacteria; kingdom Bacillati; phylum Actinomycetota; class Actinomycetes; order Streptosporangiales; family Streptosporangiaceae; genus Nonomuraea; species Nonomuraea purpurea. Next base: position 122,576 of record NZ_JBHSBI010000001.1, read on the forward strand.
ACGGCGACATGGGGCTCTGGGCGGTGCCGGGTGGCGGCATCGACCCCGACGAGCGTCCGGAGGACGCCGTGGTGCGGGAGCTGCGCGAGGAGCTCGACATCGAGATCGAGGCACGGGAGCTGATCGGCGCGTACGGCGGCCCCGAGTTCCGCACGCTCTACCCGAACGGCCATCAGGTCGCCTACGTCGTCATGGTCTTCGGCTGCGTGATCGTCTCGGGTGAGCCGAAGCCCGACGGCGAGGAGATCATCGACTGCCGATGGGTGACCGAGGAGGAGCTCGCCGGGCTCGACACGACACCCTGGACGCCGATGGTGGCGCCCAAAGCCTTCACCTGGTGGCGTGAACACGCCCTTTGATGGACCAGAATGCAGTATGTGACTTCGCCAGACAGCCATCGCGCCGGATTCGCCTGCTTCGTGGGGAGGCCGAACGTCGGCAAGTCCACGCTGATGAACGCCTTGGTCGGCGCGAAAGTGGCGATCACCTCGTCCAAGCCGCAGACGACCAGGCGCGTGATCAGGGGCATCGTCCACCGTCCTGACGCTCAGATCATCGTCGTCGACACGCCCGGCCTGCACCGCCCGCGCACGCTGCTCGGCGAGCGGCTCGACAGCCTCGTGCTGTCGACGCTGACCGAGGTGGACGCGATCGGGTTCTGCCTGCCGGCCAACGAACCGGTCGGCAAGGGTGATCGCTTCATCGCCGACAAGTTGTCGGCGGTGAAGAAGACGCCGGTCGTGGCCGTGGTGACCAAGTGCGACCTGGCGAGCAAGGAGCAGATCGCCCAGCAGCTTCTCGCGGTGTCGGAGCTCGGGGAGTTCGCGGCGATCGTGCCGGTGTCGGCGCAGGCGGGTGACCAGCTCGACGTGCTGGCTGACGTGCTGATCGAGCACCTGCCGGAGTCGCCGCCGCTGTATGAGGACGGCCGGCTGACCGACGAGCCCGAGCAGGTGCTGGTCGGGGAGCTGATCAGGGAGGCGGCGCTGGAGGGCGTCCGCGACGAGCTGCCCCACTCGATCGCCGTGGTCGTCGATGAGATGTTGCCCCGGGAGGGGCGTGATGACCTGCTGGACATCTACGCCCACATGTATGTGGAACGGCCCTCGCAGAAGGCAATCGTCATCGGGCACAAGGGCGAGCGGCTGCGCGAGGTCGGCACCAAGGCCCGCAAGCAGATCGAGGGGCTGCTGGGCACGCGCGTCTACCTGGACCTGCGTATCAGCGTGGCCAAGGACTGGCAGCGCGACCCGAAGCAGCTTCGCCGCCTGGGCTTCTACGACTGACAGGAGATCAGGCGCGGCGCAAGAGTGCCACGATCGCCAGGACGACGACCGCCAGCGCGCAGGCCATCGCCCCGAACCAGCCGCCCCTGATCACCGGCGCGATCGACAGCCAGTCGCCGAGCTGGACGGAGATCCGGTCGCGCAGCCCGTTGCCCTGGGTGAGGAACAGCACCAGCACGACCACCGCGACGCCCCCGGGAACGGCGGCCAGGGCGGCCAGGCGCGGCCGGGTGAGCACGCCGGCCAGCCCGCACGCCAGCGCGGCCAGCCCGGCGATCAGCGTGTAGAGGCCGAACGCGTCGTCGATGCCGCGGATGTCGCTGGCCACTCCGCCGCCCAGGATGTCGCTCCTGGCCTCCAGGCCGGCCCACGGCAGGACGGCGCAGCACACCAGCAGCGCCCCGGCGGCCACCACGGCCAGTGCCGGGCCACGACGGGTACGCGGTTGGACAGACTGTTCGCCCACACGATCACTGTAAGCCTGGCGCGTCCGCGTCACCACCGTACGCCACCGAGTCGTCACCATCGACGACAGCCCTGCGCTCGCCCCATTCCAGCCGCGAGCGGAGCTGGACGGCGTCGGCGGCCAGGGCGGACACCAGCGTTCCCGGGACGGCCAGCGGGAGCACGGCCACGCCCTCGGCCACGACGGCCTGCTTGGCGGCCGAGGTCATGAAGGTGTTGCCGACGCAGCGGGCGGCGCCGTAGACGGCGGGGGAGGAGTCGAGGGCCGCCTCGCCCACCGTGAACTCCTGCCTGAGCACCGCCCGGCCCTCGCGTGTGGCGTCGAAGCGGGCATGGCAGCGGCCGGGCTCTTCGCCGTACCGTCCGAAGACGATCTCCTCGCGCCAGAGCACGTCGGCGTCGGCCGCCAGCGTCAGTCGTACCAGGAGGCGGTGCGCGCAGCCGGCGGCGAGCACGGTCGGCTCCGGCGTGAACCGGAGCGTGGCGCCCGCGCCGACCCGCGCGGTGACCAGCAGTTCCGACTCGCCCCGGCCGGGCAGGACCAGCGTGGCGGCGACCGAGCCCAGCTCCAGCGTGGTGTGTGGGGCGACGTCCAGGTCCAGTGCGAGCCGGTCGCCGCCGAGTGGGCCCGCCGCCGTGGAGACGAGATGCACCGTGTACGGGCCCGTCTGGCGCAGCGTCAGCGGCGGCGCCGAGGCCAGGCGGCGCACCACCGTCCTGCCGTCCGGGGCCAGGGCCGTCGCCACGGCGGCGCGGGCTCGCATGGCCGTCACGAGACGGGTGCCGCGTGGGTGTGGGCCCAGACTCTCACCTGCTCCGACACCCAGGCGGCGACGTCCCGCGCGGTCGGCTCCCGCCTGATCGAGGTGAACAGCACCGGCCGTTCGCCGCGCACCGCCGCCGCGTCGCGGGCCATCACGTCCAGGTCCGCGCCGACCATCGGCGCCAGGTCGGTCTTGTTGATCACCAGCAGGTCGGCCGTCGTGACGCCGGGGCCGCCCTTGCGCGGCACCTTGTCGCCGCCCGACACGTCCAGGACGAAGATCTGCCGGTCGGCCAGGCCCCGGCTGAACGTGGCCGTCAGGTTGTCGCCGCCGCTCTCCACGATCACCAGGTCCAGCGGGCCGAACCGGTACTCCAGGGTTTCGACGGCGTCGAGGTTGGCGGCGATGTCGTCGCGGATGGCGGTGTGGGGGCAGCAGCCGGTTTCGACGGCGAGGATACGTTCACTGTCGAGTACGCCCGCTTTGCGCAGGAAGTCGGCGTCCTCGGTGGTGTAGATGTCGTTGGTGACGACGCCCAGGGAGAGGGACGGGCCCAGGGTTTTGCACAGGGCGGCCACCAGGGCCGTCTTGCCGCTGCCCACCGGGCCGCCCACCCCGAGCCTCAGCGCCCGGCCTCGGCCGTCGGGGGTGTGGTGGTGGTCGTCGTGATCGGCGCCCATGTCGGGGAGTCCTTTCCTAGGAGACGAAGAGCCTGATCTTGGTGCGGGCGTGCCGCTCGGCCAGGAGGTCGAGAGCCGGGGCCGAGTGCGCGGGCAGCGACTCGGGGGCCTGGCCCGCGGCCGCCAGGTGGGCCTGGGCGGCCACGGCCGTGAGGTCGGGGGTGAGGTCGGCCAGCAGTCCGTGCACGGCCACCGGGTCCAGGCCAAGCAGCCGGACCGCCGCCGTGGCCGGGCCGCTGACGGCGTGGTAGGCCGCCGCCATGGCGGCCTCCTCGGGGGTGGCGCCCGCCGCGTGCGCAGCCGCGCCGAGCGCGATCGGATGATGCGGGTTCGGTACGGTTCGCGCAAGGTCCTCCAAGATGGGGGACGGCCACACGCGGCGGGCCACCCGCAGCAGCAGCCTGCCCTGCGTCCTGGACGCCTCCCGCTGGGCGGGCGCCGCGGTCCTGGCGTCGACCTCGGCGTCGAGCACCGCCCACGACATCGGCCAGGAACCGGTGACGGCGAACGGCGCCGGTCCGAGGGCGGCGTCCACAGTCGTGGCGGGCCCGGGGGCGGCCGGTCTGGAGGCGGCGTCCACGGGCGTGGCGGGTTCTGGGGTGATTTGCGGGCTGGCGGCGTGGGCGCAGGCGGCGGCTGCGAAGGCGGCCGTGACCGTGCCCGCCGTATGGAGACGTCCCCGCAGGAAGCCCGCCAGGGACGGCACGTCGTGCACGGCCCCCGACGCGATCGCCTGTTCGGTGCCGCCCGAGTGGGCGTGCCCCCCGGCGGGGAGGCGGGAGTCGGTGAGCAGGAGCAGGGCGGGGCCCATCAGAACAGGAAGTAGCGTTGGGCCAGCGGCAGGCGGGCGGCGGGTGCGGGTTCGATGAGGTCGCCGTCGACGCGGACCTCGAAGGTGTCGGGTGCGACCTCGATCCTGGGCGTGGCGTCGTTCAGCGGCATGGCCGACTTGCCGCGCCGCCGCACGTCCGCCACCGGCGCCAGCCGCCGCCGCACGTCGAGGCGCTCGGCGAGGCCGGACTCGACGGCCTGGGGGGAGACGAAGTGGAGTGAGGTGGCGGCGGCGGTGGCCGGTGAGGCGCCGAACATGGGCCGGGGCAGCACCGGCTGCGGGGTCGGGATGGAGGCGTTGGCGTCGCCCATCTGGGCCCAGGCCACGACGCCGCCCTTGAGGACCAGGTCCGGTTTGACCCCGAAGAACGCCGGCGACCACAGGACGAGGTCGGCGAGCTTGCCGTGTTCGACGGAGCCGAGCTCGCCGTCCAAACCATGGGCAATAGCCGGACATATCGTATATTTCGCGATGTATCGCTGGGCTCGGGCATTGTCCGCCGGCCCCGAGCCCAGCACCCCCCGCCGCCCCTTCATGACGTGCGCCGTCTGCCACGTCCGGATGATCGTCTCCCCGATACGCCCCATGGCCTGCGAGTCCGAGCCGATCATCGATATCGCGCCCAGGTCGTGCAGCACGTCCTCGGCCGCCATCGTCGTCGGCCTGATGCGCGACTCGGCGAAGGCCAGGTCCTCGGGGATCGACGGGTTGAGGTGATGGCAGACCATCAGCATGTCGAGGTGCTCGTCGAGGGTGTTGACGGTGTGCGGCCTGGTCGGGTTGGTGGAGGAGGGAAGCACGTTGGGGTGGGCGGCCACGCGGATGATGTCGGGCGCGTGCCCGCCGCCCGCCCCTTCCGTGTGGTAGGCGTGGATCATCCGATCGCCGACGGCCTTGAGCGTCGACTCGACGAACCCGGCCTCGTTCAGCGTGTCGGTGTGCAGCGTCACCTGCACGCCCGAGGCGTCGGCCACGCGCAGGCACGCGTCGATGGCGGCGGGCGTCGAGCCCCAGTCCTCGTGCAGCTTGAACCCGGAGGCCCCGGCCCGCAGCTGCTCCCACAGGCCCTCGGCGCTGACCGTGTTGCCCTTGCCGAGCAGCGCGAAGTTGAGCGGGTAGGCATCGAGCGACTCCAGCATCCTGCCGAGGTACCAGGTGCCGGTGACGGTCGTCGCCTTGGTGCCCTCGACGGGCCCGGTGCCGCCCCCGACGATCGTGGTGACGCCCGATGCGATGGCCTCGTCGAGGATCTGGGGGCAGATGAGGTGCACGTGGGAGTCGACGGCCCCGGCGGTGAGGATCTTGCCGTTGCCCGCGAGCACCTCCGTGGACGGCCCGATGACCAGGTCGACGCCGTCCATCGTGTCGGGGTTGCCGGCCTTGCCGATGGCGTGGACGCGGCCGTCGCGGATGCCCACGTCGGCCTTGACCACGCCCCAGTGGTCGAGGATCACCGCGCCGGTGATGACCAGGTCGGCCGCCCCCTCGGCCCGGGTGGTCCTGGCCTGCCCCATGGATTCGCGGATCACCTTGCCGCCGCCGAACACGGCCTCGTCCCCGGCGCCCGACGGCCCCATCGACAGATCCTGGGTGACCTCGATGAACAGGTCGGTGTCGGCCAGCCGGATCCGGTCGCCGACCGTGGGCCCGTACAGCGCCGCGTAGCGGGCGCGTGAGATCTCAGTCATCGAGCGGCCCCGCCCACTCGGGCCGCAGGCCGGGAACCACCCGCTCGCCGGCCAGCGGCACGAGCGTCACCTCACGCGCGAGGCCGGGCTCGAACCGCAGCGCGGTCCCCGCGGGCACGTCGAGCCGCATCCCCCAGGCCGTCTTCCTGTCGAACTCCAGCCCGGGGTTGGCCGCGGCGAAGTGGTAGTGGGAGCCCACCTGCACCGGCCGGTCCGCCGTGTTGACCACCCGCACGGTGACCCGCTCCCGGCCGGGGTTGAGCGGGTGGGAGCCTTCGGGGTGGACGTACTCGCCGGGGATCACGGGATCGGCCTGTGGACGGTGACGAGCTTGGTGCCGTCGGGGAAGGTCGCCTCGATCTGCACGCTCTCCAGCATCTCCGGCACGCCCTCCATGACGTCGGCCCGGCCGAGCACCGACCGGCCCGCCTCCATGAGATCGGCCACGCTGCGCCCGTCTCTGGCGCCCTCCATGAGGAAGGAGGCGATGATGGCGGTAGCCTCGGGGTGGTTGAGCCGCAGGCCCCTGGCCTGCCGCTCGCGCGCGACCCCGGCGGCGACGTGGATGAGCAGCCGCTCCTGCTCGTGTGAGGTAAGCCGCATGGCCGGACCATAGGAATCAGTGGTTTCCTCGCTGTTGCCGAGCCATGTCGTGTTGGTTTCGCCCTCGGACGAACCCCCATATGTCGGGTTTTGTGCATTTGTGAAATCTTGGCAATGGCCTATTAACGTACGGGATCTTCCCGGGAAATAACGCGGAGTCACCTTTCAGGCAGGACCGGTCGCCAGGAAGGAACCGCCGTGCGCATTTCCCGCCCGATTGTCTGCGCCGTTCTGCTATCGGCCCTCACGGCCTGCGGATCCGGCGCCGAGCCCGCCGCCGGGTCCGACGAGATCAAGGTCGGGCTCCTCCACTCCCTCAGCGGCACGATGGCGATCAGCGAGGTCACCGTGCGCGACGCCGAACTGCTCGCCATCGAGGAGATCAACAAGGCGGGCGGCGTGCTCGGCAAGAAGCTGGTCCCGGTGGTCGAGGACGGCGCCTCCGACTGGCCCACGTTCGCCGAGAAGGCCACCAAGCTGATCAGACAGGACAAGGTCGCCACCGTCTTCGGCGGCTGGACCTCGGCCAGCAGGAAGGCGATGCTGCCGGTCTTCGAGCGTTACAAGGCGCTGCTGTGGTATCCGGTGCAGTACGAGGGCCTGGAGAGCTCGCCGTACATCTTCTACACCGGCGCCACCACCAACCAGCAGATCATCCCCGGCCTGGACTACCTGAAGGAGCAGGGCAAGAAGAGGGTGTTCCTGGTGGGCAGCGACTACGTCTTCCCCAGAACCGCCAACAAGATCATCAAAGCGTACGCGGCGGCGAACGGGATGGAGATCCTCGGCGAGGAATACACCCCGCTCGGCCACACCGAGTACTCCACCCTGGTCAACAAGGTCGTGCAGGCGCGGCCGGACGCCGTCTTCAACACCCTGAACGGCGACAGCAACGTCGCCTTCTTCAAGCAGCTCAAGAGCGCCGGCGCCGCCTCCGCCGAGAACATGCCGGTGTTGTCGGTGAGCATCGCCGAGGAGGAGGTCACCGGCATCGGCGTGGACAACATCGCCGGCCAGCCGGTCGCCTGGAACTACTACCAGACCACCGACACCCCCGCCAACGCCGCCTTCGTCAAGGCGTACAAGGCCAAGTACGGCAGCGGCAAGGTCACCAGCGACCCCATGGAGGCCGGCTACAACGCCGTCTACCTGTGGGCCGAGGCGGTCAAGAAGGCGGGCAGCACCGAGGTGGAGCCGGTCAGGAAGGCCGCGCCCGGCATCGCGCTCGAACGCCCCGAGGGCCTGGTCACCATCGACGGCGAGACCCAGCACATGTACAAGACCGCCCGCATCGGCATCGTCCAGCCCGACGGCCTGATCAAGCAGGTCTGGGACTCCGGCAAGCCGATCAAACCGGACCCGTACCTCAAGGGCTACCCGTGGGCGGCCGGTCTGTCGGCGGGCCAGTGATGACGGCCTTCGTCAACCAGCTCCCCATCGGGCTGTCGATCGGGGCCGTGCTGCTGCTCATCGCGCTCGGGCTGACCTTCACCTTCGGGCAGATGGGCGTGATCAACATGGCGCACGGCGAGTTCATCATGGCCGGCGCCTACACCGCGTTCCTGCTCGGGGACCTGGTGCTCGCGCTGCCGGTCGCGTTCCTGGTCGCGGGGCTCATGGGGCTGGTGCTGGAGCGGGCCGCGATCCGGCACTTCTACGGCCGGCCATTGGACACGCTGCTGCTCACCTGGGGGGTGAGCCTGGTGCTGCAGCAGCTGGCCCGCGACCTGTTCGGCGCGCCGAACGTGCAGGTGCCCGCCCCGTCCTGGTTGACGGGAGGAGTGGGGATCCTGCCGTACAACCGGCTGTTCATCATGGGGCTGGCCGTGGCCGGCGTGGTCGCGGTCTGGGCCTACCTCACCAGGACCGGGCTCGGCCGCAGGACGCAGGCGGTGGTGCAGAACCGGCAACTCGCCGCCACCAGCGGCATCGACACCGGCCGGGTGGACATGCTGACGTTCTTCATCGGCTCCGCGCTGGCGGGCGTGGCCGGGGTGGCGCTGACGCTCATCGGGCCCGTCGGGCCCGCGCTGGGGACGTACTACATCGTCGACGCCTTCCTGGTCGTCGTGGCGGGCGGGCTCGGGCAGCTCAGGGGCGCGGTGCTGGCCGCGATCGGGCTCGGGCTGCTCAACTCCTACGCCGAGTTCTGGTCGGACGCCTCGCTGGCGAAGGTCGTCGTCCTGGCCGTGGTCATCGCGTTCCTGCAGGTGCGGCCGCAGGGGCTGTTCGTGCTCAGGTCGAGGGCGCTCACATGATCAGAGCTCATCTGCCGTTCGCGACCGTGGCGGTCATCGCGCTGGTGGCGGCGCCGCTGCTGCTGGAGCCGTTCCGGCTGGGCCTGCTGGCCAAGTACCTGTGCTACGCGATCGTCGCGCTCGGGATCGGGCTGGCCTGGGGACAGGGCGGCATGCTCACGCTCGGACAGGGCGTCTTCTTCGGGCTCGGCGGCTACTCCATGGCGATGTATCTCAAACTCACCGAGGCCGGCGGCGGGCTGCCCGACTTCATGGTGTGGAGCGGCGTGGAGTCGCTGCCCGCGCTGTGGGCGCCGTTCGCCAGCCCGGTCTTCGCGCTGGGCATGGCCGTGGCGGGTCCTGCGCTGCTCGCGGTGCTCCTCGGGACGCTGGTGTTCCGCCAGCGGGTACGCGGCGCGTACTTCGCCATCCTCACCCAGGCGCTGGCCGCCGCCATGGTCATCCTGCTGGTCGGCCAGCAGGGCCTGAGCGGCGGCACCAACGGTATGACGAACTTCTTCGAGCTGTTCGGCCAGGACCTCGCGCAGGACTCCACCCAGCGCGGGCTCTACCTGGTCGTGGCCTGCGTCCTGGGCGGGCTCTACCTGGCCACCCGGCAGCTCGTGCACAGCCGCTACGGCCGGCTGCTGGTCGCCGTCAGGGACGGCGAGGACCGGGTGCGCTTCCTCGGCTACGACCCGGCGCTGGTCAAGACCGTCACCTTCGCCATCTCGGCGGGCATGGCGGGGCTGGCGGGGGCGCTGTTCGTGCCCGTCGTCGGCATCATCTCGCCCGCGCTGCTCGGCGTGGTGCCCTCGCTGGAACTGGTCGTCGCGGTGGCCGTCGGCGGCAGGCACGCGCTGGCCGGGGCCGTGCTCGGCGCGGTCGTCATGGGCTACGCCAAGACGGCCTTCAGCGAACAGTTCGCCGACGGCTGGCTGTACTTGCAGGGCGCGCTGTTCATCCTCGTCATGACGCTGGCCCCCAAGGGCATCGTCGGCATCGCAGGGAGGTTGCGACGTGCTCGAACTCCGTGACGTCCAGGTGGTCTTCGACGGCTTCCGCGCGCTCGACGGCGTCGATCTGACCGTGCCCGAGGGCGAGCTGCGCTTCCTGATCGGGCCGAACGGGGCGGGCAAGACCACGCTCATCGACGTGATCACCGGGCTGACCCGGCCGGCGGCCGGCAGCGTGCGGTTCGAGGGCTACGACCTGGTCGGCAGGAAGGAGCACCAGATCGTCCGGCTGGGCGTCGGCCGCACGTTCCAGACGTCGGTCGTGTTCGAGGAGCTCACCGTGATCGAGAACCTCGACCTGGCCGCCAGTTTCCGCAGGCCGCTGTGGTCGCTGGCCCGGCGGCGCAGGGGCGTGTCGGAGGCCGTCGAGCAGGCCCTGGCCAGGACCGGGCTGGAAGAGCTCGCCGAACGTTCTGCGGGAGTTCTCTCCCATGGCCAGCGCCAGTGGCTCGAGATCGGGATGCTGCTGGCGCAGCGCCCCCGGCTGCTGCTCCTGGACGAGCCCGTGGCCGGCATGTCGAAGGACGAACGCGAACGCACGGGGGAGTTGCTCACCCAGATCGCCGACGAGCACACGGTGATCGTGGTGGAGCACGACATGGAGTTCCTGCGGCGGCACGCCTCGAAGGTGAGCGTGCTGCACGAGGGCAAGGTGCTCGTGGAGGGATCGGTGGACGAGGTCAGCGCCGACCCGCGCGTGCAGGAGGTCTATCTGGGAAGGAGGCCGAGCGATGTTGTCGGTGAGCGGCCTTGAGTCGGGGTACGGGCGGGCCCGCGTCCTGTTCGGGGTCTCGCTGGAGGTCGGGCCGGGTCAGCTCGTCTGTGTCATGGGCCGCAACGGCGTCGGCAAGACCACGCTGCTCAACACCGTCATGGGCGTGCTGCCCGCGACGGCGGGCACGGTCATGTTCGACGGCCGCGACGTGACCAGGCTCAAACCACATGAACGGGTACGGCTCGGCATGGGCTACGTCCCCCAGGGCCACCAGTGTTTCCCCCAGCTGTCCGTCCTGGGCAACCTGCTGGTGGCCGTCGAGGCCGCCAAACAGCCCAAGGAGGTCATCGACGAGGCGCTGGAGATCTTCCCCGCGCTGCGGCCGCTGCTCAAACGCAGCGCCGGCCACCTGTCGGGCGGCCAGCAACAGCAGCTCGCCATGGCGCGTGCCCTGGTGACCAAGCCCAGGCTGCTCATCCTCGACGAGCCGACCGAGGGCATCCAGCCGTCGATCATCCTGGAGATCGAGGCGGCCATCGAACGGCTGCACGCCTCGGGGCCGGCCGTGCTCCTCGTCGAGCAGTACCTGGACATCGCGCTTCGGCTGGCCGACACGTTCGTCATCCTCGACGGCGGGCACGTCGTGCGCACCGGCGCCGCAGAAGAGCTGCACCGCGAGGACGTCCGCCGCCTCCTGGCGGTCTAACCCTGGGCCAGCAGGGCGCGGGCGTTGGCGGCGCCTCGCCGGTCGCCGGTCTTCTCGAAGACCTCCAGCGCCGCCCCGGCCAGCTCGCGGGCCCGCTCCACCGCGCCCTCCGCCCGGTTGACGCCGGCCAGGGCCAGCAGGGCGCGCGCGTCGAGCAGGCGGTCGCCCAGCCGGACGGCGATGCCCCTGGCCTGCTCGGCGGCGGCCCTGGCGTCGGGCTTGGCCGCCTGCGCCAGGCGTACGTTGGCCAGGTCGAGCAGCGTGTCGGCCTGCCGGTGGCGGTCGCCCAGCTCGGCCAGGCGCCCGATGGCGGCCAGGAGGCGCTCGGCGGCCTCGTCGAGGCGGCCGGCCCGGCGCAGCACCGCGCCGAGCACGTGCTCGGCCTCGGCCAGGTCGCGCTGGTTGCCGGCGCCTTCCAGGCAGGCGAGCAGGGCCCGCTCGGCCTCCTGCAGGCGGCCCCGCTCCAGGTGCACGCGGCCGAGCCGGCACCTGGCGCGGTTCACCTCGCGCCGGCGGCCCTGCCCCATGAACATGTCGAGCGCCTGCCTCAGCCGCTCGTAGGCGCGGTCCCACTCGCGCTCGGCCAGGTGCAGGTCGCCCTGGTCGAGCAGGATGAGCGCCTCGCCCCGCTCGTCGGCCGCCCGCCGCGCCGACTCCAGCGCCAGCCACGTCAGGGTCCGCCAGTCGTCCAGGAAGCGGTGGCGTTCGAGGTAGGGGGCCAGCAGGTGGACGAGCTGCCAGCACTCGTCGTCGAGCCCCGCCGTGTGCAGGTCGGTGACCAGGCCGGCCAGGAACGCCCGCTCGGCCGCCAGCCACTCGACCGACTCCCTGATGTCCCTGGTGGCCACGGCCGTGGCCGGGTCGCCCGACACCAGCGAGAACCGCGAGGCCCGCACCCTGGCCAGCACCACCGCCGCCAGCTTCGCCAGCACCCCGGGCACCGGCTGCTCGCGGGCGAACAGCCGGGTCAGGTCGTGCAGCCGGTAGCGGACCTGGCCGGCCACGTCGACGCCGTACGTCTCCAGCAGGCCCGCGTCCACCAGCGCCTCGGCCTGCCCGCCGAGCTGGTCGGTGACCCAGTCGGCGAAGTCGGGCGCCGACAGGGCGCCGAGCCCGCACAACGTCAGCCTGGCCGCCTCGGGCAGGCCGTCGAACCCGATCGCGAACGCGCTGCGCACGGCCTGGTCGCCGGCGCGCAGCCCGTCGAGCCGCTCGTGCTCGTCCTCCAGCAGGCCCACCAGGTAGTCGGCGGTCCACTCCGGTCTGGCCGCCAGGCGGGAGCCCGCGATGCGCAGCGCGATCGGCAGGCCGCCGCAGAAGCGCGCCAGCCGGCGCAGGGCGTCGTCGGGCGCGCGGCCCGAGCTCCGCATGAGCAGGTTGAGGGAGTCGCCGTCGTCGAGCACGCCGAGCCAGATCCGCCGCGCGCCCGTCAGGCCGCCCAGCGAGGAGCGGCTCGTCACGATCGTCGGGCACGAGGTCAGCAGCGGCCGCACCTGCGCCTCGCCGATCGCGTTGTCGAGCAGCACCAGCAGGCGGCGGTTGGCCGTGTACGTGCGGAACAGCCGTTCGCGCTGCTCGGGCGTGGCGGGGATGGCCTGGGCCGGGCAGCCCAGCCAGCGCAGGAAGTCCTCAAGAACCGCCGAGGGCGTGGTCGTCTCGCGTAAGTCGGCGTACAGGATGCCGTCGGGGAAGTTCTCACGCGCCCGCCAGGCCGCGTGCACGGCCAGTGCCGACTTGCCCGCCCCCGCCTGGCCGTGCACCACGATCTGGCCGCCGACCACCTGGTCGAGCAGCCCGGCCCGGCCGGTGAACCCGTTCACGTCGGGCGGCAGCAGCACCGGCGGGCCCGCCGAGACGTGCAGCGAGGCGTCGTCGTGGAGCATGCGGTGGTAGAGGAGCTGCAGCTCGGGGTCGGGCTCGATCGCGTGGCCGCCGTCGAGCTGGTCGCGCAGCACCGCGTAGGCGGCCAGCGCGTCGACCCGGCGGCCGCTGCGGTAGAGGGCCAGCATGTACTGGCCGCGGAAGCGCTGCCACAGCGGATGCTGCTTGGTCAGCCGGCGCAGCTCGGCCAGCAGCTCGCGGTGGCGGCCCGCGTCGAGGTCGGCCTGCAGCCTGCGCTCCAGGGCCAGCAGCCGCAGCTCCTCCAGCTCCTCGCGCAGCCGGCGCGTCTCGACCCACCGCTCGCCCTCGGGGTCGATGTCCTCCAGGGCCTCGCCCCGCCACAGGCCCAGGGCCTCCTCGTAGGCCCCCTTGTCGACCAGCAGCCTGAAGCGGTCGACGTCGAGCTGGTCGTCGCCGATGGCCAGCACGTACGAGCCGGACACGGTGGTGATCACGTCTTTGCCGAGGAGCTGGCGGAGCTGGCCGATGTAGCCGCGGACCAGTGAGTCGGAGCGGTCGCCGCCCTCGCGCGGCCACAGCAGCCGCCGCAGCCGCTCGACCGTCATCGGCCGGCCGGCGTTGAGCAGGAACATCGCCAGCAGATCGCGGTGCTTGGGCGTCGTGGGTGTGCGATCGCGGCCGCTGCCGGTCACTTCGAGCGGCCCCATGATGCGAAATTCCACGCGACCCTTCCTTGGGGGGAGGATATCCGCCTCAGGATTTCACATCTGGAGCCGCGTACGCTCAAGGAGCTCCGGGTTTGTGTGGATATGTACGAGTAGCCAGTCAGCAGAACCCCTGCCCGGCTACTCGCTGGACGTCGATGGACGGCGCCTCGCCATCGTAGGGCGGCATCGTGGAGGCGGTAATCAACGGGCCGTCCGCCGAGCCGCCGACCTTCTCCAGGAAATCGGCCCATCCGACCGGCATGGTGAAAGCGGTGATGGAATACCACTGACCCGCGGTATTCGGATTCTCCCCTTCTAGGGAGACCGTGACGTTCCACCGCCCCGTGGACCTGGCGGTGTCGACGCGATAGAACTTCGTTTTCGACCGCGGTGTGCCCGTGGTGCGGCGCACCGCCACGATCAGGGTCATGCCGTCGGCCACGTTGGCCATTCCCAGGACCGTCTGGCAGGCCGAGGCGGTGGCGCCCGCGCCGGTGCCCGGAGAGGTGATGGCGATCGCGGGCGCGGCGCTCCTGGTGCCGGCCTGGGTGAATTGCACGATGGCGGTGGCGAGGCCGACCAGGGCGGTGGCCATGCCGGTGACGGCCGTCGCCTTCTTCCATCTCTTCGCCCCCGTCTCGGGGGCCCCGTTGCCGGGCTTCGCGTTATCGGACATATCGCGCAAATCCTCCAATCAGGAGTATGACCTGCGGCAAGGCGTACGATATGGGCCGAAATAGCGCGTCGCGGCTTCGGAAAGTAGGGCAAATCGGACTATTTCAGCCTTTTAGGGTATGCGAAAGGTGGCGTCGTCGTCTTGTGGATGTCAACGCCGAATTGTGAAAGATTCTCCGACTCTTGGGTTGAAGCATACACCTGAATAGCGTTATGGCCACTAATCAGGGAATGCTGGAACGGCCTAAGAATGTCCCAAAGAATGGGCACTTTCTGATCAACTCCGTGGCCATTTACGAAGAGGAAAGACGCCTTACCGGTTGCTGATGCGCGGCCCAGGCCAGCGCCGACCGCACGATCTCCTCCAGCCGCGCGCCGTGGGCGCCGTGCCAGTAGACCTGCCCGCAGTCGCGGCAGCGGCCGTAGACGTCGTAGTTGCGGCGGGTGCCCGCCTCCAGCAGGGGCTCCACCTCGCCCTTGGTCACCGGCACGAGCACGCCGTTGCACGCGGTGCAGCGCGTCCACGGGCGCAACGGCGGCGAGAAACGCTCCAGCAGGTCGCGGAGCTGGTCGGCGGGGCGGGAACCGTGCACGTACGCGCCCAGCCACAGCGCGCGGCGGCGCAGCAGGCCGCGGTCCTGGGTGAGCAGCACCCTGCGTTCCTCGTTGGCCTGCACCACCAGGGCCGGGTCGTCCATGTCGTTGTGGTAGGCCGTGTCGATGCCCAGCAGCCGCATCCGCCGCGCCAGCGTGCCCAGGTGCACATCCAGCAGGAAGCGCGGCTCCCGCGGAAGCTGCTGGGGCCGCGGCACGGGGTGCACCTCCACCACGTCGCCGGAGGCCAGCAGGTACGACGGCGGCACTCCGCGGCCGTCGGCCACCATCGGGCCCACCTCCGTGAGCGGGATGCCGATCGACTCGACGTGGTGGCCCAGCGTCGAGGTCGCGTCGGGAGTCACCTCCTGCCATTCCCGGCGGCGGCTCACGGGCAGGAACATCCTCAACTCGGATGAGATGCGCAGATGTGCGGTCACAGGTCCATTCTGTGACACCAGATACCGTGAATTCATGTCCATATCCCGTCGTGCCCTCCTCGGCCTGGCCGCGTTCGCGGCCGCGTGCTCGGGCTCGGGGGAGGACCTGCCGGAGCTGCGGCTGGCGACGGGCCCGGCCGGAGGGCCGTACGGGCAGCTCGGAGACCGGCTCGCCGAGGAGTTGCGGCGCGAGGGGCTGCGGGCGCGGGTGCTGCGGACCGCCGCCAGTGTGCAGAACCTGACGATGATGACCGACGGGCGGGCCGAGGCGGGGTTCTCGCTGGCCGACAGCGCCGACGACGCCGTACGCGTGCGCCGCCAGCCGGTCTTGGCGCTGGCCAGGATGTACATGAACTACGTCCACCTGGTCGTCGCCAGGACCTCGCCGATCACCGGGATCGAGGAACTGGCCGGGCGGGCGGTGTCGATCGGCGAGGAGGGCTCAGGCACTGCGGTCACCGCCACCCGCGTGCTGTCCGCCGCGGCGCTGGAGCGCCCGCCCAAGGTCGTCAGGCTGGAGCTCGACGCCTCGATCAAGGCCCTGCGCGGCGGCGACATCGAGGCGTTCTTCTGGTCCGGCGGCGTGCCCACCCCCGCCCTGGCCGCGCTCGACGACGTCCGCCTGGTGCCGCTGGAGCGGCTGGTGCCGGTGATGCGGCGCGGGTTCGGGCCGGTTTACGAGCACGCCACCGTCCCCGCGGGCACGTACGGGGGCGCCGCGCCGGTGCCGACCGTGGGCACCCCCAGCTACCTGATGTGCCGGGCCACGCTGCCCGGCGACCTGGCGTACACGATCACCGAGACGCTCTTCAACGCCCGCGACCGCCTCCAGGCCCCATCGGCGCCCGGCGGACGGCTCGACGAGCGCTACGCGATCGGCACCGGCGTCGTGCCGCTCCACGCCGGCGCGATCCGCTACTACCGCTCCGTCTACGGCTGATACGCCTGGTTCAGGCGCAGCTCTACGATCAGCCCGTGGGGCTCGGCCGGCAGCAGCCGCAGCGTGGCCCCGCACGCCCTGGCCAGCTCGGCGGCGATGGCCAGGCCCAGCCCGCTGCCCGGCACGTTGGCGTGCGCCCCGGAGCGCCAGAACCGCCCCAGCGCCTCCGAGCGCTCCTCCTCGCCCAGCCCAGGCCCGTCGTCGGCCACCCCCAGCACCCCGTCCGCCAGGGTGACCGTCACCGTGCCGCCCTCGGGCACGAACTTCTGGGCGTTGTCCAGGGCGATGTCGGCGATCCTGGCCGCCGCCTCCGGCACCTGCGCCGTCTCCCGCACCTCCGCCACCAGGGCCACCCGCTTGGCCGCGTACACCTCCCGCCAGGTCGCCAGCCGAGGCCCCAGCTCGACGGCCCTGCCCTCGACGGCCGCGCCCGCCTCCACCCTGGCCAGCGCCAGCAGGTCCTCCACCAGCAGCGCCAGCCGGTCCAGCTCCGCCATCGCCTCCTCGAACTCGGCCGTCCCCTCGCCGCGCAGGTGCGGCTCCAGGTTCTCCAGCCGCAGCCCCAGCACGGTCAGCGGCGTACGCAGTTCGTGGGAGGCGTCGGCCACGAACGCCCGCTGCCGCTCCATCGCCCCGGAGACCGCGTCGGCCATCGCGTTGAAGCGCTCCTCCAGCCGCCGCAGCTCCGACGGGCCCGCGCCCGGATGCGCCCGCGCGTCCATCCGGCCCTGCGCGATGGCCTGGGTGGTGCGGTCGAGCTCGGTGACCGGACGCAGGATCCAGCGGGCCAGCCGCCTGGCCGCCAGCGCCGAGTACGCCACCGCGACCAGCGCCCCGACCGCGAGTGTCGCCCACACCAGCAGCACCTCGGCCCTGGCCCGCTCGGTCGGCGCCTCGATCAGGACCACGCCGGAAAGCTGCGCGTCCCTGCCCGCCGGCTCGGCCAGCAGCACCATGGCCGGGCCGAACGGGGTGATCGTGGGCAGGTCCTCGGTCGTGCGGCCGGCCAGCGCAAGACGCAGCGCGTCACGGTCGTCGGCGTCGAAGCGGCCCGCGGTGACGCGGATCGAGCCGCCGCGGTCGCGCACGCGCACGGCCGCGCCGTACAGGTCGGCGTAGCGGGTGACCTCGGCCATCAACCCCGAATAGTCGTTGTCGCGCGCCGCCTGGTCGGCCAGTTCGGCGAAGCGGGTGGCGTCGGCGCGGCGGTCGAGCAGCAGGCGGTTGGTCCTGTGGGTGGCGTAGGCCAGCCCGAGCGGCACGGCCAGCGCTGCGATGAGAAAGACGATCAAGGTGGTGAACGTGATCACCAGGCGCGAGTTCACGCTGTCGAGCCCAGCCGGTAGCCGGTGCCGCGCAACGTCTCCACCAGCCCCGGACGGCCGGTCTTCGAACGCAGATTGGCCACGTGGACGTCGAGCGAGCGGGACGCCGACAGCAGCGGGTCGCCCCAGACCTCGTCGAGGATCTCCTCCCTGCCCCGCACCACGCCCGGCTCACGGGCCAGCAACGCCAGCACCTCGAACTCCCGCCTGGTCAGCGTCACCGCCTCCCCGGCCACCATGACCTGCCTGGACTCCAGGTCGATGCGGACGTCGCCCACGCTGACCACGTCGTCGCGGGCCGGCCTCGGCCGGGTGCCGCGCCGTACCACCGCCTCCATGCGAGCCATCAACTCCACCGTGCGGAACGGCTTGACCAGGTAGTCGTCGGCCCCGGAACGCAGCCCGCGCAGCACCTCCCGCTCCTCCGTACGGGCCGTGACGACGATGAGCGGCACCGCCGACACCCGGCGCAGGCGGCGCAGCACCTCGAGCCCGTCCATGTCGGGCAACCCCAGGTCGAGCAGGACGAAGTCGACGCCCCCCGCCAGTCGGAGGGCGTCGACGGCCAGCCCCGCCCGGGTGACCTGATGGCCGTGGCGGGCGAGTGCCGTGGTGAGCGCGGACGCGAGCCGATCGTCGTCCTCGACCAGGAGAACGCGCATAATGCCAGGTTAGACCGGTACGGAGTCCTTCGCGGACTGCTCGGCCCGCGACAGGGCGGCGTCCTTGGTCTCCCGCATCGTGAGGTAGACCACAAGCGACACGGCCGCGCAGCCGGCGACGTACCAGAAGTAGCCGGACTCGATGCCGTTGTTCTTGAACCACAGCGCCACGTACTCGGCGGTACCGCCGAACAGGGCGTTCGCGATCGCGTACGGGAGCGCCACACCGAGCGCGCGCACGTGCGTCGGGAACAACTCGGCCTTGACCACGGCGTTGATCGAGGTGTAGCCGGTCACGATGATCAGGCCGATCAGCGAGAGCACCAGCGCGCCGCCGAACCCCTGCACCCCGCCCAGCGCCGTCATCAGCGGCACCGTGCCCAGCATCGACCCGATCCCGAACGTGATCAGCAACGGCCTGCGCCCGATGCGGTCCGACAGCCCTCCGGCCAGCGGCTGCAGGCACATGAAGATGAACAGCGCGCAGAAGCTGACCAGCGTGGCCGTCTCCTTGGGCAGGCCGGCGCTGAGGGAGAGGTACTTGGTGAGGTAGGTGGTGTAGGTGTAGTACGCGACCGTGCCGCCCATGGTCAGGGCGATGACCAGCAGCGCCTCTTTCTTGTGGGCCATCAGCGCCTTGATCGTGCCGCGTCCGGCCTGCCCGGCCTCGCGCTCCTCCTCGTCGTACGCCTCGGTCTCCAGGAGGTTGCGGCGCAGGTAGAACACGACCGCGGCGGCCGCGGCGCCGACGATGAACGGGATGCGCCAGCCGTAGGAGTGCAGCGCCTCCGTGGACATCGTGTTCTGCAGGATGATCTGCAGGCCGAGGCCGACGAGCTGGCCGGCGGTCATGGAGACGTACTGGAAGCTCGACGCCAGTCCGCGGCGGCCGCGCGGGGTGGCCTCGGTCAGGTACGTGGCGCTGGCCGCGTACTCGCCGCCGACCGACAGGCCCTGCAGCAGGCGCGCGACCACCAGCACCACGGCGCCGAAGTAGCCGACCGACTCGTACGTCGGCGCGATCGCGATCAGCAACGCGCTGGCCGACATCAGTGTGACGGTGAGCGTGAGCGCCGCCTTGCGGCCCTTCCTGTCGGCGTAGCGGCCGAGCAGCCAGCCGCCGAGCGGGCGCATGAAGAAGCCGACGGCGAAGATGGCCGCGGTGTTGAGCAGCTTCGCCGTGTCGTTGCCCTCGGGGAAGAAGGAGGCGGCGAAGTAGACGGCGAAACTGGTGTAGACGAACCAGTCGTACCATTCGACCAGATTGCCGATGGAACCGCCGGCCACTGCCTTCCACGGCACGCGTGCTTTGCTCACGTTCGAAACCTCCTGGGGGGAGTAGTTGCAGGCAGAGCCTGATCCCAGAAGGATGTTCGGACAAGGGAGGCGGGGGCAGATCTAACGTCCGCTTAACATGAGCTCTTACCTGGGCTTAACCTCACGGCAACGCGGGGTTGGCATTCACCGCCCGCTCCAGCGCCATTTCGGGCCACCACTCGCCGGCCTTCGGCGCGACCTTGCCGTACTCGGGGTCCTTGTCGCCGTCCGTGCCGCGCCGGCACCTGCCGCTGGAGGCGCCCG
Source organism: Nonomuraea purpurea (assembly GCF_042650645.1). NCBI lineage: Bacteria > Bacillati > Actinomycetota > Actinomycetes > Streptosporangiales > Streptosporangiaceae > Nonomuraea > Nonomuraea purpurea. The sequence goes on from NZ_JBHSBI010000001.1 coordinate 142,334, forward strand.
CCTTGGCGATCCACAGGTAGGCGTCGACCAGTTCCTCCTTCGTGTCGGTGGTGGGCCGGTCGCCGACGCCCCTGCCCGGAGGGTTGCACCACGTCTGCGGGTCCTTGTACGTCTTTTCCGGCCGCCAGGAACCCTGGCCGTTCCTGGCGGTGTCGACGACGAAGTGGGGCATCGTCGCCGTGTTCACCTGGGCGTCCGGCGGGCAGGTGTTCTTGCGGGTCTTGCGCTGGACGCTGACGCAGGCGGACAGCTTCTTGCCGTACTCGACGGCCCTGGCCGTGCGCTGGTAGGCGGCCGTGTTGATGAAGAACCCGTCGGCCTTGTCGACGCCCGCCTTGATCAGCCGCTCGGCCATGGTCTCGGTGCCCGGGTAGAGGTCCTGGGCGCCGTCGAGGTAGACGGCCGTGCTGGGGTTGGCCTTGAGGGTCCGCACGGCGTCGGCGACGTCCTTGAACCGCTCTTCGGGGGTGCCCGGCAGGGTGGCGCAGTCTTTCAAGCCGGGGAGCTTGACCAGGCTGGAGGGCTCCAGGATGACCACGGCCGGGGCCTTGCCGATCTTGCCTGCTATGCCTCTGAGCCAGCCCTGGTAGGTGGCCATGGCGCCGTCCTGCACGGGCTGGCAGTCGCCGCCGGGCATCAAGTTGATCAGGAAGACGGGGACGCGGCCGCCGGCCTCCTTCGCGTCCGCGAGTGTCTCCTCCACCTCGGCCTGGCCCCCGGACTCGTCCAGGCGGATGACATGCGGGACGTTGGCCAGCTTGTCCATCAGCGCCGCGTCCCCCTTGCGGCCCTCCCTCTCCCACACGACGGCCTGGTTCTGGGCGGCGGGCTCCGGCCGGGAGTAGAAGCGGACCTCTCCCTGGGCTGTCAGCGGGTTCTGGCCCGCGGACTGGATGGCGCCGTCGGTGGCCGGGAGGTTCTGCACTCCCGTCGCCTTGGCTGTGGGGGTGGCGGTGGTGCTCGAGTCGCGCCATATGAGGGCCGCCGAGGCGCCTGCCACGGCGACGACCACGGCCGCGGCGGCCGCCAGGAGCCTGCGCTGGTTGAACGCCTGCTTCGGCTCCTGTTCCTGCTCTGAGAGAGGCGGGTGCGGGGCGCCTGTTGGATGCGTCTGCCCCGACCCCAGCCCACTCGGTCCGGTACTGCCCGGTTCCGCCGTTGCGCCGCCCGGAGGCGGGGTGGGCGCGGCCGGGGTGGGGAGGCCCGGGGTGGGGAGGAGGCCGGTGGCGGTGCTGAGGCGGTCCATCAGGTTCTGGGCCGTGGGACGTTCGGCGGGGTTCTTGGCCAGCGCGGCCACGACCAGCTCCTGTAACGTGCCGGACAACCCTCGCAGATCCGGCGGTTCGTTGACGATGCGCAGCAGGATCGACGGCACCGAGCCCGTCCCGAACGGCGGCACGCCCCCGGCGGCGAAAGCGACCGTACAGCCCCACGAGAAGATGTCGGACGCCGGCCCGATCGTCGCCCCCGACACCTGCTCGGGCGACATGTACGACGGCGTCCCCACGATCGAACTGCTGACCTCCGCGTCGGTGAACTGCGCGATGCCGAAGTCGATCACCTTGGGCCCCACCTGGGACAGCAGCACGTTCGACGGCTTGAGATCGCGGTGCACGACCCCGGCCCCGTGGATCGCCCGCAACGCCATCGCCATCGCGGCCGCCAGCCCCTCAAGGGCCGATCCCTTCAGCGGCCCCGACTCGCGGACGGCATCGCCCAGGCTGGGCCCCTCGACATACTCGGTGACCAGATACGCGACATCGCCGCCCACGTCGGCGTCGAGCACCGGAGCCGTACAGAACCGGGCGACCCGCTTGGCCGCGGCCACCTCGCGGGCGAAACGCCGCCTGAAGCCGGCGTCGGCGTCCATCCTCGAATGGATCAGCTTGACGGCCACCTGTAAACCGTCGGGGCCCCGCCCCAAGTAGACGACACCCATCCCGCCCTCGCCCAGGCGGCCCAGGAGCGCGTACGGCCCCACCTGGCGCGGATCTCCGTCTCTCAACGCCTCCAAGGTCATAGAGGCTCAGATTAGCCCGCCGAGGAGGAGTGTTCTATGCCTGGACGTCCAATCGCCGCAGAGTCCATTCGTCGAAGAGCTCGAACCCCATGGCCTCGTTGATGGCGAGCATGTGGCTGTTGGAGATGGCGTTCCAGGTGATGATCCGCTCGACCAGGGGCTCGCGTTCGCGCAACCAGAACAGGTTGGCGAGCTTGAGCAGCAGGCCCAGACGATGGCCACGGTGCTCCTTCAGCACCGTCGTGTCCGCCTGGTGGCCCCAGCCGTCGGAGCCGTCGCCCTCGACGACGATGCGCGTGTATCCGGCGGGCGCGCCGTCGGAGTCGCGGCGGGCGATCATGGTGTAGCCGGTTTCGCCGACCGCGGCCATCGACTCCTCACGCTCGCGGAGGTGTTCGACGGTGTAGTTCTCGTCCTCGAAGTCGCCGTCGCGCGGGGCGTCGTTCATGCCGTTCATGACCGTGGCGAGGTCGGGCAGCAGCTCAGGGGGCGTCGGGCCGATCCAGCGTTCCAGACGGTAACCGTCCGCAGGGGGACGCATGCGCTCCAACGCCTCCCAGTCGACCTTGCGCAGATCGAGCGTGCGGCGGGCCTCCCTGAGCGACTCCGTCATGCCGTGCGCGATTGCGAAGCGCGCACCGGAACCGGTGGCGGCCGTCTCGACGACCAACAGCTTCCTGCCCTCGGCCCGCACCCGCCGCACCGCGTGCTCGAACAGCGCCGAGCCGAGCCCCCGCCCCTGGCGTTCAGGCCTGACCGCGAGAGGGAACAACGAGGCCGTGTGAACGTTGTGGTGCAGCGGCAGCGACAGGGCGTAACCGCCGACGACCACACCGTCCTCGACCACCACCCAGGCCTCGGCCCGCCTGCCAGGATGGCCCACGCGCATGGAGCGGCCGAAGCGGGCCGACGAGATGGGCGGGCCCTGGTCGTCGACGGCGTAGGCGCTCACGTACGCCTCGTGCAGGCTGTCTACCAGGTCGCCCTGCTCGTGGGCATCCAGTCGCTGGATCCTCATGCGTCCAGCAAAGCGCACCCGCACCTGCCGCCGCGAACGATTTACTGGCGGTAGTCCTCGATCGTCCGGCCTGTGCGGGCGGCGGCGTCATCGGGGTCCTCGCCTGCGCCGCGCCTGGCCCGGCGCTGCCTGAGCAGGTCCCAGCACCGGTCGAGCGCCGTCTCAAGCTCCTTGACGCGGGCGTGCTCCTCGTCGGTGGTGACCTCTCCGGCCGTCAGCTTTTCACGCAGTTCGTGCTCCTCGTCGACCAGAGCACTGATCTTGGTGAGAATCTCGTCGTCGCGCATGCCGAAGACTCTAGTCACCACGTGATAAAACACGCCTTATACGTGGTATTGCGCTGGTAAGGAAGCCGGGTTCCCGTATCGCGGAGGGGATCGTCACCCATATCGAGCGCGAACCCGTGGACTATGGGTGGCCGCGGGGCCTTCTTCAGCTGGACGATGGTCGGCGAGCCCAGTCCGGTGACTCCCGTCTGACGGCCTCGATCGCTCTCGGCGTGGGGCGTCCGATGGCCTGGGAGACCTGTTCGAGAGGTACACCGAGCACCTCCGCCCAGCGCCGGCGCCAGGACAGTCGTCGCGCGGCCAGTCGGGCAGGGCGATCGTCGGCAGCGCGGCGACGGCGATCGGCCTCCGCGCGGGCTGCGCTCTCCGTCCGTAGCCAAGGCGGGCGGTTCCGCAGCAAATGCTCGACGTGCTGGGCGGACCAACGACCGCTCTTGGGACGCAGCAGCCGGATCACTTCGGCAGGAAGGCCGAAGAGCTCCGCCACTGTCGCGTTGGACAGACGGGAGGCCGCCCGATCGGCTGCCTCGACGACGGCCCGTTCAGCCTGGCGGCGTCGAGAGGCTTCTGCCGCGGCACGGTGCGTCTCGGCGTGGGCGGCCTGTCGCAGTTCCTGATCCGCCCGAGCCTGCAACAGCCAGAGAGGCGGCGCGGAGAGCAGCTCATGGAGCAGGCGCGAGAACAGATGATCTCCGAATCGGGGAAGATCGGTGGGCATCAGGTCGATGGGAACGCCAAGTTCCCGTTCGGCTGCCGCCGGCGGGACCAGGAGACCGATCAACTCAGTCGCCCGTGTGAGCAGACCGGTGAGCATCGCCTCCAGGTCGGCGCGGGGCAGGCGGGCTGCGCGCAGGGTCGCGACGAGCGGGGGGACGAGCGGGTCAGCGATGAGGCGGAGCCGCTTGACAGGGCCAGGCCAGATACCGGCGGCCTCCATCAGCGCCGCGGTCCAGACGAGCACCTGGACCGGATCTCCGTCGGGGGCGGGCTTGGCGGCCTCGACCTCAGCGCGAGCCGTCTTCGCTCGCTCCAGGTTGAGCCTGCGGGTGCCGGCCGCCTTTCTGGCTGCTTCGGAACGGGAGTAGGCGCGTGCCGCGGCTCGGAGTTCGGCGTCCGCGTGGGCGAGGTCTGCCAGCGCGTCAACGTCCGCTGCGCGGTAGTAGCGAACCACAAGAGTCCGGCCATACTTCCTGATCTCCTCGACGGCGACAGGGGCCAGGCCGGCGGCGATCTGTTTGAAGCGTTCAGCCGAGACGCCGAGCCTGGCAGCTGCCTGGCTGACGTTGCACCGATGCTCGGCGGCCAGCATCCGCCGGAAGCGCTCCGCATCGGTCTGTGCCGCGTTGACCGAGACGGGGTCGAAGGTGCGGTCGGGAAGGCGTCTCAGCAGGCCGGTCTCGACGGCCAACTCAACCTCCCAGACGGCGAGCCCAAGCAGCTCGCGAACCTTTTCACGGCCCACCCCGCGCGCCATGGTGCCCACCTTTCTCGCCGAGGGCGTCGCTGAAGAGTCTGCCGGGGCACTACGACAGTTTCAGGAGGACGGTTCGTCGCTTGCCCGAGTTCGAGGACTGCCGCTGCCTCGTCATCGCGCAGGAGACATACGCTCACGCGTGACCTTGTCCTTCGTGACCGAGCACTTCAGTTGGCGGACTCCGGGCGACCGCCAGATGTAGTCCGTACTCAATGCCAGATTGAGTTGTTCTGGACTCGTTCTGGCATGGCCAGCGCCGACAATAGGGAAATGCAGGATCTATCGACCAGCGCTGTCCTGGGGCGTGCAGCCCTCGTCGGGTTGGTGACGGGCATCCCCACGGCCATCATCTGGGGGGACATGCAGGGGGAGGACTTCGACGGGACCGTTCTCCCGCGGGCCATGTTCCTCCTGGCGATGATCCTGGGCACGGTGGGCGCGCGGCTGGCCGGGCTGCCGTGCTGGGGCGGGGTCGGTCTTGCCGGGGGCACTGCGACTTGGCTGCTCGTCGGTGCCCTCGCGGTGCTGGTGCCGGTGCCGGAGTCGGAGTATTTCGGCTCTCTACTGGTCCTTGTCGCCCCTGTCTACGTGGTCGGCGGTGTGGTCGGCTTCGCCCTGTCGGCGTGGTCGTTCATGTCGCCTCTTCGCTGGTGGGCGGTAGCCCTGGTCGTAGCCGTGCCCCTCGGATCTTGGGGCGCGGCGCAGTACAAGCCGCAGATCCTGGCCTGGCTTGAAGTCCGCAGCTTTGAGAGGTCCGGCGTGCCGCTGATCGCTCCAGCGATCCAGGGTTACCGGCTGGTCCACGTGGATCTCAATGCCGCCGGGCAGTACGAGCCGGAACCGTCCACCTGGCTGGAGTACTGGCGGGACGCCACGCCGAATCGGGGATTCTCCGAGATCCAGGTCACGGTCTGGCCCGCCGCGGTTGGAAACCCGCGGGATTCCTGCCTGGCGGTCACCGAGAATTTTGGAGTTCGGCTGCGATGCGAATCGCTCCCGGGAGACCGATGGGTCTGGACCGGTGCCGGGTCCTCCTGGGTCACCGGCTTCGCCAGGTCGGGCGATGCGCTGGTCATGCTCAACGGTTCGGGTATCGCTGAGGCTGACCTGGTGGCAGTGCTGTCCACTTTCCGTCCCATCTCGGCCTACGAGCTTGCCAAGGTCACGTGACCAGCAGGAGTACGGCGGTGCCTGGCCTGGCATTGCGCCTTCTACCGCGCTACTCGAAAAGCACTTATTTGTCGCGATAAAGGTTAATATTTCCGAATACGAAAGCTGGAGGGCTGCGTCACCCGCCTCAGCGTCCCAATCCCCAGTCCGGCTGGACTGACCTGCCCACCTGGGGATGACACGCCACCTTTCTCAGGATTCGAGATGTGGGACAGCGCATCCCAGAGCGTCTGGTAGCGTGCTTGGCATGCTGCGCGGCCTCCTGCTTAGCTGCCGCGGCGAGGGCCTCTAAGGCCGGCTCCCTCGCCGCGGAGCCTGTCGTGCGCGTCGGCCGCTTTCTTCCGACCGACGAGGAGCAGCAGACCATGACCGCTCAGCAGCCCAGCCGCATGCCGATCAAGCGCTATCAGCCGTTCGAGCCGATCCGCCTCACCGACCGCACCTGGCCTGATCAGGTGATCACCAGGGCGCCCCGATGGTGCGCGGTGGACCTGCGCGACGGCAACCAGGCCCTGATCGACCCGATGGATCCCCACCGCAAGCTCCAGATGTTCGAGCTGCTGGTACGCATGGGCTACAAGGAGATCGAGGTGGGCTTCCCGGCCGCCTCGCAGACCGACTTCGACTTCGTCCGGCAGATCATCGAAGAGGGCCGCGTCCCCGACGACGTGGTCATCCAGGTGCTGACCCAGGCCAGGCCGGAGCTGATCGAGCGCACCTTCGAGTCCATCGAGGGCGCCAAGCAGGCCATCGTCCACCTGTACAACTCGACCTCCACGTTGCAGCGCCGCGTCGTCTTCGGCCAGGACAAAGACGGCATCACCGCCATCGCGGTCGAGGGCGCCAAGCTGGTCAAGAAGCTGGCCGACGCGACCGACGTGGACGTCCACTTCCAGTACTCTCCCGAGTCCTTCACCGGCACCGAGCTGGAGTACGCCGTCGAGGTGTGCGACGCGGTCAACGACGTGTGGCAGCCCACCCCCGACCGCAAGGTCATCATCAACCTGCCCGCCACCGTCGAGATGGCCACCCCCAACATCTACGCCGACCAGATCGAGTGGATGCACCGCAACCTCAAGCACCGCGACTCGATCATCCTGTCGCTGCACCCCCACAACGACCGGGGCAGCGCCGTGGCCGCCGCCGAACTGGGCTACATGGCCGGCGCCGACCGCATCGAGGGCTGTCTGTTCGGCAACGGCGAGCGCACCGGCAACGTCTGCCTGGTCACCCTGGGCATGAACCTGTTCTCGCAGGGCATCGACCCCGAGATCGACTTCAGCGACATCGACGAGATCCGCCGCATCACCGAATACTGCAACCAACTGCCCGTGCACCCGCGTCACCCGTGGGGCGGCGAGCTCGTCTACACCGCCTTCTCCGGCTCCCACCAGGACGCCATCAAGAAAGGCTTCGAGCACCTGGAGCGAGACGCCGCCGCGGCCGGGGTTCCGGTCGACGAGTTCACCTGGGCAGTCCCGTACCTGCCGATCGACCCCAAGGACATCGGCCGCTCCTACGAGGCCGTCATCCGGGTCAACAGCCAGTCGGGCAAGGGCGGCGTCGCCTACATCATGAAGGCCGACCACCAGCTCGACCTGCCGAGGCGGCTGCAGATCGAGTTCTCCAAGGTCGTGCAGTCCCGAACCGACAGCGAGGGCGGCGAGATCAGCCCGGCCGCGATGTTCGACATCTTCCGCGACGAATACCTGCCCAACCCGGCCAACCGCTGGGGCCGCCTCAGCCTCATGGCCCACCGCCACGAATCCACCGTGGACGAGAAGGACCGCATCGGCGCCGACGTCCGCCTCGACGGGGAGATCCGCGAGATCGACGGCACCGGCAACGGCCCGATCTCGGCGTTCATCGACGCCATCGCGGGGGTGGGCATCCAGGTGCGCGTCCTCGACTACGTGGAGCACGCGCTGAGCGCCGGCACCGACGCCAAGGCGGCGTCCTACCTGGAGTGCGAGGTCAACGGGCGGGTGCTGTGGGGGGTCGGCATCGACGCCAACGCCACCACGGCCTCCCTCAAGGCCATCATCTCCGCGGTCAACCGCGCCTCCCGCTGATTCTCTGTATCCGGCCCCGGCACCGACCTGCCGGGGCCCGGCTTCTCGGGTACGCGCCCACAAGGCCCCGTGCCCACTCACTCGGCCGCGCCGAGCTTGTCACTTCAAGTGTGTAAAGATCCTTTCTGGGTGATGAAGGGTCTTCTTTACCTGATCCGGCCTGGATAGGCGATGTCGAGTTCGATGAGTGCTTCGCGCCAGCCGATGGTGCGTTGACCTTCGATGAGGCGGGCGGTGCTGGGCGAGTTCTTGATTTTCCCGGTTTGTTCCTTGTGTGTGGCGCGTTCGCGGGCGCGTTTGTCCTCGATGTTGATGATGGCCAGCCAGAGCAGCTTGACCACGGCGTCGTTGCCGGGGAAGTGCCCGCGGGCCTTGGTGACCTTGCGCAGCTGGTAGTTCAGGGACTCGATGCCGTTGGTGGTGTAGAGCAGTCGGCGCACTCCGGGAGTGAAGGCGAAGAACGGGGTGAACCGGTCCCAGGCGGTCTCGAACACGCGGGCCGCCTGCGGATACCTCTCGCCCCAGGTGGACGCGGTGAAGTCGGCCAGGGCGTCGAAGGCCGCCTGCTCGCTGGGCGCGGTGTAGATCTTCTTCAGCTCGGCGGCCACGGCGGCGCGGTCGCGGCGGGCCACCGGCCGCAGCGCGTTGCGGATCATGTGAACGACGCAGGTCTGCACGGTGGTGTACGGGAACGCCGCGTGGATGGCCTCTTCGAAGCCGTTCAGGCCGTCGGTGCAGGCGATGAGAATGTCGCACACTCCGCGGTTTTTCAGGTCGGTCATGACCGCGCTCCAGAAGCGGGCCGACTCGCCGGCGGTGGCGTGGTCGAGTGGGGTCTTGGCCAGCCAGATGCCCAGGACGTGTTTCTCGCCGTCGGCGTCGATGCCGATGGCGAGGTAGGCGGGTTTGGCCTGGACGCTGTGGTTGTCGCGCACTTTGACCACGATGGCGTCCAGGAACACCACCGGGTAGACCGCCTCCAGCGGACGGGCCTGCCAGGCGCGGACCTCTTCCAGCACGGCGTCGGTGATGTTGGAGATCGCCTCATGGCTGAGTTCGACCTCGTAGATCTGGCGTAGGTGGTGCTGGATGTCGCGCACGCTCATGCCGTGCGCGTACAGGCTGATGATCATGTCGTCCAGGCCGCCGGAGATGCGGCCGGCGCGTTTGGGCACCAGGATCGGCTCGAAGGTGCCGGCCCGGTCGCGCGGCACGGTCAGCCGGACCGGCCCGACTCCGGTCTGCACGGTCTTGCCGATCTTGCCGTTGCGGGAGTTGCCGGTCCCGTTGCCGGCCGGGTCGTGCTTGCCATAGCCCAGATGCGACGACAGCTCGGCCTCCAGGGCGCGTTCCAGCACCGCCTTGACCAGCTCGCCGAGCATCGAGCCCTCGCCGGTCAGCCGCAGCCCGCCCTTGCCGTCTTTCGAGCGCTCCAGCAGCAGGTCCAGCACTTGATCGCCGAGCAGGTCGCGCAATGGCACCTCGCCTTCACGATGGGGGGATTTTTCCCCGCCATGATGAGCAGCCCGTGCCAAACCTCCCGTCTGCTCGTGGTCTGGCGTGAAAGTGGTGGTCAGAGCCGATGATCCCCGTGTGTTGGTCATGATGGACGCTCCCCCCGAAGCGTTAAGATGATCTACCTAGACTCATCTACCCATAGTGATCATTTCCACACTTAGAGTGATACCCCCGCCGCGCCCCACGAACAGCGGGAGGCGCGGTCGAGTCGTCTGCGCTGTGGATTGTTATGTGCCGGGAGTGCAGTTGTACACCTCGCCATAGCGTTTTTGGGCAATGCGCATGAGCTCGGTCATGTCCTTGATCGCATCTCTGCCTTTGGCTACTTGGGCCAGATAGATGTCTATCATTCGATGCTTGCGGTCACAGAGAAACGTCGCGCTCACCCGGTACGGTTGGTCGGTCGATGGGCTGTTCGTCAAGTAGGCGGCCATGCCGTCGCCGAGATCGACAGGGAGCTTGACACCGCCATGTCGCGTGTACATGTTGCGCCTGCTACCCATAAGGAAGTCCAGATGCTCCTGATTCGTCTTGCCGCCGACTTGTAGCCACCCCACCTCGAGTGGCCGATGGGCCGCATCGGTGGTCCAGCACTCCCCGTTGTTCTCGCTGCCCGTTGTTTTCTCAGGGAGTACCCCAGTTGCACCGCTCACCAAGCGAAACGCCTGTTCGGGGACGAGCCCGCAAATGTAAGGGGCGGAATCCATGACCGGTTGGGAAGCTGGGGTGGGTGTGGAGACGATGTCGCTCTCCGGAGTGCACGCTGCGGCGAGCCACACGAGAGCGGCCAGAGCGGCAGGAACACGAGAATGCCTCATCTGCCACCTCCGGGAGAAGATGGGATCTGGAGGCCAAGGTAGTCGTCTACCTCACTGGTCGTGCGGAAAGTGCCCCTGAAACGATCGAGTAGATCGCCGCTGCCCCCCTTATCTCGAGCCCATACAAGGAACTCGCTGTACTCTTGCGGGCTCATCTCGGCGAAGGGTTTGACCGTCAGTGGGGTTCCGGTGGCGAATGCCCAACTCTTCATATCGAGGTTGTCGAGCAACCCCTTGTTCAGCATCGAGGTGGCGAGCATCTGCTCTGCCAACCTCTCCACCGCCAGTCGATTGTCCGCCAGCGTCTGGTGTGTCTCGTCCAAGCCCCGCTTGTGGTCGAACATCCGCTGGGCAACCTGCTTGGCCGTCTCGTCATACGCCGCTCCGGCGAGCTTGTCGTACCCCTTGCCGATCATCTCGCCGAAGGCGCCGGTGGCCAATTGGCCAACTTGCTTTGCGCCCGGTACCGGAAGCAGCCCCAGGGCGTTGCCCACCATGCTCTTCAGCGCCTCGTCCGCCTTCTTGGCGTCCAGCTCTTGGGCGATCAGCACTTGGCGACGGATCTCGACGATGTGACTGAAGGGACGTGCCTCGGCCACGGTCCGGTCGGTCAGAAACTGCATGATGTCGGCCTTGTCGACCCGTCCGTCCTCGTCGAAGTCGAACTCCTTGACGTGGGCCTTGGTGAATCCGAGTTGCTCGGCGTTAGAGGCGTTGAGACCGACCGGAGGCACTGTCTCGAGCGCTGCCCGCATGTGTTCAGTCTGCGCTCGTATCAGTGCCTCGAATCCGGTGTCGTTGGAGGTGGCCAGCGCCAGCGCGTAGGACATGTCCTTGGCGGCGACCTGGCCGAACGTCGCGTGGTTCAGGAGGAGCCGGGAGAGCTGGTCGATGTTGGCGGCGATCGCGCGGCTCAGAGGGTAGCTCAGAGGTGCGTACCGATCGAACGCTTCCCTGTTCTTGATCTCCAGATTGCCGTTGTCGGCTTTGCCGAAGGCGCCGCGCATCTCGTCGGCGATGATCTTGGTCGTTTCGGCGGCCAGCGCCTTGGAAGTCGCGTCCTGGCCGGTCGTGGCGGTCACCAGCATGTCGCTGATCGGCTTGTAGTCGCCCAGGTAGCGGGAAGCACCCCACCGGGTCGTCAGCAGGTAGTCCAGTCCGGACTCCTTCCATCCGGCCGGGGTGTGGTTCAGGAGTGCGTGGGAGGCTTCCCGGCTGGACTTCGCGGCATGAAACAGGTTCTCCACCATTGATGACTCGTTCTTCATGCCCGGACTGCCCGCCTGCGAGTCCGGACTGAGCATGGTTCCGAGGCCGAGCGCGCCGGCCAGGTCGAGTATGGGGAGCTGGATTCCCCCGAAGGGACGGCCCAGCACGTCCTTGCTCGCGGCCCATTCGTTCTTGCGCTGCTCGTGCTCGTAGACGATCACGTCGCGCCCGACGACTTCCATGAACTCCTTCGAGAACGGCGGCTTCCCATCATGGGCACGCCAGATGAGCGCCTGGGCCTGGTAACCCGAGTACCTCGTGTCGCCCGCCTTGTGCTCGGCGCGGCCCTCCGCCACCAGATCCTTGAGGAAGTCGTCGCCTACATACGCGGGATTCTTCGGATCGGTTCCTCGGGCCAGAGCCGCGCTCAGCATACGCAGGGCCTTCTTGCCTTGGCTGGAAAGCCGGGCCATGAGAACGGAGTCCCCATGGATCCTGGCGTCGCACAACCGCGCGGCGAGTGAGCCGGGCAGCCGCGTCACGCCCTGGGTGCCCAGCGTGCCGAGGAACGCCTTGACGAACTCCGCGTCCCCGGTCCGTGACGCGTACCTCTCCAGCTCTGCCAGCGCCTGGGCGTCTCCGTCCGCGGCCTTCAAGGCAGCACGACCTGCCAGTGTCCCGTCCAGCAGCCCTTCGGCGGCTACCAGGCTGTCAGGCATCTCCAAGAAGCTCCCTGCTGGCATGCTCCTACCGAAGGTGACCTTCTGTCGTTGCAGCTCGTGGACCAGTTTCTGCCGTCGCCGCAGGTCCTCGGCCTGAGTGGTGACCCGGCCGGCCAACTGCCGCAGCCGCGCCGCTGGAGAAGTGTCGAGCCCGGCGCTCTGCAGTTCGCTGTGCAGGGCCTGCGCCAGTTCCTCCAGCCGTCGGGCCGCCTCAGTGTGTTTGCTCGCCATAGCGTCGAATTCGGACTGCTTGACTCCCGTGAAGTCCGTCATGGCTTGTCCGGAAGCGAGGCCAGCTTCTGGTTCGCGGTGTGCACGGCCTGCGTGAGCATGTCCCGCAGTTCCCTCTGGTCGGCGTGGACCTGGGTGCCGAACCGGGCACCCGTCGGGCCTACCCACGCGTCGTTCTCCATCAGGCGGCAGGAGGAATCGAGCGCCCACCAGTGGTCGTCCGACAGCCGCTGGATCCGCTCCGCCACGGCCCGCATCGCCTGGCGGTCGAGGTCGGCCAAGATGATCCCCTTGTACGTCTCGCTGCACCAGAACAGGTCAGGAGGCGGCGTCTCCCCCGTGCACACACCGTAATCAACAACACGTCAACAGAACAAGCTTAAATGCAGTGAAAGGCATGGCGCGTTCGAGTTTTGCTCGAGAACGGGATGTTTTGTCCGACTGGGTCATGGCTCGGGTCTCTTCAAAGGAGGAGCTCGCCAGTCCTGCCCGCATTTTAATCTTTGCTCAGCGGAGAAGAAACCATGCGGCTGTTCATTGAACATCAACTGAAACAGCCGGGTGAGACGGGACCAGATGGTTGATGAGTACGCCATCAAGGGCGAGAAGGAGCCTCTGCTGTCGGGCCAGGTCAAGGCGGGGGCGCGACTGTGCGCAGACTGCGGCCGACGCTGAACAGGTGGCCGGCGGAGCCGCTGGCAGAGGGGTTTTGTTCAAGTAGATGAGAAAGGCTTCGGTGAAGTGGGGCCCTTCTCGTGGGGTGGCCTCGATGGTTTAGTCGAACTCGCCTGCTTTTGCGCCGTCGATGAAGGCATTCCATTCGCTTGGGGTGAAGACCAGCGCTGGTCCGGTTGGGTTCTTACTGTCGCGGACGCCTCGACGGCCTCCGGATAGCACGGCAACTTCGACGCAATTACCTCCGTTGGGACCCGATCGGGTGGATTTGCGCCATGTGGCAGCGTTGAGTTCCTGGTTCAGCTCGTCCATCGCCGCAGTGTCTCCTTGATCACTTCTAGGGACTCGCGCTGCGACAGTGCCTCAGAACGGATCCCGTCGTACCACAATGCTAGGGTTCTGACGCTCTCTGTCCAGTCGGTTACCTGGGGAATGGAAGCAGCTTCCACGTATGCCGTGTCGGGAGTTCCGTGAGCCTGGGAGATAGCGAATCCTCCGAGAAGGCCGGTCGTGCAGTAGGCATTGAGAGGAAGAACCTGGATCGTGATTCTGGGTTTTTGGGCGGCTTCGAGAAGATGGGTGAGTTGTGCAGCCATCACAGCAGGGCTGCCGATTGGACGGTGTAGAACACCCTCATCGATGACTACCCAGAGGATGGGTGGTTTGGGTCGCCGGAGGATCGACTGCCTTTCCATACGAGCGATCACATGCTCTTCGATCTCCTCTGGTGTCACGCCAGGCTCGCCGCTCAGCACCGCCCTGGCGTAGTCCTCGGTTTGGAGCAGGCCGGGCACGACCAGTGGTTCCCAGGTTCGGATTGCCTCCGCCGTGGCCTCGACGTCGAGCCACGGCCGGAACCAGGGTGGAGCCGACGCGTGGCTGACCATCGGCCAGAGCCGCATCAGCGCGCCCTCCGCCTCCAGCGCCTCGTCGCAGAGTCGGGCGAACTCCTCCGTCGGTGACCGCCTGGCCGTCTCGATCATGCTGATCGTGCCGACGGAGTAGGACACCGCCTTGGACAGGCGGAGCTGGGACCAGCCTCGGGCTTTGCGGTGTCGCCGCAGTTCGAAGCCGAAGAGCGCGGTCGGCGAATCGGCGGGGCATAGTTCGCTTTCCTTTGGCACCTGACCTCCCGGGGGATCGCCACCGTTTCAACGAAGCTTTCACCGAAACCGTTGATGGCTAATCGAAGTCAATCGACTACCTAGTGTAGTTAAAGCTTGGGATGGTGGGAAGGCAAACGAGGCTGACTTCTTCGAGGTTGGTGAAGCCATGAAAACAGCCAGTGCGGAGCCGAGGGTCATCGGTTCGATTCATCTGGCGGGCATTCGCGAGTCCGTCTCGCACGCCCGCTCCGAAGTGCGCAGATGCCTCGGAGACGACCACCCTTGTGTCGACGACGCCGTGCTGGCGGCATCCGAGCTCGTGACCAACGCGCTCCGGCACTCCGACGCCCGGCCGTACGACCTCATCGGCCTCACCGTCACCGCGACGGAGGGCATGGTCTACGTGGAGGTGCGTGACCCCGGTTCTCCGTTCTCCGCGCCGCACATCCGGCAGGAACCGGAGGCGATGGACGGCCGGGGGCTGTTGATCATCCGTGAGATCTCCCAGGACTGGGGGACCCGGGAGCACGGTCGTGGACTTGGTCGTACCGTCTGGTGTGCCATCCAGGCCGTCAATCCTTCCGCTGATGATCCGTCCGCTCCCGAACCGGTCTCCGGATCGGCCTGCGGAGGCGGCTCTGGCTGAATGCGCAGCCAGTCAGGGCCAGGCAGGCGCGGCTGTCACGAAACCGTCCGGCCGGAATCTTCCCCATAGCTCCAGGCCGGGCACGGCCCCCGATGAGTAGCCCATCACACCCTCATCGGGGGCCATCTCCACACTTCTGGCCACAGACCGCACCGGCTGGATGGATCAGGCGGGGGAAGCGAGTCCGGCGAGTTCCAACCTGCGGGCGTGCAGGGTCTCGGAGCGGATTCGTAGGAACTCCTCGTAGTGGTGGCGCATCGCCGCCTCGTATGCCTTCTTGGTCACCAGGCAAGTGGCCATGTGGTTGAGGATCTGCTCCTCGCCGAGTTCGTCGGTGAAATCTCGCAGGTATTCGGCGGGCGGCTGGTTGGAGACGAAGATATTCGCGATTGAGTTCAGCATCACGATGTTGCTCAGGCGTAGGGTCGAGCTCGGCCCTACGGCACGCCATGCCAGCACGAGCATGCCCCGTTGACTGAACCAAGCGTGGAGATTCCGCAGCTCAGGGGGCGGATGGTGTCTACGGTCACCGGTCAGGTGGCGGGAGCGGAGGACAAGCTCGCCCAGCTCGACCGACGCCCCTCCAGCCGCCGCGTCGGAGACCTCGGCATTCCCACGATCATCGGCCTCAACGCCGTCCCACGCATTCCAAGCACTGAAAAGGACTCCCCCCCATGCGGCACGTCCCCGTTGAAGTTCCCCTGGCAGGAGGACGCATCACCCCAGGCGTCGTCCGTGTCGCCGATACCGTTCGACGGCCCGCCGCGGCCTCCTCCGCCTTCGTCGCTCAACTGCTCACACACCTTGAGCGACGCCAGTTCACGGGAGCGCCGCGCTACCTTGGACGGGACGAAGCCGATCGCGATATTTTCAGCTACCTGCCCGGCCGGGTGGCGGACAGGTTCCAGCGCTGGAGCGACGCTCAAGTCGCTTCAGCTGGGGCGCTTCTTCGCTCGTTGCACGACGCCACCCGCGGTAGCGGCCTCACCGGGGAGCATCCTGTCGTCTGCCACCACGACCCCGGACCCAACAACACGGTGTTCCGCGCCGGGCTACCAGTCGCCTTCATCGACTTCGACACCGCCGCCCCGGGCGATCCGCTCGAGGACATCGGATACATGGCCTGGACGTGGTGCATCTCCTCCAAGACCACCGCGCCGCCAGCCACCGCGCAAGCCGCCCAGGTGCGGGTACTCGCCGACGCCTACGGACTCACCGCCGCGCGCCGTGCTGATGTCCCCGATGCGATCCTCGACCGCCAATCCCGCAACGCCCGCTGGTGGGCAGACCGCTTGACCGACCCCGGCAATTGTCCGGCCAGCCCCGAACAAATCACCTCCCGCGTCGCATGGTCCGAACGTGAACACGCCTACACCAGTACCAACCGCCTGGTCTTCGCGGCGGCCCTGCGATGACACCAGGTTCCCCGGCAACTCCAAAGTTGTGACTCTGGAAAGTTCAGAGAAGCCTGCATGCTGAACGTCAACCCAAAGATGCTCGATCGTCTCAAGGAGATCGAAACCGATCTCCTTGCCAGCCGCGAACGCGCTGAGGCGGATGGCTGGATCAGTGAGGTCGAAGGCATCGATCTCACGCGAAGCGCGATGCGCGTAGACCAGGCTTCCGGCGGCGTAGGTCGGCAGGGCGAAACCGAAAGCCGCCGCAGGCTCACTCGGTCGGAGATACGACCGTAGAGGGGATGTCGGCTGAGAACACCAGCAGACTCATCAGGGGCGGGGAACCGGTACGGGTCCGGCCCGTCGACCCTTTCGGCATCCGGAGCAGTGCTCGGGCCGCGTCAGCCGATCGCGCGAAGAGCGCCGCCGGGGCGACGGCGCAGGCGCTCCATGGCCCGCATCGTCGGCTCGTCGGCGGGCAGGAGGATGAGCAGCTGTTGTGCGTCGGTGCGTGGCAGCTCCAGCCGTTCTCGCTGCCAGCGCAGCTCGTGCGCGGTGGGGTGGTTCAGCCGGAGCGGGACTTGTGGCGGGGGCAGGTGGCGGCCGAGCCGCTGCGTGAATTCTTGCCCGGCGAGCGGGGCGAGTTCGTTCTTGAACCACTCGGAGGTCTCCGCGGACGGCCCGAGCCACAGGTCGAAGGCCTGTTCGTCGGCCACCTGGTGCCAGTCGGCGAAGAACGTCCGGGCCCGCGGATCGGTGAACACGTAGCGTGTCAGGTTCGGAGCCGGGGTCTCCAGCAGCCCGCTCCCGCGCATCACCAGCTCAAACCCGCTCGTGTAGGCGAGCACGTCGCCCAGCCGGTTGGTGACGAAGGCGACCGCGGGCTCGAGGAGTCGGAGAGTCTCCAGCATGGTCGGGCGGACATCGCGGCTGGGCGGCGCCGGCCGGCGGGGCCCGGCGCAGGCTCCGCCGGTGATCTTGACGAGGTAGCGCAGATGGTCGCGTTCCGCGGCGTCCAGGCTCAGGGCGTCGGCAAGGGCGTTGACCACGGCGGGGGATGGGTTGCGGTCTCGTCCCTGCTCGATGCGGCTGAGGTACTCGACGCTGATCCCGGCGCGCGCGGCCAGGTCTGAGCGCCGCAGCCCAGGTGAGCGTCGGCGACCGCGGTCGGGGAGCCCGAACGACCCGGGTTGGATGCTGTCGCGCTTGGCGCGGACGAAGTCGCCCAGTGGCGTGCCCATGACACAGAGCCTAATGAGCGGTGCCGACGCGCTGGAAGCCCGCAGGGTGGCCCTGCGAGGGCGAGCCTGAGCTGGGTCTGGCTGCTGCTCTCACAGCGGTGGACGGTGGAGCACATGAGCAAGAAGCACACATTGGTCATCATCGTCGGGAGCACCCGCGAAGGACGGTTCGGGCCCGTCGTCGCCTCCTGGGTCGCCGAGCAGGCGCGTCAACACGGTGGGTTCGACGTCGAGGTCGTCGACCTCGCCGACGTCGAGATCCCGCTGTCGTTGCCGGCGGTGTCGCCGAAGTTCGCCGGCGACTCCTACCCGCGTCCTGAGGGAATGGCGGCCCTGACGTCCCGCCTGGAGAAGGCGGCGGCATTCATCCTGGTCACGCCCGAGTACAACCACAGCTACCCCGCCTCCTTGAAAGCCGCCATCGACTGGCACTTCACCCAGTGGACGGCCAAACCCGTGGCCTTCGCCAGCTACGGCGGCGCGGCCGGAGGCCGTCACGCCGTCCTGCACCTGGAGAACGTCCTGACCGAACTGCACGCGGTGACGATCCGCGACGGCCTGATGTTCCCGAACTACTTCACCGCATGGCAGGACGGGCGGCCACTGGATCCCGCGGCGCCCGGGTATGCCAAGACCCTGCTGGACCAGCTCGCCTGGTGGGCCGCCGCCCTGAGCGCGGCCCGCGAGACGAGTCCGTACCCAGCTTGACAAAAGGCCGAATGACACCGTTCGCGGTGGCATTTCTCAGCCCATGACGCCGGCTCGTGCCAGGACCTTGGCGTAACCGGACGCGTCCAGCCTGGTCGAGATGTACCAGGCGGTTCCCGATCCCACCTGATGCCGGGTGATCGCCGGGTGCCCGTCGGCGTAGGTCGCACTCGCCACGGCGCCGGTCAACTGAACGTTCTCGCTCCAGAAGTCGCCGGTCGTCCCGTCGGACAGCGTCACCGGGCCGGTCAGCGGGTGGAACTCCGTGACGCGGACGCCAAGGAGGTCGCGCAGGGCGCCGGGGTAGCCGCCCAGCCGCACGCGGGTGTCAGGGTCGACGACGCCGCTGAAGTAGGACACGATCAAGGTGCCGCCGCCTTCAACGTACGCGGCCAGGTTGGCGGAGGCCTCGTCGGAGATCAGGTAGAGGGACGGCACCAGCACCGCCCGATAACCCGAAATATCGTGGGAAGGGTGGAGGAAGTCGGCGGTGAGGCCGTGCTTCCACAACACCCGGTGCGCCTGCTCCACCGACACTCGGAAGTCCAGCCCGGCAGCGGGCAGGCCAGGGTTCCTGAGCGCCCAGCCCGCCTCGTCGTCCCAGACGATGGCCACCTCCGCGGCCTCGGCGGGCCGCGCCGGAGGAAGCGTGGCGAGCGTCCGGCCCAGTTCTTCGATCTCGCGGAAGACTCGGCTGTCGGCACCCGCGTGCGGGACCATGCCCTGGTGCCACTGCTCCGCCCCGCCCCGTCCGGCCCGCCACTGGAAGTGCAGCACCCCGGCGGCCCCGCGGGAGACGTATTCGAGGCTGCGCCGCAGGTGTTCTCCCGGCTCCAGCGCGAGTGTCCGCTCAGGGGTGTACATGGCCGCGACGCCCTGCTCCATCAGCATCCACGGCTTCCCGCGCGCCCAGGAACGGGCGAGGTCGGAGGCGAAGGCGATCTGGGCCAGGCCGCCGTCACCGGGTTCGTCGGTGTAGTGGTCGATCGCCACGAGATCGACCTCGGCCGACCATTTCCAGTGGTTCAGGGGCGTCCATCCGGCCATCACGTAGTTGGTGGTCACCGGCTGGTCCCCGTGCAGGCGCAGGATGTCGCGCTGCTCGCGGTAGTGGGCGAGCAGCGCGTCGGAGAAGAAGCGGCGGTAGTCCAGCGACTGGGCGGGGTTGGCCCGATACTGGGTGGCCCGCGGCGGCAGGATCTGCTCCCATGAGGTGTAGTGCTGGCTCCAGAACGCCGTGGTCCACCTGTCGTTGAGCGTGTCGAGGGACGTGTACCGCGCACGCAGCCAGGTACGGAAGGCCGTCGCGCAGTGATCGCAGTGGCAGGTCGTGCCGTACTCGTTGTGCACGTGCCACATGGCTGTCGCCGGGTGCGCGCCGTACCGCTCGGCGAGCGCCGTCACGATGCGGCGCGAGGCCGTCAGGTACGCGGGGGCGTTGACGCAGTAGGTGTCCCGGCTGCCATGGGCGAGCCGGACCCCGTCGGCGCCCACCGGCATCGCGTCCGGGTAGGCCAAGGTGAACCAGGGCGGCGGAGAGGCGGTCGGAATCGCCAGGTTGACCCGGATGTCGTTGTCGTGCAGCAGATCGAGCACCCGGTCGAGCCAGCCGAAGTCGTAGACCCCCTCCGACGGCTCAAGCCGCGACCAGGAGAAGACCCCCACGGTGGCGAGATTGACCCGCGCCCGGCGCATCAGCTCGACGTCCTCCTGCCAGACGTCCTCGGGCCACTGTTCGGGGTTGTAGTCTCCGCCGAAGAACACGCATTCCTCCAACAGGTCTCAGTCGCTGCCGGTGACGAAACTCTGGATGGCGACCACCGCGCCGCCACGGGCCCATTCGCGAAAGTCGTCCGCCTCGATGATCACGTCGGCGGAGTTCGGCACGCCTCGCCGGTTCGCGCCGAGGGCCTGGTGGAGGTCGTCCTTCGCGACGCGAGCCAGTTCGACGCCTTCGCCGGCCACGATCACCGTCTTGACCATGGAACACGTCGTGATGTGCGCGATGAGCCTGCCGAGCGCGTCCGCGGCCTCGCCGACGACGCTGCGGCACACCTTGTCGCCTCCCTCGGCCAGGCGCATCACCTCCGCGTACGTCACCGGCCGCCGTAGCCCCTGCCCGGCGGCGGTCACGATCGACTCGCTGGACAGGTACGCGGCGGCGCACCCGCGGTGGCCTTCCGGGCACATCGGCCCGCCGCCGTTCAGTACCAGATGGGCGAACATGCCGAGGTCCGCCTCCGTCGCGGCCACCAGGTGGTCGTGCACGACGAGGGCGTAACCGATTCCCGCCCCGATCGAGACGAGCGCGAAGTCGCGCAACCCGCGGGCCGCCCCGAACCAGTGATGCTGGTGGGCCAGCGCCGCCACGTCGTTCTTGACCACACACGGGACGCCCAGCGCCTGCTCGAGCAGTGACTTGAGCGGCACCCGCCGCCAGCCGAGGAAGGCCGAGTCGACCAGTCGCTCGCCGCCGAGTTGAACCGCGGCGCGGGCGTCTCCGGCGAGCGTGACACCCGCGCCGACGGGTGGTTTCCCGCCGCCGGACAGCTCGTTCAGCAGTCGCCTGGCCTGGCGGCACACGGCCTCGGGAGTGTGGTCGGAGATCGGCTCGTCACGGGCCGCGACGATCTGGGCGCGCAGGTCGGTGACCACGGTGTGGACGTGGTCCGCGGTCAGCTTGACCCCGTAGAAGCGGTGTTCGCCCGCGGCCACGTCGAGAGGGCGAGTCGGGCGGCCGTTGACCGGGTCGTGCACCACGTCGCCTTCGACCAGGAGCCCGGCGCCGACCATGGGCTTGGTCAGTCTCGTCAGGCTGCCGGTCGACAGGCGCAGGTTTCTGGACAGTGCGGTCCTGGACGCGGGGCCGTGGATGATGAGCTCCTTGACGATGGAGCGGGCCGCGTCGGGCAGGTCGCCCCACATTCCGGACCAGCTCCCGGACTCAATCTCCATCAGCGTCGGCCTCCCCGGTTGACTTCGTCGCGAAACTACTATGCCGCATTTCTCCTCAGAATCCCCGAAAAATGCAGATAGGTAGTGACATAGCTCTCATTTTGTCTCTAGTTTGGCTCTGTTGCGAAGCCAGATCGCTTCGCATGGAGGAGGTACGGATGCGTATCACGAGGCTTGGCGGCACCATCGCGGCGCTCGGCGCGGCCGCCGTCCTGGCGGCCTGCTCGTCGGGCGCGCCCGGGAGCACCGGCACGCAGGCGGCGAACGCCGCGCCCGTCACGCTGGAGTTCTGGTGCTGGGGCACGTCCCAGAAGGCCAAGGTCGAGGCGTTCACCAAGGCCCACCCGAACATCCAGGTCAAGCACACCGACGTGGGAGGTGGCACGGACACCGCGGCCAAGCTGCTCACGGCCAACCGGGCAGGCAACGGCCCCGACGCCGCCTGCATGGAATACGACACCCTGCCTTCCATGATCGTGGCCGGGGCGCTGGCCGACATCTCCGCTTACACCGGCGACGTCAAGGACGCTTTCAGCCCAGAAGTGTGGGACCTGACCAGTTTCGACGGCGCCGTTTACGGAGTGCCGCAGGACGTCGGCCCGATGGTCCTGGTCTACAACAAGAAACGTTTCCAGGAGTTGAAGATCGAGCCGCCGGCCACCTGGCAGGACTTCGCGAAGGTCGCGGCGGACGTTCGCAAGAAGGACCCGGAAGCCTACCTCGCGACCTTCGCGCCGTCGGAGTTCGGCAACTTCGCCGGGCTGGCCCAGCAGGCCGGCGCCTCCTGGTGGAAGATCCAGGACCAGACGTGGACGGTCGGCATCGCCGACCAGACCTCCCTTCAGGTGGCCGACTTCTGGCTGGGGCTCATCGACAAGGACCTCGTCAAGGCCGAGCCCCTGCTCACCCCCGAGTGGAACAACCAGTTGAACAAGGGCAAGATCCTCACCTGGCCGAGCGCCCTGTGGGCGCCGGGTGTGCTGTACGGAATCGCGGAGAAGCAGGCGGGCGACTGGGCCATCGCGCCGCTCCCGCAGTGGAAGGAGGGTGACGACCGGGTGGCCTTCCAGGGCGGCTCCGCGTTGACCGTCACCAAGACCTCCAAGCACGCCGAGGCCGCAGCCACGTTCGCCAAGTGGATGAACACCAACAAGACGGCCTACGACCTCCAGATCGGGCCGGGCGAGTACCCGGCGTCGCTGGCCGGTCAGCAGGCCGCGAGCAGCAGTTCGCCGCCCAAGCTGACGGCGAACCAGAAGGACTACTGGGACATCGCCACGAAGGCGGCCCAGCGCACGATCCCGCACATCAGCTGGGGCCCGAACGTCAGCGCCGCCAAGAGCGCGTACGAGGACGCCGTCTCCGCCGCGATCCGTGAGCGCACCCCGCTGAGGGACGCGCTGACGAAGACGCACACCCAGGTGGTGGCGGACATGAAGGCCACCGGCTTCAAGGTCGCGGGCCCATGAGTACCGTGACCAGGCGGAGATCCCGGGCGCCGTACGTCTTCGTCGCGCCCGCGGTGCTCCTCTTCCTGGCCTTTCTGGCCATCCCCATCGGCTACGCGATCTACCTGAGCGCGCGTGGCCTGCGGCTGAGCGGCAAGGGCATCTTCGGCACGCGCGAGGAGGTCTTCGTCGGGCTCGACAATTATGTCAGGACGTTCACGGACCCCGAGTTCTTCGCCGGCTTCGGCAGGCTCGCCCTCTACGGCCTGATCAGCGTGCCGCTCACGCTCGGGCTGGCGCTGCTGTTCGCGCTGCTCCTCGACCACGCCGGTGTGCGGGCCAAGAGGTTCTCGCGTACGGCGATCTTCATCCCGTACGCCGTTCCTGGCGTGACCGCCTCACTGCTGTGGGGCTTCATGTATCTGCCCTCGACCAGCCCGTTCAGCTATCTCACCCGGGAGCTGGGGCTGGGTGAGATCCCGTTTCTGGGAGCGGGCGGCGTCTACCCGTCGCTGGCCAACATCGCGGTGTGGGGCGGCGTCGGCTTCAACATGATCATTATCTACACGTCGCTGCGCGGCATCCCGTCGGAGCTCTACGACGCGGCGCGCATCGACGGAGCCTCCGAATGGCAGATCGTCCGGCGGATCAAGATCCCGCTGGTGGCGCCCGCGCTCGTGCTCACCGGACTGTTCGCGCTGATCGGAACCCTGCAGGTGTACGGCGAGCCGACCACCGTGAAACCGATGACCACGGAGATCTCCCAGAGTTGGGTGCCCCTGATGCAGATCTATCGCGACGCCTTCCTCCGGGACGACCTGCCGCTGGCCTCGGCCGCCTCCGTCCTGCTGGCAGCGGGCACCCTCGTGGTCTCGGTCGTGCTCCTGAAGGTCACCCAGAAGCGCGCGTTCGGAGGCATGCGGTGACCGCTACCGGCCAGGTGCTCCCGCACCGCCGCGCCAAGATCCTGCCCACCCTCGTCCTGCTCATCGGCGCGATCTACTGCCTGGTGCCCGTCGCCTGGGTGCTCGTGGCCTCGACCAAGTCGAACGGCGAACTGTTCTCGACGTTCACCTTCGCCCCGGGAACGGGCCTGCTGGACAACCTGCGCGACCTGTTCGCCTACGGGGACGGCCTCTACCTGCGATGGACGGCCAACAGCGTCCTGTACGCGGGCGCCGGCTCCGCGGTCTCGACCCTGATCTCGACGCTGGCCGGGTACGCCATGGCCAAGTACGACTTCCGCGGCCGCGACATCCTGTTCTACGCCATCCTGGCTGGCGTCCTGGTGCCCGGCATGACGCTGGCCATCCCGCAGTACCTGATCATGTCTGAGATCGACCTGGTAGGCGGCTACTGGTCCGTCCTGCTGCCGGGCCTCATCTCGCCGTTCGGCATCTACCTGGCAAGGGTGTACGCGATGGCGTCCGTCCCGGATGCGACGATGGAGGCGGCCAGGATCGACGGGGCGAGCGAGTATCGCATCTTCGGCTCGATCGGGTTGCCCATGATGGTCCCCGGCATGGTGACGATCTTCCTGCTGCAGTTCGTCGGGACCTGGAACAACTTCCTGCTGCCGTACATCATGCTGTCGGACGAGACCAAGTTC
The DNA here is from genome assembly GCF_042650645.1 of Nonomuraea purpurea. Classification (NCBI taxonomy): domain Bacteria; kingdom Bacillati; phylum Actinomycetota; class Actinomycetes; order Streptosporangiales; family Streptosporangiaceae; genus Nonomuraea; species Nonomuraea purpurea. The sequence goes on from NZ_JBHSBI010000001.1 coordinate 166,658, forward strand.
CCGATCACCGTGGGCCTGTACACCCTGCTCAGCAAGGGCTCGGGCCAGCCCGCTCTGTACGGCATCGCCATCGTGGGCGCCGCCGTGTCGGTGCTCCCCCTCATCGCCCTGCTGCTGTTCCTGCAGCGCTTCTGGCGTCTCGACCTGCTCAGCGGAGGGTTGAAGGGGTGACGCCATGGATGTCACGGCGCCGGCCCCCCTAGGTTGAGCGCGCTTTCACGCGAGGTTGAGCTCGCTGAGCATGGTCCTGCTCCGTTTGAGCACGCTCCTGGCCACCAGCGCGGACATCCAGACGCTCAGCAGCGCGCTCGCCGTCACCATCCCCACGAACGACCACGACGCCTTCTCTGCGCCCATCACCAGCACGGCCGCGACGCACATCCAGGCGAGCGCGTGGCAGATGGCCGCCACCGCGAGGGCCGTCCCGGTGCCGCGCGTGTCGTAGCCCAGCGCGGGTACCTCGGCGGCCATCATGGGCAGCGGCAGTACGAGTGCCATGAGGAGCGGCACGAAGAAGCCGCCGACCATCGCGGTCCCCAGCGGCCCGACGGGATAGCCCCAGTCGAAGAAGACGTGGCCGACGAAGATCGCCCCGACCAACCCCACGGGGATGGCCAGGAACAGGGCCGTCACGACCACCCGCCGCGTCGCCAGCCGTACGGCCGGCCCGTGCACGGAGTGGCGCGATGCGGTGAGGCAGGTGCGCAGCAGCGGCGCCACGGACAGCACCCCTTGGATGCTCGCCATGGTGAAAAAGGTCTGCGCCATGCCCCGCATGTCGGCGGCCAGTCCCACGCTCGCGGCTTCGGCCCACACGCCGTGCAGGCTGGCCACGTCCCGCACGCCGGGGTTCCACAGCAGCAACAGGGCGGCGCCCGCGACGGTCAGGACGGCCGCGAGCGGGATCCGCACGGGGCCTGACCCCGGGACGCGCCGCAGGTGGAGCCAGGCGTCGGCCGCCCCGCGGACCAGGTCGACCACCGTGCGCATGCGGACGGGTCTGGACGCGAGCAGGTCGTCGACCTCCTCGGCGTACCGCTGCCGCCACGCCTTCGGGTAGAGGCTGAGCGCCAGATCGGCGAGAAACCGTTTCATGAGAGCCCCCAGGCGATCCCCGCCCGGCGGGCGCCGGCCTGTTCGATGCGACGCAGGGTGGCGAGCTGCTCGCCCAGCGCCCCGCGCCCCGCCTCGGTGATCCGGTACGGCTTGCGTCGCTCGGACGTCTCGACCGGCTCGATCCAGCCGCGTTCTTCCAGCCTCATCAACGCTCCGTACAGTGTGCCCGGCTCCAGGGACGTACCCGAGAACTCTTCGATGTCGCCGATCATCCGATAGCCGTGTTTCTGTCCCTCAGCCAGGCTGATGAGCACCAGCAGCGCCACGTCTGTGAAGCGGCCGAGCTCCTGAGTCCTACGTGCCATGTATTCAGTAAAACTTAGTAAGTTCTACTGAGCAAGTCCGATGGTTGCCGCCATCAGCCGCATCGAGTGGTCGAAGGCCGTCCTGCGGTTCTCGATCGTGTTGTTGAACTGGCCGAACACCTCGAAGTTGACCCACCCGTACAGCGCGGTCCACGCCGAGATCGCGCGCCAGATCACGTTGTCGGGCACGCCGGGCATGAGCTCACGGAAGTCGGTCGCCTCCGCCGCCAGCTCCGGCGGGGGCTCAGCCGAGGGTGGTCGCACGGCACCCGCCCGCCAGGCGTCGGAGACGATCCGGCCGAGCACCATGACGTCGCGTACTCTGGCCGCGATCGTGTCCTGCGGGGCCTGGTAGCCGGGCACGGGGGAGCCGTAGAGCAGCGCGTACTCGTGGGGGTGCGCCACCGCCCACTCGCGCACCGCGTGGCCGGCCGTCAGCCAGCGCAAAAGGAAGTCGTCCTTTGGGCAGCCGGCGTCGGCCTGTTCCACGGCCGCGCCGATGGCGTTGTAGCCGTCGATGATCAGCGCGGTCAGCAGGTCGTCGCGGCTCGGGAAGTAGCGGTAGATGGCGGAGGAGACCATGCCCATCTCGCGTGCGACGGCCCGCAGTGACAGGCCGCCCGCCCCCTCGGTCGCGAGCTGGCGGCGCGCGATGTCGGTGATCTCCCTGGTGAGCTCGGCCCGGACGCGTTCTCTTGCGGTTCGGCTGGCAGTCATGGTCAGCAGGCTATCAGAGCGGTGCCAAAAAACGAGAGCACTGCTCTTGACGACTATCGCTCTCTTGGGAGAGCATTGCTCTCGTAAGTGAACAGTGAACATGTTCGGCGGCGGGGCCCTGGCCCTGTACGCTTCCGGGCTGATCACCCCAGCCGTTGTGTTCTTCGCAGTTTTCGCCGTCAACGCGGTCCTCCGCATTATCTGGAAGCAGGTCTGATCATGGGCAAGCACGTCATCGTCGGTTCCGGTCAGGTCGGCGCGCACCTGGCCACCAAGCTCCTCGCGCAGGGGCACGAGGTCACCGTGGTGACCCGCTCGGGCGGTGGCCCCGAGGGAACGATCAAGGTGGCCGCCGACGTATCCGACAAGGCCCGGCTGGCGGAGGTCACCGAGGGGGCCGACGTCCTCTACAACTGCGTCAACCCCCAGTACCACCGCTGGCTCACCGACTGGCCGCCGATGGCCGAGTCCTTCCTGGCCGCCGCCGAGTCGAGCGGCGCCGTGTACGTGATGGTCGGCAACCTCTACCCGTACGGACCCGTCTCGGGGCCGATGGCCGAGGACCTGCCGCTCGCCTCCGCCAACCCCAAGTTCGAGGTGCGGGCGAAGATGTGGAACGACGCGCTGGCAGCGCACCAGGCGGGCCGGATCAGGGCCACCGAGGTACGCGGCTCCGACTACTTCGGGCCCGGCGCCAGTGACCAGTCGTACCTGGGCGACCGGTTCCTCGTGCCGCTTCGGGCGGGCAAGACCATCCAGGTCCCCTACCCCCTCGACCAGCCGCACACCTGGACGTACCTGCCCGACGTGGCCGACGCGCTCATCGTGGCCGGTGGCGACGAGCGGGCCTGGGGCCGTCCGTGGCACGTGCCCAGCGCGGAGCCGCTGAGCTTTCGCCAGTTCGGCGAGCGGATGGCGAAGCTGCTCGGCCTGCCCGCGCCCCGCATGGCGCAACTGCCCTGGCCGCTGGTGCGGGCCGCGGGGCTGTTCGTGCCCATGCTCGGCGAGCTCAAGCACGTCCGCTACCAGTTCACCGAGCCGTTCGTGCTCGACTCCTCGGCCTTCCAGAAGACGTTCGGCGTCGCGCCCACCCCGATCGAGGAGGCGCTGAAGGCCACGCTCGACGCGTGAAAGCAGCCATGATCGGCCTGGGCGACCTCGCGGAGCAGCCGCCTGCCGGCCAGGCCGCCTTCGACCCGCCCAGGCCCTGGAAGACGCAGCAGGAGGAAGCTGATAATGGGTGACCAGGAAGACCGGACGCAGCAGCGGATCACGGAGCGCCTCAAGGAGAAGGGGTGGGTTCGCGAGCCGGCGGCGGAAAGATTCGACTGGCCGGACTTCGCCTTCGACAACACGCGGGCAAACCTGGAGTTCTTCTACTCGGCGGCGGATGACTGGGTGTGCCTGGGGCTGCTGACTCAGGATCAGGAAGGCCATCTCAGGGTTCACTTCGGAGACGAGATCGACTCACTCCTGGACGCTGTGATCGCCGCTCAGCAGCAGCTTGACGCTGATCACTGGGACGCGTTCATCGAGATCCTGCTGGCAATCCCGCTACAGGTGTACGCAATCACCGGAGAAGACGAGGACGACGTGGTGGAGCTGCGGAGTCACGCCACCGCCTGACGGGCGGGGGTCAACTGGCCGGGATGAGCCGCATGGAGCGGTCGGCCTTGGCGAGCATCCGGTCGAAGGTCGCGCTGAGCCGGGTGAGCACCGTGTACCCCTGGGCGTCCCTCAGCGGGCTGGACGACGACACCACGCCCGCCACCGACCCCCCGTACAGCGCGGGCCCCCCGCTGCCTCCCGCCGTGGCGTGGCAGTTGTGGGTGACCATCAGGCCGGGCCCCTCGGAGAGCGCTTCGGCCGCGTCGCCGACGCAGCGGTACAGCGTCGTCCCCGGATAGCCCTTGCCTGCCGGATACCCCAGCAGTTCGAGCCCGCGCAGCTTCGTGCCCCGGGTGGTGGTCAGCGGCGACAGCCCCCGCCCGGTGACGGCTTCGAGCGGGCGCTTGCGGCGGACGACCCCGACCAGGCCCACGTCGTACGGAACCAGATCAGGAGAGTACGGCCTGCTGCGCCACTTCTCCGGCACCCACGTGCGCACGACCGGCCACACCCCCAAGGGCGGCCGCCGCTGGTCGTAGCCCGGCAGGAAGGCGAGGCTCTTGAGCGGCCGTCCCTCGTGGTAGAGGCAGTGCGCGGCCGTCAGCACCAGGCTGCGGCTGCGCGAGCCGATCACGGTGCCTGCGCACACCACGTCGCTGCGCGAGACGGGATCGTGCCCGAGCAGCAGCCCGCTCAGCCGCCGCGCCCCCGTGAAGGGGCGCGGCACCGGCGCGTAGCCCATGCGATCGCCGTCAGGGGTCAGCACCCGGGTGACGGGGACGTTGCGTTGCGACACCTCGGACACGGCGAGTGGATCGAGCAGGGCCAGAGACAGCACCAACCTGAGCACCCTCACACCATAGAACGAAGATGATCAGTGTCCTGACCTGCGACATCCGTGTTTGCTCAACTTGTGTAGCGGGAACCCATCGCGCGCAGCCGGGTGTGCGCCGACTCGTACACTTCGGTCCGCCCCAGGTACGTCTTCGGGATCTTGGCGACCATTGTGTAGTTGGTGTCGCACACGTTCCCGACCGGCGCCTGCCCGGCCTGGCTGACGAGCTGGTAGGCGTCCAGGGTGTCGAGCCCGGTCAGCCCCGACGTCCAGGTGACCAGGTCGTGCTGGCTGATCCGGTACGCATCCTCCAGCGGCCTGGCCGACCCCGTCGACATCAGGTGCAGGTCGTCCTCCAGCCGAGGCCACGGCGTCGCCACGCCCTTGATCAGCTCCACGGCGACCACGGTGTTCATGGCCGACTCCACGGCGGTGCCGCAGACCTCGCCGTGGCCCTGCCGCCCGTGCCCGTCGCCGATCGAGAACATCCCGCCTTCGACGTTGACGCCCAGGTAGACGGTGACGCCGGCGCGCAGCTCCGGGGTGTCCATGTTGCCGCCGTGCGCGTCGGGCGTGATGCTCATGCGGGCCTCGTTCGCGCCGGGGGCGACGCCGACCGTGCCGTGCATGGGGTCGAGCGGCAGGGCCACGCTGAAGTCGCTGTTACGGGCGTGGTAGACGGCCACGCCCCGGTCCAGGTCGATGTCGTAGCGCCAGACCCGCTCCTCCAGCGGCGGCTGCAGCGTGGCCGTGGTGCCGGTGCTGGTCAGCGCGCCGAAGTGGGGGAACGTCGTGGACACTGCCCAGTCCCTGGCCGGCGTGATCTTGACGAAGTGCAGGGCCAGCGTGTCGCCGGGTTCGGCGCCCTCGACGTGGAAGGGGCCCGTCACGGGGTTGAGGTAGGGGAACTCGCACACCCGCGACGGCAGGTCGTCCACGCTCCTGACCCGGCCGCCGAAGCAGTCCTCGGTGTACAACTCCATGATCGTGCCGGGCCGCACCTTGCCCACGGGCGGACGCCCGCCGAAGGTGTAGCTCAGCTCCTCGGGCGTGGGACGGTAGGAGACGACGTTCACTTGACCTCCGTGGGAAGTACGGGCTTGCGGCCGAACAGGTACGAGCCGCCGAGCAGGAGCAGGCCGACGAGCAGCCAGAGACCGCCGACCCACTGGGCGGCGACGTTCTGGTTCACCACGACGGCCACCAGCACGGCGAAGCCGATCACGGGCGCCACCAGGTGCGCCCACCAGTTGGTGCTGCGCCGCCGGACGACGTAGTGGACGACCACGGCGACGTGCAGCAGCAGGAACGCCGTCATGGCCCCGAAGTTCACCAGCGAGGCCAGCTCGCCGACGCCGTTCGCCCTGCCGCTCATGAAGACGCCGAGGATCAGCGAGACGGCCGCCACGGCCAGGGTCGCGTTCACGGGAACCTTGTGCCTGGGGTCGACCTTGGCCAGGAACGAGGGGAGCTGCCGGTCTCGGGCCATCGCGAACAGCAGCCGCGAGGTGGCCGCCTGCGCGACCAGCGAGTTGGCGAACCCCCAGGCGACGGCGGTGGCCACGGCGGTCAGCACCGACAGCCAGTGCCCGCCGGCGAACTCGGCGGTGGCGTAGAAGGCGTTGCCGCTCGGGTCGCCGCCCGCGATGAGTTCGTCGCGGCCCGGCGTGAGCAGCGCGGCGACCCACGTCTGCACGACGAACAGCACCGCGGCCAGCCCGAGCGCGGCCAGCATCGAGCGGCCGAGCCTGCGGGCGTCCTCGCGGTTCTCCTCGGCCAGCGTGGAGATGCCGTCGAAGCCGAGGAAGGACAGCACGGCCACCGACGCCGCCGCGAACACCACACTCCAGGTGAACCCGGAGGAGTCGAAGATCGGGGTGAGCGCGCCGGTCTGCGCCTTGCCCTGGGCCAGCGCGACGGCGCCGACGACCAGGAAGACGGCCAGGACGGCCAGCTCGGCCACCAGCATGATCCTGGTGATCCTGGCCGTCATCTGGATGCCCAGGTAGTTGACGACGGTGTTGAGCGCGACGAACGCGATCAGCCAGGCCCAGACGGGGATCGCGGGCACGAACGAGTTCATCGCCACGCCGGCCACCAGGTAGAGCAGCGACGGCACCAGGATGTAGTCGAGCAGGATCGACCATCCCGCCATGAACCCGACGGGGGCGCCGATGCCTCGGCCGGCGTAGGTGTAGACCGAGCCGGCCATGGGGAAGGCGCGGGCCATCTGCGCGTACGACAGCGCGGTGAACGCCATCGCGACCAGGCCGACGACGTACGCGAGCGCGACCATCCCGTGAGAGACGCTGAAAACATTGCCGAAGATGCCGAACGGTGCGATCGGCACCATGAAGATCAAGCCATAGATCATCAGATCGGCGAAGCCTAAGGAACGCTGGAGCTCCTGGCGGTAACCGAACTGCTCGATTGTGCTCATGCACGGCTCCTAGCTGCGTGGGGGGCGATTCGCAGATTAGAGCCAAAGCATTCGAGTGAAAAGGTTTCACTCCTGGGATGAGCACAAACCCGAGCGACTTGGGCCCGCCCTCAGTGAGGACGGGCCCAACCTGTCACGGGAACAGGCCGCGCGTCTGGTGCGCCTCGGCCACCCGGCCCACGCCGATGACGTGGGCCGCCTGCCTGAGCGTGAGCTCGCGCTCGGCGGCCACCGCCTTCACCGTGGCGAACGCCTCCAGCATGAGGTCGCGCAGCTTGTGCTCGACCTCGCCGCCGCTCCACGACCAGGCCTGCATGTTCTGCACCCACTCCAGGTACGACACGATCACCCCGCCGGCGTTGGCGAGGATGTCGGGCAGCACCGTGGTGCCGTTCGCGGCCAGGATCTCGTCGGCCTGCGGCGTGGTGGGCCCGTTGGCGCCCTCCACGACCAGGCGGGCGCGGACCCGGGGCGCGTTGGCCTCGGTGATCGCGCCCTCCAGCGCCGCCGGCACCAGGACGTCCACGTCGAGTTCGAACAGCTCGTCGTGAGCCAGCGCGTCGGCCTGCGGGAAGCCGCGCACGCCGCCCGACTCGGCGACCCAGTCGCGCAGGGCCCGGATGTCGAGGCCGCCCGCGGCGTGGACGGCGCCGGTGACGTCGGAGACGGCCACCACCTCGCAGCCGGCCTCGGCCAGGTAGAGCGCGGCCGGCGCGCCCACCTTGCCGAACCCCTGCACGGCCACGGTGACGCCCTCGGGCGAGCGGCCGAGCGCGGCGAGCGTGGCGATCTGCACCCCTCGCGAGGTCGCGCCGGCGCGGCCGAGCGAGCCGCCCAGCGTCATGGGCTTGCCGGTGACCACGCCGGGCACCGGGTAGCCGGCGCTGACGCTGTAGGTGTCCATGATCCAGGCCATGGTCTGCTCGTCGGTGCCGACGTCGGGCGCCGGGATGTCCTTCTCCGGGCCGATCAGCGGCAGGATCTCATTGACGTAGCGGCGGGTGAGCCGCTCGAGCTCGCGGGCGGTCAGCCCGCTCGGGTCCACGGCCACGCCGCCCTTGGCGCCGCCGTACGGGATGCCCACCACCGCGCACTTCCAGGTCATCCACATGGCGAGGGCGGTGACCTCGTGGATGTCGGTGCCGGGATGAAAACGCAGCCCGCCCTTGGCGGGCCCGCGCGAGACGTTGTGCTGGACGCGGAAGCCCTGGACGACCTCCATGCGCCCGTCCTCGCGGCGCACCGGGACCGAGACGGTCAGCGAACGGCGGGGCGTGGCCAGCATCGTGCGGAGCCCGTCGTCGAGCCCGAGATGGTCGGCCGCCTGGTTGAACTGGTGGAGTGCGGAGTCGAGGGCCTGCCGGCCCGGGGCGATCAGCGCCGGCGTCGTTGACGGCACCATGATGCTCATGGAGATTCCTCCTGTATGACGCCCAATTTGTGGGGAAAGCGCCGTTGCCTTCCACATATGAGCGTTGTTGTCGCGATCATCCTAGGGTGGGGAGTTTGACCTTGCCTAGCAGTTGGAAAAAATCCAAACCGGTGATCGAGATGCTGTGGACCGTGCCACTCTGGCAGGCTTGCGGGCGAGAGTGTGCAGAAACCGTTGAAACCAGGGGGTCGAATGCCCGCACTCGTGGTGGGGCCGATGCTGCGTTACGTCGACTCCGTCAGCGCCTCGATCTGGGTGGAGACCGCCGAACCCTGCACGGTCACCATCGAGGCGGACGGCAGGGCTTACCGGTCGCCTACCTTCACCGTGCACGGTCACCACTACGCGATCGTGGATCTCGTTGAGTTGTCCCAGGATATCGCCTCGTACTCGGTGAAGCTCGACGGGGACCAGGTCTGGCCCCTGGCGGGTCGCCCGCCGAGCCGCATCAGGCTCCTGCCGCCCGACGGGCCACGCAATGTGACGTTCGGATCGTGCCGCACCAGCGTGCCGCACGACGCCGCGCACGTCCTGACACACGGCGACGACGTCCTGCGCTCCTTCGGCGCCCACCTGCCCCAGGCCGGCGACGAGGAGTGGCCCGACCTGCTGCTCCTCCTCGGCGACCAGGTCTACGCCGACAACCCCGCGCCAGAGATGCTCGACTACATCCGCTCCCGCAGGAGCACCGAGCCGCAGGGCGAGATCGCCGACTTCGAGGAGTACGCCGAGCTCTACCGCCAGGCCTGGACCGACCCCGAGATCCAGTGGCTGTTCTCCACCGTGCCGACCGCCATGATCTTCGACGACCACGACGTGCGCGACGACTGGAACACCTCCCAGCCCTGGCGCGAGCAGATGGCCGGGACACCGTGGTGGCCCCACCGGGTGGTCGCGGGGCTGGGGGCGTACTGGATCTATCAGCACCTCGGCAACCTGTCCCCGGCCGAGCGCGCCGACGACCCGCTGCTGCGCACCCTCATGAACGGCGACGGCGGCGCCGCGCTCGACGCCTTCGCCGAGAAGGCCGACGCCGAACCGAGCAGCAACCGCTGGAGCTACTCCCGCGACTACGGCGGCACCCGCCTCATCATGATCGACACGCGGTGCGCCAGGCAGCTCACACCCGGCCAGCGCCGCATGCTCGACCCGGGGGAGTGGGCCTGGCTCGAACAGCAGGTCGACGCCCCCGCCGACCGGCTGATCATCGGCTCTTCGATCCCGTTCCTGTTGCCCGAGGGCGTCCACGGCGTCCAGAACTGGAACGAGGCCCTGGCCGACGGCAAATGGGGCCGCCTGGTGCGGCGCTGGTCCGAGAAGCTCCGCCAGGCCATCGACCTGGAGCACTGGGCGGCCTTCCGCCGCTCCTTCGACGACCTGGGGCGCTTGCTGATCGGGCTCGGCAAGCCGGTGCTGATCCTGTCCGGCGACGTCCACTACTCCTACCTGGCCAGGGCCAAACCCGCGCCGGTCTACCAGATCGTCTGCTCGCCGATCCGCAACCCGCTCAGCCGCCTGCTGCGCTGGGCCAACGTGTTCACCCAGTTCGGGCTGGCCACACTGGTCGGCAGCCTGCTGGCGCGGCTGGCGGGCCTGCCGCGCCCACCGTTCAGATGGCGCGTCACCGACGGGCCCTGGTTCCAGAACGCGGTGGCCACGCTGACTCTGCCCGACAAGGTGACCTGGTATGAGTCCGCCGGCGGCGAGGTCCGGCCGATCGGCTCCGTCCGTCTACGCTGACGCGCATGCACCATGACACCTATGCGGTGGCCGTCCCCTTCTACGACCTGTGGCACCTGGACGGCCACGTTCCCGCCGTGCGTGAGCAGCTTGCGCCGGGCGAGGCCGTCACCTCGCGCTTCGTCTACCGGGTCAGGCAGGGCGAGGTGCTGATCAGCGAGGACGAGGCGCCCGACGGCATGCAGGTGTGGCGCCTGCCGAAGAACTGGCCACTTGGTGGGGCAAGAGTGCGCACGTCACGGCGGCCCGGCCCCGTGAACCGCAGGAGCGTTTCCCTGGACAGGGCCCAGCCACGTGCGGTGGGTGGGCCCTCCCGGGCAGGCCGTGAATTATTGGTTGTGTAGTTCGTAAAGGGCATCGGCGAGCTGGCCGATCGCCCAGATCAGGTCGTCCTCGGAGACGACGATGGGTGGGGCGAGGCGGATCGTGGACCCATGCGTGTCCTTGACCAGCACGCTGCGCGCCAACAGCGCCTTCGACACCTCCCGTCCCGTGGCGAGTTCCGGGTCGATGTCCACGCCCGCCCACAGCCCGCGCCCGCGCACCTCGACGATCCCCTTGCCGACGAGCTCGCGCAGCCGCGTGTGCAGCACCTCGCCCAGCTTGGCCGCCCTGGCCTGGAACTCGCCCGTGCTCAGCATCTCGATGACCGCGTTGCCGACCGCGCACGCCAGCGGGTTCCCGCCGAACGTCGAGCCGTGCTGTCCCGGCTGGATGACCCCGAGCACGTCGCGGTTCGCGGCGATGGCCGAGACCGGCACGACGCCGCCGCCCAGCGCCTTGCCCAGGACGTAGACGTCGGGCACGACCCCCTCGTGGTCGCAGGCGAACGTGTGCCCCGTGCGCCCCAGCCCCGACTGGATCTCGTCGGCGATCATCAGCAGGCCCCGGGCCGAGCAGAGCGCCCGCACCTCGCTCAGGTAGCCGTCCTCCGGCACCAGCACGCCCGCCTCGCCCTGGATCGGCTCCACCAGCACCGCGACCGTGTTGGCGTCGACCGCCGCCTTGATCGCCTCGATCGAGCCATAGCGCACGATGCGGAAGCCCGGCGTGTAAGGGCCGAAGTCCTCGCGCGCCTCCGGATCGGTGGAGAAGCTGATGATCGTGGTGGTGCGGCCGTGGAAGTTGCCGTCCATGACGATGATGTTGGCCTGGTCCGGCTCCACGCCCTTGACCTGGTAGCCCCACTTGCGGGCCACCTTGATGGCGGTTTCGACGGCCTCGGCGCCGGTGTTCATGGGCAGGATCATGTCCTTGCCCGTCAGGTCGCCCAGCCCGGCGCAGAACTGCGCGAACTGGTCGTGGTAGAACGCCCGGCTGGTCAGGGTCAGCCGTTGGAGCTGCTCCTGCGCGGCCTCGATGATCTTCGGGTGGCCGTGGCCGAAGTTGAGCGAGGAGTAGCCGGCGAGGCAGTCGAGATAGCGCTTGCCCTCCACGTCCGTGACCCACGCGCCGTGCGCCTCGTGGATCACCACCGGCAGCGGATGGTAGTTGTGCGCGCTGCGGCGCTCGCTCACTTCGATCAGCTCTGCACTGGTAGCCATGATCACTTGTCCCCCCTGATCTCCAGCGTGCAGCACTTGGGGCCCCCGCCTGCCTTGCGCAGTTCCGACAGGTCGACCGGGATCACCTCGTACCCACGTCGCTTGAGCTCCAACTGCAGCCCCCACGCCTCGGCGTTGATGATCACGTTCGTGCCGTCGCTGACCGCGTTGAGCCCGAGCACCTCGGCGTCCTCGGCGCTCGCGAGCACCGCCTCGGGGAACATCCGGCGCAGCACGGCCTGGCTGCCCTCCGAGAAGGCCTGCGGGTAGTAGGCGACGTTGCGGCCGTCGAGCGGGAACAGCGCCGTGTCGAGGTGGTAGAAGCGCGGGTCGATTAGCTTCAGCGAGATCACCGGAAGGCCCAGGTACTCCTGCGCCTCCTGGTGCGCCACCACGTCGGTGCGGAAGCCCGTGCCGGCGAGGATGACGTCGTCGAGGGTGAGGAAGTCGCCCTCGCCCTCGTTGACGTGCCGCGGCTGCCGCGTGGGATAGCCGCGCTCGGTGAACCACCGCAGGTAGGCGGGGCCCTCCGGGCCGCGCTCGGTGTAGGCGAAGCGCGCGCCGTAGACGCGCCCGTCCACGACCAGCGCGCCGTTGGCGGCGAAGACCATGTCCGGCAGGCCCTCGATCGGGTCGATCAGGCTGACCTCGTGGCCGAGCTCCTCGTACGCCGCCTTCAGCCCTTCCCACTGCCGGACCGCCACATCGCGGTCGGCGCCGGTCTCAGGGTGCATCCACGGGTTGATGGCGTATTCGACCGTGAAGTACTCCGGACGGCACATCAGGAAGTGTTTGGGCATGCAGCGCTCCATCCTCGTTTACCTGGGGAAATCCCGTTGTGGGGGGACGAGGACAGCCTAAGAATCCATGTTCATACCGGCCAAGCGGTCGGCATTGCGTGTCCGCGCGGATCTGTTGCGACTATCAGCCGGGAAGTTGCGATCCGTTGCGCGGATCGGGAACAGCCGCTCCAGGAGGTGTGTCGACCAGCCTCGACAGCACGATCGAGCTCTTCGTCCGCACCACGAACGACATCGCCGCGATGCGCTCGATCACCCGCTCCACATGCCGGACGTCCGTGGCCCTGATGTGCAGCAGCGCGTCCGCCTCGCCGGTGATCGTGGCCGCCGCCACGACCTCGGGGTACTTGGTCACGGCCAGCGCGATGTCCGACGGCTTGGTCTTGCCCTGGCAGAACAGCTCCACGTACGCCTCGGTCGTCCAGCCGAGCGCCTGGGGCGCCACCCGCGCGCTGAACCCGGTGATCGCCCCGCTGTCGCGCAACCGATCGACGCGCCGCTTGACCGCCGACGCGCTCAACCCCACCGCGTGCCCGATGTCCGCGTAGGTCTGGCGGGCGTCTTCGACGAGCGCCGCGATGATGTCACGATCGAGCCGATCCAGTTCCACGCGCCCTGTATACATCCTGGCCAGGCTGGCGCGCGACGAGCGGCGCGCGGGAGACTTGGCAGCGACAGCCATCGAAGGGTCCCACCAGAATGAGCGCAACAAGCTTCCCCGAGGGTTTCGTCTGGGGAGTTTCTACTTCGGCTTTTCAAATAGAGGGGGGCACATCCGCGGGCGGCCGCGGCCCGTCCATTTGGGACGTCTTTTCCGCCGACCGGGCCGAGGCCTGCGACCATTATCACCGCTATCCCGAAGACGTGCGGTTGATGAAAGACCTGGGAATGGCCGCATACCGGTTCTCCGTGAGCTGGGCGCGGGTGTTCCCCGACGGGTCGGGCAAGGCCAATCAGGCCGGTCTCGACTTCTACGACAGGCTGCTCGACGAGGTGCTCGGCGCGGGCATCACGCCTTACGCCACGCTTTATCACTGGGATCTGCCGCAGTCATTGGAGGACGCCGGCGGCTGGCCCTCCCGCGACACCGCCCGCCATTTCGCCGACTACGCCGCCGCGGTCGGGGAAAGGCTCGGCGACCGGGTCGGCACCTGGTTCACGCTGAACGAGCCGTGGGTGTCGGCCTTTCTCGGCTACGGCTCCGGCATTCACGCGCCGGGCCGGAAATCGGCCGCCGACGCGTTCACGGCCGCACACCATTTGATGCTCGCGCACGGCCTCGCGGCGCAGGCGCTCGGCGACGCCAAGGTCGGCGTCGTGCTGAACATCTCACCCGTCATGACGCCAGGCCAGGTCGCCGACCCTTCCAGGCCCCTGTCGGAGGAGGACGCCGACGCGGTGGCCAGGATCGACGCCCTGGCCAACCGGCAGTTCCTCGACCCGATGCTGCGCGGCGCCTACCCCGCCGACCTGCTCCCGGTCATCGAGCGCGCCGCCGGGCTCGACCACATTCGCGACGGCGACCTCGAGGTCATCGCCCGGCCCATCGACCTGCTCGGCGTCAACTACTACACCCCGCTCGTCGTCCAGGCCCAGCCCAGCGAGCCCGCCGACCCGGCCTTCCCCGGCAGCGAGGGCGTGTTGTTCTGCACGGTTCCCACGGCGGTCACCGCGATGGGCTGGCCCATCGTGCCCGGCTGCCTGTCGCGCGTGCTCCAGCACCTGGCCACCGAGTACCCCGGCACCGACCTGATGGTCACCGAGAACGGCGCCGACTTCGTCGACGTGGTGACCGGCGAGGGCATCCACGACGTCGAGCGCATCAGCTTCATCGAGGAGCACCTGCGCGCCCTGCGCTCGGCGATCGAGGCGGGCGCCCCCGTGCGCGGCTACTTCGTCTGGACGCTGCTCGACAACCTCGAATGGGCCGACGGCTACCGGCGCAAGTTCGGGCTCGTGCACGTCGACTTCGCCACCCAGCGGCGCCGGCTCAAGGACAGCGCCCTGTGGTACCGCGACGTCGTCCGCCGCAACGGCCTCACCGACACCCGCCCCAAACGCCCCACCCTGGAGACCGTGGCCGCCCGCGCCCGCGTCTCCAGGGCCACGGTCTCGCGCGTCGTCAACGGCGAGGCGTCGGTGAGCTCCGAGGTGCGCACGGCGGTGCTGCGGGCGGTCAAAGAGCTCGGGTACGTCCCCAACGCCGCCGCCCGCAGCCTCGTCACCCGGCGGACCAACGCCGTCGCCCTGGTCGTGTCCGTCCCCCGTCAGGGCGGCGAGGCGCTGACGGCCGCCGTCGTCCAGTACGTCACCAGCCTGCTGGAGGGGGCCGGCAAGCAGATCACGCTCATGCTCGCCGACACGGCCGAGAGCCGGCGGCGCATCGTCCAGCACGTGGAGGCCCGCCTCTGCGACGGGGTCGTGCTGCTGCCGCCCGACCGGGCCGACACCCTGGCCGAGCGGCTGTCCCGAACCGGGGTGCCGGTCGTGCTGCTCGGCAAGCAGGCGATCGCCTCGCTGGTGCCGTACGTGGACGTGGACAACGCCGGCGGCGCCGCGGCCGCCACCCAGCACCTCATCGAGCGCGGGCGCCGCCGCATCGGCATGATCTGCGGCCCCATGGACCTGGTCGCCGTCCAGGACCGCCTGGCCGGACACCGGGAGGCTCTGCGGCGCGCCGGCCGGCAGCCGCTGCTCGCCCTCGCCGACCTCACCCGTCCGTCGGGGGCGGCGGCCATGCGGCAGCTCCTCGGCGACGAACCCGCCCTGGACGCCGTCTTCGCCGCCACCGACCAGCTCGCCATCGGCGCGCTGCAGGCGGCCAGGGAGTGCGGGCGGCGGGTGCCGGAGGACCTGGCGGTCGTCGGCTTCGACGACATCGACGCCGCCTCGGCCACCACGCCCGCCCTCACCACGGTCCGCGTCCCGGTGGCCGATCAGGCGCTGGCGCTGGCCCGGTTGCTGCTGTCCCGTCTGGAGGGTCGCCACACCACCCCGGTCGTCCTCCCGACCCGCCTGGTCATCCGCGAGTCCACCTGATCAGGAGCGGGTGCGGCGGCGCAGGACGATGCGTTCGGCCCAGCTCGCCGCCTCCGGGTCCCTGAGCCCTTCGACGACGCCTCCGAGGTAGGCGGTGGCCAGGCTGTCGAATCCGCTGTCGAGCCGCCGCAGCCGGCTGGCCCGGCGGCGGTCCACCGCCTGAAGGTATTGGGCGATGCTCTCGGCGTATCCGGCGTCCTGCTGGTAGGCGGCCTGGGCGTCGGCGCAGGTGCGGGCCTCGGCGTCGCGTTTGGCGCGCAGCTCCCTGAGGCGGCGGTCGTTCGGGTTGTGCATCCGGCGCCCCAGGTCGGCCGCGATGAGGGCGGTGGCGATCAGCAGGGCCAGGAGCAGGATCATCGTGGGGAGCTGGTTGACGCCCTCGGAGGTGGGGCCGATGTTCTGGCCGTCCACGACCAGCGGCTTGACCAGGGCGTCCCGGCGCAGGACGGCCACGGCGACGATGAGGCCCAGCCAGACGAGCGCCACCCCGGTCAGCAGCCACCGCCCTTGGGCCGAGCTGCCGTGCTCCTGCCAGGCGCGGAACGCCCGGCCGTACATGTGGGGCGCGACCAGCATGATCAGCGCGGCGCCCGCGGCGAGCAGCGCCGTCATCGCGACGCTGTCGCCCCAGCTCAGGATGACCTGGTAGAGGATGGGCACCTCGACGATCAGCAGGAGCAGCAGGAGCAGCGCGCCGGGGAGCCAGCGGCGTACGGCCGGCCAGCGGCTGCCCGAGATGGCGATCGAGCTGGGCCGGCCGTCGCCGGCCCGCCTGCTGGGCTGCTCCAGCTCCGTGACGCGGCGCCGGCTGTCGTCGAGCGCCTCGCGCGCCTGCCCGAACGCGCGCTGCGACTGCGCCAGCCGGATCTTCTGCGATTCGAGCTCGGCGCGGGCCCGCTGGATCTCCTGTTCGGTGCGTTCGTCGTGATGGCACAGCTCTTCGACGCGTTCGTCCTCCAGCTCGTTGAAGCGTGGCACGCTGCCGGTCTGCAGCGTCAGCGTGTCGATCTGGCCGTCGGTGGCGTGCGCGCGGCCGAGCTCGCGTTCCTCGCGACGGCGCTGCGCCCAGTCCGGCAGGTGGTAGAGGTCTCCGTCGTACGCGACGGCGGGCGCGATGCGGGTGACCTGACCTGGCTCGTCGGGCTCGTCCTGCTTCCTGCGGATGAAGCGCATCCGGGCCTCCCCAGAGGGTCCTGCCTTCGATGCTAAGTCGCGATTACGGGGGAACAATGGTGCGATGAGCGAATTGCCGGTGATTGATGTCGCGCCGCTTCTCACCGACACCACGGGCTCCGGCAAGCGCGCGGTCGCCGACGCGATCGGGGCGGCCTGCCGGGACAGCGGATTTTTCTACATTTCGGGCCACGGGGTGCCGCCGGAGCTCATCGCCCGCCTCGACGCGGCCGGCAGACGGTTCTTCGCGCTGCCCGAGGCGGTGAAGGACGAGATCTCGATGGACAAGGGCGGACGCGCCTGGCGCGGCTTCTTCCCCGTCGGAGGCGAGCTGACCTCGGGCCGTCCCGATCTGAAGGAGGGCCTCTATTTCGGCGCGGAGGAGCCGCCTGGCCCGCTCCCGCTGCACGGCCCGAACCTGTTCCCCGCCCAGGTCCCCGAGCTGCGCGGGGCCGTGCTCGAATACCTGGACACGATGACCGGGCTCGCCCAGGGCGTCATGTCGGGCATCGCGCTGAGCCTCGGGCTGGACGAGAACTACTTCCGCACCGGGTACACCGCCGACCCGACCATCCTGTTCCGGATATTTCACTATCCGCCCGCTCCGCCGGACGACCCCGCCACCTGGGGCGTCGGCGAGCACACCGACTACGGCCTGCTCACCCTCCTCCTGCAGGACGCCAACGGCGGCCTGCAGGTACGCACCGCGCGCGGCTGGATCGTGGCCCCGCCGCTGCCGGACACGTTCGTGTGCAACATCGGCGACATGCTCGACAAGCTCACCACCGGCCACTACCGCTCGACCCCGCACCGGGTGCGCAACCGCAGCGGCAACGAGCGCCTGAG
Organism: Nonomuraea purpurea; assembly: GCF_042650645.1. NCBI lineage: Bacteria > Bacillati > Actinomycetota > Actinomycetes > Streptosporangiales > Streptosporangiaceae > Nonomuraea > Nonomuraea purpurea. The sequence continues at coordinate 184,253 of NZ_JBHSBI010000001.1, forward strand.
CTTCCCGTTCTTCTTCGATCCCGGCTGGGACGACGAGGTGCCGCCGCTGCCGTACGCGGCGGGCCACCGCTGGGACGGCCAGGTCGACTTCACCGGCACCTACGGCGCGTACCTGCTGTCGAAGGTCTCCAAGGTGTTCCCCCGCCTCTTCGAGTCGACGCTGTGAGGAGGCGGGGGAGCCGCGCTCAGGTGGTCGAGAAGGTGAACCAGTTGACGTTCACGAAGCTAGCCGGCTGACCGCTGCTGAAGGTCAGGTAGACGGTGTGCGTTCCCGTCACGCCCGAGATGTTGGCCGGGATCGTCCGCCAGCTCTGCCACCCGCCCGTGTTGGCGAGCGCGAAGTCGCCGATCGGCGTGGCCGTCGGGCTGTCGAGGCGCACCTGCACCAGCCCGCTGACCCCGGCCGCCGCGCCGGAGGCCACCCTGGCCTTGAACTGGTGGGCCGCCTCGGAGCCGAAGTTCACCCCGTCGAAGCGGAGCCAGTCGCCGTTGGAGATCGCGCCGACGTTCTGGCCGCCGCCGGAGTCGGTGGTGGTCTCGACGATGGTGCCCGACTGGGCCTGGTAGCGCTCGGCCTGGATCGTGGAGCGGGCGTCCACACCCCCGGGCGGATTGGTCGGCGTGGGCCCGGTCGAGCCGCTCTGCCACACCGCCACGTAGTCCACCATCATGGGACGGCCCGGCACGGTGTCGGGCGTGGGCGTCGAGCCGCCGAGCGCGTTCGGGAACGCCCCGCCCATCGCCACGTTCAGCAGCAGGAAGTAGCCGGCGTGGCCGGTCATGTTGTTCCAGGTCGTGGCGTCGAACTGGGACTGGTTGACGCTGTGGAACTGCTGGCCGTCCACGTACCACCGCAGTTGGTTGGGGCTCACGCTGCGGTCCCACTCGAAGCGGTAGGTGTGGTAGGCCGCCTGGCAGGTCGAGCCGGGGCAGGCGCGGTTGGCGGCCAGGCCGGTGGTCTCCTGGCACGGCCCGCCCGGGCTGACGCCGCAGTGGAGCACGCCCCAGACGGAGTTGATGCCGTTGACGTTCTCCATGATGTCGAACTCGCCGATGCCCGGCCAGTTCCAGTAGTTCCCCCGGTACGGAGCTCCGAGCGCCCAGAAGGCCGGCCAGTAGCCGAGGGCGGCGTTGCCTGTCACGTTCGGCATCTGGATGCGGCCCTCGATGCGCAGGACGCGTCCTTCCGCGGGCTTGAAGTCGGCCCGCCTGGTCTCGATGCGGGCCGAGGTCCACTCGCCTGAGCCGCTGCGCAGCGGCGTGATGCGCAGGTTGCCCGAGCCGTCGAGGCTCAGGTTGGAGGTGCTGGAGGTGTAGTTCTGGATCTCGCCGGTGCCCCAGTTGGCCGGTCCTCCCGGGTACGAGTGGCCGGTGTCGATGATCCAGTTGGAGGAGGAGGGCAGGGTGTTGGCCGGGCCGTCGAAGTCGTCCGACCAGACGAGGGACCAGCCGGACGGGGTGGGCGGGACGGCCGCCGAGGCGCTGACGGCCGCCTTGACCAGCAGGCCGGTGAGCGCGGCGAGCACCACCGCCACCGCGGTCAGGCGGCGCCGGCGCCGGATTGTCGCTGTCATCATGGCTCCATGGGGGGTGCTGGAGGGCGTTGAGAGAGCGCTCTCTCAGCGCGATGTGAACACGGTCTTTACCTGATGTCAACATGCCGGGGTTAGGGGTGGAGCGTGTTCTCGGACCGTCAGAGCAGGTCCACCGAGGACGCGCCCGCCGCCTCGAACGCCTCCCGCCAGAACCCCTCGAGCAGCGGGAACCGATCCGGGCTCGACATCTTCTTGCGCAGGAAACCATGGACGACCACCGCGTACCCGGTCAGGTCGGGCAGCAGCCGCGCGTCCCGCAACTGCTGGATCTTCCGCTTGCGCGCGCCCTCGCTCAGGTCCAGCTTGTCGATGTTCAGGTCGCCCCGGTTGTTGATCAGGTCGCTGAACACCATGAGCTGATGCGCCTTGTCCGGCTGCCGCCGCGCATCGACCTGCTTGACCACGTAACGGAGGGCGCCCAGCACGTCCGACCCCTGGCCCTCGGTGGGGCAGTCGAACAACTTCAGCGCCCTGGGCAGCACCTCGGTGATGCGGTGCGCCCTGACGCGGTCCTCGACGACGGGGTTGTCGTTGGGGTTCTCGGCCTGCGTGGCGGCGATGGGCACGGGGTCCTGGCGGCAGGTGCTGCTCTCCGAGTTCCCGGTGACCGCCGCGAACGCGACCCAGTCGCACTGCTGGGCGAAGGCGGGGAGCTTGGAGGAGACGTCGTTCCTGGAGGTGGCGGGGTCGGCGTAGCTGGTGGAGTCGACGATGACGCCGCAGACGCTCTTCGCCTCCGTACCGCACGCGGTCACCCCCGCCCCGACCAGACACAGCACCCCTAACACCGCCGCTGTTCGAGGTCCCGTCGTCATCATCAGCCGTCCTCCCGGGTCTCTCGCCCGCCCGGGGGCGCGTCAGCGACATCGCCGCGATCGGTGGGCTCAGGGGTCGAAGGCGGGGACGGAGGAAGCTGGCGGGGCCCGGCGGGCACCTCCCGGGGCATGACCTCGGCGTGCCACACCTCGATGCGGTCCTCGACCTCGCGCAGGATCCGTGCGATCTCCTCCCGCCCCGAGATCGCCGTGGCCGTCTCCTCCGTGGCCTCCATCGCGACGACCTCGCCCTTCCACAGCGGCGGGATCTCCTCCTTGCGCGGATGGACCTCAAGCACCCCGCCCTTGTAGGCGGCGATGTGCTGTTCGGCCCTGGCGTGCACGGCCTCCACCTCGTGGTCGCGCTCCAGCAGCGCGCTCTCCCACTCCTGGGTGAGATGCTCGATCCGGGCCCTGGCCCGCTGCACGCCGGCGTTGGCCTCCTCGACCAGGGCCCTGCGCCGCGCCTCGGCCCGCCGCACCCTGGCCTCCGCGATCGAGATGAACGGGTCCTGTTCGTCGCTCTCGTCCTCGGTCAGGGCGTGCCCGTTGACCGGCGGTTCCGGCCGGGTGCCGATACGGCCGAGCTCCCGCAGGATCACCTCGCGTTCGCCCAGAGCCCGCTCCAGCAACACGGCACGCGTGGCCGCCAGTCGCCGATCGACCTCCGTGATCCGCTCCCGCGCCCTGGCCCGGATCTCGGTCACGAACGCGGGCTGGAAATCCGGATCCGTGAACTCTCCCAGAGGGTGCCGGCGCGCGTCCCGCATCCCCTGCTGACGCGCCTGTTCGCGCTCGGTCAGCGGGTCGTCCCGCCTGAACAGCCGCGACAAGAACGCCATCCGCGTCTCCTGGCTCCAGCCGGACCGGCATTCGGCCCCGATGTCATTGAGCCCAGACTAATCCGCCATTTCCCGGAATGGCGGGCCCCCGAAAACGTGGCGGCGCCGCAGAGCGAAGTCCTGCGGCGCCGCGAACGAAAACGGGAGCGGAGAATCAGCCCTTCTCGGCCTCGCCGGTGGCCTGCTCCATGGCGTCTTCCGGCGACGCCTCCAGGTCCTGCTCGGCGTCGGCCCCCGCCTGAGCGGAGGCCTTGTCGAGGCGGACCCAGCTCGTCACGCTCTCCACCGCGAACAGCACGAACAGGTACGCGGTCAGCACCGCCAGCACCGGCGTCAGCACGCCGAGGGCGGCGCCCCCGCCGATGATCAGCAGGCGCAGCTCCCAGCCGAGCCCCGCGTGGAACACCCAGGCGGGCGGCCAGATGCTCTGCCGGGTGCGGTAGACGGTGTCGTAGGTGTGGTAGCCCACGACGTACACCAGCACGAACAGCAGCCACTTCGGCGCCTCGGCCGCCAGGCCGATCGCGATCATGGTGAAGAACTCGGCACCGCGCAGCAGCGGCGGAGTGAGCCAGTCGAAGCGGCCCAGGTGGTCGCGCGGCGCGGTGGGCAGCACGAGCACCAGGACGATCAGCACGGGCACGAGCAGGATCGGGCCGGGCTGGAGGAGGCCGGCGACGGTGAGGGCGATGACGGCCAGGAGGGCGACGAGCGTGGCGGGCACGGGCGGCAGGCCCTTGCCGAGCTTGCCGGCCAGCACGTTGGCGAGCGGTCCGTCATCACGGTAGGCGAGCAGGCGGGCGGTCTGGATGCGGCGGCGTTCCTCGTCGGGGTCCGGCGTGGGGGCGGCCATGGCCTGCGGTTGGGTGATCATACGAGCGACCTCATGAGGCGTCCGGTGAGGGTGTAGGCGGCGGCGACGGAGCCCCAGATCACCAGCGTCAGGAAGGTGATCCGGGCGTCGAAGAGGGCGGCGGTGATCGCGATGGCCGCGAACCGCTCGCCGATGGGGAACACGATCATCTTGCGCGCCCAGTGGACGGCGCGGAACTTGCCGGCCTTGGTCCACATCTTGAGCACGCCCCTCAGACCCTGGCTGCGCTCCTCTTTGCGGCGCACGAGCGCCTGGCGCAGGTCACGGTCGTCGGGGGAGTCCAGCGGCACCGTGGGCAGCTTGGACGGGGGCTTGCGGCGGCGGTTGGCCGCGCCGAAGGAGAAGTCGAGCAGGTGACGCACCGACTGCAGGCCGATGGCGGCCAGCGCCAGGATCCAGATGTCGTCGCCGTTGCCGGAGACCACCCAGCCGACGGCCAGGCCGGCGAAGACGACGTACTCCTTGAACCGGTCGAACGTCGCGTCCAGCCAGGCCCCCAGGACGCCGAACTTGCGGGCGTAGCGGGCGACCTGTCCGTCGACGCAGTCGAAGACGAACGCGAAGTAGATCAGCACGCCGCCGAGCACCATCCACGGGCGGTCGCCCGTGGCGAAACAGGCGGCGGCGGCCACGCCCAGAACGATCGAGATGAGCGTCACCTGGTTGGGCGTCAGCCCCCGCCTGGCCGCCCAGCGGGCGATGAAGCGGGAGTAGGTGGAGACGAAGTAGGTGGTGAAGAAGCCGTCGGCGCCCTTGACCGCGTTGTTGAGCCTGGCGCGGTCTTCGTTGATGGCCGCCATCTCGGGCCCGGCCTCGTTGACCTCTTCCTGGGTGGTGACCCGGCGGTAGAACAGGTCGCGGCGGCCCCTGATGCCGACCGACACGCCGTTGCGCACCAGGCCGAACACGATGAGCTGCACCAGGTCGTCGTCGGCGCCGAAGGTGTGGGCCATGGCGGCCAGCTCACGGCAGGTCTCGGCGAGGACGGGCGCGTTGCGCGTGCTCACGTGGAGCGGGCCGAGCAGCACGGCGTTGGGCCTGGTCACACCGTGGGTGGCGGTGCCCACCGACACTACGCGCGACTTGCCGACGCGGGCCCTGACGAGCAGCCCCTCGACGGTTTCGCGGCCGATCTCGGGGTCGGCCTCGTCGATCGGGACGCTCTCCTCCGGGCCGGTGTCCTCAGGGGTGTTGTCCTCCTGCGCCTCCTCAGTCGTCCCGAAGCGTGCCTCCTTGGCGACGAGCGCCAGCGCACCGCGCTTGGACTTGGTGATCTGGTAGATCAGCTCGTCGTGGACGACCGAGTTTTCGGGGATGATGAACAGGCTCTCCGTTGCGGAATCTGCGACGTCGGCCAGGTCGCGCAGCATGGCGGCCACGTCACCTGACTGGACCGTGGCGAACTGCGGATCGACAGAGGCGAGCTGGCTGCGCAGCCGCTCGGCCACGGTGGGATTGCCGGGCAGCGCGGCCAGCCTCAGGCCGGTCGGAGAGGTGTCGGGGCCGGGCGAGGCGCCCAGCAGGACCACGCGGGTCATGACTCCCTTTCGAGGCGGTAGCGGGGGGTTGAACAACGGGTGATGCGGGGACAGACGTCAAAGTCTAGTGAGGATCACGTAAAGTCGCGTCATCAGAGCATGCCCGTTACCCGACTTGGGACGGCCGTAAGATGTTCGAGTGAGTCTCTACCGTGACGAAGGCGTGGTGCTGCGCACTCAGAAGCTCGGGGAGGCCGACCGTATCGTCACCATCCTGGCAAAGCGTACCGGCAAGATCCGCGCGGTGGCGAAGGGCGTGCGCCGCACCACGTCGCGCTTCGGGGCGCGGCTGGAGCCGTTCACCCACGTCGACCTGCAGCTTCACACGGGCCGGACGCTCGACGTCGTCACCCAGGCGGAGACCATCAGGCCCTACGGCGAGGCGCTGGCCGCCGACTATCCCCGCTACACCGCGGGCAGCGCGATGCTGGAGACGGCCGACCGGCTGACGCACGGCGAGAAAGAGCCTGCGCTGCGGCAGTTCCTGCTGCTGGTGGGCGGTCTGCGGACACTGGCCGACCGGGGCCACGAGGCCAGGCTGGTGCTGGACGCCTACTTCCTGCGCTCGCTGGCCGTGGCGGGCTACGCCCCGGCGCTGGACGCGTGCGCCAAGTGCCGGACACCGGCGATCAGGGCGTTCGCCATCGTCGCGGGCGGCGTGGTGTGCGGGGCGTGCCGTCCCGCGGGCGCGGCCGTGCCCGCGAGCGAGACGATCGGGCTGATGACGGCGCTGCTGCGCGGCGACTGGGCCACCGCCGACGCCTCCGAGTCACGCCACCGCAGCGAGTGCAGCGGACTCGTCGCCGCATATCTGCAATGGCACCTCGAACACGGAATACGCTCTCTCCGACACGTCGAAAGGGAGCCTGCGTGAACGTTCGATCTCCGTCCCCACACCCTTCGGGGGCCACACCGCCGCCGATCCCGCGCGATCTGGTGCCCCAGCACGTGGCCATCGTCATGGACGGCAACGGCCGCTGGGCCAAGGCGCGTGGCCTGCCGCGCACCGAGGGGCACAAAGCAGGCGAGGCCTCGCTGTTCGACGTCATCGAGGGCGCCCTTGAGCTGGGCATCCCCTACCTGAGCGCCTACGCCTTCTCCACCGAGAACTGGAAGCGGTCGCCCGACGAGGTGCGCTTCCTCATGGGGTTCAACCGCGACGTCATCAGGCGGCGGCGTGACGAGCTCAACGCCATGGGCGTGCGCGTGCGCTGGGCGGGCAGGCCGGGGCGGCTGTGGAAGAGCGTGATCTCCGAACTGCAGACCGCCGAGGAGATGACGACCTCCAACCGCAAGCTGACGTTGCAGTTCTGCGTCAATTACGGCGGGCAGGCGGAAATCATCGACGCGGCGCTCAAACTGGCCCAGGACATCGCGGCCGGCCGGGTCAAGCCGTCGAAGGTCAACGAGAAGGTCTTCGCCCGCTACCTCGACGAGCCCGAGATCCCGCCGGTCGACCTGTTCCTGCGCTCGTCGGGGGAGCAGCGCTTCTCCAACTTCCTGCTGTGGCAGTCGGCCTACGCCGAGATGGTCTTCCTCGACCGGCTGTGGCCCGACTTCGACCGCAGGGACCTGTGGGAGGGGTGCGAGATCTACGCCAAGCGCGACAGGAGGTACGGCGGAGCTGTCCCGAACCAGGTCTAGGTCGTCGTCTCGCCTCGGTAGCGGCCCGGCGGCGTGCCGAACTCCCGCTTGAACGCCTTGGCGAAGGCGAATTCCGAGGCGTAACCGCTCCGTTCCGCGATCGAGCGCAGCGGCAGGTCCGAGTCGCGCAGCAGCCGCGCGGCCGTGGTCATGCGCCACCAGGTCAGGTACGCCAGCGGCGGCGTGCCCACCTTGCCCGCGAACCGCTGCGCGAACGCCGCCCGCGACAGCCCCGCACGGGCGGCCAGCGACTGGACCGTCCACGGGTGGGCCGGACACTGGTGGATGGCCCGCAGCGCCTCGCTGACCGCCGCGTCGCGCAGGGCCGCGCCCCAGCCGGTTTCCGGGTCGGGCCGGCTGTCGTACCAGGCGCGCAGGACGTACAGGAGCAGCAGATCGAGCAGCGCCGCCATGGCGGCGTCGGAGCCGGGGCCGGAGGCGGCGTCGAGCTCGTGGCCGAGCAGCTCGATCGTGCCGCGCAACGACGGGTGGCGGCCGATCCTGGCCGGGATGTGCATGACGTCGGGCAGCTCGGCCAGCAGCGGATGGGGCCTGAACCGGTCGAGCCGGTACGCCCCGCACAACATCTCGGTCGCGGGCCCAGGGCCTTCACGGTGCAGGCGGCCGACGGGGGAGCCGTCACGAAACTCGGGCACGGCCTCGACCAGCGGGGTCGTGGTCGCGTCGGCCAGCCCGTGGCCCAGCTCGCGCGGCAGGAACACCACGTCGCCCACGCCCAGCGCCACGGGGTCGCCGCTCGGGGGCAGCAGCCAGCACGAGCCCTGAAGGATCACGTGGCAGCCCGCGCCCTGCTGCGGCCGGAAGCGCACACCCCAGGGTGCGCGGACGCGGGTGCGGGCGGCGTGGGGCATCCCCGTGCGCATGGCGGTGATCGCGTCGCTGAGCACGTCCATGTTCCCAAGGTATCGGCGTAGGTTCGGCCGCCGGACGATCGGACATGGGCGCCGGAGCCTCGGACATGGGCCGCCCGCGCCCACCCTCCTACGGTCGGAACTGGGACAACCGAAGGAGGAACGAGCGATGAGGATCGCTGTGCACGGGGCGAGCGGTTTCACCGGGCGTCTCACAGTGGCGGAGGTACTGCGCCGGGGGCTGACCCCGGTGCTCGTCGGGCGGGACGAGGACCGCCTGCGCAAGGCCGCCGCCGAGGCGGGCGCCGACGGGGCGGACATCCGGGTGGCGTCGCTGGACGAGCTGACCGGGGCGCTGCGGGGCTGCGACGCCGTGATCAACTGCGCGGGGCCCTTCACCCTGCTGGGAGAGCCGGTGGTCAGGGCCGCGATCGCGGCAGGGGCGCACTACGTGGACACCACCGGCGAGCAGCGCTACATCGGGCGGGTGCTGGACGGGTTCTGGGAGGATGCGCGGCGGGCGGGGGTCTCGGTGGTGCCCGCCATGGCCGACGACGGCGGGCCCGGGGACATGATCGCCCATCTGACGGCCGCCAGGCTCGGGGTGGTGGACGAGATGGTGGTCGCGGACCTGCGGCACCCCGCAGGCGGGTCGCGGGGGACCGCGCGGTCGATGGCGGCGGTGTTCGCGGAGGGGCCGCTGGAGTACGAGGACGGCGCCTGGCGCACGGCGGCCCCACCCCCGGACGCCGGGCCCCCGAGAGCGTCCGGCGGGCCGGTTTCCCTGGCCGTCCCAGGCGAGCCCGGCCAGGCGCCCGTCTCGGTGTTCGCGCTCCCCGGCGTCGTCACCGTGCCCCGCCACGTCCGCGCCCGCCGCGTCCGCAGCGTGATCCGCTCGGAGGTGGCCGCCATGTTCTCGAGCCTGACCCCGGACGTCGTCGACGCCGTCCCCGAGACCGTGGACCCGCAGACCAGGAGCGCGTCGCGCTGGCTGATGCTGGCCGAGGCCACGGGACCGGACGGGCGGCGGTCCCGCGGCTGGGTGACGGGCTCCGACGGATACGGGACGACCGCCGTGATCGCCGTGGAGGGCGCCCGCCGCCTGGTCGCCGACGGCGCTCCGGCCGGCACGCTGACACCGGCGCAGGCGTTCGACCCCGAGAGCTTCCTGAACCACCTCGGCGTCACCTGGCAGGTGTTAGGGTGAGCGCGACAACATCATCAGCTTGTCAGCGCCCGGTAGGTCGGTGGAGCGCGCTGGCGTGCTCGCTCGGTCGCGAGCACGGCCAGTCATGCCTCCGGGCAGGATCGTGGTCGTGTGCGTGGCCGAGCCCGACACGAAAGGACCGCGATGTCCACCGACCAGTTCGGGCTCTCCGAGGGCGACTACGTCCCCGACCCCGACCGTGACACCGCCATTCTGCTCGACGGCTTCTACGACCACATCGCCGCGATCCTGCGGGCACACGCGCTGCCCGCCGATCTCGTGACCGCGATGCGGGCCCGTCAGGACGAGCTCGAAGCGGCCAACCAGCACCTGATCATCGATGAGCCGGCCCGGTACAACCTGCGCATGACCGTGGCCCTGGTGGCCGCCTACGAGTCCCTGCGTCCGCGGCTTGGTGACGACGCGGCGATCGACGCCGTGCGCGTGGCGTTCATCGGACCGCTGAGCGACTCCATGAAAGCGGGCACCAGGGCGATGCTGGACGCCGCGCCCGACCCCTTCCAGGCCATGGTGGCCATGTCGAAGTCGCGCGAGGAGCACGCGTTCGGGCAGGGCTTCATCTTCGAGCGGGCCGTCGACGACGACCGGCGTTACCACCTCGACGTGCGCCGGTGCTTCTACCACGACGTGCTGGTCGCCAACGACGCGCCTGAGCTGACGCCGGCCATGTGCGAGTTCGACGCCAACTGGATCGAGGCCATCGATCCGGAAGCGCACGGTTTCCGCTTCGAGCGGCGCACCACGATCGGCCTGGGCGGCAGCCACTGCCCGTTCCACTTCAGCCGCGACTGACGCCGTGAGGTGGCCGCCGCGCCTGTTCCCCGGTCAGGCGCGGCGGCGGGCGCGGTAGGCCGCCACGTGCATGCGGTTGCCGCACGTGCGGCTGTCGCAGTAGACCCGCGACCGGTTGCGTGACTCGTCCACGAAAACGCGGTCGCAGTCGGGGGCCGAGCAGGTGCGCAGCCGCTCGGCCTCCCCCTCCACCAGCAGGTGTGCCAGCGCCACCCCGCAGTCGGCGGCCACGTGCTCGGCGAGCGTCGAGTCGGCGGCGAAGTAGTGCATGTGCAGCGGATGGCCGTCGTGCTCGGTGAGCCTCGGCGTGATGCTGGTCTCGGAGAGCAGGGCGTTGAGCAGGCGGACGGCGGCCGCCTGGTCCTTGGAGATGAAGACGCGGTGGAAGGCCTCGCGCACGAGGCGCACCTGCCCCAGATCCCGTGGTGTGAGGGCGGTGACGCCGCTGATCTGGCGGGACTCCACGAATGCCCGAAGTTCGGCCAGGCTGGGCAGGCCCTCGTCACCGCCCGTGGACGGCGAGGTATTGACCAGTTCGACAACGGTGGCCAGAGAATGCACCATGTCATGGCCAAACGGCATGTTGACTCCTGTCTGCGCCTGGTTCTAGCGTGGTCGCAGCGTATCTGCTGAGTGGGCGTCGAAGGGTTTTCATGAGTGCACATCGTCGTTTCGTCCTGATCGCGATCGCGGGTGCACTGATCATTTCCGTCTCCGGGCCCTTGGTACGACTATCGGATGTATCGCCGGCGACCTCCGCCTTGTTCCGTTGCGCGTACGCCGTGCCGCCGATGCTGGTCCTGGCCTGGCTGGAACGGCGGCGGCTCGGTCCGCTGCCGCTCAAGGGAGCGGTCCTGGCCTGGCTGGCGGGCATGGTGTTCGCGCTCGATCTGTTGTTCTGGCACCACGCTATCGAGTATGTGGGTGCGGGTCTCGCCACAGTCCTGGGCAATCTGCAGGTTTTCCTCGTGGCGTTCGCCGCGTGGGCGGTGTTCAAGGAGCGCCCGACCAGCCGGTTGATGATCGCGACACCGGTGGTGTTCTGCGGGGTGGTGCTGATCTCCGGGGTCTTCGACAGCGCCGCCTACGGCAGCGATCCGATGATGGGGGTGCTGGCCGGGATAGCCACGTCCATCTCGTATGCGGCGTTCCTGCTGCTGATGAAGGCAGGCTCCGAGCGCGCCGCAGGGCCGCTGGCGCACGCCACCGTGGTGTGCACCGTCACGATCGCCCTGCTCAGCCCGCTGTTCGGCGGCGCCGACTTCACACCGAGCTGGCCGGAGCACGGGTGGCTGCTGCTGCTCGCGCTGGGGCCGCAGGTGCTGGGCTGGTCGCTGATCACGTACTCGCTGCCGCGTCAGCCGGCCGCGCTGACCGCGCTGCTGCTGCTGATCCAGCCCATGACGACCATGGCGATCTCCGCCCTGGCACTGGACGAGCGCCCGTCGCCGCTGCAGTTCGCCGGCTGCGCCGTGATCGTGCTGGGAGTCCTGTACGGCTCCAGACGCAAGAGCCCCGCGCCCGCCCCGCCGCCCGTGGTCGAGGCCGGAGTCTAGGGCCCTCAGCCCGTCTGGGCCGGGGCCGAGCAGACCGAACAGGTGCCGAACACCTCCACGGTATGGGTGATCTCGGTGAACCCGTGCTCGCTGCCCACCGCCTCGGCCCACCGCTCGACCGCGGGCCCGGCCACCTCGACGGTGCGCCCGCACCGGCGGCACACCAGATGGTGGTGGTGGGTGTCGGTGGCGCACGCGCGGTAGACGGACTCGCCCTCGTCGGTGCGCAGCACGTCGACCTTGCCCCCGTCGGCCAGCGCCTGCAGGGCGCGGTAGACGGTGGTCAGCCCGATCTTGGCTCCGTGCAGGCGCATCTCGGCATAGACGTCCTGCGCGCTGCGGAAGCCCTCGCTGTTGCGCAGGGCGTCGTGCACGGCATCGCGTCTCGCGGTCATGAACCCTCCTTCGTCGGGCCCATGTTTCCCCGCTTATTGATGACCTCGACAAGCTCGCTCATGAACCCTCCCTCGTCGGGCCCATGTTTCCCCGCTTATTGATGACCTCGACGAGCTCGGTCACGCCACCTCCTCGACGCGCATGTTGGGGCGCTCGCTCACAATCGACTCCTGGGTACGGCCTCGCCGTACGAATCTACCGACCCCGAGGGCCAAGACGAAGCCTGCGAGCGCAAGAAGGACGATCGCGGCGCCAGGGGGCACCTTGGCGGAGTAGGTGGAGGCGAGCAGCCCGCCCACCGAGGCCAGCACCCCGAACAGCATGGCCAGCCCCATCGTGGCGCGGAAGCCGCGGGTGAGCTGTTGGCTGGTGGCCACCGGGATCACCATCAGCGCGCTGACCAGCAGCAGACCGACCACGCGCATGGCGATGACGACGGTGAGCGCGGCCGTGACGGCGATCAGCAGGCTGAGGAAGCGCACCGGCAGGCCGCTGGCCTTGGCCATCTCCTCGTCCTGGCAGAGCACGAACAGCTCCCTGCCGAACACCACGACCACGCCGATCACGGCGACGGCCAGGGCGGCGATGACCCAGAGGTCCTCGGCGGTGACGCTGGCGATGGCGCCGAACAGGTAGGAGTTAAGCTTGGCGTTGCTGCCGCCGGGCGCGATGCCCATGAGCATGACGCCGCCCGCGATCCCGCCGTAGAACAGCAGTGCCAGGGCGACGTCGCCGCTCGTCCTGCCGCGTGCCCGCACCAGCTCGATGGCCACGGCGCCGGCGACCGAGACGACCACGGCGGTCAGCACCGGCGCCGTGCCGGTCAGGAACCCCAGCGCGACGCCCGTCAGCGCCACGTGGCCGATGCCGTCGCCCAGCAGCGACAGCCGCCGCTGCACGATGAACGTGCCCACGGCCGGCGCGCACAGGCCCACCAGCAGCGCCGCGACCAGCGCCATCTGGAACAGGCTCTCCTGCAGCAGCTCGAAGATCATGCCACGTCCCTCCGTGCGCGCCCGGCCGTTCGCGCGATCATGCTTCCCCCTGCCAGCCGGTGAGCGGCCCGGCGGCCGGCTCCTCGGCGTGCGGATGCTGGTGCTCGTGTCCCGGCCTGGCGCAGTCGCCCTCGGGGCGCGGCGGCCGGCCGTCATGGGCGACGCGGCCCTCGCGGATCACCACGCCTCGGGTGATGACCGGCTCCATCGGGCCGAGCTCGTGCGCGACCAGCACCACCGTCTTGCCGCCGAGCACCAGCCCGGACAGCGTGTCGGCCAGCAACTGCTGGGTCTCGGCGTCCACGCCGGCCGTCGGCTCGTCCATCACGTACGTGTCCGGCTCCCCGGCCAGCGCGCGGGCGATGAGCACCCGCTGCTGCTGGCCGCCCGACAGCGACTGGACCGGGTCGCCCGCACGGTCGGCCAGCCTGACCGTTTCGAGCGCCGAGGCCACCGCCGCCTTGTCGGCGGCGCTGGTCCTGCGGAGCCTGCGCTGCCTGGCGATGCGGCCCGAGGCCACGACCTCGCCCACTGTGGCGGGCACGCCGCCGCCGACCTGGAGCCGCTGCGGCACGTAGCCGATGCGCCACCAGTCGCGGAACCTGCCCGGCGGGGAGCCGTACACGAGGGTCTGGCCGCCGCTCAGCGGCGTGAGGCCGAGCAGGGCGCGCACCAGCGTCGACTTGCCCGAGCCGTTGGCGCCCAGGAGGGCCACGACCTCCCCGGGACTGACGGTCAGATCGATCCCCCGAAGGACGGGCTTGCCATCGAAGGAGACCCGGCCGCCGGTCATCGCGAAGGCCGTTTCGCTCATGCCGTACACCCCAGTGCTGTTTGTAGGGTTTTGAGGTTATCGCGCATGGCGGACAGGTAATCGCCGGAGGGCTTGCTCTCCAAGGGGTCCAGGACGGCGGTCTTGGCGCCGACCTCGTTCGCGAGCACCTCGGCCACCTTCGGGTTGACCAGGGTCTCGGTGAAGATCGTGGAGACGCCCTCGGCCCTGGCCAGCTTGGCCACCTCGGACAGACGGGCGGGGGAGGGCTCGGTCTCGGGGTCGAGCGTGATGCCGATCTGCTTGAGCTTGTAGCGGTCGGCCAGGTAGCCGAACGCCTCGTGCGCCGTGACCAGGGTCTTGGACTTGCAGGTGGTCAGGCCCTTGGCGATCTCCTGGTCGAGTGCGCCCAGCGTGGCCGCCGTGCCGGCGGCGCGGTCCTTGTACGCCTGCGCGTGCGCCGGGTCCGCCGCCCCGAGGCGCTCGCCGAGCTTGGTGGCCACGGTGGCCAGGCGGGCGGGGTCGAGCCACAGGTGCGGGTCGTAGGAGACCTCCTCGTGGCCGTGCGCCTCCTCCTCTTCTGCGTGCTCGCCCGCAGGCAGCGTGGCGACGGCGGTGGCGGCGTCGAAGCTCTTGTCCGCGTCGACGGCGTCGTCCACGGCCGGCTGGATGCCCTTGATGTAGACCGTCAGCGCCGCGTCGCGCAGGGCGGTGACCTGCTGGATGCCCAGCTCCACGTCATGCGGTTCGACGCCGGGGGAGGTCAGCACGCTGACCTGCACGTCGGATCCCCCGACCTGCTCGCTCAGCCACTGGAGCGGATAGAACGCGGCGACCACCTCGGGCTTGCCACTCGTGGCGGCGGTCTCGGCCGAACCGGACCCGCAGGCGGCGAGGGTGAGCACGGACGCCGCGGCCAGCAAACCCGCAGCCGACGACCGGGAAAATCCTGACATCATGTACGTCAGTATGCGACAAAATGAAAATGGTTGTCAAAATCCCTGCGAGGGAGCGCCGTCGTCTGGAGGAGCGGCGGGAGCGAAGCGACCAGAGCGGGGGAAGACGGCGGCGTGAGGCGACCGAGCCCGCCTCTGCGGAGCGGAGGCCGTAAGCAGGGTGCCGGACGGCGGCTGGGGGGCAGGGCGCTACGCCGTCCGGCATCCCGCCATCACCTCGGTGGAGGCGCGCCGGCAGAGCCGTTGCCGGCGCCCGGGGTGACGTTCAGGCGCCGCTCGCCGGTGTAGACGTTCATCGAGGTCCCGCGCAGGAACCCGATGAGCGTCAGCCCCTGCTCCGCGGCCAGTTCGACCGCGAGCGACGACGGTGCCGAGACCGCGGCGAGTACCGGGATCCCGCCCATGACGGCTTTCTGCACCAGTTCGAACGAGGCCCGCCCCGACACCATCAGGACGGCGCCGCGCAGCGGGAGGCGTCCGCCGCGCAGCGCCCAGCCGAGCAGTTTGTCGACGGCGTTGTGCCGGCCCACGTCCTCGCGGACGCACAACGGTTCGCCGTCGGCCGTGAACAGCCCGGCCGCGTGCAGGCCCCCGGTCCTGTCGAAGACCCGCTGGGCCGCGCGCAGCCGGTCCGGCAGGGTGGCGACGGTCGACTGCGCCAGCTCGACGGGGTCGTCCGCCGCGCTCCAGCGGGCCACCGTGCGCACCGCCTCCAGCGACGCCTTGCCGCAGACGCCGCAGGAGGAGGTGGTGTAGAAGTTGCGCGGGGCGGGCGCGGGGACGCCGGGGGCCAGGCGCACGTCCAGCACGTTGTAGGTGTTGCCGCCGTCCACGGTCGCGCCGGCGCAGTAGCGGATCGTCTCGATGTCGGCGGCCGACCCCACGGCCCCCTCGCTGACCAGGAACCCGGCCGCCAGGTCGAAGTCGTCGCCGGGCGTGCGCATGGTGACGGTCAGCGGGGTGCCGTCGAGGCGGATCTCCAGGGGCTCCTCGGCGGCCAGTGAGTCGATCCTGCGCGTGGGGACGGCGTCCTTGACGCGCAGGATGCGCCGTTTGACGGCGACTCTAGACATAGCCGTACCCGAATTGGCCCTTGACGCATGGGTTGTCGTGCGGCGAGGGCTGTTCCAGCGCCTCGTCCCAGGTCGCTCTGCGCGGCACGCCGTTCTCGCGCACCAGTGGATGAATCAGGCGGTCATAGCTCATGATTCCTTCGTTCTGTATACAGACTACGGTATTCCGAACTAGACCGCGCGGACAAGGTTCTCGTTGAGCAGATCGCTCACCGCGTGGATCGCACGCAGCGTCGGCACATCGGCGCCGGTGAGGTCGGCCAGCTCCACCACCGCCGCGAGCAGCACGTCCAGCTCCAGCGGCTTGCCCTTCTCCAGATCCTGGAGCGTGGACGTCTTGTGCTCGCCCGCCTTCTCCGCGCCCCGCAGACGGCGTTCGATCGAGATGCCGGGATCGCAGCCGACCCTCCTGGCCACGTCCACGGTCTCACGCATCATCGCCACGACCAACTCCCTGGCTCCGTCGTGGCGGCAGATCCCGGCCATCGTCGCCCTGGCCAGGGCGCTGATGGGGTTGAAGGCGATGTTGCCCATGAGCTTGATCCAGACGTCGCGCCGCAGATCCGACTCGACCGGGCACTTCAGGCCGCCGTCGATCGCGGCCCGGCTGAAGGCGGCGCACCGCTCCGACAACTCGCCCGTCGGCTCGCCGATGGAGAAGCGGGTGCCTTCGAGGTGGCGGATCACGCCGGGGCGCTCGATCTCGGTGGCGGCGTACACCACGCAGCCGATCGCCCGGTGCAGCGGCAACGCGGTCGTGACCGCGCCGCCCGGATCGACGCTCTCGATGCGGTAGCCCTCGTAGGGGCCGTCGAGCCCGTGGAAGTACCACCACGGGATGCCGTTCTGCGCGGCGATGATGCTCGTGCTCTCGTGCAGGAGCGGCTGGATCATGGGGCCCGCGGCGGCGTAGCTGTTGGCTTTGAGGCCCAGGAAGACGTGGTCCACCGGGCCGACCTGGGCGGGGTCGTCGGTGGCATGGGGGTGGGCGACGAAATCGCCCCTGGGGGTGAGCACCCGCACACCGGCACCGCGTATCGCCTCCAGGTGCGCGCCTCTCGCGATGAGGTGCACCTCGACTCCAGCCCGGTGGAGGGCGGCTCCCACGTACGCGCCGATGGCGCCGGCGCCAAGAACAGCGACCTTCATGCTGCGCGCTCCGTTCTCGCGTCGGATTGCGGCAGGTCGCTCAACGCGCCCTACCGTGCATTCGGTATACAGTATGGAAAAAATCGGGTCAAGGAGCTCTCCGATGACCGTTGTCGGGCATGATCGGCTGGTGGAAGCAATGTCATGGGCCGCGGCACGGGCCCTCGCGGCCGGGGCGGCATGCTCGCCCAAGCCCGTCTCGACACCCCTGCGGGAAGCGCTCGGCTGCCGTCTCGCCGCCCCGCTCACAGCGCTGGTGCCGGTCCCAGGGGTGGACGTCTCAGCCATGGACGGTTACGCGGTGGCCGGCGAAGGGCCCTGGCGCGTGGTCGGCCGCGTCCTGGCCGGGGGCGCACCCCACGAAGCCGCGCTCCTGGGCGGGGAGGCCGTGGAAATCGCCACCGGCGCGCCGGTGCCGGCGGGCGCGGAAGCGGTCCTGCCCTGGGAACACGCCACCATCACCCACGGAACGCCGCAGGGCGAGGGGGCGACCGCGGCCTCCCCGGACTGGGCGCCGACGTGGGCGCACGGCCTCATCGAGGTGGGCAAGCACATCAGGCGGCGGGGCGAGGACATCGCCGAGGGCGCCGTGGTGCTGGGGGCGGGCGCGGTGGTGACGCCCGTCGTGCTCGGGCTGGCCGCCGGTCTCGGGCATGACACGCTGCTGGTACGTCCACGGCCGCGCGTGGCGGTGCTGGTCACGGGGGACGAGGTGGTGCACGAAGGGCTGCCGGCGCCGGGCCGGGTCCGCGACGCCATCGGCCCGTTCCTGCCGGGCCTGGTGGAGTGGGCCGGCGGCCACGTCACAACCACGCTACGCCTCCCCGACGCCCCCCACCCCCTCACAAAAGCCCTCACCACCCCAACCACGGCCTCACCCGCCACCCCAACCACGGCCTCACCCGCCACCCCAACCACGGCTTCACCCGCCGTCCCGGCTACTGCCCCACCCGCCACCCCGACCACGGCCCCACCGGCTGGAAGCAGCAGCGCTCCAGATGGCGGTGAGCTGGGCGGTGGCGTGACTGAGGGCAGGGGCGTTTCGTGTGGTGGGGCGTCTGCCGCGTCCGAGGGTGGGCTGGGGGAGGTGGTTGCGGCGGCGGGTGTCGTCGTGGTGTGCGGCGCGTCGTCCAAAGGGCCCGCCGATCACCTCCGTGCGGTGCTCGCCGACCTCGGCGCCGACGTGCTGATCGATGGTGTGGCCGTGCGGCCGGGGCATCCGCAGTTGCTGGCGCGCCTTCCCGACGGCCGCCTGCTCGTCGGCCTCCCGGGGAATCCGTTCGCGGCCCTGGCGGCCGCGCTCACGCTGCTGGCTCCCGTCCTGCGTGAGCTGGCCGGTACGGCGGCGGCCAAGGAGACGAGCGCCCTGGCGGGGGCGGTGCGGGCGCACCCGAGGGACACCCGGCTGGTGCCCGTCAGGAGGACGGGCGAGGGGGCCGTCCCCGTGGGCCATGACCGGCCGGGATCCCTGTGGGGGGCCGCGCTGGCGGACGCCCTGGCGGTGGTCCCGCCGGGGTGGGCCGGTGAGCAGGTCGAGCTGATCGAGTTGCCGTAGGGGGCTGGACAGGCCGTTCGTGAGGGAGTAACCATTGCGTTCATACGGTATGCAGTATGCGGAAGACAGTGGGCTCCATCACCGGGAAACCGGGAAAGGGTGGCATGATGTCGGAAACGATCTCTGGCGGTCATCTCGTAGCCAAGGCGCTCAAGGCCGAGGGCGTGGACGTGATCTACACGCTCTGCGGCGGCCACATCATCGACATTTATGACGGCTGCGTCGATGAGGGCATCGAGGTCATCGACGTACGCCACGAGCAGGTGGCCGCGCACGCCGCGGACGGGTACGCCCGCGTCACGGGCAAGCCCGGTTGCGCCGTGGTCACCGCGGGGCCGGGCACGACCGACGCGGTGACGGGCGTGGCCAACGCCTTCCGCGCGGAGAGCCCCATGCTGCTCATCGGCGGACAGGGCGCGCTGAGCCAGCACAAGATGGGCTCGCTGCAGGACCTGCCGCACGTGGACATGATGACCCCGATCACCAAGTTCGCGGCCACGGTGCCCAGCACGGAACGGGTGGCCGACATCGTGTCGATGGCCTTCCGCGAGTGCTACCACGGCGCTCCAGGGCCGTCGTTCCTGGAGATCCCGCGTGACGTGCTCGACGCCAAGGTGCCGCTGGAGAAGGCGCGCATCCCCGAGCCGGGGCGCTACCGGGCCTCCACCCGCCAGGCCGGGGATCCCGAGGCGATCGAGCGGCTGGCCGACCTGCTGGCGCACGCGGACAAGCCGTGCATCCTGCTCGGGAGCCAGGTGTGGACGTGCAGGGCGACCGACGCGGCGATCGACTTCGTCAGGGCGCTGAACGTGCCCGCGTACATGAACGGCTCGGGCCGGGGCACGCTCCCGCCGGGCGACCCGCACCACTTCCAGCTCAGCCGCAGGTACGCCTTCACCGAGGCCGACCTGATCATCATCGTCGGCACCCCGTTCGACTTCAGGATGGGCTACGGCAAGCGCCTGTCGCCGACGGCGACCGTCGTCCAGATCGACCTCGACTACCGCACTGTCGGGAAAAATCGGGACATTGACCTGGGGATCGTGGGCGACGCCGGCCTCGTCCTCGCGGCTGCGGCCCAGGCCGCGAGCGGCCGCGTCGAAAACGCCGCCGCCCGCCGCAAGGAGTGGCTGGAGGAACTGCGCGCGGTCGAGACCAAGGCGTACGACAAGCGCCTGCCGCGCCAGCTCTCCGACGCCTCGCCCATCGACCCCTACCGCCTCGTCCACGAGATCAACGAGTTCCTGACCGAGGACACGATCTACATCGGCGACGGCGGCGACATCGTCACCTTCTCCGGCCAGGTCGTCCAGCCCAAGTCGCCGGGCCACTGGATGGACCCGGGCCCGCTCGGCACGCTCGGCGTCGGCATGGCCTTCGCGATGGCGGCCAAGCAGGCGCGGCGCGACAAGGAGGTGCTCTGCCTGTTCGGCGACGGCGCCTTCAGCCTGACCGGCTGGGACTTCGAGACCATGGTCCGCTTCGACCTGCCGTTCATCGGCGTCATCGGCAACAACTCCTCGATGAACCAGATCAGGTACGGCCAGGCCGTCAAGTACGGCGAGGACCGCGCCCGCGTCGGCAACACCCTCGGCGACATCCGCTACGGCGAGTTCGCCAAGCTGCTCGGCGGCCACGGCGAGGAGGTCCGCGACCCGGCCGAGATCCGCCCCGCGCTGGAGCGGGCCAGGGAGTCGGGCAAGCCCTCACTGATCAACGTCTGGGTCGATCCCGAGGTCTACGCCCCCGGAACCATGAACCAGACGATGTACAAGTAGGGGAGACACCGACATGAAAGCACTCGAAGGTGTCCGCGTCCTTGACATGACCCACGTCCAGTCGGGCCCGTCCTGCACCCAGCTCCTGGCCTGGCTGGGCGCCGACGTGGTCAAGCTGGAGGCGCCGACCGGCGACATCACCCGGCAGCAGCTGCGCGACGTGCCCGGCGTCGACAGCCTCTACTTCACGATGCTCAACTGCAACAAGCGCAGCATCACGCTCAACATGAAGAGCGAGCGCGGCAAGGAGATCTTCACCGAGCTGGTGAAGAGCGCCGACATCCTGGTGGAGAACTTCGGCCCCGGCGCGGTCGACCGCATGGGCTTCCCCTGGGAGCGCCTCCAGGAGCTCAACCCGCGCCTCATCTACGCCTCGATCAAGGGCTTCGGCGCGGGCCGGTACGCCAAGTTCAAGGCGTACGAGGTGATCGCCCAGGCCATGGGCGGCTCGATGAGCACCACCGGCTTCGAGGAGGGCCCGCCGCTGGCCACCGGGGCCCAGATCGGCGACTCGGGCACCGGCATCCACACGGTCGCCGGCATCCTGGCCGCCCTCTACCAGCGCGAGCAGTCCGGGCGCGGGCAGCGCGTGCAGGTGGCCATGCAGCACGCCGTGCTGAACCTGTGCCGCGTCAAGCTCCGCGACCAGCAGCGCCTGACGCACGGCCCGCTGCGCGAGTACCCGAACAGGACCTTCGGCGACGAGGTGCCGCGCTCGGGGAACGCCAGCGGCGGCGGCCAGCCCGGCTGGGCGGTGCGCTGCGCCCCCGGCGGCCCGAACGACTACATCTACGTCATCGTCCAGCCGGTCGGCTGGAAGCCGATCTCGGGCATCATCGGCCGCCCCGAGCTGGCCGACGACCCCGAGTGGGCGACGCCGGAGGCGAGGCTGCCGAAGCTGGACAAGATGTTCCAGCTCATCGAGGAGTGGACGCTGCGCCACGACAAGTGGACGGTTCTCGACCAGCTCAACGCCGAGAACATCCCGTGCGGGCCGATCCTGTCGACCAAGGAGCTGGTGGAGGACGAGTCGCTGCGCGAGGAGGGCATCGTCGTCGCGGTCGAGCACCCGGAGCGCGGCGAGTTCGTGACCGTGGGCAGCCCGCTGCAGCTCTCCGACTCGCCGGTGGACGTGCACACCCCGCCCCTGCTCGGCGAGCACAACCAGGAGATCTACGGCGAGCTCGGCGTGAGCGCGGACGAACTCGCCGAACTCAGGACGAACGGAGTCATCTAAGTGACGCACGAAGTCATCGAGAAGGCGCTCGCCGAAGGGCGCACCGCCCTCACGGCCCCGGAGGGGCGCCTGCTGTGCCAGGCGTACGGCATCGCCACCCCCGGGGAGGGCCTGGCCACCTCGGCCGACGAGGCCGCGCGGCTGGCGCAGGAGATCGGGCTCCCGATCGTGCTGAAGATCGTCTCGCCCGACATCCTGCACAAGACCGACGCCGGCGGCGTGCTGGTCGGCCTGAAGACCGTCGAGGAGGTACGCGCCGGCTACGACACCATCCTGGCCAACGCCCGCGCCTACAACCCCGACGCCACGATCGACGGCGTCCAGGTCCAGCAGCTCGTCGGCGGCGGCCACGAGGTCATCGTCGGGGCCGTCACCGACCCCACCTTCGGCAAGGTCATCGCCTTCGGCCTGGGCGGTGTCCTGGTCGAGGTGCTGAAGGATGTGACCTTCAGGCTTGCCCCGGTTTCGGGTGATGATGCCCTTGGGATGCTGGACGACATCAAAGCGGCCGAGGTGCTGCGTGGTGCCCGCGGTGCGGAGCCCGCCAACAGGGCGGCGTTGGCCGGGCTGATCGAACGCGTCGGCAGGCTGGTCACCGACATCCCCGAGATTGTCGAGGTGGACCTCAACCCCGTCTTCGCCGACGCGAACGGCGCGGTGGCCGCCGACGTGCGTATCCTCATCGGCGACAAGCCTCAAGAGGTCGCCAGGCTGTCGCGCGAGGAGATCCTGCGGCAGATGACCCGCATCTTCAAGCCGCGCTCGGTCGCCGTGATCGGCGCCTCCGCCGAGACCGGCAAGATCGGCAACTCGGTCATGCGCAACCTCATCAACGGCGGCTACCGGGGCCAGATCTTCCCGATCAACCCCAAGGCCGACGAGATCATGGGGCTGGCCGCCTACAAGAGCATCGCCGACGTGCCCGGCGACGTGGACGTGGCCGTGTTCGCCATCCCCGCCAAGTTCGTGCCGCCGGCGCTGGAGGAGGCGGGGGAGAAGGGCGTGGCGGGCGCCATCATGATCCCGTCGGGGTTCGCCGAGACGGGGAACGTCGAGGGCCAGAAGGAGATCGTCGAGATCGCCCGCAGGCACGGCGTGCGCATGCTGGGCCCCAACATCTACGGCTACTACTACACGCCGGAGAACCTCTGCGCGACGTTCTGCACGCCGTACGACGTCAAGGGCAGCGTGGCGCTGACCTCGCAGAGCGGCGGCATCGGCATGGCCATCCTGGGCTTCAGCCGCACCACGAAGATGGGCGTGTCGGCCATCGTCGGCGTCGGCAACAAGGCCGACGTGGACGAGGACGACCTGCTGACCTTCTTCGAGCAGGACGACAACACCAAGGCCGTGGCCATGCACCTGGAGGACCTCAAGGACGGGCGCGGCTTCGTCGAGGCGGCCCGCCGGGTGGTCAAGGAGAAGCCGGTCATCGTGCTCAAGGCCGGGCGCACCGCGATGGGCGCGCGGGCGGCGGGCTCGCACACCGGGGCTCTGGCCGGCGACGACAAGGTCTACGACGACATCCTGCGCCAGGCCGGCGTCGTGCGCGCCCCCGGGCTCAACGACATGCTGGAGTACGCCCGCGCGCTGCCGCTGCTGCCGGCGCCGAAGGGCGAGAACGTCGTCATCATCACCGGGGCGGGCGGCTCGGGCGTGCTGCTGTCGGACGCCATCGTGGACGCCGGGCTGACCCTCATGGACATCCCGCCCGACCTGGACGCGGCCTTCCGCGCCTACATCCCGCCCTTCGGCGCGGCGGGGAACCCCATCGACATCACCGGCGGCGAACCGCCCTCGACGTACGAGAACACGGTCCGGCTCGGTCTGTCCGACGACCGGATCCACGCTCTGGTCCTGGGCTACTGGCACACGATCGTGACGCCGCCGATGGTCTTCGCCGAGCTCATCGCCCGCGTCGTGGCGGAGGAGCGGGCGAAGGGCAACATCAAGCCGGTCGTGGCGTCGCTCGCCGGCGACACCGAGGTTGAGGAGGCCAGCGAGTACCTGTTCGAGCACGGCGTGGTCGCGTACCCATACACGACGGAAAAGCCCGTCGCGGTCCTCGGTGCGAAGTACCGCTGGGCCAGGGCTGCCGGGCTGCTGCGCTAAGAGCCGAGCGCGGCGCCCGCAGGCGAGGGGGCTAATCGGGGCGCACGAGGAAGGCAACAACCCCCCCAGGAGGTCCGTAGGTGGACACATCGAACACACCACCGGCGACGGCCACGCCGCCGGTCGAGGATCAACGAGTATGGAAAGCGGGCCGGCTTGAGCCGATGCCCATCAGGAAGTTGCCCGACGCGCCTCCGTCGGTGCACATTCTCGGGCCGACGGTTTTCCTCGTCGCGCTGGGCGTGGGCATGGGCGAGTCGTACATGTGGCCCAGGCTGGTGCTGCTGTTCGGGCCCGAGATCAGATGGTTGTTCCTGATCGGCGTCACCCTGCAGGCCGTGGTGATGCTGGAGATGGCGCGCTACGCCATGGCCACGGGAGAGAGCATCTTCTCCGGCGCGGCCCGGGTGTTCAAGCCGCTGATGTGGTTCTTCTTCATCGTGGCCATCGCCGTCTACATCTGGCCGGGGCACCTGTCGGCGGGAGCGGCGGCCTTCGAGGAGATCACCGGGATCCCGTGGGTGGTGACCGCGATCTTCGGGCTGGTGCTCGTCGGCGTGGTCTTCAGCCTGGCCAAGGTGATCTACAACGTGCTCGAGAACGTGCTCTCCCTGCTGATCGGCGCGCTCGTGCTCGGCACGGCCATCGTCGCCGCCATGGTCGGCTCGTGGGGGGACGTGGTCTCCACGATCAGCGGCATGTTCTCCTTCGGCTATCTGCCGTCGGAGGCCATGTCGGCGGCCTGGTTCCCGGTGATCGTCGGGGCGTGCGCGTTCGCCGGCCCGTCGGGCATGCAGCAGATGTGGTACACGCTGCACCTGCGCGACTCCGGCGCCGGCATGGGCGTGCACATCCCGAAGGTGCGCGGGCTGCGGCACGCGGGCGAGGAAGAGGAGATGCCCGCGCGCGGGTTCATGTTCGACACCGAGAACCCGGCCGAGATGGCCAAGTGGAAGGGCTGGCGGCGCTGGGTCACCTTCGACGCGCTGCTGCTGTTCTGGGGCATCACCATGCTGGTCACGATCTCCTTCACGGTGATCGCGCAGGCGGCGGTGCGGCAGAACCCGGGTGTGCGGGCGGTCATCCAGGGCGACGACAGGGAGGTGGCGCTGACCGCGATGGCCAATGCCGTCTCCTCTGCGGGCAGCTCGGTGCTCGGGGTGGTCTTCCTCGGGTTCATCGCGCTCATCGGCCTGAACGCCACGCTGGGGCTGTTCGACTCCTTCTCCCGCGGCCAGGCTGACATGACCTACAACTTCGTCCCCGGGGCGAAGAAGCTGGGCATGTCGCGCCTGTACGGGATCTTCCTCTGGGGTGTGATCATCTTCGGCATCCTGATCCTGCTGTTCGGCCCGGCCGACGGCCCCAGCGGGATCCTGGACACGCTGGCGTTCCTGTCGACCTTCGCGATGGGCGCGTACTGCGTGACGCTGCTCCTGGTGAACAACCGCATGCTGCCCAAACCGATCAGGCCGAAGTGGTGGACCAACCTGATCATCGGCTTCGGCGCGGTGTTCTACCTCGGCATGCTCTTCTACAGTCTGTTCGCCTACGGCGTGGTCGTGGGCTGATGGGCGGACGGCACAACATCGAACTCGCCCTGCCAGGGGCGTCGATCGGAGCCGTCGCCGGTGCCATGGCCGGTGGGCTGACCCTGTTCGCGGGGCAGCCCATCGGGCTGGCCACGCTGTCGGCGCTCGCGCTGGCCGTGCCGCTGGCCCTGTTCGGCGGCCTGTACGGGATGCTGCTCGGCCACGGCATCTTCCGGCCGGGGACGTTCGGCCCCGTCGGCCTGTACTGGATGGCGGCCTTCCCCGTCTCCCGGCTGGCGCAGGAGAGCGTGGCCGGGGTCGGGCTGTCCGACGGCGTGCTGCCGTTCCTGGCCTACCAGGCGATGGTGAGCCTCGGCTTCGCGATCGGCTTCGTCTGGCTGCACGAGCGACTCATGCCGCACTGGCTGGTGCGCCGCGCCGCCGTCAACCCGCGTGCCGAGGAACTGCTCGCCCAGTACGTCCGCTTCGCCCAGATGGTGCGCGTACGGAAGGGAGCACGCCGATGATTCCGGCGATGGACCTGCCCCTGTGGATCTGGCTGGCCACGATCGGCGGTTTCTGCGTCGTGCTCGCCTTCGACTTCTACCTCGTCGCCCGCAACCCGCACGAGCCCTCCTTCAAGGAGTGCGTGGGCTGGGTGTCGTTCTACGTGGGCCTGGCCGTGGCCTTCGGCGTCGGCCTGCTCCTGCTGTCGGGGCCCGCGCACGGCGGGGAGTTCTTCGCCGGGTGGATCACCGAGTACTCGCTCAGCGTGGACAACCTCTTCGTCTTCCTACTGATCATGAGCAGGTTCCAGGTGCCGCGGCAGTACCGGCAGAAGGTGCTGCTCATCGGCATCATCCTGGCGCTCTTCATGCGCGGCGCGTTCATCGCCGCCGGCGCGGAGGCGGTGACCAGGTTCGACTGGCTCTTCTACGTCTTCGGCGCCTTCCTCGTCTACACCGCGTGGAAGCTGATCGGGAGCGAGAACGAGGAGGCGGAGTTCTCCGAGAACGTCGCCCTGCGCACGGTGCGCCGGGTGCTCCCGACGACGGACACCTATCACGGCGCCCGGCTCACGGTGCACCTCGGCCGCAGGATGGTCACCCCGATGCTGATCGTCATGGTCGCCATCGGGACCACCGACCTGCTGTTCGCGCTCGACTCGATCCCGGCCATCTTCGGCCTGACGAAGGAGCCCTACCTGGTCTTCACCGCCAACGCCTTCGCCCTCATGGGGCTGCGCCAGCTCTTCTTCCTCATCGGCGGGCTGCTGGACCGGCTCGTCTACCTGAGCAAGGGGCTGTCGGTGGTGCTGGCCTTCATCGGGGTGAAGCTGATCATGGAGGCGCTGCACCACGACGGCGTCTCGTGGGCGCCGGAGATCCCGATCCTGGTCTCTCTCGGCGTCATCGTCGGCACTCTCGCCGTCACCACGGTCTTGAGCCTCGTCAAGTCGGCTCGCGACGCGAAAAGGGAGAAGAGGGCGGAGGGGGTGGAGCCCGAGCCCGCGGAGCGCTGACCCGGGCCGCGCGGGGGTGGTGACACCCCTGCCGCGGCTCGTCAGCGTTCAGTCCGCTGCGCGCGTCAGCGTTGCCGTGGGCTCTCGCGCACGTCGTGGCCGGCGGCCCAACGGCGCAGGTAGCGCTCCGCCTCGTCGGCGGAGTAGTGCTTCCTGAGCGCCGTGCTCAGGCCGAGGCCGATGGACCGGCCGTCTGCTGCCTGGCCCGCGGGATCACCGAGGAGAAAGCGGATGAGCGCCTTCATGGATCATGCACCTCCCTGTTCTTCAGCTCCATCCTCTACCCGAGGTGTTGCGGAGCATGTGGTCTTGTGTGAACGTCAGGTCAACCCAGCCGGCGCGGACGGCGGCGGCGCACCGGCTTGCTGGGCGCGGGCTCCGCGGGCTCGTTCTCGCGCTGCTCCATGTAGGAGACGCGGGTGTGCTCGGTGTGCTCCCGCATGATCTTCGCCGCGCGGCGCTCGTCGCCGGCCTCGATGGCGTCGATCAGCGCCGTGTGCTCCTCCCAGGAGGTCATGCCGCGCTGGCGGGCCACCGGCGTGTGATACCAGCGCACCCGCCTGGCCACCTGGCTGGCCAGCTCGGCCAGCACCTTGTTGCCCGACAGCGCCGTGACCAGGGCGTGCAGTTCGGAGTTGGTGGCCACCGCGACGTCCACGTCGTCGGACTTCACGGCCGCGATGCCGTGCGAGCAGAGCTCGCGCAGGCGCCGCACGCCCTGCTCGTCGGCGTGCTTGGCGGCCAGCCTCGCGGACTCGGTCTCCAGCAGCGCGCGCACGGCCAGCAACTGGTCGGCCTCTTCCAGCGTCGGAACGTGCACGAACGCGCCCTGGCCCGGGTGCAGATCCACCCAGCCCTCGCCGCTGAGCTGCTGCAGGGCCTCGCGGACGGGCTGCCTGGAGACGCCGAGCAGGCCGGCCAGTTCGCTCTCGACGAGGTGCTGACCCGGCCGGAGTTGCCCGGAGACGATGAGCTCTTGGATAGCCTCGATGACGCTCTCCCGAAGCGTGGCGGGGCGTTGAATCTTCGCGGCCGCCGTCTGACCGGCCTGATCCGACAGCAACATGTCACGCTCCAGGAGTGCGTAATGGTTTTTCGTCGACTGCCTACAGAATACCGTCCGAGCGTTCGTCACGGTGCGTGAATCTCATCACAGAGGGATCGTGACGGGCAGGCCGGGGATGCGCAGGCGGGGCGTGGCCAGGGCGGGCAGGGCGGCGAGGACGGCGGCCGTGAGCAGGGCGGTCGCGGGGGCGGTCAGGGCGAGCAGGGCCAGGGCGACGGCGGCGACACCGGCCAGGGCTTTGGCGCTGTAGACGACGGCGTGGATCTCGGTGGCGCGTTCCGTGCCGAAGAACTCGCGCACGAGGCTGGCGAGCAGCGGGTAGAAGGCGCCGCCGCCTACCCCGGCCGCGACGGCCCCCAGCCACAACAGCGGCCCGCTCCTCGCACCGTCCTGAACGGCCGCCGCGAGCAGCGCCTGGCCCAGTGCGAGCGCGCCCAGGACGGCGGTCAGGACGCGCCTGCGGCCGAACAGCTCCGAGGCCCGCACGGCCAGCGACCTGCTGGCCCCGTTCAACGTCACGAGCAGGGCCAGCGCGCCCCACGCCCCCGTGCCGGCGACCACGATCACGTCGAACACCGAAACCGCCCCTGCGCACGTCAGGATCAGGGCCAGCGCGGGCAGCGTCCGTGTGCGCAGCGCCTGTCCGAGCCTGAACTGCCTGGCCGCCTCGGGCGTGGTGCGCAGCCGGGCCGCGTTCAGTGCGTGCGAGCGGGGGTCGACGTCGTCGGGCCACCACAGCGCCGGGGGCAGCCGCAGGCGCCGGGCGGCGGTCGCGATGACGGCCACGGCCAGCGCGGCGGCCACCAGGAACGCCGCGGAGGTCGACCCCGGGGCGATCCCGGCCCAGACCAGCAGGGGGACGGCCCCGTACCCGAAGGCGCCGGTGATCAGGCCGACCCTGGCGGCGGGCCGTTCCGGGTACCAGGAGAAGACGACCTCGCCGCAGACCCCGTAGACCAGGCCGGCGCCGAGCCCGCCGAGCAGTGCGTAGCCGACGAAGGCCACCAGGCCGGAACCGCCGAGTGCGGCGAGGGTCAGGTCGGCGGGCGGATCGCCGAGTGCGGCGGGAGTGAGGCCGGTGAGCGCGGCCGTGGCCAGGCCCAGGCCGCTCAGCGCCGCGCCGGCGGCCAGGCAGGCGCGCACGCTCAGGCGGCCCCGCCGTACCAGGTGGAGGGCGGGCAGAGCGCCTGCGGCCTGGCAGGCGATCCAGACGGCCAGGAGGGTCAGCCCGGCCGCGTGCCCGGCGAGTAGGGCGGCGTAGCCGTACTGGAGCGGGCTGATCGCGGCCATGGACGCCCAGGCCAGCCAGAACATGCGGGTGCGGTCGGCGGGGACGGGCCCTGGGAGGTACGGACGACCCCGCCAGTCCCTGATTGCATTCTCCATACTGTATGGAATATCCAGAAGACCGACCCCTGTCGAGACCCTAGACGGAGGATACTCCATACGGTATACCGTCTACAAAGGAGGCTCGAATGGACCTGTACGAGTACCAGGCGAAGGAGCTCTTCGGGCGTCACGGCATTCCGGTTCCGGCCGGCCGGATCGCGGCCACCCCGGCCGAGGCCCGCGCGATCGCGGCGGAACTGAACACGCCCGTTGTCATCAAGGCCCAGGTGAAGACCGGTGGACGGGGCAAGGCCGGCGGGATCAGGCCGGCGGCAGGGCCGGTCTCGGCCGAGCAGGAGGCGGCCCGCGTGCTCGGCATGGACATCAAGGGACACATCGCGCGCAGCGTGCTGGTCGAAGCCGCGACCGTGCCGTTCGAGGAGTACTACGCGGCGTTCCTGGTCGACCGGGCCGAGGGCGGCTTCCTGGCGATGGTGTCGAGCCAGGGCGGCATGGAGATCGAGGAGCTGGCAGCCGGCGACCCCGACGCGCTGGTGAGGCTGCCGATCGACCCTGTGACAGGTGTGGACGCCGACGTCGCCAGGCAGCTCGCCGGCAAGGCGGGCCTGCCCGAGCAGGCGGCCGAGGTGCTGGAGCGGCTGTGGCGGGTGCTGGTGGCGGAGGACGCGCTGCTCGTCGAGGTGAACCCGCTGATCTGCACGACCGACCAGCGCATCGTGGCGCTCGACGGCAAGGTCACCCTCGACGACAACGCCGCCGTCCGGCACTCGTGGGACTACGCGGAGCGTACGGACAGCTTGGAGGACAGGGCCAGGGCGAAAGGGCTCAACTACGTCAAGCTGGACGGCCGGGTGGGCGTCATCGGCAACGGCGCAGGGCTGGTCATGAGCACGCTCGACGTGGTCGCCGGCGCGGGCGCGGCCCCGGCCAATTTCCTGGACATCGGCGGCGGCGCCTCCGCCCAGGTCATGGCCGACGGGCTGGAGATCATCCTGGCCGACCCCGACGTGCGCTCGGTGCTGGTCAACGTCTTCGGCGGCATCACGGCCTGCGACGCGGTGGCCAACGGCATCGTCACCGCCCTGGAACTCCTCGGCGAACGCGGACGGGGCAGGCCCATCGTCGTACGGCTGGACGGCAACAACGCCGAGGTGGGCCGGCGCATCCTCAGCGAGGCCCGCCACCCGGCCGTCCGCCAGGTCTCCACCATGGACGGCGCCGCCGAGATGGCGGCCAGACTCTCGGCAGGTGCGTAGTGGCGATCTTTCTGACCAAGGACAGCCGGGTGCTCGTTCAGGGCATGACGGGCGCGGAGGGCACCCGGCACACCGCCCGCATGCTGGCGGCGGGGACCGACGTCGTGGCCGGGGTGACCCCGGGCAAGGGCGGCCGGTCGGTGGACTTCGGCGAGCGCACGGTGCCGGTGTTCGGCTCCGTCGCCGAGGCGGTGACGGAGACCGGCGCGGAGGTGTCGGTGGTGTTCGTGCCGCCGCGCTTCACCGGCGGCGCCGTGGAGGAGGCCGTCGCGGCGGGCGTGCCGCTGTGCGTGGTCATCACCGAGGGCGTGCCCGTGCACGACGCGGTGCGCTTCCGGGCGCTGGCCGGCGGGCGTACCCGGATCATCGGGCCGAACTGCCCAGGACTGATCAGCCCCGGGCAGTCGTCGGCCGGGATCATCCCCGCCGACATCACCTCCGCCGGGCGCGTCGGGCTGGTCTCGAAGTCGGGCACGCTGACCTACCAGCTCATGTACGAACTGCGCGACCTCGGCTTCTCCACCGCCGTCGGCATCGGCGGCGACCCCGTCGTCGGGACCACGCACATCGACTGCCTCCAGGCGTTCCAGGACGACCCGGGCACCGACGCCATCGTCATGATCGGCGAGATCGGCGGCGACGCCGAGGAACGGGCCGCCGCCTACATCGCCGAGCACGTGAGCAAACCCGTCGTCGCGTACGTGGCCGGGTTCACCGCCCCGGAGGGCAAGACCATGGGGCACGCGGGCGCCATCGTCTCCGGCTCCTCCGGCACCGCCCAGGCCAAGAAGGAGGCCCTGGAAGCGGCCGGCGTCAGAGTCGGCCGCACCCCCTCGGAAACCGCCCGCCTCCTCCGCTCGGCGCTGCCCTCATGAAATTCGACGTCAATCTCTCCATTTTGCTCACCGACCTGCCGCTGCTCGAACGCCCTGCCGCGGCGGCCAAGGCGGGGTTCGACGCCGTCGAGTTCTGGTGGCCGTTCGACGGCCCCGACCCCTCGGGCGCGGAGCTCGCGGCGCTGCGCCAGGCCATAGAGGACGCCGGGGTGCGCCTGGCCGGGCTGAACTTCGACGCCGGCGACATGGCGGCGGGCGAGCGCGGCCTGCTGGCCAGGCCCTCGGGTTCGGCCAGGTTCCAGGCGAACATCGAGGCCGCCGTGAGGCTGGCGGGCGAGCTCGGCTGCGGTGTCCTCAACGCTCTGTACGGCAACGACCCCGGCACCGACAGGGACCTGGCCGTGGCGAACCTGCGCAGGGCCGCGGACGCGGCGGCGGGCATCGGCGCGACCGTGGTCGTCGAGGCCCTCAATTCCCACGAGAACCCGAAATATCCGATCACGTCGTCGCGGGCGGCGTTCGAGCTGATCGACGAGGTGGACAGGGAGAACGTGGCCTTCCTGGCCGACCTCTACCACCTGCACCGGATGGGCGAGGACGTGCTGAAGCTCATCGACGGGCACTGCCACAGGTTCGGCCACGTGCAGATCGCCGACGACCCCGGCAGGGGAAGGCCGGGGAGCGGGCGCATGCCGTACCCGGAGATCTTCGCGCGGCTGGAGGCCGCGGGCTATCGGGGTCACGTCGGCCTGGAGTACCGGCACGAGGGGCCGGGGGCCTTCGATTGGAGGCGGGCATGAGGATCGGGTTCATCGGCTTGGGGATCATGGGCAGCCCGATGGCGGCAAACCTCCTCAAAGCCGGACATGTCGTGACCGGGTATGACGTGAGCCCGCAGCGGGTCGACCAGCTCGCCGAGCTCGGCGGCAAGGGCGTGGCCAGCGCGGTCGAGGCCGTCGCGGGCGCGGAGATCGTGATCACGATGCTGCCCGACTCGCCCCAGGTCGAGGAGGTCGCGCCCCTGGTCATCGAGTACGGCAGGCCGAAGCTGCTCTACGTCGACATGAGCACCATCAAACCGGAGACCTCCCGCTGGGTCGCGCGCAAGGCGGCAGAGGCCGGCGTACGGACCCTGGACGCCCCCGTCAGCGGCGGCGAACGCGGCGCGATCGACGCCACCCTGTCGATCATGGTGGGCGGCGCAGCCGAGGACGTCGAGGCGGCCGGCCCGGTCCTGCGGACGCTCGGCACCACCGTCGTGCACGTCGGCCCCGCCGGCGCGGGACAGACCGTCAAGGCGGCCAACCAGCTCGTCGTCGGCGGCATCTACGGGCTCGTCTCGGAGGCGATCGTGCTGCTGGAGGCGTCGGGGGTGGACCCGGGAGCCGGGCTCGACGTGCTCGCGGGCGGGCTGGCGGGCTCCCGGATCCTGGAACTCAAGCGGCACACCATGGTCAAACGGGAGTTCAACCCCGGATTCCGGATCGACCTGCACCACAAGGACATGGGCATCGCCGTCGCCGCCGCCCGCGAGGCCGGGGTCAGCCTGCCGCTCACCGGTCAGGTCGCCCAGCTCGTGGCCGCGGCCAGGGCGCAGGGCCACGGCTCGCTCGACCACTCCGCCCTGCTCAAAGTGATCGAAAGGCTCAATGCATGAAGCGCATCCCGTGCATGGAAGCGGTGGTGGCGGTGCTGGAGTCGGAGGGGGTGGACACCGTCTTCGGCATCCCCGGCGCGGCCATCCTGCCGCTCTACGCCGCGCTCCAGCACAGCTCGATCCGGCACATCACCGTACGCCACGAGGAGGGCGGCACCCACGCGGCCGACGGCTGGTCCAGGGTGACGGGGAACGTCGGCGTCTGCATCGGCACGTCGGGCCCGGCCGGGACCAACATGATCACCGGCCTCTACACCGCGCTGGCCGACTCGATCCCGATGATCTGCGTCACCGGCCAGGCGGCGACCTCCAAGCTGCACCAGGAGGCGTTCCAGGCGGTCGACATCGTGGAGATCGCCCGGCCGGTGACGAAATGGGCGGTGCAGCTCAAGGAGCCCGCGCAGGCGCCCTGGGTGTTCCGCGAGGCGTTCAGGATCGCCCGCTCAGGACGTCCGGGGCCGGTGCTCATCGACCTGCCGATCGACGTCCAGCGCGGAAGCTGCCTGTACGACCCCGACGTGGACGCGCCGCTGCCCGTCGAGGTGCCGCGCCCGCTGCCCTCGGCGGTGCGCAGGGCCGTGGACCTGCTCAGCGGGGCCAGACGGCCGATCATCCTGGCCGGCGGCGGCGTGGTCATCGCCGACGCGCACGAGGAGCTGCGCGCTCTGGCCGAGCACCTCCAGGTTCCCGTGCAGGTGACGCTCATGGGCAAGGGCGCCTTCCCCGAGGACCACCCGCTGTTCGCCGGGATGGCCGGCACGCAGACCCAGACCCGGTGGGGGAACGCCGCCTTCCTCGAAAGCGACCTCGTCCTGGCCGTCGGGGCCCGCTTCGGCGACCGGCACACCGGCGACCTCGACGTCTACCGGCGGGGCCGCACCTTCATCCACGTCGACATCGAGCCCATGCAGATCGGCCGGGTCTTCGAGCCCGACCTGGGCGTGGTCGGGCACGCCAGACCGGTGCTGGCCGAGATGCTGGACGAGGCGCGCGGCAGGGGCGAGGCGCGGGCGCCGGGCAAATGGGTGCGCAAGATCGCCGACCTGCGCCGCACGATGGCCAGACGCGACGACTTCGACGACGTGCCGATCAAGCCGCCGCGGGTCTTCAAGGAGATCAACGACTACTTCCCCAGGGACACCACGTTCGTCACCGCGATCGGGCTCTACCAGATCTGGTCGGGCCAGTTCCAGACCACCTACCTGCCGCGCCGCTACCTGGTCTGCGGGCAGGCCGGGCCGCTGGGCTGGGAGGTGCCCGCCGCCATGGGCGTCAAGTGCGCGCATCCGGAACGCCAGGTCGTGGCCGTCGTCGGCGACTACTCCTTCCAGTTCCTGATGGAGGAGGTCGCGGTGGCAGCCCAGTACCGGATCCCGTTCGTCATCGTCATGATCAACAACGAGTACCTGGGCCTCATCAGGCAGGCCGAGCTCCCTTACGGCATGAACTACGCGGTGGACCTGCACTACGGAGAGGGCGGCATCGACCACGTCAAGGCCATGGAGGCGTTCGGCTGCCCGGCCCGCCGGGTGGAGCTGCCGGACGACCTGCCCGACGCGCTGGCGTGGGCGACCGCGCGCTCCGCACGGGAGCGGCTGCCGGTGCTGGTGGAGGTGATGGTGGAACGCGAGGCCAACGCCGCCATGGGGCCCTCGCTGGAGTCGATCAAGGAGTTCGAGCCGCTGCCCGAGCTCATCACCGCCGACTGGTCCGACTGAGGAGGGACGAATGCGGCTCAAGACGGGAACGGCCTGGCGGGACGCCTACAACGCCTGCTGCGCTGCGGCTCCTGAAGCCTTCCACGACGACCGGGTGCTGAACCACTGGGGCGGCATCTGGCACCGCGACGGGCGTCCCGTGCCCGGCTTCTCGCCCCTGGACGGCACCGCCGTCGCCGGGCCGCCCAGGCTCGACAGGGCGGGCGCGGGTCGGGCGGTCGCGGGCGCCGTCGAGGAGCACAACCGCTGGCGCCACCTGCCGCTCTCCGAGCGCAAGGCGATGGTCTCGGCGGCCGTGGAGTCCATGGCCGCCCACCGCGACCTGCTGGCCCTGCTGCTGGTCTGGGAGATCGGCAAGCCGTGGAAGACGGCCTGCGCGGACGTGGACCGCTGTCTGGACGGCGTGCGCTGGTACGTCGGCGAGATCGACCGCATGGTCGCAGGACGGACCCCGCTGCCCGGCCCCGTCAGCAACATCGCGAGCTGGAACTACCCGATGAGCGTGCTCATGCACGCCATGCTCGTGCAGGCGCTGGCGGGCAACGCGGTGATCGCCAAGACGCCCACCGACGGCGGATTGTGCTGCCTGACGCTCGCGTGCGCGCTGGCCGTGCGGGAAGGGCTGCCGTTCACGCTGGTCAGCGGGGGAGGGGCGGAGTTGTCGCCGGTCCTGGCCGGCGGGCGCTCGCTGGGCTGCGTGTCGTTCGTGGGCGGCAGGGACGCGGGCGCGAAGGTCGCGACCTCGCTGGCCGACCTCGGGCGGCGGCACGTGCTGGAGCAGGAGGGGCTCAACTGCTGGGGCGTGTGGGAGTACGGCGACTGGGACCTGCTCGGCCGGCAGATCCGGGCCTCCTTCGACTACGGCAAGCAGCGGTGCACCGCCTATCCGCGCTTCGTGGTGCAGCGTTCGCTGTTCCACGAGTTCCTCGCGGCCTATCTGGGGGCGGTCGGGTCGTTGCGGTTCGGCCATCCGCTGGCGGTGTCCGACCCCGGCGATCCGCTGCCCGAGCTGGACTTCGGGCCGCTGATCAACGCCTCGAAGGCCAAGGAACTGGCCGATCAGGTGGACGAGGCGGTGGCGAGGGGCGGGGTGCCGGTGCACAGGGCGCCCCTGACTTCCGGACATTTCCTGCCGGGGCAGGATATTTCGGCGTATTTCGCTCCTACAGCGCTTCTCAACCCGCCCCGCTCCTCACCCCTCTTCCACGCCGAACCGTTCGGCCCCGTGGACACCATCGTGCTCGTCGACACCGAGGCCGAACTGCTGGCCGCCATGAACGCCAGCAACGGCGCCCTGGTGGCCACGCTCTCCTGCGACGAGGAAGAGACATTCCACCGGCTGGCGCCGCAGGTGCGGGCGTTCAAGACGGGCCACAACAAGCCGCGCTCGCGGGGCGACCGCGAGGAGCTGTTCGGCGGGCTCGGGGCGTCGTGGCGGGGGGCGTTCGTCGGGGGCGAACTGCTCGTCCGTGCCGCCACCTCCGGCCAGGACGGCGAACGCCTGCCGGGCAACTTCCCCCACTACACGCTGCTCCCATAGCCCCTTTCAGAAAGCGCCGAAGCGGGTCGCCACCAGGAGCACCAGGAAGGTCAGCATGGCGACCCGCAGCAGCTTCCCGCCGGCCCCCAGGGACGGCCACGACAGGTACGCCAGCCAGCCGATGAAGGCGATCACCGGCAGCACGGCCAGCCCGCCGATCGGGTTGGCCACCGCGAACCCCGCCAGCAGCAGGATCACCAGCACGGCCGGCGCCACCCAGCGGGGCACCTGCGTGAACAGGAACGTCATCGGCACCGCGCTGCGCTGCTCGACGGCCTTGCGCAGACCGGTCGCGCCCGGTGTGAAGAACTGCTCGCCCTGGGGGAGCGGGCGCTTGTTGTTTGCGGCCACCCCCCGAGCCTACGGGAGCCGCGGCCCTGCGGGGCTATGGGAGCCGCGCGGACCTCCGGGCTCAAGGGAGCCGCCTCTCGGTGCCGCGGAGGTCGCGGGTGAACTCCGGCCAAGCGCCTCTAGGCTGTTCAGGTGCTCGCCGTGATCCGATACACCGTTCCCGAGTCCCAATCCCAAGATTTCGTCAAGCAGGGCCACACCATCCTCGACACGTTCGCCGGGCAGCCGGGCTTCCAGCGGGGCAGACTGGCCCGTTCGGTCGACGAGCCCAACCTGTGGGCGCTGGTCACGGAGTGGGAGGGCGCCGGGTTCTACCGCAGGGCGCTGTCCGCCGCCCGGATGGTGATGTATCCGATGATGATCCTCATGGTCCACGAACCCAGCGCGTTCGAGGACGTCTACCTTCGAGGCGGCGCGTGAAGAATACTCGCGCGCGAGAGCACTCGAGCGTCCCCTAAGCTGGGATCTCACCAATTTCACTCGCCGACCTCCAGCCGGAAAGAGAATCAACCAAAATGGCACGACGCACCGACGTCATGGACACCATCGTCAGCCTCGCCAAACGCCGCGGGCTGGTATACCCGTCGAGCGAGATCTACGGCGGACTGCGCGCGTCGTGGGACTACGGTCCTCTGGGCGTCGAGCTGAAGAACAACGTCAAGCGTCAGTGGTGGCTGTCGACGGTCCAGTCGCGCGACGACGTGGTGGGCCTCGACTCCTGCGTCATCCTGGCGCCCGAGGTGTGGCGCGCCAGCGGCCACGTCGACACCTTCACCGACCCGCTCACCGAGTGCCAGTCCTGCCACAAGCGCTTCAGGGCCGACCACCTGATCGAGGCCTACGAGGAGAAGAACGGCAAGGCGCCAGAAGGCGGCCTGGCCGACATCACCTGCCCCAACTGCGGCAACAAGGGCACCTTCACCGAGCCCAGGCAGTTCAGCGGCCTCCTCAAGACCTACCTCGGCCCGGTCGAGGACGAGTCGGGCCTGGCCTACCTGCGGCCCGAGACCGCGCAGGGCATCTTCATCAACTACCTCAACGTGCAGCAGTCGGCCCGCAAGAAGATCCCGTTCGGCATCGGCCAGGTCGGCAAGTCCTTCCGCAACGAGATCACGCCGGGCAACTTCATCTTCCGCACGCGCGAGTTCGAGCAGATGGAGATGGAGTTCTTCGTCAAGCCGGGCACCGACGAGGAATGGCACCAGTACTGGATCGACGAGCGTTTCCGCTGGTACTCCGACCTCGGCATCAACAAGGACAACCTGCGCCTCTACGAGCACCCGCAGGAAAAGCTGTCCCACTATTCCAAGCGCACGGTCGACGTCGAATACCGATTCGGCTTCACCGGCTCGGAGTGGGGTGAGCTCGAAGGCATCGCCAACCGCACCGACTTCGACCTCACCGCGCATTCCAAGGCGTCCGGCGCCGACCTCAGCTTCTTCGAGCAGGAGACGGGGGAGCGCTACATCCCCTACGTCATCGAGCCGGCGGCGGGTGTCGACAGGGCCGCGCTGACGTTCCTGCTCGACGCCTACAGCGAGGACGAGGCGCCCAACGCCAAGGGCGTCATGGAGAAGCGCACGGTCATGCGGCTCGACCACCGGCTCGCGCCGGTCAAGGCCGCGGTGCTGCCGCTGTCGCGCAACGCCGACCTGTCGCCGAAGGCCCGCGACCTGGCCGCCCAGTTGCGCCGCCGGTGGAACGTCGAGTTCGACGACGCGGGGGCGATCGGCCGCCGCTACCGCCGCCAGGACGAGATCGGCACGCCGTTCTGCATCACGGTCGACTTCGACACCCTGGAAGACCACGCGGTGACGATCCGCGAGCGCGATTCCATGGCCCAGGAGCGCATCTCCATCGACGGCGTCGACGCCTACCTGCGCCAGCATCTGAACGACTGATTTTTTAGAGTAGTTCTTTTCACGGGCCGTCCGCCGTATATCGGCGGGCGGTCCGTTTTTTAACATCTCATCTTTTGCGGCAGGCCAAGTGGGCTCCACCCGCCGCATCGGGCTGGCGATCTTCCAGGGGGACGCTCCTCCGCTTCACCGCTGCCCCACCGTGACGCGCGCATTCTTGCCCGGCCACGTGGTGAATCGTTGCCCCGCGCCGTGACCGCCAAGGACACGGTTCTGTCGTCGTTTCATGGGCCCTGACGTGTACGAGCGGGGCCGAAAAATGGTGTAAAGGCCGGAGTTACGCGGGTTTTCGTGGGTGCTTGATGACATGGCCCCTAAGCCGATACATGGCGGCCGGTAGGTCGCCTGGATCGATACGAGGGGACAAGAGAACACCCATGCGTACATCACGTTTCGCTCTGGTGCTGCTGGCCGCAGGCGCAGCACTCATGACCGGCAGCGCCGCGTTCGCCGATCCCGAGCCGACCGCGTTGGAGCTGCGGGTGGTCGTGGACGACTGCCACAAAGAGGTCGTGCAGCCATGACGGATCATGCGTTGCTCGAACGAGCGCTGTTCGAGGTCAAGCGGGTGATCGTCGGACAGGACCACATGGTCGAGCGGCTGCTCGTGGCCGTGCTCGCCAAGGGCCACTGCCTTCTCGAAGGCGTCCCCGGCATCGCCAAGACGCTGGCGGCCGAGACGATGGCCACGGTGGTGGGAGGGACGTTCGCCCGCGTGCAGTTCACACCCGACCTGGTGCCCGCCGACATCGTCGGCACCAGGATCTACCGGCCGTCGACGGAGTCGTTCGACATCGAGCTCGGCCCCGTCATGGTCAACCTGCTGCTCGCCGACGAGATCAACAGGGCGCCCGCGAAGGTGCAGTCGGCCCTGCTGGAGATCATGGCCGAGCGGCAGGTCAGCATCGGCGGCGTCACCCATGACGTGCCGAGGCCGTTCCTGGTGCTGGCCACGCAGAACCCGATCGAGTCCGAGGGCGTCTACCACCTGCCGGAGGCGCAGCGCGACCGCTTCCTCATGAAGATCGACGTGGGCTATCCCAGCGAATCGGAGGAGCTGGCGATCGTCTACCGCATGAGCGTGGACCCGCCCGCCCCGCAGCCCATCCTCGACGCCGCCCAGGTTCTGGCCCTGCAGCGGCGGGCCGAGGAGGTCTTCGTGCATCACGCGGTCGCCGAGTACGCCGTCCGCCTCGTCTACGCCACCCGCGACCCCGAGCGGTACGGGGTGGAGGAGGTGCGCCGGCTGCTGGCCTTCGGCGCCAGCCCCAGGGCCACGCTGGGCCTGCTGGCGGCGGGCCGGGCGCTGGCGCTCATGCGGGGGCGCGACTACGTGCTGCCGGAGGACGTACGGGACCTGGCCCACGACGTCATGGCGCACCGGCTGGTGCTCTCCTTCGACGCGCTGGCCGACGGGGTGCCACCCAGGCAGGTCGTGGACCGGGTGCTGGCGGCGGTGCCGATGCCAGTCATCGCGCCCCAGCAGCAGGAAGCCGTGGCATGAAGCCGTATCTGATGGCCGAGCCCGCGCTGCGCAGGCTGGAACTGACGATCACCAGGAGGCTGGATGGACTGCTGCAGGGCGAGCATCTGGGACTGCTGCCGGGCCCGGGCAGCGAGCCCGCGGAGACCAGGCCGTACCAGGCGGGTGACGACGTGCGGCGGATGGACTGGAACGTCACCGCCCGCACGAACGAGCCGCACGTGCGGGATCTGGTCGCCGACCGCGAGCTGGAGATCTGGGCGCTGCTCGACGCCACCGCCAGCATGGACTTCGGCACGGCGGCGATGGAGAAGCGGGAGCTGGCGCTGTCGGCGCTGGCCGCTGTCGGCTTCCTGACCCAGCGGACCGGCAACAGAATTGGCGCCCACGTGCTGCACGGCGGCGGCGTCAGGACGCTGCCCGCCAGGACGGGCCGGCCGCACCTGATGGCGCTGCTGCAGGCGGCGTTCGGGCTGCCCAGGACCCCGCCGGGCACCGCCGAGCCGCTGGCCGCTAACGTGCGCAGCGGACTGATCGGCGTGGCGGCAGAACAGCTCGGCCGGGTGGTGCGCCGCCGCGGCCTGGTCGTGGTCGTCTCGGATTTCCTCGACGACCCGCAGACCTGGGAGCCGCCGCTGCGCAGGCTGGCGGTCAGGCACCAGGTGCTGGCCGTGGAGGTGCTCGACCCGCGTGAGCTGACCCTGCCCGACGTGGGGATCCTGACGCTGATCGACCCGGAGACCGGGCGGCGGCGCGAGGTCGCCACCGGCAACGCCCGGCTGCGCCGCAGGTACGCCGAGGCGGCCGCGGAGCAGCGGGACGCCATCGCGGGGGCGGTGCGCCGGGCCGGGGCCGCCCACCTGCGGCTGCGCACGGACCGGGACTGGGTGCGCGACCTGGTCCAGCACGTCATGAAGCAGCGCCGACTGGCGGCACTGGCCGCGAGTCCGACGTCGCGCGGCCACCCAGGAGGGGCGGGCGGTTCCGGCGGCGGCCCGGGCCGGAACCGCCCGTCCCAAAACCCGCCGCACCCCCAGCCTCAGGGCCCGCCCCAACACCCGCACGGCTCAGGAGGTGATGCGGCGTGACGCTGATCGCGCCCTTCTGGCTGCTGCTGCTCATCCCCGTGGCGCTGCTCGCGCTCAGCTACGTGGTCATGACGCTGCGGCGCAGCTCGTACGCCGTCCGATTCACCAACCTCGACCTGCTCGACAAGGTCGCCCCGAAGGGCCCCGGCTGGCGCAGGCACGTGCCCGCGGCGGCGCTGCTGCTCATGTTCGCCCTGCTCGTGATCGGCTTCGCCCGGCCGACGGCCGAGGTGCAGGTGCCCAGGGAACGGGCGACGATCATGGTGGCGTTCGACGTGTCCGCGTCCATGGGCGCCACCGACGTCACCCCGAACCGGTTCGAGGCGGCCAAGCAGGCGGCCAGGCAGTTCGTCGACGGGCTGCCGGAGCGGTTCAACCTGGGCCTGGTGTCGTTCTCCTCCTCGGCCACGGTGGCCGTGGCGCCGACCACGGACCGGCAGAGCGTGCTCAGCGCGCTCGACCGGCTCGACACCGCGTCCGGCACCGCCATCGGCGAGGCGGTCTTCTCCTCGCTGGAGGCCATCGCCGCGCTGGATTCCGAGGAGGAGGCGCCGCCCGCGCACATCGTGCTGCTGTCCGACGGCTCCAGCACCACGGGCCGCACGGTGGGCGACGCGGCGGCGGAGGCCTCCTCCAGGGGCGTGCCCGTCACCACCATCGCCTACGGCACGCCGGACGGCACCATCAGCCTCTCGGGCAGCGATGTCCCCGTGCCGGTGGACGGGCCCGCGCTGCGCGGGCTGGCCGAGTCGGCGGGCGGCAACTTCTACGAGGCGGCCAGCGGCGATGAGTTGCAGGCGGTCTACGAGGACATCGGCACGTCGGTCGGCTACCGGACCGAGCAGCAGGAGGTATGGCAGTGGTTCGTGGCGGCGGGCATGATCTTCGCGCTGATCGCGGCGGTGACGTCGATGTTGTGGTTCTCGAGGCTTCCATGAGGGGCCTCGGGAGCCCGCGCGGCCCGGAGTTCGTGACGGTGCGGATCGGCCAGGCCACCCAGGAGCCGGAGGTCCGGTCAGGACCGGCGACCAAGGTTCTTCCGACGTCGCCGCACAGGGGGCGCCTGTTGGTGACGGCCGCGCTCGTTGCGGCCCTCACCGGTGCGGCGGCGGGCGTGGCGGGGGCCAGGCTCTTCGAAGGGTCGTCTGAGCCGGCCCCCGCCGCGGCCCTGCCCAGGGTGGCGCCGGCCCCGTCGGCCAGCCTGGGCGGGATGAGCGCGACGGCGGCGCGCGTGCTGCCCAGCGTGGTCTCCGTGGAGGCCGGCAGCGGCG
This sequence comes from Nonomuraea purpurea, assembly GCF_042650645.1. NCBI lineage: Bacteria > Bacillati > Actinomycetota > Actinomycetes > Streptosporangiales > Streptosporangiaceae > Nonomuraea > Nonomuraea purpurea. The sequence continues at coordinate 226,621 of NZ_JBHSBI010000001.1, forward strand.
GCGGGTCGGGGTTCGTGGTGGACGATCGCGGCCACATCCTCACCAACGCGCACGTGATCAGGGGCAACCTGCGGGCGACGGTGGTGCTGAGCGACGGCCGCAGGCTGGGCGCCCGGGTGATCGGCGAGGACGACGACGAGGACCTGGCGGTGCTGGAGGTGAACTACCCTCAGGACCTGACGCCGGCGACGCTCGGCCGCTCGTCCGACCTGGCCGTCGGCGACCAGGTGCTCGCGATCGGCTCGCCGCTGGGCCTGTCGGGCACGGTCACCGCCGGCATCGTCAGCGCCCTGGACAGGGAGGTGCGCCTGGGCGGTTCCCGCCGCACCGCCGTCCAGACCGACGCCTCGATCAACCCGGGCAACTCGGGCGGCCCGCTGGTCAACGCCAGAGGCGAGGTCGTCGGGGTGAACACGGCGATCGCTTCGAGCAGGGGCGGTGGCAACATCGGCATCGGGTTCGCCATCCCGATCGACAGGGCGGCGCCCATCGCAGAACGAATCATCCGAAACTAGGGTCCTTGGCATGCGATTGCTTGTGGTGGAGGACGAGGAAGACCTGGTGGACGCGCTCCGGGTCGGGCTCGTCCGCGCGGGATACGCGGTTGACGTGGCTTACGACGCGCCGTCGGCGCACGAGAAGCTGGAGGTCAACTCGTATGACCTGGTCCTGCTCGACCTGAACCTGCCCGGCGGCGACGGCTTCCAGCTCTGCCGCGGCGTGCGGGCGGCAGGGGGCGGCGTGCGGATCATCATGGTCACCGCCCGCGACCGGCTGGACGACCGCGTGCGCGGGCTCGACGAGGGCGCCGACGACTACCTGGTCAAGCCGTTCGCCTTCCCCGAGTTGCTGGCCAGGGTGCGGGCGCTGCTGCGCAGGGAGGCCGGCGGCGGCACCTCCGTGCTGGAGGTGGGCGGGCTGCGGATCGACACGGCCCGGATGGAGGTCTCGCTGGACGGCAGGTCGCTGGCGCTCACCCCCAAGGAGTACGGCGTGCTGCACTACCTGATGACCAGGCCGGGCCACGTCGTGTCCGCCGAGGAGCTGCTCGAACACGTCTGGGACGAGCACACCGACCCGTTCACCAGCACCGTGCGCGTCACGGTCGGCAACCTGCGCCGCAAGCTGCAGGAAGAGGGCCTGATCGAGACGGTGATCAGCCGGGGCTACCGGCTCAAGGAACCGGCATGATCCACTCCATCCGCTTCCGGCTCACCGTGCTCTACTCAGGGCTGCTGTTCGTGCTGGCCGCGCTCGTGCTCGGCGGCATCTACTTCGCCGTCTACCGCACCACCGACCAGCGCCCGTACACCACGGAGTTCGCCAAGACCTACCGGGGCACCGAGTACATCGGCAAGCGCGAGGTCGTCTTCGCCGAGCAGGTCGAGAACATCGTCAAGGTCCAGACGCTGTCCCTGCTGCGCGACTACTCGCTGGTCACGCTCGCCGGACTCTGCGCCGCCAGCCTCGGCATCGGCTGGGTGCTCGCGGGCCGCGTCCTGCGCCCGGTCAAGTCGATCACCGACACCACGGAGGAGATCCAGGCCACCGACCTGACCAGGCGGATCAGGCTGAACGGGCCGCGCGACGAGCTGAAGGACCTGGCCGACACCATCGACACCATGCTGGACCGCCTGCAGGAGGCCTTCAGCGCGCAGCGCCAGCTCATCGACGACGCCTCCCACGAACTGCGCAGCCCGCTGACGATCATCAGGGCGAACGTGGACGCCGTGCTCAACGACCCCGGCGCCACCGACGAGGAACGGGCCAGAGCCGTGGCCATCGTGGACCGCGCGACCACCCGCATGACCAAGCTCGTGGAAGACCTGCTGGCCAGCGCCAGACGCCAGGGCGGCGCGTTCGCCGACGCCGACCTGGACCTGGCCAGGGTGGTGGGGGACGCCTGCGAGGAGTACGCGGCTCCGGCCGCCGCCCGCGCGCTCACGATCACCCGCTCCCTGGGGTCGAGCCTGGAGATGACCGGCGACTCAGACGCGCTGCGCCGCGCCGTGGCGAACCTGCTCTCCAACGCCGTGCGCCTGTCACCCGGGGGCGGCGTGATCAGGGTCGGCGCGGACCGGCTGGAGGGCTGGCTGTGGGTGGCGGTCGGCGACGACGGACCGGGGATCGGGGCGGCGGACCAGGCGCGGGTGTTCGACCGCTTCTGGCGCGGCGAGTCCAGCCGCCGCGACCGCCACACGGGCCTGGGCCTGGCCATCGTCCGCCAGATCGTGGAGTCGCACGGGGGCAAGGTGGCGGTCTTCTCCACGCTCGGGGAAGGGGCCACGTTCGTCCTCTGGCTGCCGGCGCGCGGCGGCCTGGGCGGCCCGATCCCCGAGGACAACCCTCTGCGTTAGGGTCTACGCCCGCACAGGGCGCGGGTGATCAGGAACGCCGGCACAGGCAGCACGAACACCGCCGCCCGCAGCCCCGTCACGACCAGCGTGGCCGCGGGATCGGCGATGGCCCTGCCTGGGCTTTGTAGGAGTGGCCATGGGCGCCTCCTGGTGGGGGTGTGATCCGATTCTCCACCTAACCCCGCCGTTGCTCAAGAATTGGTTTAAACCAATTGGTCTAATCCAATTTTCCGCCATCTGGTCTTATAATTGGATTAGACCTGTATCAGGTCATCTACCTGCGCAAACGCGGAATGAACAAGGGAGTGCAGTTTCATCATCAATTTCACCGGTAGAGTCCGGGCAGAGGCGTTGGATTGGAGCTGTGGTGGCCAAGTATGTTTACGACTTCACCGAGGGCAACAGGAATCTCAAAGATCTCCTCGGCGGTAAAGGCGCGAACCTCGCGGAGATGACCAACCTCGGGCTGCCCGTTCCCCCCGGATTCACGATCACCACGGACGCCTGCCGCCACTACCTGGCGGAAGGCGACCAGCCGGACGGCCTGGAGCAGGAGGTCGCCGGGCACCTGGACGCGCTCGAAGCCGCCATGGGCCGCAAGCTCGGGCAGGCCGACGACCCGCTGCTGGTCAGCGTCCGATCAGGGGCGAAGTTCTCCATGCCGGGGATGATGGAGACGGTCCTCAACATCGGGCTCAACGACGAATCCGTGCACGGCCTGGCCAAGCAGGCCGGCGGCAACGACCGCTTCGCCTGGGACTCCTACCGCAGGCTCATCCAGATGTTCGGCAAGACCGTGCTCGGCATCGACGGCGACCTGTTCGAGGAGGCGCTGGACAGGCTGAAGGGCCGGCGGCTGGACACCGACCTGTCGGCCGGCGAACTGCAGAGGCTCGTCGAGACGTTCAAGGCCATCGTCCGCGACCAGACGGGCACGGACTTCCCCGCCGACCCGCGCGAGCAGATGCGCCTGGCCATCCTGGCGGTCTTCGACTCCTGGAACGCCCCCCGCGCGATCCTCTACCGCCGCCAGGAACGTATCCCCGCCGACCTCGGCACCGCCGTCAACGTCGTGGCCATGGTCTTCGGCAACGTCGGCAACGACTCAGGCACCGGCGTCGCCTTCACCCGCGACCCGGGCTCCGGCCATCAGGGCATCTACGGCGACTACCTGCAAAACGCCCAGGGCGAGGACGTGGTGGCGGGCATCCGCAACACGATCCCGCTGGAAGAGCTCGAGAACATCGACAGGCGCTCGTACGACGAGCTCCTCCAGATCATGGAGACCCTGGAGAACCACTACAAGGACCTGTGCGACATCGAGTTCACGATCGAGCGCGGCAAGTTGTGGATGCTCCAGACCCGGGTCGGCAAGCGCACCGCCGCGGCGGCGTTCAGGATCGCCACCCAGCTCGTCGACCAGGGCCTGATCACCCTTGACGAGGCCGTCACCCGGGTCACCGGCGACCAGCTCGCCCAGCTCATGTTCCCCCGCTTCGACGCCGCCGCCGAGAAGAAGAAGATCGCCAAGGGCATGAACGCCTCGCCGGGAGCCGCTGTCGGCAAGGCCGTCTTCTCCTCCGCGCGCGCCGTGGAGCTGGCCGAGCGGGGCGAGGACGTCATCCTCGTCCGCCGCGAGACCAACCCCGACGACCTGGCCGGCATGATCGCCGCCAAGGGCATCCTGACCAGCCGAGGCGGCAAGACCTCCCACGCGGCCGTGGTGGCGCGCGGCATGGGCAAGACGTGCGTGTGCGGGGCCGAGGAACTGGAGGTGGCGACCGGCGAGCGCAGGTTCACCGCGCCGGGCGGCGTCGTGGTCTCGGAAGGCGAGGTCATCTCCATCGACGGGACCAGCGGGGAGGTCTACCTCGGCGAGGTGCCCGTGGTGGCCTCGGAGGTCGTGGAGTACTTCGAGGGCGCGGAACCGGACGGCGAGCTGGTCAAGGCCGTGGACCGGATCATGCGCCACGCCGACGAGGTCAGAAGGCTCGGGATCAGGGCGAACGCCGACACCCCCGAGGACGCCGCCCGCGCCCGCCGCTTCGGCGCCCGGGGCATCGGCCTGTGCCGCACCGAGCACATGTTCCTGGGCGAACGCCGTCAGCTCGTCGAGGACCTGGTCCTGGCCACCACCGACGAGGAGCGCCGGCAGGCCCTGGACGCCCTGGAACCCCTCCAGAAATCCGACTTCGCCGCCATCTTCCGTGCCATGGACGGCAACCCCGTCACCATCCGCCTCATCGACCCGCCCCTGCACGAGTTCCTGCCCGACATCGTCGAGCTGTCGGTCAGGGTCGCCACGGAGGAGGCCACCGACAAGGACCGCAAGCTCCTGGCGGCCGTCAAGCGCCTGCACGAGCAGAACCCGATGCTCGGCCTGCGGGGCGTCCGCCTCGGACTGGTGATCCCCGGCCTGTTCGACATGCAGGTCAGGGCGATAGCCGAGGCCGCCAAGGAGGTGCGGGGGGCCCGGCCCGAGATCATGATCCCGCTTGTCGCCACCGTTCAGGAGCTGGAGGCCGTACGGGAGGAGTCCGCCAGGATTCTGGCGGAGGTCGGCGTCGAGGCCCTGATCGGCACCATGATCGAGGTTCCGAGGGCGGCGCTGACGGCCGGCCAGATCGCCGAGGCCGCCGAGTTCTTCTCCTTCGGCACCAACGACCTCACCCAGATGGCGTGGGGCTTCTCCCGCGACGACGTCGAGGCCGCCTTCTTCTCCCAGTACCTGGACCTGGGCATCTTCGGCGTATCGCCGTTCGAGTCGCTCGACAGGGACGGCGTGGGCCGGCTGGTCGCCATCGCCGTGCGGGAGGGCAGGGCCGCCCGGCCGGACCTCCACATCGGCATCTGCGGCGAGCACGGAGGCGACCCCGACTCGGTCCACTTCTGCCACGAGGTGGGCATGGACTACGTCTCGTGCAGCCCGTTCCGGATCCCGGTGGCCCGGCTGGAGGCCGGCCGCGCGGCCCTGGCGGAGACGGATTCCGACACCAGGTGACATCCCCGGCATCCGGTGCGGGCCGCGCGCCGGATGCCTACGGCTCGTCGTCCCAGTCGGGAGGGGTCACCGTCCCCGAACGCCAGTCGTCGCGCAGGACGGCGTAGCCGACCGAGTCGTGGCGGACGCCGTCCAGGTCCGGCCACGCCTGCCGGTAGTGGGCCTCTTTCGCGTAGCCGCCCTTGCGGAACACCGCCCGCATGGCGTGGTTGTCCTGGCGCGTGGTGGCCTCGATGCGCAGGACGCCGGGCAGCTCGGTGAACAGGTAACCGGTCAGCCACGAAAGCGCCTGAGCGCCGACGCCCCTGCCCCGCCACGCCCGCCCGATCCGCAGGTCGAACATGGGCGTGTCGTCGGCGAGGTCCTGCAGCCGCACCAGGCCGGCGCGCTCTCCCTCGACGACGATCCAGAACGTCCTGGACTCCTCGTCGTCGTAAACGCCCTCAGCGGCCCGGCGCCGCACCGTGTCCGGCTCCTGCCTGCCCGCGTGGAAGGGCCATTCCTCGCCCGTCAGGAAGCCGACGAGCGCCTCGACGTCGTCGGCGGCCGAGAAACGGGTGAACTCGATGCGCATCCGCCGATCATGGCCACGGGCGATCGACGGGGCAACCGGTTTTCCGTCAGATCGGGGCCTGCACGGCCGCGATCACGCCGCTGAACGACGGGACGGGCACGTAGTCGTGACGCATGCCATGATCGCCCAGCCACTGCCGCAGCCCCGCCACGGCCGCCGGATTGGCCGCCACCTGGGCCGCGTACTCCGACAGCGACACCTCCTCGCCGTCGTCGTACAGCAGCCGCGCGGGACCCGACCACGACAACGTCCACCTGGCCTGGCCGAGCTCGATCAGCACCGCCTCCAGCGCCTGCCCGAGCACCCCCGACAGCAGCGTCTCCGACGGCTTCCAGCCGTGCTCCAGGAGCCTGCCCTCCAACTCCGCCTGCCGGCCCCGCGCGATCGCCTCGAAGGCCGCGTCCAGGTACGGTTGCGCCGCCCCCATGGTCTCCTGCCCGGCCATCGCCAGGTCGCGCAGGGCGTCGGCGTTGCGGCCCTCGTACATGGCGCCTGCCACCAGTTCCTCCCACGGCACCGGCCGCAGCCCCGCCAGCGCCTCCGGCGTCCACATCGACTGCTCCACCGCCTGGACCGCCACGTTGGCGTCCCGCAGCAGCGTCAGCGCGGAACGGGGGTCGGGCACCTGCTGGGGCTCCTGCAGGTGCTCGATCGCGGCCAGGCGCTCGGCCAGGCTCGGGTGGGAGTCGTACGGGGAGCGCTCCTCGGGCTGCTCGCTCAGCCTGGCGATCTCCGCCTGCCGCTCCGGGTCGCTCATCAGCGCGTGGAAGCCCCCGAACACCGACGCCGGCCTGGCGCCGCCCTTGCCCGTCAAGGACAGGTAGCCGTTGACGTACAGCTCCCAGCCCAGAACGGTGGAGTGGATCTTGCGGAGGGCGCCCGCCATCGCCTGCCTGCCGCCGATCGAGACGGCGAACACGTCGGCCTCCAGCTCCTGCCTGCGCGAGACGGCCTGGGAGATGCGCAGATACAGCTTGAGGTACCAGGTGAACACGCGCTGGAAGAACGGGTGGTTGCCCAACCCCTGCACGGTGGCGATCAGCGACATGCGTCCCCGGTAGACCGGCGCGCCCAGCCGCGTGTGGGCGCCGCTGTAGTGGCCGAGTTCGTGCCCGAGCACCGCGCGCAACTCGTCCACCGTCAGCGTCTGCAGCAGCGGCAGCCCGATGAACATCCGCCGCCGTGTCGCCTTCATCCCCAGCCAGCGGGTCTCTTCCGAGACGGCCGCGTTGACCTCGGCGACCAGGCGGATCTCATCGGGTGGGGCCGTGCGCACGCGCCTGGCCAGGTCCTCGACGGTCTGCCAGAGGACGGGCTCGTGCTCGCGTCCCACCGGCACGCCTGGCTGCTCGCCACCGCGCCGGCGGGTCACCATGAGCAGGGCCCGGACCAGCGCGCCCGCGGCCAGGGTGAGGACGATCGCGAACTTCACCGTGTTCGGGTGGAAGTCGACGATGAGGAGGACGTCGAAGAAGATCGCGGCCGCCAGGATGAGGGCGACCAAGACGTAGAAGCCGGCGAGCAGGCCGAAGGCCAGCACTGCTCGGAACGCTGTCGTCATGAGGGAGGGCTCCCCGGGGAATGGGTTCTCGCGAGGGTTGACATTAGCGGAGACCTGAAACTGGATAAAATCGCTGAACTGATGTCGTACTACGACGAGCATGACCAAGCACGTTGGGTTCCGGAACCTCCCGGCAATCCCGAACGAACCGCATTCGAGCGCGACCGCGCCCGAGTGCTGCACAGTGCCGCCCTGCGCAGGCTGGCCGCCAAGACGCAGGTCGTGGGCCCCGGAGAGACGCTCGGCGGCGGCCAGCACATCCCGCGCACCCGGCTGACGCACTCCCTCGAATGCGCCCAGGTCGGCAGGGAGATGGGCCGCACGCTAGGCGTCGACCCCGACCTCGTCGAAACCGCCTGCCTGGCGCACGACCTGGGGCACCCGCCTTTCGGCCACAACGGGGAGATGGCGCTCAACGCGCTGTCGGCCTCGTGCGGCGGGTTCGAGGGCAACGCCCAGAGCCTGCGCCTGCTGACCAGGCTCGAAGCCAAGGTCCTCACCGAGGACGGCCGCAGCGCCGGCCTCAACCTCACCAGGGCGGTGCTCGACGCCTCGATCAAATATCCATGGACCTGCGACAAATCACCGAAGTTCGGCGTCTACAACGACGACCTGCCGGTCTTCGAGTGGATCAGGGAGGGCGCGCCGCAGGGCAGGGTCAGCTTCGAGGCGCAGATCATGGACTGGGCCGACGACGTCGCCTACTCCGTGCACGACCTCGAGGACGCCCTGCACTCAGGACACGTCACCCCCGAGGCCCTGCGCTCGCGTGAGGAGCGCCGAGCGGTGTGCGAGACCACCCGCACCTGGTACGCCCCCGGAGCCGACCTCGACGAGCTGGAGCGGATCTTCGCCAAGCTGATCGCCGACCCGCTCTGGCCCCGCCACTTCGCCGCCACACTCGCCGACCTGGCCGGGCTGAAGGCCCTCACCAGCGGGCTCATCGGCCGCTTCTGCCGCTCCGCGCAGACCGCCACCAAGGAGGTGTACGGCTCACGCCACCGCGCCGACCTGGTCGTGCCGCCCGCCACCCGGCTGGAGTGCGCGCTGCTCAAGGGCGTCACCGCCCACTACGTGATGACGACCGAGGACCACAACGCCAACCAGGCCAGGCAGCGCGACCTCATCACCGAACTGGCCTCCTTGATCACCCTGGGCGCGCCCGGCACCCTGGAGCCCGCCTTCAGACCCGCGTTCATCGCCGCCGCCGACGACGCGGCGCGCGTCCGGGTCGTCATCGACCAGATCGCCTCGCTGACCGACACCTCGGCGGTGGCCTGGCACAGAAGGCTCACTCGCTGACCAAGGTTTGCCAATGACCCTGGTCACCTGACACAAGCGGCTTTCCCGACGCCCTCGATGGGCGGATACTGCGCCCATGGCCACATATGTGATCGTCGGCGCGGGACTCGCGGGTGCCAAGGCAGCACAGACGCTGCGCGAAGAGGGCTTCGACGGAGACATCGTGCTGATCGGCGCCGAGACCGAAAGGCCCTACGAGAGACCGCCGCTGTCCAAGGAATTCCTCCAGGGCAGGAGCGAGCGAGACAAGATCTTCGTCCACCCTCCCGAGTGGTACGCGGACAACGGCGTGGATCTACGGCTCGGCCTGCGGGCCACCCGCATCGAGCTCGATGACCACCTGGTCAGGCTCGAAGACGGGTCGCGCCAGCCGTACGACAAACTGCTCATGGCGACAGGAGCCACGCCCAGACGCCTGCCGGGGCCCGCCTACTACCTGCGGACCGTCCAGGACAGCCAGGCGCTCAAAGAGCGCTTCGCGCAGGGCGGCGACGTGCTGATCGTCGGCGCCTCCTGGATCGGGCTGGAGACCGCGGCGGCCGCCCGCCAGGCAGGCTGCGCGGTCACCGTCGTCGAACCCGAGCCCACCGCGCTCAACCGGGCACTCGGCCACGAACTCGGCGACCTGTTCGCCCGCCTGCATGCCCGCAAGGGCGTCGACCTGCGCTTCGGCACCGCCGCCGCCGAGATCACCACGACCGGCGTGCGGCTCAGCTCGGGGGAGCGGCTGACGGCCGACCTCGTCGTGGTCGGCGTCGGCGCCGCGCCCGAAGTCGGGCTCGCCCGCGACGCCGGACTCGACGTCGGAACCGGCATCCTCACGGACGCGGCCCTGCGCACCTCGCACCCTGACGTGTACGCCGCCGGCGACGTCGCCGAATCCTTCCACCCCCTGTACGGGCGGCACCTGCGCGTCGAGCACTGGGCCAACGCCCTGCACGGCGGCCCCCAGGCGGCCCGGTCGATGCTCGGCCAGGACGTCGTCCACGACCGCGTCCCATACTTCTATACCGATCAGTACGAGCTCGGCATGGAGTTCTCCGGCGACATCGAGGGCTACGAGGAGATCGTCTACCGCGGCGACCCGGAAAGCCTGGAGTTCATCGTCTACTGGCTGCGCGAAAACCGGGTGATCGCCGGAATGAACGTCAACACCTGGGACGTCGTGGACGACATCCAAGAGCTCATCCGATCTGGCGTCATCATTGACCAAAAGGAGCTATCGACGGGTTGATGGTGATCACCACATCCTCGTCGCCACCGCCGCCGGTCTTCTTCGGCCGAGGGCTCTTGCTCGACTGAGGGGCCGCCGGCCTCGTCCCGCACTGGACGGCACAGGGCGGCGTCTCGCCCAGCTTGCCGCGCAGCTTCAGCGTCTCCTCACGAGGCGAGAACGTGCGGTTGCCCGAATCCCAGGCGTCGAGGTAATCCCACGGCTTGACCATGCCCCGGCGTACCCACCAGTACGCCGGCCCGGTCTTCCACGAGATCGCGAAGTACAGGTTCGACCCGGTGTCGCGGGCGTTGCCCGTCTTGCCGACCCGGCCGAGCAACTGCCCCGCCTTGACCCGGACGCCCGGCTTGACTCCGTCGGCGACCACGTCGAGATGGCCGCCCAGATAGCGAACGCCGTCGTCACCGATGATCGTGACGAACCTGCCCTCGCGGTCGGCCCCCGCGTCCGTGGCCGGGTTCCACTTGTTCACCAGGTTCACCTCGTCCACGACGCCGTCTATCGGCGCCACGAACGCGCACCCCTGCTTGGCCCAGATCGTCGTCTTGGGCAGGACCAGCAGCTTGCGCTGATAGCTGGTCTTGCAGCCCTTGACCGGGAACGCGTAGGTGTACTTGGACAACTTCGGCGGCGGCACGTTGACCGGGTCGTCGCCCTTGGGCGGCTGCGCGGCGGCCTGACCCTCGGCCGTGGGCGCGGGGCCCGACGGCGTCGCCGAGAGGGACGGGGCGGACGGCGACTGCGCGCTGACGCCGGCCAGGCCGGGAGCCTGCGTGCAGGCACCGGTCAGCAGCAGAGCGGCCGCGGCGGCCGCCCGAAGTCCGAAATGCCCCGATCGCATGATCTCCACCCGTGTCACCGTTTCCACCGACAACCTTTACCTTTGTAGCCCACGGCGAGACCTCGCAGAGCCGGTTTCCCGCTTTAGCAACCGACAGGTGACGGGGCACTTCCCCGCGTGCACGGAGCGTTCCATACCGTGTGCAAGGAGCGGCTCATTCGGCGTGCACTTGGCGGCCTTCCCTCCATCCGAGGACCGAAAGCGTCGGTGGGGCGGAATAGACTCACCGGCGTGGCTGGCAGGATCCGTGACGTCGACATCGCGCTCGTTCGCGAGCGCTCGCCCATCGCCGACGTGATCGGCGAACACATCCAGTTGCGCAACGCCGGAGGCGGAAACCTCAAGGGCTTGTGCCCGTTCCACGACGAGAAGAGCCCATCCTTCAACGTCACCCCCGAGCGCGGAATGTTCTTCTGTTTCGGCTGTTCCCAGGGCGGCGACGTCATCACGTTCGTCGAGAAGATCGAGCATCTGCCCTTCGGTGAGGCGGTCGAGCGGCTGGCGCAGCGGGCCGGCATTCAGCTCCAGTACGAGCAGGGCGGGTACGTTCCCAAGCGCGACCATGGCGAGCGGGCCAGGCTGCTGGAGGCGCACCGGGTGGCGGCCGAGTTCTACGCCGACAAGCTGCTCGTGCCCGATGCGGCGGTCGGGCGGCGGTTCCTGTCGGAGCGGGGGTTCGAGCGGGCCGACGCCGAGACGTTCGGGGTCGGTTACGCGCCCAACGAGTGGGAGGCGCTCAGCCGTCACCTGATGGGGCGCGGGTTCAGCGCCGACGAGCTGGTCAAGGGCGGGCTGGCCAAGGAGGGGCGGCGGGGGCCGATCGACCGGTTCCGCGGGCGGCTCATCTGGCCGATCAGGGACGCCACCGGCGATGTGATCGGTTTTGGTGCCCGCAAGTTGCTCGATTCCGACGATGGTCCGAAATATCTGAATACGCCTGACTCACCGCTTTACAAGAAGAGCCAGGTGCTTTATGGGATCGACCTCGCCAAACGGGAGATCTCCAAGCGCGCCCAGGCGGTGATCGTCGAGGGGTACACCGATGTGATGGCCTGCCATCTGGCGGGCGTGCCGACGGCGGTGGCCACCTGCGGCACCTCGTTCGGCGAGGAACATATCAAGATCCTGCGCCGATTCCTGCTCGACCAGGCCGAATTCCGCGGAGAGGTGATCTTCACCTTCGACGGCGACGCGGCGGGGCAGAGGGCGGCGCTGCGGGCGTTCGCCGACGAGCAGAAGTTCGTCACGCAGACGTACGTCGCGGTCCAGGCCGACGGCCTCGACCCGTGCGATCTTCGGGTCAAACAGGGCGACGCGGCCGTGCGCGATCTGATCGCCAGCCGCGAGCCGCTGTTCCAGTTCGCGATCAGGAGCACCATCTCCCGCTACGACCTGCGCAGCAACGAAGGCAAGATCGCCGCCCTCGACGCGGCCGCGCCGATCGTGGCCGGCATCAAGGACGTGGGGCTGCGCAAGCGCTACGCCATCGACCTCGACCGGTGGCTGGGGTTCATGGACGAGCGGTTCGTCATGCAGCGCATCGCCGAGGTCTCGACCGCCCAACAGGGCCGTCCGCAGCGGGCGCCCAGGGCGGCGCCCGTCGACCCGAGCGTGCGGGTGGAGGGCGAGTTGCTCAAGCTGGCCGTGCAGCGCCCCACCCTGCTCGGGCCCCGCTTCGACGCGCTCGACCCGCAGGCCTTCACCGCCCCCGACCACGTCAGCCTGCACAAGGTCATCGTCGCCGCCGGCGGCCTCGCGGCGGCCGGCGCCGGGGGGCGCGAATGGGTCGACCTGCTGCTGGAGCACGCCCAAGAGGAGGGCTCACGGGCCCTGGTGACCCGCTTCGCCGTCGAGTCCGTCCAGGCCGACGCCCACACCGAGGAACGCTACGCCGGGGCCATGCTCGCGGCCATCGAGGCCATCGCCGTCGACCGCGCCATCGCTCAGGTGAAGTCCCGGATCCAGCGGCTCAATCCGGTGGAGGAGCAGCAGGAGTACAACAAGCTGTTTGGGGAGTTGGTGGCGCTGGAACAACAACGCCGCGTCCTGCGTGACCGCGCCGCCGGCAGCTGACCGACGACCCACGACTCCGTTCACGCGTTGCCGCGCCGGGCTATCGCGTCGGCGGTTGGTAACAGTTCGGCCGCGATCCCTAGCGGTATCTCCGGGGGGTTGGCCAGGGAACTTGGCCCGGTCCAACATGCGGACAAAGGGGACGGACAACGCTGTTCAGGCAGCCAGAAAGTTGCGTCCGACCGGGGGGTGTCGCCGGGCGCGTCAAACCAGATCGCGTAATTGACTTTACTTTCCTGATCAAACTCGGGCTAAACCTTATTGCGATCTCAATTCGGTAAGGACGATCGTCTTACCTTCCGTGACAAAAATGGGTCTGCCATTTGCTGGAACCAATACTGCAGACTGTCTCCCGTGGGTGCATCGGTGCTGCCAAGTGGACCGCCATCGGTAGATCAGGTGGCGGACCTCGTCGCGAAAGGAAGGGAGCGCGGGAGCGTAACCGTCGATGACGTCGCAGCCGCGCTTGACCGATCCGAGTTGCCGTCCGACGCGCTGGAACGCGTCGTGCGAATGCTCGCCGAGAACGGTGTGGAGGTCCTCGAGCCGCAGGGCGACGAGGAGACCACCCGCGCCGATGAGGAAGACGTAGGCAAGCGGGCGCCGACCAGCGATCTGGTCCGTATATATCTGCGGGAGATCGGCCGTGTGCCACTGCTGACCGCCGAGGAGGAGGTGGAGCTCGCCAAGTCGATCGAAGCCGGCCTGTTCGCCGAGGACAAGCTGGCCAACGGGATCTCGCGTCTGGCCTTCCCGGAGTTCAGGGAGCTCGTCTGGCAGGGCACCCGGGCCAAACAGCGGCTCATCGAAGCCAACCTCAGGCTCGTGGTGTCGATCGCCAAGCGGTACGTGGGCCGCGGCATGCTGTTCCTGGACCTGATCCAGGAAGGCAACCTCGGGCTCATCCGGGCAGTCGAGAAGTTCGACTACACCAAGGGCTACAAGTTCTCCACCTACGCGACCTGGTGGATCAGACAGGCGATCACCAGGGCGATCGCCGACCAGGCGCGCACCATCCGCATTCCCGTGCACATGGTGGAGACCATCAACAAGCTCGTCAGAGTGCAGCGCCAGCTCCACCAGGACCTCGGCCGCGAGCCGATTCCCGAGGAGATCGCCAAGGAGATGGACCTCCCTGTCGATCGCGTGGTGGAGATCCAGCGCATCGCCCAGGAGCCCGTGTCGCTGCAGTCGCCGATCGGCGAGGAAGACTCCGACCTCGGTGACTTCATCGAGGACGCCGACGCTGTCGTGCCCATGGAGGCCGCCGCCTTCATCATGCTGCAGGACCAGCTCGACGACATCCTGGCCACGCTGTCAGACCGCGAGCAGCGCATCATCCAGTTGCGTTTCGGCCTGGCCGACGGTCATCCGCGCACGCTGGAGGAGGTGGGCAGGGAGTTCGGCGTCACGCGGGAGCGCATCCGCCAGATCGAGTCGAAGACCCTGGCCAAGCTCCGCCACCCGACGCGCGCGCAGATGTTGCGCGACTACCTGGACTGAGCTGTCCAGCCGACAAAGCCGGTGACCTGCCCGATCGGGTGGGTCACCGGCTTTCTTACGCCTGCTGGTGGTTCAGTACGTTGTCCGGCCGGTCCAGCCAGATGGCCTGCCCCTCGGGCCTGACGGTGATGCCGTACCGCGAGTAGTGCGGCGACCCCCACGACACCCACCGGAAGTAGGCGTCCACGACCTCCTCCCACAAGGGCCGCTCGCCGACCTGGAACACCTCGTACTCGTCGGCGCCGGGCCGCCAGGTCGCGACCGCCCACGAGTGCGGGTCGCCCGGGTCGGACAGGTAGGTCCGGTACTCCTCGCCGTCATAGCCCGCGTGGCAGGCCAGGCCGGTCAGGGTGGCCATCGCCAGGGTCGCGCCCGCCGGGACGTCGCCGATCGTGCGAGGATCGACGCGCGTCGTCGGATAGTGCTTCTCCTTCGGGGTGCGTGCGGGGCGGCCCTGCTCGAAGCGCTGGGAGCGCATCAGCATGTAGCCGGCGTACCCGGCGATCCGGCCGACCGCCGTCCCGTCCGGGGTGACGGTGAGCCGCAGCGAGTGGTCGTCGCCGAACGCGGGATTGTAGGGGGTGACGATCAGCCCGCCCGGCCTGGTCTGTTCCACCCATGAGTAGGGAACGGTTCGGACCCCGCAGGTGACATGGACTCGGTCGTACGGCGCTTCATCGGCGCACCCCAGCGCCCCGTCGCCGACGAGCAGGCGCGGCTGGAACCCGGCGCCGCTCAGGTTCTTCTCCGCCTGCTCGGCGACAGCGGCGTCCACCTCGATTGAGGTCACCTCCCCGTGACCTCCGACGAGATGGGACAGCAGCGCGGCCGTCCACCCGGTGCCCGTGCCGACCTCCAGCACCCGGTGACCCGGCTTGATGTCCGCGAGCCGCAGCAGGTCCGCGACCGTGCTCGGCGAAGACGCCGACGAGGAGTAGTCCCCTCTGCCGTGGCGGATATCGGTGGCTCCGTCGTCGAGTTGGGTGACGATCGGGTGTGGGGAGTAGACAGCGTCCCACCAGCCGACGGGGTTGGCGTCGCGGTCGATGACGAACGGCTTGCCGTCGCTGGGGGTGGCCAGCGCGACCGTTGGGATGAACAGATGACGGGGGACGGCGCGGATGGCGTCCGCGACGGCCTGGCTGACGCCGTCCTCCGCGCGGATCAAGCCGATCAGGTGATCGATCCGGGCCTTGGTGTCCACTACTTGGAACCCTTGTCGTCGTCTTCGGCGTGCTGGCCCTGTGGCTTCTTGTGCCCGTCCGGGGTCGGTTCGTCCGGTACGAACGGCTTGTCCTTCGGGCTGTTCGGGTCCTCATGCTTCCCCATGCTGTTCTCCTCTCGCGATGCGGTGGTGGGGTGAGACCCGGCAAGGTACGCGTGTGTCCGGTCCCCTGCCGGGGGCTTTGGCCGTCCCGCCTGGACGGCGCTCGGTATGGTCGCGGGGCGCGGTCATGCCGCCATGAGCAACGGGATGGGCCGCAGGTCGCGGAGCGCGACCAGGAGCTGCACAGCCAGCGCATACTCCAGCCGGTGAAAGGCGTCCAGCGGGATCACCGCATTGGGTTCGACCACAATCGCCCCGGCCGGGTCAGGGCCCATCACGTTGGCGATCACCCCATACGGCTCGGCTTCACCCACGCTGTAGACCGCCGCGCCACGGCGCAGCCGAGGGCAAGCGATCAGCGCCTCAGGAACGCACTGGCGGCAGGTGGGGGGAGCGTTGGTGTAGCCCTCGCCAGTCGCGGGGCCGCCAGGGTCGTCGGCCAGCACCCAGGAGACCCGCCCGTCCGGCCCGGCCGCAGGCTGCCCGCACACCTGACACAGCAGGCGCAGCATGGCGTTCCGCTGCCGCAGGGTGTTGACCAGCTTCCATCGCGGCTGACCGCGCCGGTGCAGGCCCTGCCGCGACCACAGCACGCCGAACATCCAGTCGAGCGGGATGGCGTCGGTGTACGACAGCCGCCAGCCGTCCGTGGCCTCCCGGTCGCGCGCGAAGGTGAGCCGGTAGGGCACGGCCTCTTCGTCGTAGGCGGTGATGTACGGCACCCGCAGCCGTGTCGGCGGCACCACGCTGTGGCTCATGAGACTGTCACCGCGCCCGACTCGACCATGATGATCGCGAAGTTGAGCATCCCGGCGGTCTCGTCGACGAGCGACGGGCAGTTCGCCGGCCACGTCTCATGCCGGGCGCACCATACCGGCTCGGTGCAGGGGGTGCGGTCCAGTCTGACCCGCCACACCGTCCACCCCGAGTGGGTGCGCATGAGCAGGTCGCACATGGCCTTCGCGTTCTCGGGGATGTCGTAGTAGGCGCGGACTTCGTCCTCGTTCACACCGGCTCACCGCCCCCCGGGAGCCGCGTCAGGTTGGAGTGCCGCGATCTGTCGCAGACGTAGGCCGCAATCAACTCCAGGCGCGCCCACGTTGCTGCGGCGATGACCATGCCGCTCGCCTCGTGGACGGCAGACCAGGAGCCATCCAGATACCTCTGAGTGTTGATGAACTCGGCGAGCTCGACGGCCGGCCGACGCAGAGTCACGGCGTCGACGTCAGCCGACCGGCTCGTAGTGGGGCGCTTGCTCTGCGTGGAGGGCGCTCGTACAGGGGATTCGGACCCGTGACTGTCCATAGCCGGAACGGTAAAACGGCCGTGCGAGCAATCCCAAGGAGTTTGCTCGTGTTTTCTTCAAACAAGCCGAGCGAGAGCCTCGGCGACCAGGCGGCGGGCTGGCTCCCCGTAGACGGCGGACCGCTGGAGCAGGGCGAAAGCCCGCCCGTACATGGTGACCTCTCCCGGCTCGGTGACCGTGAGTTCCGCGGAGTACGTCTCCAGCATGACCATGCGGTCGTCGAACATGATGAACATATTGCCCGGCCAGATCTCGTACGACGCCCGCGCCGGGATGATCCCGACGCTGAGGCGCGGCAGCGTCATGACAGCCAGGAGTCGGTCGAGTTGGCCGCGCATCACACCCGGGCCGCCGATGTTCGTGTTGAGCGCCTGCTCGCCAAGGATGACGTTGAACCGGCGATCGCCCCGGTACAGGAACTGCTGGCGCTCCATCCGGGCTGCGACGCCGGCCTCGATGTCGGTGGGGCCGTTGCCCATGAAGTCGGCGAGCTGCCGCATGAGCGTCTCGGCGTATTCGGCGGTCTGCAGGGTGCCCCAGATGATGTTCGGGTTGTAGGCGCGGAAGACCCGCGTCCGCTCATACAGGTCGATGGAGCGGAGCTGCCGCTGCCGAGCGCCTGAGCGGAGGGCGCGCCGCCACTCGGTCCACAAGGTTTCGATGTTGTGGGCCGCGGCGACGAGGTCGTCCAAGGCGTCCTCGCGCTCGCAGTGCCGCAGCCAGGTCCGGACGTCGGCCTCGGTCGCGGCCTGCTTGCCGTGCTCGATCTTGCTGATCTTCGAGAGCTGCCAGCCGGCGAGCGCGGCGAGCGCCCGGCCGGTGAGGCCCGACTGCTGGCGGATCTCACGCAGTCGGGTACCGAGCGCCTCGCGCGCCCTCTGGGCTTCGAACGACACTTCAGATCAGCTTGTACTCGTGATGGGGAATGGCCAGCGCCCACAGCAGATCTCGGACATCCGCGCACCGCGCGACTGCGGCGGGATCGGTGACGAGTTCGGAGCCGAGCACTCGGCCATCTTCGCCGAACCGGCCGACCACCAGCAACCGATCATCGAACAGCCACCAGTCGTCGCCGCCCACCGGCAACTCGACGGCGGGCATGCGGTGGCGAGGCAGCCACCGGATGTCTTCGCCCGCCTCGACCGTGGCCGGGGTCAGGGCGTGCTCCCAGCGGATGTACTCGCTGGCCGGCTCGGTGATGACGCGTACTCGTCGGACGGTTCGGCCTGCCGCGGTGACCATCCGTACCCGGGCCAGCCACGGCTGGAGCCAGGTCAGGTCGTCCGGCTCGCCGCGTAGCCACCGAGCGAACGGCCCTTCCTCTCTGGTGACGCCGTACTGGTCGCGGAGTTCGAGGTGGAAGGCATCGCGGCTGAATGTGCCGAACAGTTCGTCGCGCTGGTCAGGCGTGATGAGCTCCATCGCCCTCCTCCAGCAGGTCGGCGATGGCGTCGCGCGGCACTTCGACACAGCTCTCGTGGCTGGGGATCGCCATTTGGGTGAGCGTCTCGGGGTCGGTGACGCGGGCGCCCTGGATGAGACACGTCTGGTGATCGGTGACGTGCACGATGGGCGGCAGCCAGCTCGTCACGACGCCGGGAAGGCCGTCCTTGGCGAGGTGGTCGAACAGGTTGAATGGGATCTCCACGACATCTTGATCGGCGTCGAGCGTGACCTTGGCCAGCAGGTCGGGGTCGGTGACGATCCAGCCCTGGACGATAAAGGTGTCCGTGCCGGTGGCGTAGAGGGTGGGCGAGTCGCCGCCCACGGAGTTCGCGTCCTTGCCGAGGAACCGCAGTGCCATGCCGAGCTCCTGTCCGGAGTTTGCTGGTGTTTGCTTGCAACAATGAGCATGCGGGAGAGCGCGGCGAAGGGTCAAGGACGAGCCGTGGGACCGTACGGCCAGACCCGACGCCTGGGTGGGCTCTCGGTCACCCATGTGCGCCGCGTTGTAGGCGCACGTGCACAACACCTGCGCGTGACGTCGCCGCCTGGGCGTGTGTCTCCAGGCGGATCTCGTCGCCCGCAGACATCCTCGCCATGCCGCCGAGCGCCTCCAGTTCGCGCGCCGCTTCTGCTCGCTGGCCGAGGTCTTGAAGAAGTGAGAGCGCGCGAACCGCGAGGTTGGGCAGGATCTTGAACAAAGCCTCATGCCCACCTCTTGTCCAGTTCGTCACCTTAGGTGCTTATGGTTTGTAAAATTGGCTCTTGTCACTTGATCTACCTGATGGTTAGTCTTTGCGCGTTTGATCAAGGCTCCAGAGCCGCACGGGTCAGGTCGCACCTGCCGGGTGGGGTGGAGCGACGTTCGGCATCCCTTGCGGGTGCCCCTCGTTGTGGTTCGGAGCGTGACGGCTATGCGCCGGTTCT
Source organism: Nonomuraea purpurea (assembly GCF_042650645.1). Classification (NCBI taxonomy): domain Bacteria; kingdom Bacillati; phylum Actinomycetota; class Actinomycetes; order Streptosporangiales; family Streptosporangiaceae; genus Nonomuraea; species Nonomuraea purpurea. The sequence goes on from NZ_JBHSBI010000001.1 coordinate 246,070, forward strand.
TTTCGCGTGCCCTTCTTTCCCGGTCGGCGGCCGTTATCTTGATCGCCAGCCTGCCCGGGTTGCTCTCGCTAACGGCGGTTCCCGCTTCCGCGCAGGCTTCCGTGGGAAGCGAGGCGAGCGTCGAGCAGGGCACTGTGGTGACGCCGACACAGCAGTGGGGTTCTGCGGGCGACTTACCGAGCCTGGCCGTTACGCCTGCCGCAGCCACGTCATCGGATGGGGCGGGGGATTCGCCCGTGCCGGGAGCTCTGCCGCGAGATGGCGGCGCGTGGCCGCGGACGGCGTTGAAGGCTGAGTCGGAGCGGGATCTGCCTCCGGGTGTGCAGCGTGCTGAGCAGCAGGACCAAGCGACTGCGGCGAGTACTCTTCCGCTGATCTCCGACGTGTATCCCGACACGGGCTCTTTGGTGGGAACGACGACGCCGCTGCTCACCGTGCGGGTTACGCGAGTGGGTGTACCTGAGAACCCTCTCAGCCCGATGAGGTACACGTACCACATTTGCGAGAAGCCGGAAGAGGACGAGGGAGAGATCGTCATTCCTCCTCCGCCGGCGCCGCCGTGCTGGGACTCCGGCGCCCTACCGGACCAGGAGACGTGGCGTGTGCCCGCGGGCACGCTGGAGTGGGGCAAGCAGTACGAGTGGTGGGTCCGTGTGGTGGACTCGGAAAGCAAAGCGGTCGCCACGAGTAACAAGAAGTTGATCATCGCAGGGGGGCGTCAGCCGCTCAACAGCTCCCATCTGGGTGAGCGAGTCGGCGACCAGGAGGAGTTCTCCCTGGTCACCGGCAACTACACGACAACCGCGAAGGATGTCCAGGTGCCGGCGGCGGGCCCTGCGCTGGCGGTGGTGCGTACCTACAACAGCATGGACACGCGCACCAGCGGGATCTTCGGTGCCGGCTGGTCGAGCGCCTGGGACATGAATGTGGTGGCCGAGCGGACGGGGACGACCGTCACCGGGTTGCTGGTGACCTATGCCAGTGGCCGCCGGGTCCGGTTCGCGGCCAGGAGTGATGGCACGTACCAGCCGCCGCCGGGCATGAAGGATGTGCTGGCGGACGTGGACGGTGGGGGCTGGCGCCTCAAGGACACGTCCTCGACGACGTATGTCTTCAACGCCGCGGGGCGGCTGCTCAAGATTGAGGACAATCGCGGGCGGGCGCAAACGCTGGATTACAACGCCGACGGCACCTTCGACACGGTGACCGGTGCCGGCGGCAGAAAGCTTCACATCACCTGGAACGGCCCGCGGGTGGCCACGGTGTCCACCGACCCGGTGGACGGCAAGGCGCAAACTTGGACCTACACCTACACCGGCGACAACCTGGCGTCGGTGTGCTCGCCGTTGGCCGCGCCGAACTGCACCAGCTACAGCTACGGAGACGGGTCCCGCTACAAGGGCCTGGTGCTCGATTCCGAGCCGGTGGGCTACTGGCGGCTGGGTGACGCCCAGTACAAGCCGGCCGCGAACCTGGGCAGCGAGGGTGGTACTGGCATCTACGACAACGTCACCGTCGGCCAGCCGGGATCTCTGGAAGGAACGGCCGACACCGCTGCCGGCTTCACCAAGTCCACGATGATGCTGCCAGGGCCCATGCTGGACCGCCTGCGCGATCACGTCTCCCTCGAAGGATGGATCAAGACCACGCAGCCCGGCGTGATCTTCTCGGAATCCTCGACAAACAGCGGCGGGGTCGGAGCGGCGCAGCCGGTCCTGTATGTGGGAACGGACGGCAAACTCCGCGGCCAGCTGGGCACAATGAGTGGAACCGGATACACGCCCATCACGTCCGCCGGCCCGGTCAACAATGACCAGTGGCACCACGTGGTCCTCACCGTGACCAGCAACCAGCAAAAGCTCTACCTCGACGGTCAGCTGGTGGGGGAACTGAACGGCACCCTCATAGGTGCTAATCGCCAATACGCCTATGTGGGAAGCGGTTATCGGGCCAGTAGATGGTCCGATGTCCCCGGCGGCCCTACCACATCAGGTGCTTGGCCGTTCCAGGGCTCGATCGACGAGTTCGCGCTGTATCGCGAGCCGCTTACAGACGCCGTGGTCCAGTCCCACTGGGCCGCCCGGGCCAAGATCAGCCACAAACTGTCTCAGATCACGTTGCCGTCCGGCCGGATCTGGGCCAAGAACACCTACGACCCGGCGACCGACCGGCTTCTGACGCACACCGACCGGCACGGCGGCACCTGGCAGCTGGGCGAGTTCGAGATCGACTGGGTCGAGCGGCTCTACAAGATCAGGCTGACCGATCCGCGCGGCGGCACTCTGGACTACGCCTACGACTCGCTGCGCAACGAGCGGCTGGCGTACATGACCGACCAGGCCGGGGCCAAGACCAGCTTCGAGTACGACACCGGCGGCTTCTCCATCAAGACAACCGACCCGAACAACAACATGTTCCGGCAGTGGAACGACAAACGCGGCAACGTGATCCAGTCGAAGTCTTGCCGAACCGCTACCAACTGCCAGAACGCCTATGTCGAGTACTACCTGAACAAGGACGACGAGCTCGATCCGCGCAACGACCAGATGCTCGCCTTCCGGGATGCCCGCTCCTCCGACGCCGACAGCAATACCTACGCCATCACGGCGGAGTACAACGCCTACGGTCAGATCACGAAGAAGAGCACACCGGCGACGTCCGACTTCCCTGAGGGTCGCTCGACGACAGTCACCTACACCGATGGCACCGAGCCCGCCGCTGGCGGCGGCACCACCCCCGCAGGGCTGGAGAAGACCCGGACCGACGCGCGGGGAAGCGTCTGGTCCTATGCTTATACATCCGCGGGTGACCTGGCGGAACAGATGGATCCGCGGGGGTTGGTGACCAAGCTCGGCTACGACGAGATCGGTCGGTTGACCTCCACCACGAAGGTGTCGAAAGCTAACCCGGACGGCGTCACAACCGCCATCACCTACGACGTCCTTGGCCGGGTGGCCACGACGACGGGTGCGGCGGTCAAGAACGAGATTACCGGAGTGACCCACACGGCTCGTATCACCTACGGCTACGACCTGGACGGCAACAAGCTGTCCGAGGCCGTCACGGATCTGACCGGCGGAGACGCCGAGCGGAAGACCGTCTACACCTATGACGACTTCGGCCGCCAGGACACCACCACCGATCCTGAAGGCGGCGTCACCCGCCAGACCTGGAACACCCTTGGGCAGAAAACTACGTCAACGGACGCCCGCGGCACCGTCCTCGCCTACGGTTACAGCGCGCGGGGCGAACTGACCTCCACCATGCTGAAGGGGTGGACCGGCAGCCCGGTCGATCCCCAGCCGGCCAAGGACGTGGAGCTGGAAAGCCGCTCCTACGACGCCGCGGGGCGACTGGTCATGCGGGTGGACGCGATGCTCCGCAAGACCTCCTACGCCTACTTCAATGACAACCGGCCGTCGCAGGTCATCGGCGACGACGTCAAACTCAACGGTTCCAACACGACCACCGACGTCGTACTGGAGGCCAACACCTACGACGCGGCAGGCAACCTCACCCAGCAAGTCACCGGTGGGAAGGCCAAGGTCACGACGCAGTTTGTGTACGACGCCGCAGGCCGTTTGACGTCGCAGACGCTCGACCCGGCCGCCCTCAACCGCAGGACTACCTTCACCTACGACGCCAACAACAACGTCATCAGGTCCACCCTCACCGCAGCCGGTATAAGTCGAACCGAGACCAAGGAATTCGCCTACAACAAGGCCAACCAGCCGACCCGGCAAACCATCGAGAACGGCGACCAGGACATCGTCACCACCACCGGCTATGACGATCGCGGCCTGGCTATCTCCACGACCGACCCACGGGGCAACGCCAACGGCGCGGACGCCGACGACTACACCACCACCATGCGCTACGACATGCTCGACCGGCTGGTGGAAACCAAGGCGCCGCAGGTTCAAGTGGACAAGGACAGCGCCGCCGCGCCCGCACAGCCATCCACCCGGGCTGGCTACGACACGGTCGGTAATCAGACGCACCAGCGCGACGCCGAGGGCCGCTCCATCACCTCGACCTTCGACAAGGCGGGTAGGCTGACCAGAACCAGCGCGCTCCCGTACACGCCGCCGGGCGGCAGCCCGATCACCTCCACTGTCCAGCACTCCTACGATGCGGCCGGCCTGCTCACGTCCACCACGGACCCGCGCGGCTACATCACCTCGTATGAGTACGATCAGCTCGGCCGGCAGGTTCGCGCTACCGACCCTGCCCCCGACGGCCAAAGCCCTGGCACTTGGGTGAGCGAATACGACATGGCTGGGGAGGTACTCGCTGGCGTCGACCCGAATGGCGCGCGAACTCAAGCCACCTACGATGACCTTGGCCGACAGATCACCGCCACCCAGATCGAGCGCAAGCCCGCCAATGCCTCGTACACCACCACGATGGAGTACGACGAGGCCGGGTGGTTGGTCAAGCAGATCGCGCCTGGCAGTAAGGCCACCAGTTTCACGGTCAATGTGGCAGGAGAGGTGACCTCCATCACCGACCCGACGACAAACACAACCACCATGGATTACGACCTGGCCGGCCGCATCACCAAGACGACCGATCCGAACGGCAATGCCAGCACCGCTGAGTACGATCTGGCTGGCCGCAAGACCGCGGCTAAGGATCTGGACGCCGACGGCGCGGTGCTGCGCACCTACGGCTATGGGCACGACCGGGCAGGCAATCCCACCAGCAGCACGTCACCGGAAGGCCACGTCACCAAGCAAACCTTCGACGCGCTGAACCGGGCCACGTCCCTCATCGAACCGATCTCGGACGGTGAGTCGATCACCACGAGCTTCGGCTACGACGCTACCGGTGCTCGTACCCGGATTACCGATGGGCGCGGCAACGCCACCTGGACCAGCTACAACAGCTTGGGGCTGGTGGAAACGGTGACCGAGTCGGCCACCGCCGCCCACCCGGAGGCGGCCGACCGCACCTGGACCCACCTCTACGACGCGGCAGGCAACCAGACGGCCACCATTCAGCCCGGCGGGGTGCGCATCGACCGCACCTTCAACCACCTCAACCAGCTCACCAAGGAGAGCGGCGCGGGCAGCGGCACTACCACGGCCGAGCGCATCTTCGGTTACGACCTGGCAGGCCGCCGTACCACCGGAGGCGACTTGGCCATCGGCTACAACGACCGCGGCCTGCCGCTCAGCGTCCAGCGAGGCACCACTCAGGAGAGCGCCTACACCTACGACGCGCTCGGCAACCCCACTCAGCGCATCGACGCCGCCGGAACCGCCACCTTCACCTACGACAACGCCAACCGTCTGGCCACCGCCACTGACCCGGTCACCAATCGCACCCTCACCTACGGCTACGATCCGGCCAGTCGACTGAAGACCATCGCCGCCACCAGTGGCCAGGCCAGCACCCAGACCATCGACTACGACGACCTGGACCGGGTCACCGGTCAGGCGCTGAAGAACGGCTCGGGCACCCAGCTCGCGAAGGTCACCTACGGGTGGGACAAGGACGACAACCTCACCACCAAGACCACCGCCGGCACCGCCGGGGCGGGAACCAACACCTACGCCTACGACCACACCGGACGGCTCACCTCCTGGACCGCCCCTGGCGGCGCGGTCACCGCCTACGAATGGGACGCCGCCGGCAACCGCACCAAAGCTGGCGATAAGACGTTCACCTACGACGAGCGCAACCGCCTCACCACCGGCGACGGCACCGACTACACCTACACCCCCCGCGGCACCCTCTCCACCAGCACCACGGCCGGCGCCACCACGAACTACACCTTCGACGCCTTTGACCGGCTCATCGCCGACGGAGACAGCCTCTACAGCTACGACGCTCTCAACCGGGTCGCCTCCCGCATCCGCGGCACCGACAAGCAGACCTTCGCCTACTCCGGCCTCGGCAACGATCTGGCCGCCATCACCGACAGCAGCGGCACCGTCCAGGCACGCTATGCGCGTGATGTCGGCGGCGGCCTGCTCAGCCTGCAGGAAGACACCGGCCCGGCAGCCGCGGCGCTGACGGATCTGCACGGCGACCTGGTGGCCACCTTCACCACCACCCTGCAGACCTCGACCGCCTACGACCCGTTCGGCGCCGTTACCGCCCAGACCGGCGTCAAGACCCAACTCGGCTATCAGGGCGAATACACCGATCCGGAAACCGGCAAGGTCAACATGCACGCCCGCTGGTACCAGCCCGGCACCGGCGCCTTCACCAGCCGCGACACCATGACCTTGGAACCGACCTCGTCGGTGCAGGCCAACCGCTACAGCTACGCCAACGCCTCACCCCTCACCGGCACTGACCCCACCGGCCACTCGACCGACGCGATCGTTCCAGGCGGCTCGCTGAATGAAGCCGGGCCGGGCTATGGCGGATGCATCATGGGCGGCAGCATCTGCCATGAGACGGAGACCCACGCGCGCTGGTGGAACGACTTCATCAACGCACCCGGCTACGACTACCTCTATGGCTCGCAATTCTCCGACGAGGAACTCAAGCGCCTCGGCTACAAGATCATGCCCAACGGGCGACCGGTCGATCAGCCCAGCTTTTGGTTCGCCAGCGCGAAGGTGCAGAATGACTACATGTCAAACTGGTCGCCAGTTATGACGACTGGTGAACTGGCAACGAGCTGGATTCTGGCCGGAGGCATGGCTAGCATCCAGGCCATGAATGAAGCCGCCAAGTTGAACTCCGACGATTGGCGCCTGATATTCAACCCGGAGAAGGCTAAGGCCACTGCTGGGAGTGGTCAGGGTGAAATAATTTCTGCAGGTGGCGTCGGTGGCGCGGCGCCTGATTATCTAGCAATGTACTCTCACTACAAGTATATAGTGAAGTACTGGAGAGATATCGAAAAAGCCGCTGCAAATCACGGAATCAACAAGAATGTGCTGGCTGCCGTTCTCATGTATGAAAGCCATTGGCAAGCCGATCAGTCCGGTGGTCCCATTGTCGGTGACGCTGCTAGGGTGAAATTGCAGGGCGAAGGTGCATCCGTCGGCGTCGCGCAACTGGAAATCTATAAAGTTCGGATGCTGCTGGCCAAGCATAAAGGAAGTGAGTATCTCGACAAGAAGAAGTGGCCCGCCGAGCGCATTAACGCCTATATGACCCACGCCCCCAGCGCGATACACATGGCGGCCGCATGGATGCGCCACCTGAAGGAGAACGTCAAGGGCCTCGGTCGCCCCTTGACTGACATGGAGGCGGCCATCGGGTACTGCGGTTGTTCTGGAGTGGTTATGGATCCGAACAGCGGAATAATAACTGCTGGTCGATTCGTGGAGTGGGTGAAGAGCGGCTACAATCCTAATAGTCTTGAGGTCTCGAAGAAGAACGAGAAGAATCGGGGAATTGCAGTGAAGCGCCGCGCCAGCATTCTGCAGTATATGAACTACGCCGATGGGCTCTGGAAATGTGGAAAAGCTGCATGCTGGATGTACCAGTAAAGGCCAGCAGTCGTCGACCCTACCGCCGAGCAAGGCGGAGCGAGAAAAGCGGAGTATTATGCGGGCTGGAAGAATGACTGCCATCGCCCTCGCCGTCTCACTTGTCATCGGAGGGTGTGCGGTGAAACCTGACGAGGTCGACGTCGGGGCGCTCGAAGAAGTACGCAAAATTGGCACAATTATCTGGGAGAAGCGTTTCGAAGGACTTATGGGGAACGATCCTGACGTGACCCATATTTTCGTCCTCAACGTCGGTGGCGATACCGAGCAGGAATCACTCAAGAAGGCGGTCACCTCTCTTCGCAGCCGGAGTTGGGTCATCTCTCTTGAAGATCTTCCCACCAGCGTCTTCATGGAATCGTCCAAGTGGAATGGAGCTCACCTTGCCATGTATGCGCTTAGCGACTCCGACGAGAATGATGATCCCGAGGTGATAGAGGCAATCAAGAAACAAGGCGTCGAGCCTGGAGGGCTCATAAGCGTCTCCGCGTACCAGGGTTCGTAAGTACTCTTCTGGCCTCGCTTCCTTTGCGGAGCTGTTACGGCAGTTGTAGATCGTTAGATGGTGGGCGGAGGTCTTATTCACGCCGCCCGGGTTCGAAGCCTTCATAGCGGGGTCAAGGATGTCGAGTTCGATCACGTCTCGGCCGCTAAGGCCGTGCTCCTCAGACGTTCAGCAGGGGGTGGTCCAGGACTCTGTAACTTGGCCATCAGCCAGGGCGATGTCCAGTTGCCGATACCAAGGTTGAGCCGGCGTCCATCCCTCTGTCGGTCGGAAGTACAAACGCAGCCAGCGGGCCGATCCGGGAACAGGACCACCCAGATGCCGAGTTCCACAGGGCTTGAGGAGTTCTCGGATGGTGAGACGGTGATGGGCTTGGCGCAGGTCACGGCTTGATCGCGTGCGGTGTGGCAACCCCCTGACATGCAACAAGACCCCGTAGAACGGCGGTTCTTCACGCCAGTCCGATCAACGGAGTCTCGTTGTCCGTGCAGTCTGCCATGCCGCCCGCCTTGTCCGCCATCGCTACCGTGATCAACGACGTTGACCTGGACGAAAGCGTTCTCGACGAAAGGGCGGCAGACCTGACGGACCTGCGGCAGGTGTGGGCGCAGATCCCCGACCCTCGTGATCGGCGGGGACGGCGGCACCCGCTGGTGGTGATGCTCGGCCTGGTCCAGGCGGCGCTGGTCTCCGGCGCGACTTCCTACGCCGCGATCCGGCACTGGATCGCCGCCGCGCCACAGGAGGTCCTGGAGCGGCTCGGCGCCCGCCGCGACCGGCGGAGCGGGATGTTCATCGCTCCGCATCCCGACAGCGTGTGCCGAACGATCAAGCTGGTCAACGCCGCCACCGCAGCCACCCGCGCGTGGTCAAACGAGCCCGGCACAACTCCTACTGGGTAAACGCCCCGGCGACATCGGCACTCACCTGCGCGAATCCGTCGGCATCCACGATCGGCATCCCGGTCCGGCTTTGATCGATCTCGCCCATCCCTCATGCATAGCGTGACTAATCATTTACAATAAGTGAGATATCTCGGCGTGGAGAGGATGCAGATGTCCGGCGAGGGCTACCGAGGGTTGCTCCAGGCTCGCTGCTGGGGTAAACACCTCCGGGAGAAGGGCTTCACGTGGGATCAGATCGCCGACGTGCTCGCGCTCACCCACCAAGCCAGCCCGCTTCGGTTGTATCGGCTGGCCCACGGCCGCACCGCCGTCGACGTGGTGGCCATGGTCAACGACGCCGATCCGGCGGGCACCGCGACACTGCGCGAGTCGCGACTGTACGAGTTCGAGTTCTGGCCAGGGGCGGGACGCCGGCCACCCGCGCGTCTGCTCACTGTGCTGGCCAAGATCTATCAGACCGCTGCCCGCACACTGGTGTGCGACGAGGCATTGGCGTCGTACAGCACCTCTGACCGTGAGGCAATCTGTGGAGCGGACTTCCGGGAGTTGGACGCCAACCGGCCCCCAAGTCGGGAGCGTGCCACCATGGAAGTGAGCGCCGCAGCTGTACCCGCTGACACGTCGCTCGTAGACGCCTCAGCGTGTGTGCGGTTGCTGCATGCCACCGGCGTTGAGGAGGCCGACATGAAGCGACGCGAGCTGCTCTTCGAACTGGCTCTGGTCCTGGGCGGAAGCCGGGCGCTCGATCTGCTGCGGATCCTCACACCGGACGAGGAGGAACGTCTGGCCGGGGTGCTACGCAGCGCCTGGCGGGTGGACGAGGCCGCAGTGCGCACGTTCGAGAAGCTGACCATGCAGGCGCGCCAGTCCGACGACACGCATGGGCCCGCGTCGCTGCTGCCAGCGGTGAACGGGCATCGGGTGGCGGTTGGGCGGCTCCTCTCACGTGCGTCCATGCCGCCGAGCCTGCACGACCGGCTGCTCGGAACATATGTGGACCTGTCGCAGCTGGCGGGCTATCTCGCCTACGACTTGCTCGACATACCCGCGGCGGAGCAACCGCTGAACGATGGGCTGCGAGCCGCCCTCGACCTCGACGACCACACATTGATCGGCTATGCGCACTACTGGCTGGGAAGGGTGGCTGCGGACCAGCAGCGAACCGCCGCAGTTCTGGATCACGCTTTCGCGGCCCAGGAGTGGGTTGCCCGGTCTCCGAGCAAGCTGTTGGAGTCGCTAATCGAATCGTTGTTCTCGATCGCCCATGCCACCGAAGGCGATGCTGCGGCGAGTGCTCGCGCGCATGACAGGGCGCTCGCGTTGGCAGGAGCGCCGAAGGACAACGAACCAGCGTTCCTGTACTGGATCACGCCTGCTGCCGTCGAATCCAGAAGGGCTTCGTTGCTGGTCCAGCTCAATCAGCCCTGGCCCGCTGTGGCGGCGGCCGAGCGGTCTCTGGCCAAGCACGATTCTCGGTACTCGAGAATCCGCGGACTCTCACTCGCTCGTTATGCCAGCGCCTTGACGCTCTCCAAGGAGATCCCCGAGGCCACAGCCAAGTTGACGGAGGCCGCCGACATCACCAGGCAACACAGCTCGGCTCGGCTGAGCGACGAGATCGGCCAGGCGCGCGCCCGGCTGGATCCATGGGCTGATACCACTTACGTCCGTCAACTGGACGAGACGCTGCGATCCTGCGGCCTCACCTGGGCTGGCCCAGCAGGAGGGGTGTGAGCTGGCGGAAAATTCGGTCGCGTCCGCCAGCGAGTTCCGATTCGGAGCGCGCTCGATTGTGTCCGACCTGGTGTACCCACAGTCCCGGCGGCCTCGGTGGATCCTTCGTGGTGCGGTTTCTCGACCAGCGTAGCGAGCCTGACGGCGGCATCACCCCCACGATCTGACGTACACAGCCGGCCTCGCTGGGATCGCGCCGAACGCCGCGCTTCACCTGTGCGGCACGGTGCCCGGTGCGATCACCTATGCCGCCAGGCGTTCCCAGCCGGGAGACGTGATCCTTCTCGAAGCCGCGCTGGCGCCCGCCAGCGCGAAGCTCGGTCATGAGCAGCCCTCGAACTGCGGGACCGCGATCGTGTTCAGGTTCAGCCCCGACTTGCCGAACCACTTGTGCAGCAGCCGGGACGCGGTTCCGTCCTGGTACATGTCGGTGATCGCCCGGTTCACCGCCTCGCATCCCTCGACGTCGTCCTTGCGCAGCCCGACCCCGGTGCGTTGCTCGTTGAACTGCGCGTTGGCCAGCCGCAGCCCGCTGCCGTCCTGGGCGGCCAGGCCCGCCAGGATGACGTCGTTGGTGGTGACCGCGTCGACCTGCCGGTTCTTCAGCGCTTTCAGGCACGTGGGGTAGTCGTCGAACGGCACCACCTGCGCCGCCACCCCGCGCTCCTCCACGACCCGCTGGGCCGCGTTCGCCCCCTTGACCTCGCAGATCCTGCGGCCCTTGAGGTCGCGCACGTTCTTGATCGCCTCGTCGGGCCTGACCAGGATGTCCTGGTAGGAGACGTGGTAGGGCCCGGCGAACAGCACCCGCGCCTTGCGGTCTTGGCTGATCGTGTATGTCGCCAGGACCATGTCCGCGGGCCCGCTGGTCAGCACCTTCTCCCGATCGGCTGCCAGCACGGGGATGAAGGAGACCTGCTTGCCGAGCTTGCCGGCGATGTAGCGGGCCACGTCCACGTCGAAGCCGTCGAAGCCGCCGCCCTGCGTGCGGAACCCGATCGACGGCAGGTCGGAACGTACCCCGATGACCAGCTTGTCTTTGTCGACGAGCGACTCCTGGCCGCCGCTTCCGCAGCCCGAGACGACCGCGGCGGCCAGGGCCAGCACCACCACCAGCACCCGCTTCACCGGTACTCCTTGAGTCGTGGCCACACCCCGGCGATCACCAGCAGCCCGATCGCGCCGATGGCGAACGGCAGCAGCCGCCAGAGGTTGTTCAGCGCGTTCTCGCCGTCGGCGATGGCGCTCTTGAACACGTCCTGGTGCGTGTCGGCCAGCGCCACCAGCGCCTTGTCGTACTCGTCGAACGCGTCGGTGACGGAACCGAGCCGCTCGGCGACCGCCTCGTTGGTCCTGCCGCCGCTCACCAGTTCGCGAAAGCGCGTGTCGGCGGCCTGGAACACCTGGTACGCCGACACCACGTCGGCGCCTTCCCTGCCGACGATCTCCGGCCCCAGCATGCCGAGGAAGTTCTCCGACCCCGCGGCCACTGCGCGGTGGTAGGCGGTCAGGTTGCCCGCCTCGAAGTAGAGGACCGACAGCGACTTGTCCAGGTAGGTGTGCTCGTAGGTGTCGGCCCGCTCCTTGTCCAGCAGGTAACGGCTCTGGTCGCCCTGCATGCTGTTGCTGATGGCCCGCGTCTTGGCCAGCGTCAGCACCGAGTCGAAACCCGCCGACTTCGCCATGCGCAGCGCCTCCTCGTCCCTGCCGAGCACGTTCGCCCCGAAGCCCAGCGCGAGCAGGGTCGTCAGGGTCGCGACGAGCAGCGCGGGCCCGAAGACGCGGCGGAAGCGCCGTGCCAGGAAGATCTGCAGCCACATCAGGCAGCCCAGCGCGAGCAGCCCGGCCACCAGCACCGCGTCCCGCAGCAGCGGCACCATGACGGCTTTGTCGTCGGAGGTGGCGCGGACGATCGTGCCGTTCTCCAAGGTCAGGTTGTATGCCTGCGGCAGCAGCACCAGCCGCATGAGGTCGGTGGCCTGGCGGTAGGTCAGCACCACCTCCTGCGGCGGTGGCCCAGGCGCGTGCTTGGCCTGCTCGCTGAGCAGCAGGGCCTGGCCGGCCAGCCGCTCGTACTGGCCGAGCCCGTCGAGCACCGACTGCACGGTCCGCCGCTCGGCCGGGTCGTCGCCCGACAGCTCGAACGCCTTCAGCAGCGCCTGGTTGGCCTCGGAACGCCGCTGCTGGTAGCGGTCGAGCGCGTCCTTGCGCTGCTCGGCGTACTGGCCGCCCATCACCAGCGCGTTGGCGACCTGCGCGTCCATGTCGCTCAGCGCCAGGTAGAGCCCGGCGGTGGCGACGACCTGCGGCCCGGCGTCGCGTCCGATCACCCGCAGCCCGTCGCGGGCGCTGGAGCTGCCGACCGCGAGCGCGGCGAACAGCAGGGCCAGCGAGGCGACGGTGATGCCCGAGATGAGCCGGATCCTGCCGGGCACGCCGCGGCGTACCGGTAACGGGGTGCCGCGCGTCTGTACCAGGGTCACGGTGTGCCCTCCCTGATGGTGATCACGGTCCACGCGCCCAGGTGGATGCGGTCGCCCGCGCTGACCGGGACCGGCACGTTGACCTTCAGCGTCCTGCCGTTGACCTGGGTGCCGTTGGCCGAGCCCGGGTCGACCAGCATCCACGAGCCGTCCGGCTGGGACAGCAGCACCGCGTGCAGGTGGGAGACGCCGGGGTCCTCGGGCGGCCCGGTCAGGTCGATCTCCGGGGCCAGGTTCCTGGCCTTGCTGCGCCGGCCGATGCGCACCTGCTCGCCGTACAGGCCGAACGAGCGCTCGGGGCAGTACGGCGGGAACGTCACCACGCTCGCGTCGGGACCGCCTTCGGCGATGACCTTCTCGTAGTAGGCGCGGTCGGACGTCGCGACGGCCTCCCACCGGACCCCGTTCGCGGGGCCCGGTGGCAGGACGCCGGTGCCGCTGTAGTCGTGGCCGCACACCTCGCAGAACTGCCCGGCACGCGGCGTCTGGCAGACCGGGCAGGTCTCGGCCCCCGGGGCGGCCGGGGCCGGCTGGGGCTCGGCGGCGGGCCGGGCCGTCCCGCCCATCTGGGTGCCGCACACGTCGCAGTATTCGTCGTCCCCCGACGCGTGCCCCTGCGGACAGGTCGCCATCAGCTTCCTTCCCTGCGCAGCCGGCTCGTACGGACCGAGCCGGTGTCGAGCTCGATCTCGTCGGCCTTGTCCACGTTCCTGCGGAGTCTGGCCGTGCCGGTGGCCGGATCGACCTCGACCACCTTCTCCAGCAGCCGGGCGGTGTCCTCGCGCCCCGACTCGGTGGCCAGTTCCCTGGCTTTGGCCAGCCGGGCGGTCGCGGTGTCGACGTCGCCGGCGGCCCTGGCGCTGAGCCCGTCCTGGATGAGTTCGTGCAGTTCGGCCTGCCCGGTGTAGTGGGCGACCTTCCCGTTGATCCGGGTGGACTGCGCCAGGTCGTCGGTCCACTGCGCCAGCACGTTCCCGCTGGCCACGACGTCCTGGGTGTCGGGACGGACGAGTTTGACCCAGCCCGCCCTGATCTCCTGGCCGATCGTGCCCGGCGGTACCTCGACGCACAGGTGGTACTCGCGTTCCTCCGCGCCCCACGAGCCCGTCGGGTAGTCGCCGGTCAGCGGGTTGACGTCGGTACGCTTGCCGGTCAGGTCCAGCAGCGTGGGGGAGACCTGCTTGACGAACTTCAGCTGCGCCGTCTGCGGCACCCACACCCGCAGGGACAGTTCGGCGACGGTCTTGCTCATCGACGTCTGCGTCAGCCTGCGGAAGAACTCCGACAGATCCCCCTGATTACGGACGAAGTCAAACGTGCCGAGCATCGCCTCGGCCACCTTCCGCAGCTCCGCGGGTACCCAGTCGTCACCCACGCCCAGGCAGTCGCACACGAACGCGCCGCTCCAGCCCGACAACACCGAAGCGAAGACGTCGGAGCGCTCGTTGTTCTGGCCGTCGGTCATCAGCAGCGCGTGCCTGATCGCCGACGGGTGCGCGGTCAGCAGGTGCCCGGCCAGCTTCAGCCACTCGCCCATGGCGGTGCCGCCGTGCGCGAGCAGCCGGCTGATCGCCCGCCCGGCCTCGGCCCTGGTCGCCGCGTTCGCCCTGACCAGACGGGGGGCGCCACCCGGATAGACGACCCAGGCCTTCTCCGTTCCCGCGACCACCGCGAAGTGCACGCCATCACGCAGCGTCTGCACGGCCGTCGTGGCCGCCTGCCTGGCCTCGCGGATCTTGCTCCCGCTCATCGAGCCGGACGTGTCAATGATGATCACTTCGGCGGCCTCCGCGGCCACCGGCTGCGCGGCGACGACACCGCCGGTCGAGCCGACAGTGAGGATGGCGTGCACCTCGCGCCCGTCGATCGGCAGGTACTTGTTCTGGTCGATGTTCAGCGTGAAAGCAGGCTGGTCACCCATGTACGTCTCCTAAGGGGATCAAAGCAATGGTCACGTTGTCCTGGCCGCCGGAGTCCAGCGCGTGCCGGAGCATCTCGCGGGCCCTGTCGACGGGGGCGCCCGCGCGGGGGAAGGCGTAGCCGTCCAGGTAGCGCCACAGGCCGTCGCTGCACACCAGCAGCAGGCCCGGCGTGTCCGGGGTGAGAGTCCGTACGCGCGGCGGGGCCGCGTCGGCGTCGGCGCCGAGCCAGGCGGTGATCTCGCCGGTCTCGATCGCGTCGTCCTCGGTCAGCAGCGAGCCCGGCCCGGCCTCGGGGAGCCAGTACGCCCTCGTGTCACCCGCCCACGCCAGCCTCACCCGGCCCGCCCCGACGACGGCGGCGATGTAGGTGCAGGCCGGGGCGTCATCAACGGACGTGGCCAGCTTGCTCACGGCCCGGCCCGCCAGCTCGAACGCCTCCTCCTGCGACAACCCCCTGGCCAGCGCCGCCGACGCGGTCTCGACGGCGACCGCCGACGCCTCGTCCGCCCTGGGCGAGCTGCCCACGCCGTCGCACACCACGGTCACCGTCGTGTCGCCGACGGCGAGCAGGGCCACCGCGTCCTCGTTGCGGCTGCGGCGCAGCCCCTTGTCGGTGACGGCGGCCGCGCCCCCGTCCAGCACCGTCTCCGCATGGTCCCTGCTGGTGGGCTGACGCAGGCCGCAGCGCTCGCAGTAACCCTCCTCGTCGACGGCGGCGGCACCGCAGGAGGCGCATACCGGGGCATTCAGCGGATGCCCACACGCCTCGCAGTAGACGTCGCCGGCCAACACGGGAGCCACACAAACCGGACACATCACAGCCACGTCCTCGGTCGCACCGCGTTGGCCTGGTCGATGAGCGCGTGGCGTTCCTGGCGGGACTCCGCGGCGACGGCCAGCTTGCGGAAGATCGACTCCAGGCGTCTGCGCAGCCCCGGCTCGGTGAAGGGCGCGTCCGCCAGCC
Organism: Nonomuraea purpurea; assembly: GCF_042650645.1. Classification (NCBI taxonomy): domain Bacteria; kingdom Bacillati; phylum Actinomycetota; class Actinomycetes; order Streptosporangiales; family Streptosporangiaceae; genus Nonomuraea; species Nonomuraea purpurea. The sequence goes on from NZ_JBHSBI010000001.1 coordinate 262,040, forward strand.
GCAGGTCCTTCGGGGGTGAGCCGCTCTCCAGCCAGGTCAGCGCCGACAGCAGCAGCTCGGCGGTGAGCAGGTCGCGGCGGCGCGGGTCGAGATCGGCCTGGTCGGCCAGGCGGTCGGCGGCGCCCACCAGCTCCTCGGGGGCCAGCCCGCTCAGGTCGTCCCGCCGTACCACCGAGGCCGACAGCGCCACCTGCGCCGCCACCCGGTAGCTGGAGGTCGGCGGCACCTCGTCCAGCACCGCCGTCCTGCCCGTCCTGGCCAGCCCGAAGGCGGCGCTGACGTAGGCGTGGTCGGTCCGCCACACGAGCTCGTACCACGGGGCCGCCTGCTTGCCCGCGCACTCCAGCGCGAACGCCAGCGCCAGCTTGGGCGCCGGCTCGCCCGGCAGCGCCGACAGGCACTGGTCGAACATCGACACCGCCTGGTCGGCCTGCCCGGTCGCCAGTGCCAGCACCCCTCGGTACCAGGTGACCCGCCAGTCGCCGGGCAGTTCCGCGGACAGCTCGTTCAGGATGACAGGCGTCTCCGCCATGCTCAGCTCGGCCAGCAGCCTGGCGCGCATGAGCTTCGTCTCGGGCGTCGGCGACATGGCGGCGAGCTGCGCGATCAGCGCCGTGCGGTCGCGGCCCGCCAGCCCGGCCAGCGCGCCCGCCGCCGGGTCGGCCGGATCGACCAGCGGCACCGGCAGCGCGCCCGCGACCGCGCCCGGGTCGAGCTCCCCGAACACCTTGTCGCCCTCGTCCGACAGCGCTGTCCCTACCGCGGTGCGCTCAGGCCCGAACAGCGTCGAGGGCGCCGGGTACGGCACCCGGTCCTCCTGCGCGCTGATCTCCCGCAGGACCCCGACGAGCTGCTCCTCCATCTCCCACGCGCTCTGGAACCGGTCGGCGGGATTCCTGGCGGTGGCCTTGCGCAGCAGCCGGGTGAACGACGGATGCCCGCAGTCGTCCGGCAGCGGCACCTCCTTGCCGTTCCTGGCGGGGCTGAAGCCGGGGATCGCCAGCACGGCCAGTGTCCTGGCCACGGTGTAGAGGTCGGAGGCGACCGACGACGGCAGGGTCTCCAGCTCGGGCGCGTGGTAGCCGACGGTGGCCCACGACGTGCCGGGCGGCGAGCCGATGGGCTGGACGGCGCCCAGGTCGATGAGCTTGAGCCGTTTGTCGACCCTGATCACGTTGGCGGGCTTGAGGTCGCAGTAGACCAGGCCGTGCTCGTGCAGGTAGCCGAACGCGTGCAGGATCTCCCGCCCGTACATGAGGGCCTCGCGCAGCGGCAGCGGGCCCTGGCGGCGCAGCTCGTGCAGGGACTTTCCGCCCACGTACTCCATGACGATGTAGCCGAGCCCGGCCGAGCGCTGGAAGTTGAAGATCTTGACGATGTTGGGGTGGTCGACCGTGGTCAGGAACTTCCGCTCGGCCTCCGCCGCCGCCAGCGCCTCGGCGTCGTTGGTGTTGAGCAGGCCCTTCAGCACGACCCAGCGGCCGTCGAGGTTCTCGTCGGAGGCCAGGTAGATCCAGCCGAGTCCGCCGTGCGCCAGGCAGCCCAGCACCCGGTACTGGCTCGCGACCAGGTCGTCCTTGTCCAGTTTCGGGGTGAAGGAGAACCGGGTGCGGCAGTGCGGGCAGAACCCGTCGGTAAGGCCCGGCCGGCCCTCCCGCGAACGCCCCACCTTCTTCCCGCACGCCGGGTTCGCGCAGAACCGTTTGTCCTCCGGCACCTCCGGATCGTTCATCACCGCCGTGGACGGGTCGCGGTAGGGCACCGACGGCAGGTCGGCGATGGTGCCCAGCACGCCCGCCCGTGACCGTCCGCTGCTGACCGGGCCGCTCATCGGCCTGCTGCCCACCGGCTGCGTGGCCAGCGGCTGGGACGGCTGCGGGGCGGGCGGCGGTGCGGAGCCCTCCGCGGTGCCGCACAGGTCGCAGTAGCCGTCGTCGATCGTTCCCGTGCAGTCAGGCTGCGCGCACTGGGTCATCGCCTACCTCCATGGATCGCGCGCTGGTAGTCCTCGACGGCTGTCGCCGCCTTCGTCAGGTCGCAAGGGGCACTCCACAGCAGCGTCCGGGCCCGCTCGTACAGCTCTCCGGCCGTGGGGTCCTCCGCCATGCCCTTGCGCACCGCCATCACCTGGCAGGCGCCGAGCCGCCCGCGCAGTTCGTCGCGCCTGCCGACCAGGCCGTACAGCGCCTTGGCCATGGCCTGGGCCTGCTCGGCGGCCTGGCGGGCGTCGTTCTCCAGCGCCGTCAGCCGTTTGGCCCGCAGCAGCCAGGTGTCGGCCGAGGCGTCGAGCGCGTCCAGCTCCCCGGCCAGCGCGTCGGCCCGGTCACGCGGCCTGGCCTGCGGCGGTAACGCGATCTTGACGACGACCGCGCCGTGGGCCAGCCTGGCCTCGCTCTCGGCCGCGCGTACCCCGTCCAGGGCGGCCAGCAGGTTTTCGCGGCGTCCCGCGTATTCGGCCTTGACGGTGATCGCCTGGTCGAGTTCCGCGCGGGAGGAGGCCAGCAGGCGGACCAGCCGGTCGAGGTCGGGCCCGGCGGGCGGGCCGAGCGGGTCCTCCAGCACGGCGGCCCGCATCCGCTTCAGCTCCGTCTCCTGCGCGCTCAGGTCGACGCCCTCGTCGAGGTCGTGTTCGAGCTCGTGGATCTTGCGCAGGTCGGCGTCGGCCCCGTCGAGGCGGGGCAGGAGGACGTTCCAGACGGCGTCGATGTCGTTGAGCGCGGAGGTCACCTCGCGGAAGGCGGCGTCCATCCGGGCGACGGTCTCGTCCAGCGTCAGCCGTTCGTCGGCTTGGGGGAGGAGCGAACGCTGCTCGACGGGCTTGGCGGCGCTGCGCAGCACCACCGACGACCCGGCCAGCAGCCCGGTCAGCTCGGCGAGCTGTTCGGCGCCCAGCCTCGGGCGCGCGTCCCTGATCTGCTCGGCGGCGCGCAGCACGGCGCGGTAGGCGTCGTTCAGCCGCCAGAGCGTGGCCAGCGCCCCCTGCGCCGCGGCCCACCGCCGTTCGGTCGCCCCGCGTAAGGAGGCGCCCTTGAGTAACTGGTAGGTGGTATGGGATTCGAGATCGAGCAGGTCGCCGGAGATGCGGTCGCGTTCGTCGGCCCGAGCGCGCAGCGCGTGCTCAGCGCCCTCCCTGCTCATGGGTGGTCCCAGGCTCATCACGCTCCCCGTGAAGCGGGCCCCCGATGCCCCGTGGTACTACCGGCTCAACGGCGGGGCCGGTCCGGTTGGTTCCAAGGGTAGGGGGGACCCTGACTTGCCCCTGATTCAACCCTGTGTCACCTGCAATCCGCTTAAACGATCTCGTACCGTTTGGGACATGGGACGGATACTTCTGATCATCGCGGCGGTCATCGTCGCGCTCATGCTGCTCGGCCCCATCGTGGGCTTCGCCCTCACGCTGCTCAAGTGGGGCCTCATCATCGGCGCCGTGGCCTTCGGCGTCATGTTCGTGTCGAAGTTGCTCAAGCGGACATAGCTTCCCGGGGCATCCCCAGTCATAGTTGGATGATGGAGGCGCGGCCGGCGGTCGACGATGCCGCGCTCGGGCGCGAGGCACTGGCCGTGCTCGAGGCGAACTGGACGGGCACTGGCACCGTGCCCGCGCCAGGGCTCTACCCGCACCAATGGAGCTGGGACTCCGCCTTCGTCGTGATCGGGCTGGCCAGGCACCGCCCCGACCGGGCCCGCGACGAGCTGCTCAGCCTGCTGCGGGGGCAGTGGGCGACCGGGATGGTGCCGCACATCGTCTTCCACACGCGGGAGGCGTACTTCCCAGGGCCCGCGGTGTGGCGATCCCAGGAGAACGACGCCGCGCCCAAGGTGCTCACCTCGGGGCTCACCGCGCCGCCGCTGCACGGGCTGGCCCTGTGGTGGCTCTACCGCCACACAGGGGACGCCGCCTTCGTCAGAAAGGCCTATCCGGCGCTGGTCGCCCAGCACGAGTACCTCGCCTCGGCCCGCGACCTCGGGGGAGCGGGCCTGGCCGCGATCGTGCACCCGTGGGAGTCGGGCATGGACGACAGCCCGGCCTGGGACCAGGCGCTGGCCGCGCTGCCCGCGATCAGGTACGGCTATCGCAACGTGGAGCTCGAGGAACGCCGCCCCGACAGCGATCACGAACGCTACGTCTGGCTGGCCATGCGCTACCGGGACGCCGGATACAGCCCCGGCTACCTGCGCGACGAGCATCCGTTCGCGATCGAGGACCCCATGTTCAACGGGATCTGGCTGGCCTCCTGTCAGGCCATGGCCGAGCTGGCGCCGCTCGTCCACGCCGACCCCGCCCCGCACGCCGAGCAGGCGGAACGCATCAGGCAGGCCATGATCGAACGGCTCTGGGACGGCTGCTACTACGCCAGGGACCTGCGCTCCGACCAGTTGATCAAGGTGTGCACGGTGGGCTCCTTCGGGCCGCTGCTCGACCCCGGGCTGCCCGGCGACCAGCTCAACGCGGCCGTCGAGGTGCTGGAGTCGGCCAGGTTCATGGGCGCGACCGGCTACCCCGTGCCGAGCTGCGAGATCCGCGCCACCCAGTTCGACAGGACCCGCTACTGGCGCGGCCCCTCATGGGTGAACACCAACTGGCTGTTACGCAGGGCCGCGATCGTGCACTCGCTCGACCGGCTCGGCCAGCAGCTCACCAACGGCACCCTGCGCCTGGTCCGGCAGGCCGGCTTCCGCGAGTGCTTCGACCCCTTCGACGGCAGCGGACGCGGCTGCCGGGACTTCTCCTGGAGCGCCGCGCTCACCCTCGATCTGCTCGCCGATACCGTAAGAGAATGAGCATTCTCCGCCGCCTGCCCGCCGACGTGCGCAAATCCCTGAAAACCGAGCCGGGGGAGCGGGTGCTGACCTTCGCCAAGTCCGGCGACGGTTACGCCGTGGCCACGAACCTCGCGCTGCACCTGTCCGACGGGGCGCGGCTGCCGTACGAGGAGATCGACAAGGCGTCGTGGAGCGAGGAGGGCGTGCGCGTCCTGACCACGGACGGAGCATGGCACGTCGAACAGATCACCGAGCCGCGCCTGCTTCCCGAGACCCTGCGCGAACGGGTCAACTCCACGATCGTGGTCAACAAGCACGTCAACCTGCCGGGCAGGGGCGGCGTGCGGCTGGTGGCCAGACGGCGGCCCGGCGGTGAGGTGCTCGGCTGGACGTTCGTCTTCGACGACGGGCTCGACCCCGAGGACCCCGGCCTGCGGGCGCAGGCCGAGCAGGCCCTGGAGGGGCTCAGACGCAGCATGGGCGTCTAACGCGGCATGCCGGTTTCGTGGGCCTCCTTGTCCATGAGGTCCTCCTCGGGCCAGCCCGTGCCGGTCTCAGGCTTGTGATCACCGAGGAACGGGATGCGCCGCTGCAGCGTGTCCCCGACCCGCTCCCTGGCCATCCCGGCGATCTTCGCCGTCTGCGCGCCGACCACCCCCGCGATCTCCTGCACCCTGGGGTTGTCGGCGACGCGCTGGGCGGTTCTCTTGATCTGCTCGTACCGCTCGCGTCCTGCCCGGCTGCCCAGCACGTAGCCGATCGCCAAGCCGGCAGCGAATGTCATTCGATAACGCATTTCGCACCTCCGCTGTCTCCGGGCCTACCCCACTTACGATGCGACACGCACTCTCCGAGTGCGCTAATCTATTCCTGCGCACGACGCCAGGGCCAAAGCCCCGGACGAAGTGGGCGGACAATCTCGATCCCGCGTAGCTCAATGGCAGAGCAGCCGGCTGTTAACCGGCAGGTTACAGGTTCGAATCCTGTCGCGGGAGCCAGCACACGAGGCCCCTTTCCAGTCTTTGGCAGGGGCCTCACGCGTCTCTGGATCACCGGCCAGGAGGCCAGCCCTTCAAGGGGATCCGCTCGTCGCGCCTTCCGCCCCGACCCCGCCCTCGACACGCCCGGCCGCACCTCGGTCCGACTTGCCTGAGCCGTGGTACCTGAAGATGGCTTTGGGGATCTTAAGGCTCGCTTCAGGTGCGGTGGGCCACTCTCGAGGCTGTCAATCACCTCGGGGAGGAGATCCCATGTTGAAGCGACGCATCGCCATAGTCATCACGGCCGCCACGCTCGGCCTGGCGGGCATGGCCGGGTCGGCGCTGGCCGACGACAGCGTGGTCAGGGTGCATCCGGACAGGGGGCACACGATCGGGCACGGCGGGAAGCTGAAGTGCTGGATGGCCGACGGCAAGGTCGTCAGGTTCTCGAAGGCGAAGGCCGCCAGGTTCGTGGAGAAGGACTTCATCGAGCCGGCCTACGCGGGGTCCGTCACCGAGAACGGCGTCACGACCGTCCCGGCGGATCGGCTGTCGATGAGCGTTCCCACCAAGGAGCTGGGATACAAGGTCAGCAACCGCTGGAAGCACCGCCGCGTCGTCCAGCTCACCTGCGTGTGGGACGGACGCGCGGACAGGTAGGCGGCGGGCGCCCCTGCGGGGGCGCTCCCCGTAATCGGCTGATCACGCAATTCTCGGGTTGGCGGGACAAAACGGGGCCAGGCGCGGAAAGATGGGCGGGCCGGTCCCTTGGGCCGGAAGCCGCGAACAGGTCGCAACGGCGGGCGTGGAGAGGGCGCCGCCGCCAGGACGTGCCGCCGACCCGGAATCGGCGGGGCGATCCGATGACGGAGAAGTGCTGATTGCTGCGTGCGTACCTGGATCAGGACCCTGCGTCCTTTGGATGCCCCCGCCGTACAGGCCGTGATCGAGCGGACCGCCGACCCGCGTGAGGCGGAGCGCTTCATCAGGCTCTTCCATGCAGAGAACCCCTCCCTCGGCGGCCTGTACGCCCGTCTGCGCGACGTCGCCAGGGAGATCGCCCGCTTCGGGACGTACACGCACACGTTCGAGGAGCTCGAGTTCGGCGCCCGGGTGGCCTGGCGTAACAGCAACCGGTGCATCGGGCGGCTCTACTGGCGCTCGCTGAAGGTGCGTGATCGCAGGCAGGTGCGCACGGCCGAGGGGGTGGCCCTCGAGTGCGTCGCGCACCTGCGTGAGGCCACGGGGAACGGCAAGATCAGGCCCACTGTCACCGTCCTGCATCCCGACACTCCCGCCCTGCCGGGGCCCAGGATCCTGAACGATCAGCTCATTCGCTACGCCGGATACCGTACCCGCGGCGGCGGCGTCGTCGGCGACCCGAGGAACGTCGAGCTCACCGAGGCGGCCAGGGCGCTGGGGTGGCCGGGCGGGTCGGGGCGGTTCGACGTGCTGCCGCTGATCATCCAGCCGGGCCGAGGGGATCGGCTGCTGTGCAACGTGCCGGGGGACGCCGTGCTGGAGGTGCCGCTGGTCCATCCGGAGTACGCGTGGTTCGCGGAGTTGGGGCTGCGCTGGCACGCCGTACCGGCTATTTCGGATATGTGCCTGGAGATCGGCGGCGTCTGCTACCCCTGCGCCCCCTTCAACGGCTGGTACATGGGCACCGAGATCGGCGCCCGCAACCTGGCGGACACCGACAGATACGACCAGCTCGCGGTCGTGGCCGAGCGGCTCGGGCTCGACACCTCCACCGAACGCTCCCTGTGGCGCGACCACGCGCTGGTGGAGCTGAACGTGGCGGTGCTGCACTCCTTCGAGCGGGCGGGGGTCACGATCAGCGACCACCACACCGAGTCGCGCCGCTTCCTCACCCACCTGTCGCGCGAGGAGAAGGCCGGGCGCGTCTGCCCCGCGGACTGGTCGTGGATCGTGCCGCCGCTATCGGGCAGCGCCACCCCGGTCTTCCACCGCTACTACGACACTCGCGTCCTGACCCCGTCCTTCGTCCACCATCGTTAGCCGCGCGCGCAAGGCCGCCAGGTCGGAGGCGGTCAGACCGGCCGCCGTCAGGTACGCCTCGACGTCCAGGCCGTCCAGGAGCCCGCCGACGACCTCGCGGGTCGTGGTCCCCGTCGCGTCCAGGCGGGCCCGTACCCGCAGGTCGTCGTCCGGCTCGCCGAGCAGGGCGTAGAGCGGGCGCAGGCGGGCGGCCGACAGCTCGTAGTCGGCCACGATGTGCTCCCGCGCCACTCCGGCCAGCGCGAGCAGCAGGAGCGTGATCAGCCCTGTCCTGTCGCGGCCGGCCACACAGTGCACGAGCACGCCGCCGGGCCGCGCGTGCGCGATCGCCCGCAGGGCCCTGGCGCAGCGGCCGGGGAATCGTTCCATGAACGGCCGCAGGTAGAGGGGTGTCCCGCCGTGCGGCCCGCGTCCTGGGTCGCCCGGCTCGTCCAGCGGCACCGGGACGACGGTGATCTCCGGCGGACGGTGGCCGGTGCCGGCGTGGTGCTCGCCGGGCGTGCGCAGGTCCACGATCGTCCGTACGCCGTGCGCGAGCGCCGCCGCCCAGCCCGCCTCGGTGAGCCGGTCGGGGGTGTCGGAGCGCACGACCGACCCCCAGCGTGTACGGAGCCCGGACGCGGTGGACAGCCCGCCGAGGTCGCGGACGTTGTGGCAGCCGTCCCACGCCAGGTGCCGTTCCATTCGATCATCCCTTCCTTGCCTTCCCAGGTTAGAACATGATTCGGTTAGGGCATGGCGGAACTCGTTCTCTCCACGCTCGACCAGGGCGTGCTCACGCTGACCTTCAACCGTCCCGATGCGCTGAACGCCTGGACGGACGCGATGGGACGGCGCTACTTCGACCTGCTCGCCCAGGCCGAGAAGGACCCGGACGTGCGCGCCGTGGTCGTCACCGGCGCGGGCAAGGGCTTCTGCGCGGGCGCCGACTTCAAGACGCTGACCGCCATCCAGACCGGCACGTACGACGAGCGGCCCGACCTCCGGCCCAACACCTTCCCCACCACCATCGGCAAGCCGATCATCGCCGCCGTCAACGGGGCCTGCGCGGGGCTGGGCATGGTGCACGCGCTCGTCTGCGACCTCGTCTTCACCGCCGAGGAGGCCAAGTGGACGACGGCCTTCGCCCGCCGGGGGCTGATCGCCGAGTACGGGCTGTCCTGGGTGCTGCCCCGGATCATGGGGCAGCAGCGGGCCATGGACGTGCTGCTGTCGGGGCGGGTGTTCACCGGGCGGGAGGCGTACGAGCTGGGGCTGGCCAACCGGGCCCTGCCCGCAGAATCCTTGCTGGCCGAGGTGCAGAGCTACGCCCGGGAACTGGCCGTGCACAGTTCTCCGGCGTCCATGGCGGTGATCAAGCGGCAGGTCTGGGGCGATTGGGACACGACGCTGGAGGAGTCGGCCAAGGCGGCGGTCCGCGAGATGCTGGCCTCCTTCGAGCGGCCCGACTTCACGGAGGGCGTCGCCAGCTTCCTCGAACGCCGCCCCCCGAACTTCCCCGCCCTCTGACGCCAGATCGGCCCCACCCCGGGCTGGGGCGGTAGGGAGGTCAGGCGATGCGGTGGGCGCCCTTGGCCGGGGTGGCAGGCAGGAAGCGCGGGGGCTGGAAGCCGCGCTCGGCGTACGCGCCCACGACCGACTCCTGGACGCTGTCCAGCCGTTCCTGCGGCACCAGCGCGATGGCCGACCCGCCGAACCCGCCGCCGGTCATCCGCGCCCCCCGCGCCCCGCCCCGGATGGCGGCCTCCACCGCCAGGTCCAGTTCGGGGGAGGAGACCTCGTACTGGTCCCGCAGCGACAGGTGGGAGGCGTTGAGGAGGGCGCCGATCTCGACGACGTGACCCGCGCGCAGCAGCCCGATGAGGGCCTCCACGCGGTGGTTCTCGGTGACGACGTGCATGGTGCGCTTGCGTTCGTCCCCCTGCAGCCGGTCGAGGGCCGCCGCCAGGTCGGTGACGTCGCGCAGGGCGGGGACGCCGAGCTTGCGGGCGGCCGACTCGCATTCGGCGCGGCGCTTGGCGTACTCGCCCCCCGCGTGCTCGTGGTGCACCTGGGTGTCGATGATGAGCAGGCTCAGCCCGTGGGCGGACAGGTCGAAGGGGATGGTGCGGAAGCCGAGCGAGCGGCAGTCGAGGAAGAGCGCGCGCCCCTCTTCTGACAGCGCGGAGGCGGCCTGGTCCATGATGCCGCAGGGCATGCCGACGAAGTCGTTCTCCGCCTTCTGGCTGAGCAGGGCGATCTCCATGGGCGTCATGCCCAGGTCGTGCAGGTCGTTGAGGGCGGAGGCGACGGCGACCTCAAGGGCGGCGCTGGAGCTGAGGCCCGCGCCCTGCGGGATGTCGCCGTCGATGGCGATGTCGGCGCCCGACACGCGGTCGCCCAGCATGGCCAGCACGCCCACGACGTAGCGGGTCCAGCCCTTGGACTCCTCGTGGGTGGCCAGCGTGACGGGCTCGCCCTGGGACTGGAGCGACAGCAGGCGGATGACGCCGTCGGTACGCGGTGTGACGGCGGCCGTCACGCCCCACGGCACCGCGAACGGGAGGACGAAGCCGTCGTTGTAGTCGGTGTGCTCGCCGATCAGGTTGACCCGGCCGGGCGCATGCCAGGTGGTTTGGGGGGACGCGCCATACGCGGCACGAAAAGTCTCAACAACGCGCATAATCAAACACTCCTCAACAAAGGCCCGACCGTAGACTAGCGTCATGGAGGAGCTCCTGGATCCAGGGCTCGGTGCGGTCCGGGTGTTCCTGATGCGTGAGGACAACAAGCGGCGCAAGCTCAAGTACAACCTGAACGCCGCCAGGCTGCTGACCTTCGGCGGGGCCTACTCCAACCACATCAGGGCCGTGGCCGAGGCCGGGCGGCGGCACGGCATCGAGACGATCGGGGTCATCCGCGGCGAGGAGCACCTGCCGCTCAACCCGTCGCTCGCCCACGCCGTGGCCTGCGGCATGACGATCACCTATCTGGACCGCGCCTCCTACCGGCTCAAGGACACCGGGGAGGTGCTGGCGCGGCTGCGGGCGGAGTGGGGCGAGGACGTGGTGATCCTCCCCGAGGGCGGCAGCAACGCGGCCGCCGTGCGCGGGTGCGCCGAACTGCCCGCGGAGATCGGCGTCGACCATGACGTCGTGTGCTGTCCCGTCGGGACCGGCGGGACGCTGGCCGGCATCTCGGCGGGGCTCGGCGAGGGCAGGCGGGCGCTGGGGTTCGCGGTGCTGAAGGGGGCCGGGTTCCTCGCCGGTGAGGTGGCCAGGTTGCAGCAGGAGGCGTACGGGCGTACGTGGTCGAACTGGGAGATCAACCTCGACTACCACTTCGGCGGATACGCCCGATCGACCCCGGAACTAGACCGATTTATCGAGCAATATCGGGTGGAGGGCATCTACGTGGCGAAGATGCTCTACGGAATCCTCGACCTGGCCCGCCGAGGCGCCTTCGCCCCCGGCACCCGCATCGTCGCCGTCATCACCGGTGAGCCGAGCTAGCGTGCGCTAACCCAGGTGGTCGAGCACAGGGGCGACCAGCGCGTTCAGTTCGCGGGTCAGCACCGTCACCGCGCGATGGGCGCGCTGCTCGACCTCGTCGTGCGGGCCCTCGGGCTCCGGCGGCAGGTCGTCGAGGGGCAGCGGGGCCTCGACGAGCAGCGTGGCCCGCAGGAACGGGATGCGCGCCAGATCCTGCTGGGTCGGCTCGACGTACTGCCCGAAGGTCTCCTGCCAGCCCAGCCAGCCCCGGTCGCGCCACCAGGCCCGCGACCGCGTCAGCTCCTCCGGCAGCGGCGAGACGATCCTGACGCGGGCGTACAGGGTGCCGTCCCAGGTGTTGCGGTGGCACTCGGCGTCCAGCACGCGGCGGTCCCAGCGTACGTAGCCCGGGGTCAGGGACGGCGGCGTGGCCAGCCGCCAGGCCGCGCAGGCGAACCGGACGGGGGCGATGTCGCCCCAGTCGAAGGCGTCCAGGCTTTTGCGGACGTGTACGGCATAGCGCCCGTCACGGTCTCTGTCGAACTCATGATCGATCCAGAACGCTTTTGCCATGAGGACTACGCTACGGCCCCCTCCTGGTTCTCGGCGCGAGGACCGGAGATCTCGGAATGTCCTGTGGCCCCGAGCGGCACATGTGTAGCTTTTTCACATTATTGGATGACCACATTGTTGGATGACCGTGGAGTGGACAATGGCGTCAGAACAGCTCAGCGAGGCCATGAGCTGCTGGAAATCCGGAGATCTGGACCAGGCCGCCGCGCTGTTCAGGCAGATCGCGGCCACGGGCGACCCGCAGGCGTCCCACCTGCTGGCCGGCGTGCTGCACGAGCAGGGAGACCTGGAAGGCGCGGAGGCGGCGCACCGCTCGGTGATCCAGTCGGGCGACCCCGTGTACGGGCAGCGCTCCGCCATCGCCATGGGGATGATGCTGGTGACCGCCAAGGAGTGGCCGGCGGCGCACCGCGTGTTGTCGATCGCCTCGGACGGGGCCGACTTCGAGGTGGCCGCGCTCGCCGACACCGCGCTGGTGATGGTGCTCACGCAGCTCGGCGACGTCCAGGGCGCGCAGGAGGCGCTGCGACGGGCCCGCCGCTGTGACACCCCCGCCGTGGCCGAACTGGCCGCGCAGCTCGAACTGCCGGACTTCCGGCCGGACCCGTCCTCGGCCCGCGACCTCTACGAGGCGGCAGAGGACGAGGATGACTACCGCGCCCTGCTGACCTGCGGCGACCCCGACGTGGTGTCACTTTCGGCGTTCCAGCTCTACACCCTGTACGCCGAGGAGGAGGAGTTCGAGGCGGCCCGCGAGGTGTGCGAGCACGCCATCGCCGTCGGCGGCCCCGACCACCTGGCCATGGCCCACAAGCTGCTCGGCGCGGTGCTGGTGGACCTGGGCGAGTACGCCGAGTCCGCCTCCGCCTACCGCGTGGCCGCCGAGGACCACAGGCCCGAGATCCGCCTGCCCTCGCTGATCGAGCTGGCCAAGGTGACCGCGCAGCTCGGCGACGTGGAGGAGACCAAGGCGATCTTCCGCCGGGTGATCGCCGGCGGGCAGCGCGAGCACGTCGTCCAGGCCCAGGCCTGCCTGGCCCAGATGCACACCGAGGCGGGCGAGGCGCCCGAGGCGCTGGCCATGCTGCGTGCCGTGATCGAGGCGGACGAGGAGGAGTGGGGCTCCATCTGCGTCGCCCTGCTCGGCCTGCTCGCCGACCAGTGCCCGCAGGCGTACGACGAGGTCATGGAGCTGGCCCGGCTCGCGGCCGGCCACCAGGACCCCGACACCGCGTTCAAGGCCAGGCTGCTGCTGGAGCACGCCGCCAGGCAGCAGCCGCTCGCCGACCCCGTCGCGGAGCAGGCGCTCCAGGACACCGATGAAGGGCTGGCCCGCCTGAAGGACGGCGACCTGGCGGGCGCCAGGGAACTGCTGCGCAGGGCCGCCGACTCCGAGGCGGCCGACGAGTCGCTGCGCGCCATGGTGGCGCTGGCCCAGTTGGAGCTGGGGGAGGGCGACCGGGAGCAGGCCGACGAACTGCTCGCCTACGTGGCGGAGGGCGACGACCTGTCGCAGGGCTTCCACGCGACCTTCCTGCTGCACCTGGTGCGCGAGTCGGGCGATGAGCGGCACCCCGTGCTGGAGGCGATGCTCGCCCACCAGCGGCAGGGCAGGGAAGAGGGGCTGCTGCGCTATCAGGAGGCCACGCGGCACCCCGACCCGTCCGTCTCCGCCATCGGGACCGCCGTGTTCGCCCAGGTGCTGGTCTCGCTCGGGTTCGACCTGTCGGAATCGGCCGAGATGCTCCAGACGGCGGCCGGCTCCGGCGACCCGTTCGCGCTGTCGTACGCGGCGCTGATGTGCAGGGAAGTGACGACCGAGGACGACACGGCCGTCGAGGTGCTGCGCCGGGCCATGGAGAGCGGGCATCCCGTGCTCGCGCCGTGGGTGGCGCACGCGCTGGGCACGCTGGTCGCGGAGCGGGACCCGGGGGAGGCGCGCCGCGCGTACGAGGCGGCGCTGGACGGCGGCGTCGGCGGGATCCGCTTCACCGCCGCCGCCGACCTGGTGGCGGTGCTGGAGCAGCAGGGCGACCTGCTGGCCGCCACCCGCGTGCATGAGCGCCTGCTCGCAGAAGGGATGCCGGAGCGGGTCGCCCTGCCGCTCGCCTACACGTGGATCAGGCTCGAGGACATCGACGCCGCGCGGGCCGCGTTCGCGGCCGATCCCGGCGAACTTGGCGAGTTCGGGCGGGCGCTGCTCGGCCGGGACTTCGACGGCGCGGCACGGGCGATCCCCGAGGGCAGGGCGCTGTCCATGGCGAGCATGCTGGCGATGGAGAGCGCGCACGTCTGGCAGCGCACCGGCCAGAGCGCCGCCGCCGACGCGGCGCTCTCGCTGGTCGTCGCCGTCGGCGACCCCGGCATGCGCCAGCAGGCAGGTTGCCTCCTCGGAGCCGTGCGCAACGAGGCGGGCGACAAGCGCGGCGCCGTCGACACCTGGCTGCGGGCAGCCGCGGGCGAGGACGAGGAGCAGAGCGCGGTGGCGCTGCGCGCGGCGGGCGACGTGCTGCAGGAGCTCGGCGAGCACGCCGAGGCCGCGGAGCTGTTCACCCGCGTGCTGGACCATGTCGACGACGGCGCCGACGACCGGGTCGCGCTCATCCTGCGGCTGGGCCAGTCGCTGATCGCCTGCGGGCGCAAGGAGGAGGCCCGCGAACGGCTGGCCGAGGTCGCGGGCGCGAACGCGACGTTCTTCTACGCCCACTACCTGCGCGAGCACGGCGACCCCGAGGGCGCGCTCGCGGCCCTGACCGCCGCGGCGCCCGAGCCGACGGCCGACTCCGAGCGTCTGCTCGGCACCGTGCTGGCCGAGACCGGCGACCTGGAGGGCGCCAAAGCGGCCTTCGAGCGGGCCGCGGCCATGGAGCCGGAGTCGGAGCCGAAGACCCTGCTGGAGGCCGGCCGCCGCCTGCTGGAGGCAGGCGACACCGAGGCCGCGCACTTCGCGCTGGAACGCGCCGCGGCGCAGGACGACGACCCCTACACCGCCGCCGTCTCCCGCCACCTGCTCGGCCGGGCCACCCCGAGGGAACTGCCCTGGGTGCTGGTCGCCGAAGGGGACGAGGAGGGCGCGCTGGCGGCGTTGACGGAAGAAACCGGGTCGGAACGGATGGCCGCGCTGCTGATCGCGCTGCACGACGTGGACGTGCGGGCCGTCCGCCGCCTGCTCACCGAGTCGGCCCCGGAGGAACGGGCCTCGCTCGTGACCGAGACCTACAACCAGGTCGGGGAGACGGACGGCGATGCGCGCATCGAGCTGCTCCGGCTGGTCGTCGAGCTGGGGGACGCCGACCTCGCCGCCCGCGCCGGATTCCAGCTGGGCGTCCTGTACGCCAATGAGAGCCAGAACAACCGGGCCGAGCTGAGCTTCCTGCCCGTCACCGAACACCTGGAGCTGGGCCAGGGCGCCTGGCGCAACATCGCCATCGTCCGCAAAAGGCGCGGCGACCTCGACGGGGCGATCGAGGCGGCCCGCCGCGGCCTCCCCGCCACCGCCGCGTTCCTGGCCGAGCTACTGGAGGAGCGCGGCGAGGCCGCCGGGGCGCGGGACGTGCTGGCCGCCGCCGCGGCGGACGGCGACCTGCGCTGCCTCCAAGAACTGCTCACCCTCCTGGCCCGGATGAACGAGCACGACGCCGTGATGGCGCACGCGGAGCCGGCGGTGGCCACCGGTGACCCCGAGACCGTGGCGATCGCCTACTGGACCTGGGGCGATGCGTACGAGGCGAAGGGAGATACCCACAACGCGGCGCTCATGTATCGCAAGGGCGTCGACACCGGCTTCCCCGGCACCACGGACAGCATCCGGGTCGACCTCGCCACCGCCCTGCGCCGGCTCGGCGACACCGAGGGCGCGAGCGCGCAGGCGCGGCTGGCCATCGAGTCCGGCGACTCCGACGCGGTCTCCAGGGGCGGCTCCTCGCTCGGCATGTGGCTGTACGAGGACGGCGACCACCTCGGCGCGGCCCAGGCGTTCGCCGCGGCCGCCGGCACCGACACCACGCTGGCCGAGTCCGCGCTGCGAAACCTCGACATCCTCGCCTACCAGGCTGCCGAGCGCGGCGAGCACCCGCTGGCGATGCAGATGCTGGCGCTCATGGGCGAGCACGCCGCCGAGGTCGCGCAGGACCTCGGCGACCGCTGCGAGGACCCGGACGCCGTGCGCGCGTACTACGAGCTGTCCGACTCCGGCGCCTTCACCGAGTTGCGGATCGCCGAACGGCTGGCCGACCTCGGCGAGACCGCGCAGGCCCGCGCCATCTACGAGCGGCTCAACGAGCACGAGAACCCCGACGTGCGCTTCGTCGCCGGAGGCAGGCTGCTGTCGCTGCTCGACGACGCCGGCGACTCCGAGGCCTTCTACAACGTGGCCCAGCGGCAGGCGGGCGACGCCGACAGCCCCGTTCAGGGCGTGTTCGGCAGCCTGCTCGGCATGCTGCAGAGCCGCCAGGGCGACACCGAGGAGTCGCTGCGCACGTTGCGGGCGGCGGCGGAGAGCGGCGAGCCGACCGCGCTCGCCGTCTTCGCGCAGACGCTCGTGGACGCCGGCGAGGTGGAGGAGGGCCGGCGGGTCTACCTGCGGGTGCTCGACGCCGGCGACGCCGACCTGGCGGCCCGCGCCATGGTCGCGCTCGGACGAACCCACCACGACGAGGACGGGGAACTGGCCAGGGAGTGGTACCTGAAGGCCGTCGAGGCCGGCGAGAGCCACGTCAGCGCACTGGCCGCGATGTACCTGGGCGCGCTGGCCAAGCAGAACCGCGACTTCCCCGAGGCGCTCACCTGGTACCAGCGGGTCATCGACTCCGGCGACCCGGAGTCGGGCCTGGCGGCGGCGCACCTCGGCGAGCTCTGCTACTGGCTCGGGGACCGCGACGGGGCGCTGCGCTTCTACGAGCTGACGCTCACGCTGACCGAGCAGCCCGACCTGGTGGCCGAGGCCGCCTGCAGGCTCGGCGAGATCCGGTACGAGCGCGGCGACCTGGCTCTGGCCCGCCGCATGCTGGAGATCGCGGTCGAGACCGGCGACGAAAGCTTCGCCCCGCAGGCCGGAGGACTCCTGGACAAGCTCGCACCCAACTGACCGTCAAAGAGTCGGCCGCCTCCCGGCGTTGCCTGTGGTCAATCTGATGGCCATGATCGAACAGTGCACGTCGGAACAGGAACACGAGCTCGAAGCGCGTCGCGCCCGCTACCGGATCGCCAAGCCGGCGCTCGACCGGGGTCCCGATGAGGCCGACCCTGCGGCGTGAGTGGGCCGACCTGCCGCTCTCCCTGGTGGAGGAGGTCGAACGCCGGCTCGGCGCCGTCCGCGCCTTCGAGGTGCGCCAGGGCGGATTCTCCTACGGCGTGCTCGGCGTGGCCACGCCGGCCGGCGGCGAGCACGTGTTCGTCAAGGCCGTCCCCGGCGACGCCGCCGCCGACTACCGGACGGAGGCGCTCGTCGCCGCCGCGCTGCCTGCCGGGGTGCCCGCGCCCCGGCTGCTGTTCTCCTGCGAGGCCGGCGGGTGGGTGCTGCTGTGCTCGCAGGTGGCGCCGGGACGCGTGCCGCACGAACCATGGCACCCCCGGGAACTGTCGGCCGTCCTGGACCTGCTGGCCGCCTGTGCCAGAGAGGTGACCCCGTCGCCGCTCGGCGGCCTGCCGACCGTCGCCGAGCGCATGGCGGGCCGCTGCGAGATCTGGCAGGACCTGGCCGAGGGCTCCGCGACCGCCGCCCTCGGCGACTGGGAACGCGACCACCTGCCCCGGCTGGCCGACGTCGAGCGGGGCTGGGCGGAGCTGGTCACCGGCGACACGTTGCTCCATTTCGACCCGCGTTTCGACAACGTCCTCATCGACGAGCACGGCACGGCCCGCCTCGTGGACTGGGGACGGGCCTGCCTCGGCCCGGCCTGGACCGACCTGGTCTGCCTCCTGCTGGAGTCGGACCTCGGCGAGCCCGACCCCGAGGCGGTCTTCGCCGCGCATCCGCTCGGCGCGCACGCCCCGCCCGAACGGGTGGACGCCCTGCTGGTGGCGCTGGCCGGCTACTGGACGCGAACCGCCGCCCTCCCCGGCCCCGCGCACGCCCCGCACCTACGGCAGCGCCGCGAACACTCCCGCCGCGCCACCCTCGCCTGGCTCCACACCCGCTGGCGACGTGGTTAGGGCGTGGGTTGCGCGGCCGTCTCGCCGGAGCGGGTGAGCCAGATGGTCGGGTGCTGGCGGACCTGGTCGACCGAGGTCAGCGCGGCTCCGATGACGGCCGCGTCCGGGCCGAGCAGGGCGGGGCGGACGGTGATCGGCGCCCAGGCGGCGGCCAGCACCCGCTGGTCGATCTCGGCTTTGGCCCGCGCGGTCAGCCACGACGCCAGCAGCGAGAAGCTGCCGCCGAGCAGCACGGTGTCGATGTCGAGGATGTTGAGCATGTCGGCCAGGGCGATGCCCAGTGCGGTGCCGGCGCTTTCAAGCGCGGCGATGGTCGCCGGGTGGCCGGCCTCGGCCCGTCCCGTGACGGCGGCGTCGGGGGTGAGGCCCGGCGGCGCGGGTTCGTCGCCGAGTACGGCCCGGAGGCTAACGTAGGTTTGCAGGCAGCCGCACGAGCCGCAGGGGCAGGGCCTTCCGTCCGGATAAACCGTGACGTGCCCGAGTTCGCCGCTCCAGCCTCGGGAGCCGCGCATGAGCCGGCCATGCAGGACGATGCCGGCGCCGATGCCGAGCCCGCCCGAGACGTAGACGAAGCTGTCGAGGGAGTTGTCGCTGGCGTAGAGCTCGCCGAGCGCCGCGAGGTTGGCCTCGTTGTCGACGGCGACCGGGATGCCGGGCCGCCCCATCGCCTCCCGCAGCAGCGTCCCCGCGTCGAGGTTGCGCCAGCCGAGTTCGGGGGCCGACTGCACGATGCCGGCCTGGACCGGGCCGGGGACGGCGAGGGTGGCGGTGACGACGGTGAGGTCTTCGGCGGAGACGGCCTCGGTCGCGGTGCGCGCCATCTGCGCCAAATGCCGCAGCACGTCGGGGGCGCTCGTGCCGACGTAGGGGGTGAAGGCCAGATGGCGGACGGTGCCGGTGAGATCGACGACGCAGGCGGCCAGGCCGTCGGCGCGGATGTCGAGCCCGAGCCCGGCGGGCCCGCGCTCGGACAGGGTGAGGCCGACCCGGGGCCGCCCCGCCCGCCCGTTGTGGGCCGGTCCGCCCTCGGTGATGAGCCGCCCGGCCAGCAGCTCTTCGGCGATGCGGGAGATCGTGGGCCGGGTCAGCCCGGTGAGCGTGGCCAGCTCGGTGCGGGAGATGGGCCGCGCGGCGGCGAGGATGTGCCGGAAGACCAGTTCGAGGTTGAGGGTGCGCAGGTTCTCCTGGCGCACCGGCTCCTCCGATTGGTGGGGCCGCGCGTGGCGCACCGGCTCCTGTTCTCCGGACTGACGGGGCCGGCTCGGCCGAACGCGCGGCGTCATGCGGCCGGCCGGACGGCGGCGGCCAGCCCGGCGGCCGCCGAGGGCGGGACGACGCCGTCGATCACCACGACGATCACATGCCGCTCCAGCGTCTCACCGGCGGGCAGCAGCAGCGGCTCGTCCCAGGCCAGCGACGAGCAGACGCCGACGTAGTCGCGGGCGCGGACGAACCAGCGGTCGCCGGCGGTGACCTCGTCGGCGGGGACGAAGAGCATCGTCCACGTGGCGTCGTCGGTGACCGCGACCCAGTCGGCGGCCTGGCCGTGGACGTGGTGCAGGCCCGCCCCGGCCGGGCTGAGCACCCGGGTCGTGCCGGACACGGCGGGGCCGCGCCAGAAGAGGCCGCCGTAGCCCGCGCCGACCCGGCCCAGCGCGGCCGGGCTGCGGAAGGGCAGCGACCTGCCGGTGGCGTTGGTGAGCCGGGTGCGGACGCCCAGCGACCAGGCGGCGTCGCCGACGCGCCGGCACCTGATCGAGCGCCGCTCCTCCAAAAGCGTCGTGTCGTGGTCGCCGATCCACTGGACGGTGTGGTCCAGCTCGGTGTTCGTGCGGCGCAGCCACCGCTGGTGGCGCTGGACGCCGTGGTTGTCGAGCCAGGCGGGCCCGTGGCCGGCGACGAACGTGCGCCCGCCCCAGAAGTTGCGCCCGTCGACGTCGGGAGCGGCGACGCTGATGCCGAACTGGTGGGGATGGGAGTCGGGCGCGGCGTCGGTGACGGTGACGCCGCCCAGCGTGCGGACCGGATGCAGGTAGGGGCGCGGGGAGGCGGACAGCGGCAGGTCGGGCTCCCACACGTACTGGGCGACGTCGTGCCCGTGCAGCCGCAGCACGGCGACACCCGGTGGCCGGTCGGCGAGCACGGTGTCCGGGCCGGGAGCATGCATGGCCGCTTTCCCGCCTCTCTTGTCCTCGATGAGGCCGAAGGTGTCTGCCCAGGGTCGCTGTGCTTGTTGAGCGTACGACACTTCTCCGACTTCCCTGGCTTCGAGGCGGGCGGCGGGCGCTATTTCAGTCCGGTGGTGGCGATGCCCTTGACCAGGTACTTCTGGCCGGCGAACCGGAGTGCGTAGCGCGGACCCAGGGCGTCAGACCGGTCGGCGCTCACGTCGGCATTCGGCTTCCAGGTCCATGGACCAGTTGATAATGTGTTCGATTATCGGCTGCACCTGAGCTGTCTATAGTGTGCGCGTGGCGACTGAACACGTGAACGACGCGCCCCGGCCCGTCCAAGAAGGCCGCCGGCCGCAAAGGGTCGGCTGGGGCGCGCTCACGCTGTTCCTGGCCGCGTTCGCGGTCTTCGAGAGCGTCAAGTACGGGCTGCCGACCACGGCCGCCGCGCTGGTGTTCTTCGCGCTGCCCGATGCGGCCAGGCTGGCCGGTGTCCGCCCGCCGGGATGGCTCCACCAGGCCGTGCACCGCGTGTGGATCCCGCTCGCGGTGCTGGTCGTCTACAGCTTCGGCGTGTACCCGTGGCCGCCGCTGTTCACCGCCGGCCTGGGGTGGCTGACCCGCATCGGCGTCGAACGGACGCTCGGGCGCCGGCCTGCCGCGAGATCCTAGGCGCGGTCCTGGTCGGAGTCGGCGGACAGGACGACGGTCCCCAGGTAGCCGCCGTCGTCCTCGGCGACCCGCACCAGCATGCCCTCGAGGTAGTCGGGGTCGCCCGCGTTGAAGGTGTCGCGGGTGCCCAGCCGCTGGTACGGCGGCGTCGCCAGCACCTTGGCGTTGATCGTGTCGTCGAACATGAGCTGGGTGCTCAGCACGCGTTCGTCCCCGAGGTGGACCATGACGTGGATGTGGACCGTCCGCCCCGGGTACCAGCCCGGCCAGATGGTGGTGAACATGACGACGCCGTCGCCGTCGGTGACCTGCGCGCCCCGCAGGTAGCGCTCGGCGTCCGTGGGCTTCATGTCGGCCATGTCGGCCATGCCGGGCTTGCCGACCGCGGTGGCCGTGTCGGCGGTCGGCAGCTTGCCGAGAAGCAGCCCGCCCTTCGACGCGGCCTCGGCCCCCGAGTAGAGCCCGGCCGCGTCGCAGTGCCAGATCTCCACCACCGCGCCGGGCAGCGGCTTGCACGTCTCGCTGTCCTGCACCTTGATGGCCAGGCGCAGGCGAACGCCCGGCCGGTCCTCGCGGATGTCGCTGCGGATCTTGTCGGAGTCGAAGTAGAACGGGCCCTTGGTCGCGCTCGGGGTCAGCCGGCACGTGTCGGGCCCGGCGAACAGGGAGTCGGCCGCGCCGGGCCGAGGCCCGGATGCGGTCACCAGGCCGCCGAGGCCGAGCGAGCCGATGCCGGCGATCAGCACCCTGCGGCTGACGCGCTGACCTTTGTGATCGTGTCCCACTGAAGTCCCCCCGGCTCTTGAGTGGTTCGTTCCGAACTTCTCACGGCTTGGGCGATTTCTGACGCAGGCGCGGCGGGCGGGTGCCGGCAACCCTCCGAAACCCTTTTCGATGATACGGAACTGTAACCAAGCGCTCGCTAGCTGATCAGCGGCGATCTTTCGTGAAATACGCTGCTGGGCGGGCTTGCATCGGGTTGCGGCGGCCGATTGACAGGCCGCGCCGGCTGATTTACGTTCCCGAAAACCTTTTAGGTTCACGTCCCTTCTCCCGGCCAAGTGATGTTAGCGTTAACAGCTTAAGGGGCATCCTCATGAGACGACGATGGGCAGCGGCCCTCGCCGGAGCACTCGTGCTCATCCTCGGCAACATCAGGCCCGCGCTCGCCGGCCCGCCGATCACCACTGCGATCTACACGGCCGACCCGGCCGCCCTGGTCGCCGGCGACACGCTCTACCTCTACACCGGCCACGACGAGGCGCCGTCCGGCGGCACCAACTTCGTCATGCGCGACTGGCACGTCTTCACCTCCAACGACGCCACCACCTTCACCGACCAGGGCGCCAAACTGTCGATCTCCAACTTCTCCTGGGCGGGCGCCGACGCCTGGGCCGGCGAGGTCGAGCGCGGGGCCGACGGCAAGTACTACTGGTACGTCCCCGTCAACGGCAACGGCGCCGGCTGGATGGACATCGGCGTGGCCGTCGGCGACACGCCGCTCGGCCCGTTCCGTGACGCCAAAGGCGGCCCGCTGATCAGCGACAGCACCCCCAACTCCTCGCCGCTCAACATCGACCCCACCGTCTTCACCGACGACGACGGCCAGGTCTACATGTACTGGGGCTCCTATTACGGGCTGCGCGCCGCCCGCCTCAACTCCAACATGACCACGATCAACGGCTCGGTCATCACCCCGAGCGGCGTGTCGAACTTCTGGGAGGCCCCCTGGATGTTCAAGCGCAACGGCGTCTACTACCTCGCCTACGCGGCCAACGACTCGGCCTGCTCGGCGCCCGGCTACGCGTGCATCCGCTACGCCACCGCCAGTAACCCGCTAGGCCCGTGGACGCATCGCGGCGTCGTGCTCGACCAGGTCAGCTCGACCACCAACCACCCGGCGATCATCGAGTACAAGGGCCAGTGGTACATGGTCTACCACAACGCCGCCGCCCCGGGCGGGGGCAACTTCCGCCGCTCGGTGACGATCGACAAGCTCTACTTCAACGCCGACGGCACCATGCAGAAGGTCGTGCAGACCGGCGGCCCGACCACCCCCGGCAACCTGGCGGCCGGCGCCACCCCCTCCACCTCCTACGTCTCGCCATGGGAGACCCTCGGCGCGGTCAACGACGGCTACACCCCGGCCAACTCCGCCGACCGCAGCCACGGCGCCTACGGCAACTGGGACCACCAGGGCACCGAGTGGATCGAGTACCGCTGGCCCACCGCGCAGAACATCTCCAGGTCCGAGGTCTACTGGTTCGACGACGACCAGGGCATCGACCTGCCCGCCTCGTGCCAGCTCCAGTACTGGAACGGCAGCGCCTACGTCAACGTGCCCGGCGCGTCGGGCTGCGGCGTGGCCGCCAACACCTTCAACACCAGCACGTTCGGCTCCGTCAGCACGACACGGCTGCGGCTGAACATCACCTCCAGGTCGGGCTTCTCGACCGGGGTGCTCGAATGGAGGGCCTTCTCATGAGGCGTGTGCTGTCAGCCTTACTGCTGGTCGCGGCGATGATCGTGGCCGGCCCCGCGGCGGGCGCCGACCAGACCATCGGCTTGCCGACCTTCAACGGCCCGGCCATCCCCGCCGCGCCCGGCACCTACACGACCGGCAACATGATGCAGGCCATCTATGACGCCGAGAGCTCCGGCACCGACTTCTGGATGGACCGGCTGCTGGCCCGCTCGGGCAACGACCCCGCGGGCACCTGGCTCATGTCGCGCGGGCGGGCGCTGTTCATGAAGACCCACACGCCGGGCACGCTCGGCTTCGCCGGCCAGGTGGCCTACTGGGAGAGCATCAGCAACAACAACGCCTTCACCGTCGCGCTCAGCCCCGGCACGTTCACCGAACAGGTGGGTTCTCGCTGGCAGGCGCCCAGCTACTGGAAGAGCCGGCACACCAGCGGCTCGATCACCATCGACCAGACCAAGTTCATCACCGACAACAACGTCGCCGTCGCCAACCTGGCCATCACCAACGGCGGCTCGGCCTCGACGACGCTGCAGCTCAGAGCCACCTCGCCGTACGCGACCTCCGGCAGCGGCAGCGAGCTGACCGGCCAGGTGAACGCCTACAACAACCTCACCACGCTCTACCCCAGGCTCACCGGTGACGGCTTCACGGTCTCCAGCGGCGGCCTCAACAGGTCCGTCACCGTCGCCGCGGGCGCCACCGTGACCGTCAAGGTCGTCATGGGCTTCGTCACCAACGAGATCCCCGCCTCGCGCACCGACTACGACGCCTACGCCGGCTACACGCCCGCCACGGCGTTCGCCACCCACGTGCGCGCCTACAACCGGTGGTGGGCCGAGAACGTGCCCTACATCGACGTGCCCGAGCCGGCCATCAAGAAGAACATCTACTACCGCTGGTGGCTGATGCGCTTCAACAACCTCGACGCGGACATCCCCGGACAGACCTTCCAGTTCCCCACCTCCACCGAGGGCGTCCTGGGCTACAACAACGCCATCGCGCTGACCCAGCCCATGCACATCGACGACCTCAAGTACCTGCGCAACCCGATCTACTCCTACGGTGACTGGCTGAGCGTCGGCCAGATCTCCAAGAACGGCCGCTTCCTCGACAACCCGGGCGACCCGGAGAACTGGTCCAACAGCTACACGCAGTACATCGGCGAGGCGGCCTGGAAGAGCTACCAGATCCACGGTGGCCAGTCCGGCATCGCCGCCAACCTCGCCCGCTACGCCGAGCAGGACGTCAAGGGCCAGCTCTCCTTCTACGACACCGACAACAACAAACTCATCGAGTATGACTGGGGCGCCCTGACCGGCAACGACGCCGACGCCGTCTCCTTCCACTGGAAGCCGGGACGCATGGACCGCGCCGAGTCCGCCTACCAGTACAGCGGCGCGCTGGCCGCGGCCCAGGCGTACGAGGCGATCGGCAACACCTCCAAGGCCGCGGAAATGCGCACGCTGGCCACCCAGATCCAGAACGCCATCGTCAACGTGTTGTGGAACCCCGGCAGGCAGCTCTTCGAGCACCGGCTGAAGTCCACGAACGAATGGGTGCCGTGGAAGGAGATCAACAACTACTACCCGTTCGCCGTCGGCGCGATCCCGAACACGGCCACCTACAAGCAGGCGCTGCGCCTGTTCGACGACCCGGCGCAGTACCCGATCTTCCCCTTCTACACCGCCAACCAGGCCGACAAGGCGGCCTCGGGCACCGGCAGCAACAACTTCTCCACGATCAACTCCACGGTGCAGTTCCGCCTGCTCTCCTCGGTGCTGCGCAACTACCCCAACGAGTGGATCGACACGACCTGGTACAAGAAGCTGCTCTACTGGAACGCCTGGGCGCAGTACGTCAACGGCAACACCCAGTGGCCGGACGCCAACGAGTTCTGGGCCGACTGGAACGGCTCCTCCATCACCTACCGCTCCTGGATCCACCACAACATCCTCGGCAGCAGCAACTGGACCGTCGTCGAGGACGTCGCGGGGCTGCGGCCGCGCAACGACGCCAAGGTCGAGCTGTCGCCGATCAACATCGGCTGGACCCACTTCACCGTCAACAACCTGCGCTACCGCAACGCCGACCTGACCATCGTCTGGGACGACCCGGCCGACGGCGTCGTCCGCTACCCGGGCGTGCCCGAGGGGTACTCCATCTACGTCAACGGCAGCCGGGCCGCCACGGTCTCGTCGCTGGTGCCCTTCACCTGGGACCCCGCCACCGGCGCCGTCACCACCAACGGCACGGTCACCTACAACGTGGCCGTCCCCGGGCTCCAGTCGCCCAGCCAGGTCCGGCACACCAGCGCCCGCATGGTCGACATGCTGAACAAGGCGGGCGTCGACCTGACCGCCGACCTCACCAACCTCGCCGCCGGCGCCACCGCCACCGCCTCCACCACCGCCTCCGGCAGCTCCACCGCGGGCGCGGTCGACGGCTTCCCCATCAACGAGCCGTTCTGGGGCGGTACCACCGCGGGCCAGGACTGGTACGAGCTGAACTTCGGCTCGGCCAGAACCCTCAACGAGGTGCGGCTCTACTTCAAGGACAGCCGCCCGGCCAGCGCCACCTACCGGGCGCCGGCGTCCTACGACATCCAGTACCACAACGGCAGCGCCTGGGTCAGCGTGCCCAGCCAGGCCAAGACGCCGTCCGCGCCGCGGGCCAACTACAACGTGGTGCAGTTCCCGGCCGTCTCGGCCCAGCGTGTCCGGGTGCTGGCCACCGCCGCCTCGGGCGCCAGGACCGGGCTCACCGAGGTCAAGGTCTACAACCGGGGCGGTGTGCAGCCGTCCGCCAACCTGGCGACCTCCGCCACGGCGTCGGCCTCGAACACCTCCTCGTGGGAGAGCGTGGCCGCCGTCAACGACGGGATCGACCCGCCATCGTCCAACGACACCGTCAACCCGCGCTGGGGCTGCTGGCCTGAGACGGGAGAGCAGTGGGTGGACCTGACCTGGTCCTCCGCCCGTAACCTGAACCGGGCCGAGGTGTACTTCTTCGACGACGACCAGGGGATCGACATGCCCGCGTCGTGGAAACTCCAATACTGGAACGGGAGCGCGTATGTGGACGTGCCCGGCGCTTCGGCGTACTCGCTGGGCAAGAACCAGTACAACAACGTGACGTTCACCGCCACGAGCACGACCCGGCTCCGGGTGTTGCTGACCGGAAACGGCTCCAACTCGGTCGGCCTTCTGGAAGTCAAGGCCTACGGCCCCTGACCCCGTGAAGGGGGGCGTGCGCGCCCCCCTTCACCCTGGGTGTCCACTTTGCCGGGGTTCGGGGCAAAAAAGAGGGCCCAGCTGGCGTAGCTAGTTTCTCACTTTTAGTGACGAGGTGCCGTGGAATCAGGCAAGCTGCTCTCATAACCTCATCGGATGGGTGGCGATCGCGATGAAGGGCAAGTGGCAGGCAGGCAACCTCTCCCCGGAGCCGACGAGCCTGATCGGGCGCCAAGACGAACTGGGCCGAATACGCCGGGCATGCCGCGACGCGCGGTTGGTGACCCTGACCGGCGTGGGCGGGGTCGGCAAGACCCGCCTGGCGTTGCGTGCGGCGGCCGACATGCGCCCTGGCGGCGGCGCCTGGCTCGTCGAGCTGTCCGCGTTGGACGACGGCACCCTGCTGCCGCACGCCATCGCCGAGGCGCTGCGCCTGACCGACCAGACCAGCCGCCCGATGGCCGAGGTGCTGGCCGAGCACCTGTGCAACCGCGAGGTCCTGGTCGTGCTCGACTCCTGCGAGCACCTGACCGCCGCCTGCGCCGCCATGGTCGAGACGCTGATCGAGGCCGTGCCCGGGTTGCGCGTGCTGGCGACCAGCCGGCGCCCGCTGGGGGTGTCCGGCGAACTGGTCATCGAGGTCGGACCACTGCCGGTCCCCGCCGAGGACGCCACGACACCCGGGGGAGGGGACGCGGTGGCGCTGCTGGCCGAGCGCGCCGCCGAGATCGTGCCCGAGTTCGAGCTCGCCGAGCACAACCGGCAGGCCGCGGTCCGGCTGTGCCGGAGGCTCGAAGGGCTCCCGCTGGCGATCGAGCTGGCCGCGGCGCGGGTGTGCGAGTTCCCGATCGAGCTGATGGTCGCCAGGCTGACCGATCCGTCCAGGGGAGGGGGTGAACCGCTCCGGGTCGCCGTCGAATGGAGTCACGAGCTGTGCGAGCCCGCTGAACGCCTGCTCTGGGCACGCCTGTCGGTGTTCGCCGGTGACTTCGACGTCGAGGCCGCCCGGTCGGTGTGCGCCGACGAGCGGGTGCCGGAGGCCGACATCGGGTTGTTGCTCGACGCGCTCGCCGGCGAGGCGATCCTGACGTGGTTGCCGACCGGGGCGGGGGAGCGCTACCGGATGCGGGACACGCTGCGCGAGTACGGCGCGGCCCGGCTGCGCGACCTCGGCGAGCAGGAGCGCTTCAGGCAGCGCCACCGCGAGCACTACGCCTCGCTCGCCACCCGAGGCGCCGCCCTCTGGCTCGGTCCTGGCCAGATCTCCTGGTACGACCGGATGATCGGCGAACACGCCAACCTGCGTACCGCCCTGGAAACCGCCCTCGGCGGACCCGACGGTCAGACGGCAGCCGACTTCGCGGGAAAGCTGGCGTTCTTCTGGTACGGCTGCGGCTACGCCAAGGAGGGCCGCTCCTACCTGCGGCGGGCGCTGGCCATGGACGTCAAGCCGGGCCCGGTCCTCCTCCAGGCGCTGTGGGCCGACGGCCTGCTGGCGGCGCACCACGGAGACGCCGATGGCGCCGAGGCCAGGGCTGCGGAGATCGCCGAGATCGCCGCCGAGGACGACCCGTACGCGATCAGGTGCGCCGGAGCGCTCAGGGCGGCGGCCGGGATGGTCCGGGGCGACTCGGCCCGGACCATGGCCGAGTCGGAGCACGCGTTCCGCGCCCGGTGGAGCGGCGAGGAGCCGAGCATCGCCATGCTCCTGGCGCTGCTGTGCCGAGGCCACGCCTGCACCGTGGACGGCCGGTTCGAGGAGGCGCTGGCCGTGTTCGACGATCTGCGCACGCTCTGCGACCAGCGTGGCGAGGTGCTGACGCGCTCCCACGGCGACCTGCTGCGCGGATACGCCGAACTGGCCGGCGGCCGGTTCGACGCGGCCATCGTTTACGGGCAGGCGGCCCTGCGCGTCAAACGGCGGCTGCGTGACGGCTTCGGCATCGGCCTGACCGTGGACCTGCTGGCGCTGGCGGCGGGCGCCGCCGGCCGGGCCGAGCGGGCGGCCCGGCTGTTCGGCCTGGCGCGGCGCATCTGGAGCACCCACGGCCTGACCCAGGCGAACGTCCCCGTCTGGGTCGCGGCACGCAAGGCGTGCGAGCGGCAGACCCGCGACACGCTCGGGGACGACGCCTACCACGCGGCCTTCTGCACCGGCTTCGACCGCGAGATCGACGCCGGCCTCGCCTACGCGCTCGAACCCGAGGGCGAGGGCCGGCCGAACAACGGCTCACCCATGTGAGAACCGGGGCAACCGGTTGATGTCCGTGCCGCACCTCTAATGTGGACCCGTTCACGTCGAGAGGAAGTCCGGTGAGCGGAACCGGTGAGCTGTCGGTGCCGGCAGTGGTCGAGAGCCCGAACCGTCAGAAACCTCCGTCCAGGGGCGTGCCGCGCTGGCTGTTGCAGCATCGGGTCCAGCCGGTGGGCCCCGAGACGGCCGAGGGCCACGCCAAGCCGCAGGCCTGGTGGAAGGTCATGTGCCTGACCGGCGTCGACTACTTCTCCACGCTCGCCTACCTGCCCGGCATCGCCGCGCTGGCCGCAGGCACGTTGTCGCCGCTGGCCACGCTGCTCATCGTGGCGCTGACGCTGCTGGGCATGCTGCCGATGTACCGCAGAGTGGCCAAGGAGAGCCCGCACGGGCAGGGGTCGGTGGCGATGCTGGAGCGGCTGCTGCCGTTCTGGCGGGGCAAGCTGTTCGTGCTGGTGCTGCTGGGGTTCGTGGCCACGTCGTGGATCATCACGATCACGCTGTCGGCGGCCGACGCCTCCGTGCACGTCGTGGAGAACCCGTACTTCCCGGCCTTCCTGCACGGCCACGAGGTCGCGCTGACCGTGGCGCTGCTGGTGGTGCTCGGCGGGGTGTTCCTGCTCGGCTTCACCGAGGCGGTCGGCGTGGCGATCCCGCTGGTCGCGCTGTTCCTGCTGATGAACGCTGTGGTCGTCGCCGTCGGCCTGGGCGAGGTGCTGACCTCCCCCGACGCGCTGTCGCGCTGGGCCGTGGCGCTGACCGCCGACCATGGCAGCTTCGGCGGCGTCGTCGGCCCGGCCGTGCTGGCCTTCCCGCTGCTGGTGCTGGGCCTGTCGGGGTTCGAGACGGGCGTCAGCATGATGCCGCTGGTGGCGGCCGAGGGCGACACTCCCGCACGGCGGCTGGAGTCACGCGTCCGCAACACGCGCAAGCTGCTGACCTCGGCCGCGCTCATCATGAGCGTCTACCTGATCGCGACCAGCTTCGTCACCACCGTGCTGATCCCGGCGGAGGAGTTCAGGCCGGGTGGCGCGGCCAACGGCAGGGCGATGGCCTACCTGGCCCACGAGCGGCTGGGCGAGGCGTTCGGCACGGTCTACGACGTCAGCACCATTCTCATCCTCTGGTTCGCCGGGGCGTCCGCGATGGCCGGGCTGATCAACATCGTGCCGCGCTACCTCCCCGGGTACGGCATGGCCCCCGACTGGGGGCGTGCCGTACGCCCGGTCGTGCTGGTCTACACCGGCATCTGCGTCGTGCTCACCATCGCCTTCGACGCCGACGTGGACGCCCAGGCCGGCGCGTACGCCACGGGCATCCTGGCCATGATGGTCTCCGGCGCGGTCGCGGTGACGATCTCCGCCATCCGCCGCCGCCAGCGGGCGGCCATCGCCGGCTTCACCGTGCTCACCCTGGTGCTCCTGTACGCGCTGGTGGAGAACATCAGGGAGAAACCAGATGGCATCGCCATCTCCGGGCTGTTCATCCTCGGCATCGTCGCCATCTCGCTGATCTCCCGGGTGTCGCGCACGACCGAACTGCGGGCCGACCGCATCGAGTTCGACGAGCGGGCGCGGACGTTCATCGCCGACTCCATCGTCTACGACGGCCAGCTCAACCTCATCGCCAACCGCCGCCAGGCGGGCGACAAGCCCGAGTACGACGCCAAGGAGGCCGAGCAGCGCGGCATGAACCCCGTCCCCGGGCGGGCCGACGTGCTGTTCCTGGAGGTCGACGTCATCGACCCGTCCGACTTCAGCGACGTGCTACGGGTGCGCGGGATCGAGGTGGACGGGCACCGCATCCTGCGCGCCGACAGCCCGGCCGTGCCCAACGCCGTCGCCGCCGTCCTGCTCGCCCTGCGCGACGCCACCGGCGTCCGGCCGCACTGCTACTTCGAGTGGGCCGAGGGGTCGCCGCTGATGCACCTGTTCCGCTACCTCATCCTCGGCCGAGGCGACACGGCCCCGGTGGTACGCGAGATCATCCGCAAGGGCGAACCCGACCCCGTCAGGCGGCCCGGCATCCACGTCGGCGGGTAGCGGCCGTGAGCGTCGTCCTGTGTCACGTGCGTGATCGTGCGGCCGCTCGACGTAGCATGTGATCGTGAATGCGAGCCCCCGACATGTCCGTAAAGGGGCCGCCCCGAGCATCCGCGACGTCGCCGCCGCGGCCGGCGTCTCGCACCAGACCGTCTCGCGCGTGCTGAACGAGTCTCCCAGGGTGCGGCCCGACACCCGCGCCGCGGTGCTGGCCGCGATCGACCGGCTGGGCTTCCGCCCCAACCGGGCCGCCCGCACGCTCAGCTTCGGCCGCGCCACCGGCATCACCGTCGTCACCTCCAACACCATGCTGTACGGCTACGCCTCCACGCTGCAGGGCATCGAGGAGGCCGCCAGAACGGACGGCGTGGCCCTGGGCATCAGGGTCGTGGAGTCGGCCGAGATCCGCCAGACCGTCGACTATGTGAGCGACCCGAGCGCGGGCGGGCTGGTGGTGATCGCGTTCGACCCGTTGGGCACCGCCGTGGCCGAGGCGCTGCCGCCCCACATCCCGGCCGTCGTCGTCGCCGAACCCGTCGCCCCCGACCTGGGCCGGGTCGCCATCGCCCTGGACGAACGGCGGGCCGCCGCCGACGCCACCCAGCACCTGCTCGACCTGGGCCACCGAACCGTCCACCACGTCGCCATCCCCTCCGAAGGCCGGGGCGGAGGCAGGCAGGCCGGCTGGCGCGACGCCCTCCTCCAGGCCGGGGCGGAACTCCCCGACGTGCTGGGCTGCGGCTGGGACATCGAGTCGGCGTACGCGGCGGGCCGCCGGCTGGCCCGCGAACCCGACGTCACCGCGATCCTGTGCGGCAACGACGACATCGCCCAGGGGGTACGGCGGGCGCTCTACGACGCGGGCAAGGACGTCCCCGGCGACGTCAGCATCGTGGGCTTCGACGACATCCCGGGCTCAGCCTTCTGGACCCCGGCCCTGACCACGGTTCGCATGGACTTCGCCGGCCTGGGCCGGGCCTGCTTCCACGCGGCCATCGCCGAACTGTCCGGCCAGCCCCAACCCCGGATCTCCCTGGTCCCGCCCCGCCTCATCATCCGCGAATCCACCGCCCCACCCCGTCGGTGACCTCAGCGGGCCCAGCTCGGGGAGTACTCCACGTGGATCTCTTGCCCGTCGCCCTCATCCAGATGCGGCCAGTAGAAGTAGCGGCAGACGTGATAGTTGCAGCCGCCCGCGAGGTACAGCGAGGTTGCGGCGGCGGGCGGCCCTTCCTTCGCCACGGCGAAAAAATGCCGGGCCGGCTGCCGGAACGCCGGGGCGCTGCCGGTCAGAATCAGCGTCTCGGCGTGCACGCGCTGGCGGAGCACGTCCCTGTTGTCCCGGTAGTTCAGGGCGCGGTAGTCGATCTCGTCGTCGGCAGGGAGATCGGTGTCCGGCACACTGGCGGTCCGTAATTCACGGGGACACTTCGCGGAGGAGATCCGCCTTCGCACCTCCTTCCAGCGTGACGGCGGGAACTGTAACGAGTGGTGGACCAGAACGAGATCAAGCGGGCGATCCTCCGTGGGCCAATAATGGTCGATACTGGGGCAGTCGGGAGTGGCGCGGATCGGCAGGTACACCAACGACCGTGGGGATCGTGCCGCAAGCAGCCACAGAGCGCCGATCCGCCGGCCGTCCTCCCGGTCCACGTTCATGGAGTACCACCTGCCGTTGTCGAAGAGCGCCCCATTGGCCAGGGGTTCGGCCGGGCGGATCACCCGGTATTCCGTGGCTCCCACCCGTACCCGCTGGATGGCGATCTTCACCCGCATGATCGTCATCCAACCCGATCGTGTGCTGCGGGCGCCAGCGGATTTGCGGTCAGTGGCCCTGGACGGCACGCGTTTGATTTCGGTGGGTGGCGGCACCCTACCGACCGCCGCCGACACGACGATCAGCTTCGCGAACGGGTGGCGGGTGGGCGGCGGGTCGGCGGGCGGACCGAGTTGCGGACGACGATGTGGGTGCCGAGGACGACGTGCTGGCGTTCCTGGCGGTTGAGGGCCAGGCGGACCGCCGTTCTGCCCAGTTCCTCCGTCGGGATGTGGACGGTGGTGAGGCCGGGCTGCACGTCGGCGGCGAAGGGGATGTCGTCGTAGCCCGCCAGCGAGACGTCGTCGGGCACCTTGATGCCGGCCTCGCGCAGCGCGGCCAGGACGCCGATGGCGACCATGTCGGTGGCCGCGAAGACCGCGGTGAACCTGGCGCCCCGCGCGATGAGGCGGCGCATGTTGTCGTAGCCGTCGGCGCGGCCGAGCCCGCAGGGGACGATGAGGTCGGGGTCGTAG
Organism: Nonomuraea purpurea; assembly: GCF_042650645.1. Lineage (NCBI taxonomy): Bacteria > Bacillati > Actinomycetota > Actinomycetes > Streptosporangiales > Streptosporangiaceae > Nonomuraea > Nonomuraea purpurea. Next base: position 295,148 of record NZ_JBHSBI010000001.1, read on the forward strand.
GGCACCTCGAACGACTCGTGCGCCCGGACGAAGCCGCGGACCCGGTCGAGCTTGGTCGTGCTGGCCTGGCCGGGCTGGTCGGCGCCCATCAGGACGACGTGGCGGTGGCCCTGCGAGAGCAGGTGGCTGGTCATCGCGTACGCGCCGCCCTCGTTGTCGTACTCGACGACCGTGGACGGCACGTCGTCGCCCAGCGGCGGCCGGCCGCAGAGCACGAGCCTGGAGCCGGCCCTGTCGAGGGCGTGGGCGAAATGCGACATGCGTTCGCGGTAGGCGTCGTCGAGGGAGCCGCCGCCCACGAGGATCACCGCGTCGGCCCGCTGCTCGCGCATGGCCTCGACCACGGCCAGCTCTCTGCCCGGGTCGCCGTGGGTGGTGCACACCATGCACAGCCGTCCCTCGGCGGCGGCCTGCTGCTCGACGCCTCTGGCGACGTAGGAGAAGGACGGGCCCGTGACGTCGTCCAGCACGAACGCCACCATCTTCGTGCTGGCCCCCGACAGGGCGCGGGCGTGCACGTTGAGGACGTAGTCGAGCTCGCGCATCGCCCGCAGCACCCGTGTCCTGGTCCCGTGGGCGACCGGGTAGTCGCCCTTGATGACCCTGGAGACGGTGGTGGCCGATACCCCGGCCCGTGCGGCCACGTCGCGGACGGTGGCGCGCTCGTCGTCGGTGTTCACACCCTTTGTGCTTACTTTTCGCGACAAGGACGGCCCTTCACGGTCTTCGACACTTCACCGCAGTGTAGGGCCGGGGCGATCCGGCCGGTATCCCCGTCTTCCGCCGGTGTCCTGGTCGTGACCTGCGCTCCTTTCGAATCCCGTTCTGGTCGCGCCGCGACGCCTACACGGGGCACGGCACCTTGTACGGGACCCCGGGCGCGTACCGCTGCCACTCGTCCCTGGTGATCGACATGCCCGAGCCCCCGCAGACGTCCCCGGTCGCCCGCTCCACGTCCAACCCCCACAACCCGGACGTCCCGACCAGCATCGTCCCGGCGAACTCCACGTCGCCGACCGCCTCCGAGCCCGGCAGAACCGCCCAGAGCGCCGGACGCGACAGGACCGACACGTCCCACACCCGGATGGTCGTGTCCTGCGAGGCCGTGGCGAGCGTGCGGCCGTTCGCGGCGAAGGCGACGGCGGTGACGCCGGAGGTGTGCCCCCGCAGCACCGACAGGCGTGCGGGCCGCTGGGGGCGGGTGACGTCCCAGAGCCCGGCCGCCCCGTCGGCGGAGGCCGTGGCCAGCGTCCTGCCGTCCGGGCCGAAGCGCAGGTCGCGCACGGCGGCGGTGTGCGCGGCGAACTCGGCCAGCCGCCGCGGCTTGGCGGGCTTGGAGATCTCCCACAGCCGTACCGTGCCGGTCTCCGCGCCGGTCGCCAGGACGCGGCCGTCCGGGCTGAACGCGGCCGTGCCGGCCCGGTCGGCGGGCGCGCCAGGCGCGGAGACGCCCTTGGGGCGGGCGGGCTCCGCCACATTCCACAGCAGCGTCCTGCCGTCCCCGCCCGTGGTCACGACCAGGCCCCCGTCGGGGCTGTACGCGGCCGAGCGCACGCCGTCCGTGTGCCCCTGGAGCGTCGCCACGACCTGGGGCGCGGCGGGCCTGGCGACGTTCCACAACCGGGCCGTGCGGTCGAGGGAGGCCGTGACCAGGTGGCGGCCGTCCGGGCTGAACGCCGCCGCCACGACCGCGCCGGTGTGGCCGCTCAGCGTGGAGGCGAGCGCGGGCGTCGTCGCGGGGCCGGAGAGGTTCCAGAGCCTGATGGTTCCGTCCCGCGAGGTCGTGGCCAGGGTGTTCTTGGCGACCGCCGTCGAGATGACGTCCGTGGCGGTCCACGCGCGGGTCGCGGCCGAGACGTTCCACAATCGTGCCGTGCCGTCGGCGGAGGAGGTGGCGAGCGTGCCGCCGTCCGGGCTGAACGCCACCCCCGTCACGGCGGCGGTGAAGCCGGTCACGGTGGCGGTGAGCTCGGGGGACGCGGGCTCGGAGACGTTCCACAGCCCGACGGCGGCGTCGGCGGACGCGCCGGCCAGCAGGGCGCTGTCCGGGCTGAACGCCACGTCCTCCACGGCGACGTCGCGGACGGTGACGGTGGCCAGGAGTTGGGCGGCGGTGATGTCCCACAGGTGCAGCTTCCCCGCCCCGGACCCGGTGGCCAGGTAGCGGCCGTTCGGGGCGAACGCCACACTTCTGACGTCTCCGCCCGGAACGGTCAGCACGCCGAGCTGCCGCGAGGTCGGCACGTCCAGGAGGGCGATTCCGCCGGCCGAGGCGATCGCCATCAGGCGCCCGTCGGGGCTGAACGCCACCTCGGTGGGGTCGGCGGGCCGCCGCACCACGGCGGACCGGCGGGGACGCCGGAGGTCGGCGAGGCTCCACAGCCGTACAGAGCCGTCGGAGGACGCGCTGGCCAGATGGTCGCCCTTCGGGCTGAACGCCACGGACACCACCTGGTCCTCGTGGCCCTTGAGCGTCGCAAGAGCGCGGGGGCGGGCCGGGTCGGCGACGTCCCACAACCGGGCGCTCTCGTCGGCGGAGCCGGTCGCCAGCACGCGGCCGCCCACGTTGAACGCCGCCGCCAGCACCGGCTTCGTATGGCCCGTGACGACGCCCGCGCTCTTGGGACGCAGCGGATCGCTCACGTTCCACAACCTCGCGGTGCCGTCGCTCGACGCGGTGACCGCGACACGGCCGTCCGGCCGGTAGGCCACCTGCTCGACGGGGGCGGTGTGCCCGATCATGCGGGCGCCCATCGGGCGCGCGAGCGCGCCGAGCAGCGCCCCGCGCGCCTCGGGCGTCGGCGAGATCCCGTACGCGGCCAGTGTGAGCTGCGCCCGTAACGAGGTGTCGGGCAGGGCCGAGGCCGTCGCGGCGACCTGGCGGGACAGGGCCTCATCACGCACCCTGACGGCCTGCCCGGCCTGTCTGGCCGCCTCCGCGCCCTGCCGCAGCGCCAGCACCCCGCCGCCGGCCGCCGCCAGGACGAGGAGCGTCAGCACGGCGATCGCCCCGCGCGTGATCAGCGAACGCCTGCGCTGACGCCACCGCGACGCGGCCAGGAACACCCGCTCACCGCCGTCCATGGAGTCGGCGGGCAGCGCCCGCGCGGCCGCCAGCCGCTCGTCCGCGTACAGGTAGGCCGGGTCCTGCCCCTCCCGCTGCCAGGCAGCCGCGTCCTCGGCCAGCCGCCGCCGCACGAGCAGCCCGGCCCGCTCGGCGTCGACCCAGCTCCCGAGCCTCGGCCAGGCCCTGATGAGCGCGTCGTGGCCGAGCTCGGCCACGTCACCGTCCACCGTGACCAGCCGCGCCTTGACGAACGCGGCGAGCACCTGCCCGGCGACCGACGTCTTGTCCGGGGCCAGGTCGGCGAGCGGGACCCGCCGCCTCGTGCCGCCGACCCGCTCGTCGGTCCGCACCAGCCGCACCAGCAGGTCGCGCGCGACGGGCTCGCACTCGGCCGACAGTCCGCGCAGCGTCTCCTCCGCGCTCGTCGCCAGTGCCCGCCCGACGCCTCCGGCCGCCCGGTAGCCGGCCATGGTGAGCACGCCGCCCGTACGCCGCCGCCAGGTGGCCAGCAGCGCGTGGGAGAGCAGCGGGAGCACACCGTCCGGCCACTCCAGCGCACGGAGATCCTCCAGGACGAGATCGGCCAGCCCCGGCTCCAGCGACAGCCCTGACCGCGTGGCCGGCTCCTCGATCACCGCACGTAGCTCGGTCTCCGTCATCGGCGCCACGACCTCGGGCCGCCGCATCGCCTCCAGCAGCCCCGGGTAGGCCGTGCAGCGCCCGAAGAACTCGGCCCGCACGGCGATCACCACGGCCGCCGACTTCGAGAGCTCGACCAGTGCCGCCGTGAATCGCTGCCGCTCCGCCTCATCCGCGCAGGCGGTGAACACCTCCTCGAACCGGTCCACCACCACCAGCGCGGGCCCCTTTATGCATCGCCGGGCCGCGCCGGGATCGGAGGCGATCACCGCCCGCAACCGTTCAGGATCGCCGCCCCCGAGCGCGGCCAGCTCACCGGCCAGCGCCGCAAGCGGCCGGGCGTCCGGCGTCAGCACGACGCACGTCAGGTCCTCCCGCAGCGCGGAGACGAGCCCGGCCCGTAACACGGAGGACTTCCCGCAGCCCGACGGGCCGGTGACGACGAGCGGGCCGCCCGCCTCGAACGTGTGCGCGCCGATGCGGACCGGCGGCCCGCCCGCCCGCAACGCCTGCCGCACCCGCGTCACCAGCGACCTCGTCAGCTCGTCGCGGCCGAAGAACATCCCGGCGTGCTCGGGCCCGTACCCGGCCAGGCCGAGGTAGGGGGACGGCGGCAGCGGTGGATCGTTCCACGCCGGGCCGCGGACGAGCCGGGTGGTCGCAGATTCGTCCTCGGTCATGCGGCGCTCCACCACGGAGAAGGGCGATCGCTGACAGGCGCGAATCCAGGGTACGCAGGGTCGCTGTTCGCCGTCGATAGCGGAGCTCATACCCTTGTCGAGGGGACGAGCTCCGCGGACGGGTCACCAGTTGGCGGGCAGACCGGGGATCGTGGCGGGCAGCGCGTGGCCGGGCGGGTGGATCACGTACGTCACGCCGCCGCTGCTCGAACTACGCAGCCAGACGTTCTCGAAGGCGGCCCGCGGATAGACGTGCCGCACGGCCGCGTTGCTTGACGAGGCCGGGTCGTTGGCGATCACGTCGCCGCTGGCCGTGAACCCGACGATCGCCATCAGGTGACCGTTGGTCCCGTAACCGGCCCCCGGCAGCTCGCTCTTCTTGAACGACTGCGAGGTGATGACCGGGATGCCCGCCTTGATGAGCTGCTCCAGCTCGGTCAGCGAGCGCAGCCGGGTGATGAACGCGTCCATCCCGTACCGGCCCGCGTAGGCGGTGTTGAACGGCCAGTTGCCCGCCCCCTGGTAGGCGTGGTCGTAGACGTAGCGGGCGGCGTAGTCGACCTCCGGGTTCGGGTCGGACGGATCGACCCACGCGGTGTCCTGCGGGCTCGGCCGCTTGCCCCAGTAGCCCAGGATCATGGAGGTCGAGGTCGGGCTGCACCAGGCCTCGCCGCCGCCGTCCCACTCGGGGTAGTGGCCCTCGTGGATGTTCTGGGAGCGCCGCGGCACCTTCAGCTCCCTTCCCCAGGCGCCGCCGCCGGGGCTGACCGGCACGGTCTTACGCTCGGGCACGTTGGAGGCCATGGCCCCGGACGTACGCACGCGCGGCGTCACCGCAGAACCCGGCGCGCGATAGAGCGTCAGGCGAAGCTGGTAGGCGCTCATGGGCTTGCCGGCCGCCGCGACCAGCGTGTCCACGTTCACCGTGGCGTCCGCGTCGCCCTGACCCGTCACCGACGTGCGGCGGATGTCGCCCTCGGCATAGGCCCAGCGGCCCAGCGAGTACCACTTGGTCAGCCCCGCGGCGTTGCGCGCGCGGGCCTCGACCTGCATCCAGCTTCCCGGCGGGACGTCCGCGGTCCACGACGCGATCAGCTCGGTCGCCTGGAAGCCGATGGCCTGTTCAGGGCCGGTCCAGCGGGCGTACTCCCAGGTCTTGGTGCCGAGCGCGTCGGTGTAGGAGACGGTCCCCGCCGCCGAGCCGAACGCCAGCCCGCCGTCCGCCCTCGTGCCCTCGGACGTGCCGGAGGCGAAATCGGCCCGTTTGTAGACCACGTCCGGCACGACCCTGGTCGCCGGTTTCGCCCCAGCGGGCGGGGACAACGTTGTAACCACGAGGAGGGACGACAGGAACACCGTCAGTGCGCGCATGAACCCACCTTCTCGGAAGGCGCCGGATGGGGCCGAGGGTAGGCACAGCGGGCGGGTAAAGCATCGGGAAATCTACGTATCGGTCCGGGTCTCGGCGGAGTCGGGCCTCGGCGCGGGCTCATAAGGCGGCAGGTTCAGGCGGGCCCGGATGGTCTGCTGGACGGAGACCTTGCCCGCGCGGGCGTCGACGCTCGTCACATACTCCTTGCCCTTGAACAGCTCCACCACCGGGTCGATCTTGGTGTGGTAGTCGCGCAGCCGCCTGGCCAGGGCGTCGGGGGTGTCGTCCGCCCGGGTGACCAGCTCGCCGCCGCACACGTCGCAGCGGCCCTCGACCTCCGGCCGGTGGGCGATCAGGTTGTAGTCCATGCCGCAGCGGGAGCACAGGCGGCGGGCCAGGACGCGCCTGCGCACCTCCTCGTCGGGCAGGTCGAGGTGGATCACCCCGTCGATGTCGTAGCTCTCCAGGAAGAACTCCGCCTGCCGCCGGTTACGCGGGAAACCGTCGATGATGAAGCCGTAGTTCCAGTCGTGCTGCTGCAACCGGTCCTTGACGACCTCCTCCACCAGGTCGTCGCCGACCAGCTCGCCCGCCGCGACCAGCCGGCGTACCTGGGCGCCGAGCTTGGTGTGGCTCTTGACGTGCCAGCGGAAGATGTCGCCGACGCTGATGTGGACGAGGTCGAGGTCATTGGCGAGCAACGCGCTCTGGGTGCCCTTTCCGCTGCCCTGAACGCCCATGATCACATATTTCCGCATATCCCACTTCCTGGGGGTTATCTCATCTCTTGAGCATCGTCACCATCCCACTGACGCTCATTACCTGCCCGACCGCCCCGGTCACCGCCGACCGGCTCGGCCCGCGATCGTTTCCCGGCGGCGGTCGCGTCTGGCGTGCCGGCGGGCGCGGGCCCCAGGACACCGCGAGGGCCGCACTCAGCGCCGCTATGGTCCCAGCGGCCCCTGCTTGACACACCTCAAGACCAGGAACACCGGAAACCTCGCGGCGTCCGAGCGCGTGGCCGCCCACGCCTGGGCCGGCTCGGGCTCGGCCATCTCATCCAGCCAGAGGCCGTGCCGGCGGAAGGTGTTGAGGTACGTCGACAGGGTGCGATGATTGGCGCCAACCTGGCGGCGCAGGGACGACAACTCGCCGTCGGCACGCCACCAGCCCTCCGCGTGGTAACGGGCGTCCCCCGGCCACGAACCGGAGACGTCCTGACCGCCGGGGAAGCAGGGGTGGAGAATCGAGCACACGAACACGCCCCCGGGCCGCAGGGCACGGGCGGCGGTGGCGACGGCGCCATCGAGGTCGTCGATGTCGGACAGACCGAAACTGCAGACGACGACATCGAACGCACTCGGCTCGGGCTCGGCGGGGGCGGCTGGTTGCGTTGCGCCCAGCTCGGGCGTGGTGGTGGCTGGTTCTGGTGCGCCCGGGGCGGGCGCGGGGATGGCAGCGGTCAGGAAGCCGGGACGGGTCACGTCGGCGACCACGTAGCGGATGCCGAGCGGGTCGTCGCGTTCGGCGTCCACGGCCTTGCCGACCAGCGCCGCCGAGATGTCGGCACCCACAACTGCGGCGCCTCGGCGGGCGAGCTCGCGGCTGATGCGGCCGTGACCGCAGGCGATCTCCAGAACCCGCCTGCCCGCCACCGGCTCCAGCAGAGCGAGCAGCCGCACCGACGCCGGGTCGTCGATCGTGTCGGTCCAACCGTCGGCGTAGAAGTCGGCGACGTCGTCGTAGCGGGCCTCAGCTGCCATGGCCCCGACCCTACGCCGAGCCGGACCAGGGAACGGGCCGTGTTCGTCGAGCGCGGAACCCGCCACACCGACCCCTCCGAGCAACGCCATGACCAGCGGAACATGAGACCTCACCCGAGCAGTGTCCTCTGTGCTCCGGGGAGAATCCGGCTGGTGCCCTCCAAGGTCTGCATGTTCTCCGACCCGCGGGCCGGGCACCTGGAACAGGCTCGATCCGCCCACCGCCGGGGCGGCAGCCGGAGTCCGCTCAGCTTCGCCGTCGAGCGAGCCGAGGAGCCTGGAGGAGCATCGAAGGTCTCCCTCGACCATCCCGCCACTATCGCCGGTCCCGGCTGTCCGGAAAGGACCACCGTACGGAGATCTGCCTGAGAACAGGCGGTTTCATGGCGTCTGCGGCGGTCGAAGGGCGCCGGAGCGTGCGGCGGCGAGGGTGATGCGCACCGTCCGGTCGGCGGTTTCCTCGTCGATCGGTTCGGCGGTGATGAGCAGGCGCAGGTAGATGGGCGCGGCGAGGGTTTTGAGGAGTTCGGCGGGGTCGGTGCCCGAGGGGAGTTCGCCTCGTTCGACGGCCCGGGTCACCACCGGCGTGGCCCTGGTGAGCCGGTCATGGAAGACGTGCCGCCTGGCCGAGGCGATTTCCGGGAGATGGGCGGCGCCGGTGAACATGGCGGCCAGGATGGCCTGCCCGGCCGGACTGGTGAACGACTGGACGAGGGAACGGGCCAGGGCCCGCAGGTCGGTCTCGATCGCGCCGGTGTCGGGGATCGGGATGTCGGTCGCCACGTGCTCGGTGAGGGCGTCGGTGAGCAGGCTTTCGCGGTCCTTCCAGCGCCGGTAGACCGTCGTCTTGTGGACCCCGGCGCGCTGCGCGACGTTCTCGACGCTGAGCGCGGCGTACCCCTTGTCCACGAGTTCGGCGAGCGTGGCGGCGTGAACGGCGGTGCGCACCTTGGCGCCGCGGCCGATCGGCCGGGGGCGATCCGACTCCATTGCAACTCCAAGTTGCGATACGGGCGAGTGTTGGGCAAGGATGAACCTATCGCAACTTGAAGTTGCGATAGGTTCTGCTCGGCATTCCTTTGGTGGCGATCATGCGTAATTCACGACCCTGGACCTTTCATGCCATCCCCGACCAGTCCGGACGTGTGGCAGTGGTGACCGGGGCCAACAGCGGCATCGGCTACGTCACGGCCCGCGAACTCGCGCGTCGCGGCGCCCATGTCGTCCTGGCCTGCCGTGACCCCGAACGCGGCCGGGCCGCTCTGGGCCGCATGCGTGACGAGGCGCCTGGCGCCCGCCTGGAACTGCGCCGCGTGGATCTGGCCAGTCTGGCCTCCATCAGGGAGTTCGCGGCGGGCTGGGATCACGACCGGCTCGATCTGCTGGTCAACAACGCCGGGGTGGCCATGGTGCCGTACGCCGTGACCTCGGACGGGTTCGAGTCGCAGTTCGGCATCAACCATCTGGGCACCTTCGCCCTGACCGGCCTTCTCCTGCCGCACCTGCTGGCCGCGTCCGACCCGCGCGTGGTCACCGTCAGCAGCGAGGGCCAGCGCTTCGCCCGGTTCGACCTGGACAATCTCGACGCCGAGCGGCGCTATCGCACGGCCTTCGCCTACGTGCAGTCCAAACGCGCCAACCTCTACTTCGCCATGGAACTGCAGCGTCGAGCGGGTGTGGCCGGGCTGCAGCTGCGCAGCATGGCCGTCGCGCCCGGGCTCACCCGCACCAACGTGCTCACCGGCGGCGCCAACAGCAGCAGGGGGCCGCTGTATGCGGCCGTCACCCGCCTGCTCGTGCGCACCGCCTTCCGTCCGACGCCCGAAGGGGCCAAGACGTCCCTGTACGCGGCGACCGTCCTGGACCTTCCCGGAGGGACGTACGTCGTTCCCGACGGAGCGTTGCAACTGCGGGGAGAGCCCACATGCCGCACGCGCGAGCGCGCCATCCGCGACACCGCCACCGCAGCCCGGCTGTGGCAACTGTCCGAACGCCTGACCGGCGTCACCTACGAATTGCCCGCCGCCACTCCTGGGTGACATCGCCGGATGGCCTCTCGCCGCTGCCGCAGGCGGCGACGAGGCCGGCGTTTCATCCCAAAGCGGCCCGTGGCGGCGCGCTCACGGGGTGGGTGCCTCCGCGAGCGACAGGCTGTTGCCGTCCGGGTCGAGGACGTCCACGTGGCGCACGCCGTTGCCGTAGGTTTCCACGGGTTCGTGCTCGATGCCGTGCGCGGCCATCCGGGCCAAGATGTCGTCGAGGTCGGTCACACCGAGCGTGATCATGGTGCCGCCTGCCCGTGAGGACCGCACGTGCCGGTCGTCGATGACAACCCACGCGTTCTCACCGACCTGCCACAGGTACTCCTCGCCGATGATCTCGTCCGCCGGCCGCCCGAAGAACACCTCGAACCACTTCAGCGATATCGCCCGGTCACGCACGCACACGACGCTGTACAGATCCACTGGTACTGCCCCTTCCCTTCGATTCATGGGTGAGACCACCACCGCGACCGAAACTCATCGGTGCCCGGCGCGGAGGTAAAGAGTCGGCCATGGGTGGGTTCGGTTCCGGTTTGGCCGTCTCCGCGGGTGGGCCTGGCGATAGGAGGATCACCCCTGGTCGAGCAGGCACAGCACGTTCAGGCGGGGGGGACGACATGGGCATGCCCCGGATCGCGGGGGTCATCGCGCTCGCCGCGCTGGGCGGGTGGACGGCCTCGCCGACCCCGGTGGACCAGAGCGCCACGCCGACCCCAGTGGATCAGAGTGCCAGGCCGCCGCTGGGGGGTCAGGGCGACGGGGACACCACCCCGGCCCCTACTCCGAAAGGACCTGACCTGCGCCTGACCAGTTCGTCGGAGCCGGTGGTCGCCGGCGCGGAGTCCGTCTACACCGTCACGGTCACGAACACCGGGGAGCAGGACGCCCAGGACGTCACCGTCACCGGCACCCTCGACCCGGCGCTCACCCCCGGCCGTCTTCCCGCCCCTTGCTCCCGCAGCGCGCCCCGGGCCTTCACCTGCCAGGCTTCGGCCATCGCCCCAGGTCAGAGCGTTTCCTACGACATCCCGGTCACCGCATCCCCATCGCTGCCCAACGGTACGAACCTCACCAACCACGCCGATGCCGCCTCAGCGGGGACGGCCGGCGACTCCAGCAAGCTGGCCGTCCGGACCAGGAGCAGGGCGGACGTCGAGATCGTCAAGACGGGGCCGCCCACGGTGCAGGCCGGCAGCGGCGTCACCTACACGCTGACCGTCCGCAACCACGGGCCGTCCGACGCGGTGGACGTCGTCGTACGGGACCCCGCCGGCGGCATCACCGCCCGCCCGTCCGAGTGCCCGGGAGACGGCCAGCCCCTGACCTGCTCCCTGGGCACCCTGGCCCCGGACCAGAGCAGGACGCTCACGTTCACGGGCGCGATCAGCGACTGCGCCACCGTCAACACGGCCAGTCCCGAGGACGACACCGGCGACAACCGCTCCTGCACGACCACCGTCGAGGTGCAGCCGATCCCCACCCCGCAGGAGAGCCCCGTCCAGGAGGCCGAGCCGACCCCCGAGCCCACGCCGGAGACCCAGGAGGCCGAGCTGCTGGAAGTGCCCGTAGAGGTGCCGAACGCGCCGCGTGAGCCGCTGGCCGCCGCCGGCCGGGAGCCGGTGCGGGCGCCCGACACCCTGCCGCTCACCGGCGTCCCGATGTGGGTGCTCGGGCTCGGCGTGGCGGTGCTCCTGTCGATCGGCCTGCTCGTGGGCTACTTCTCCCGGCTCGAAGGCCGAAAGGGAAAGCGGCGATAAGGGTTTGTTCCCGGCTCGAAGGAGCTCAGCGCGTACGGGGCGTCAGCGCCTCCCGGGTCCACGAGCCGAGCACCAGCAGCGTCTTCGTCCCCGTCACGTCCCCGGCGCGACGCAACCGATCGATGACCTGCTGCAGATGCCCGAGGTCGCGCACCCGTACGTGGATCAGCGCGTCGGGATCGCCCGCGATCGTGAACACCGCCTGCACCTCGGGCACCTCCGTGGCGGTCCTGACGATCTCCGCGACCGGCGTCGTGCCGGGGTAGCGCAGCTCCGTGAACGCCTCGATGCCCCACCCGAGCTTGCCGTAGTCGATCTGCACGGTGAACCCGGTGATCACGCCGAGTTCCCGCAGCCGGTCCACCCGCCGCTTGACGGCCGCCACGGACAGCCCGATCGTTTCGGCCATCTCCGAGAACGTCCTGCGCCCGTCCTCCCGCAGCAGTCGCAGCACGTGGTGATCGATGTCGTCCATGTCAGGCATGCGAGAACCTCTCTATCGGGCGCAAAGAACTACGCTCAGACAGCCCGAGCTCCTCAAAATGTTTGCGTCTTTGGCCGCATCTTTCTTCTGATACTTGCGCATATCGTGCCCGCGTTGCTGTGCTGAGAATCACACGTACGGACAGTCCAGGAGGTATCGTGAGCCTCGACCCGGTGTCGCTCGACGACAAGTACACGGCACTCGACGGGGCGGTGCTCATCTCGGGCGTCCAGGCCCTGGTCCGCCTGACGCTGGAGCAGCGCCGCCTGGACGAGCGGCGCGGGCTTGACACGCGGGCGTTCGTCTCCGGCTATCAGGGCTCGCCGCTGGCGGGCGTCGACCTGGAGATGGGCCGCGCGGAAAGGTTCCTGCGGGAGGCCGGCGTGCAGTTCCGGCCGGGGGTGAACGAAGAACTGGCGGCGACGGCGGTGGCGGGCACGCAACTGCTCGGCCAGGTTCCCGGCCGCCGCCACGAGGGCGTGACCGGCTTCTGGTACGGCAAGAACCCGGGCCTCGACCGGGCCGCCGACGCCATCAGGCACGCCAACGCGTCGGGCACCGCGGCACTCGGCGGCGCGGTGGCGTGGATCGGCGACGACCCCGGCTGCAAGTCCTCCACCCTGCCGAGCTCGTGCGAGCCGATGTGCCAGAGCCTGTCGATGCCGCTGCTCGCGCCCGGCTCGGTCGCGGAGGTCATCGAGTTCGGCCTGCACGCGGTCGCCATGTCCAGGGCCAGCGGGCTCTGGGTCGGGCTGAAGATCGTCGCGGACGTCGCCGACGCCTCCGCGACCGTCGACCTCGACGCCCTGGCCAAGGACGTCCCCACCCCGCGACGCGACGACGGCCGGCAGCCGCCCGTCCTGCTCGGCGCGGCCGCGCTGGACGCCGAGCACGACATGCTCACCCGCCGCCTCGACCTGGCCCGCGAGTACGCCCGCGCCCACGGGCTCAACCGCGTCATGTTCGGTTCCGGCAGGGCCACCACCGGCATCCTCGCCTCCGGCACCGCCTACGCGGTGGTCCAGCGGGCCCTGGCCGACCTGGGCCTGGACGAGGCGGCGATGGACGACCTCGGGCTGCGGCTGATCAGGCTCGCGATGCCGTTCCCGCTGGCCCCCGATGACCTGGCCGCCATGACCTCCGACCTGGAGCGGGTGCTGGTGGTCGAGGACAAGGTCCCGTTCCTGGAAGGCCAGCTCAAGCAGGCGCTGTACGGCGCCGCGAACCCCCCGCAGGTCGTGGGCCGCGAACTGCTGACCGCCCGCGGCACCCTGGGCGCGGAGGACGTGGCCAGGGCCGTCGCCACCTGCCTGGGGCTGAAGCCGCCCGAGAAGGCCCGGCCGAACCGCTCGCTGCCGATCGTCGCCGCGCGCACCCCATACTTCTGCTCGGGCTGCCCGCACAACACCTCCACCCGCACCTCCGACGAGAGGCTGGTCGGCGTCGGCATCGGCTGCCACGCCATGATCGCGCTGGACGGGCACGGGCGCGGCACCCAGGTCGGCATCACGCAGATGGGCGGCGAGGGCGCCCAGTGGATCGGGCTGTCGCCGTTCACGGACGACCGGCACTTCACCCAGAACCTCGGCGACGGCACCTACCACCACTCCGGCTCCCTGGCGATCAGGGCCGCCGTGGCCGCCGGGGTGTCGATGACGTACAAGCTGCTCTACAACGACGCCGTCGCCATGACCGGCGGGCAGCGCGCGGAGGGCAGGCTGGACGTGCCCGCGCTGACGCACGAGCTGGCGCTGGAGGGCGTGCGCCGGATCGTGGTGACGACGCCGGAGCCACAGACGTACCGGGGCGTGCGGCTGGCGGCGAACGCGTCCGTGCGCCACCGCGACGACCTGCCCGAGGTCGAGAAGGAGCTGGCCGCCGTCGGCGGCGTGACCGTGCTGATCCACGACGACCGGTGCGCTGCCGAGGAAAGGAGGCTGCGCAAACGCGGCAAACTGCCCACGCCTCTGCAAAAGGTCGTGATCAACGAGCGGGTGTGCGAGGGCTGCGGCGACTGCGGCGACGTCTCGACGTGCCTGTCCGTGCAGCCGGTCGAGACCGAGTACGGACGCAAGACCCGCATCCACCAGCCCTCATGCAACTCCGACCTGAGCTGCCTCAAGGGCGACTGCCCCTCGTTCCTGCTGGTCGAGCCGGGAACCAAACCCGCCCGCCAGGCGCCGCCCGCGCCCGCCACGGCCCCCGAGCCCACCACGCGGCCCGCCGAGGCCCTGATCAGGATGCCCGGCATCGGCGGCACCGGCGTCGTCACCGTCTCCCAGATCCTGCAGATGGCCGCCCACCTCGACGGGCTGTACGCGGCCGGGCTGGAGCAGACCGGGCTGGCTCAGAAGGGCGGGCCCGTGGTCAGCGACGTGCGGATCTCGCCGCGGCCGATCGAGGGCTCCGTCCGCGCCTCGCAGCGCAGCGCCGACGTGCTCATCGGGTTCGACCTGCTCGGGGCGGCCGGCGAGGCCAACCTGGCCGTCGTCGCGCCCGAACGGACCGCCGCCGTGCTCAACACCTCCGTCGTCCCCACCGCCGCCATGGTGACCGGCCGCCTGCCCGTGCCCGGCCACGCTGCCGCGGTCGCCCGCGTGGAATCCGCGGTCAAGTCCGTCGTGTGCCTGGACGCGCACGAGCTGGCCGAGCGCCTGTTCGGCGATCACATGCCGGCGAACCTGCTGCTCCTCGGCGCCGCCTACCAGCACGGCCTGCTCCCGGTGACCTCCGCCTCGATCGAGCGGGCCATCGCGCTCAACGGGGCCGCCGTCGAGCGCAACCTGGCCGCCTTCCGCTGGGGCCGCTCCGCCGCGGCGGACCCGGCCGCAGTTAGTACGGTGGCGGACCCGGGCTCTGCGGACCCTGTGCAGCCGGAGCCCGCCGGGCTGGACGAGGTGGTGGCCGCCCACGTCGCCGACCTCACCGGCTACCAGAACGCCGACTACGCCCGTACATACGCCGAGGACGTGCGCCGCGTCGCCGACCTCGCCGCCGAGCGCGCCGGCGCGGAGGCGGGCGCGCGGATCGCCCTCGCCTACGCCCGCGGCCTGCACAAGCTCATGGCCTACAAGGACGAGTACGAGGTCGCCCGCCTCCACCTCGACCCGGCCGAGCGGGCCAGACGGGAGCACGAGTTCGGCGCGGACGCGGTCGTGTCGGTGCTGCTGCACCCGCCGCTGCTGCGCGCGATGGGCATGAAAGGCAAGATCAAGGTAGGCCGCTTCGCCGGGCCGCTGTTCCGCGGGCTGCGGGCCGCGCGGGTGCTGCGCGGCACCGCGTTCGACGTGTTCGGCCGGGCCGAGGTCCGGCGGGTCGAGCGCGCGCTCGTCCCCGAGTACCGTGATCTCATGCGTGCCGCCCTGACCCGCCTCACCCCCGAGAGCGCCGACGCCGTCGCGGAGATCGCGGGCCTGCCGGAACTCGTCCGAGGGTATGAGGACATCAAGCTCGCCCGGGTCGCCGAATTCCGCGACCGCGCCGGGACCGCCCTGACGGGGCTGGGCGAGCCCGTCTCACGCTTGGAGGCACCGTGACCGTCGACCGCCTGCTGCCCGGCCAGGACGCCGAGGACCTCATCGAGCTGACCCGCGACATCGCCGACAAGGAGCTGGCGCGGCGGGTCGACGAGCACGAGCGAGCGGAGACCTACCCGGAGGGGCTGTTCGCCACGCTGGGCGCGGCGGGGCTGCTCGGTCTGCCGTACCCGGAGGAGTTCGGGGGCGGCGGGCAGCCGTACGAGGTGTATCTGCAGGTGATCGAGGAGCTGGCGATGCGGTGGGCCTCCGTCGCGGTCGCGACCAGCGTGCACACCCTCGCCTGCTTCCCCGTGGCCGCCTACGGCACCGCCGAGCAGCGGGAGCGGTGGCTGCCCGACCTGCTGGCCGGGCGCCTGATCGGCGGCTACAGCCTGTCGGAGCCGCAGGCCGGATCCGACGCCGGGGCCCTGACCTGCAAGGCGGAGCGGGTCGAGAACGGATACCGGATCACCGGCAACAAGGCGTGGATCACCCACGGCGGCATCGCCGACTTCTACGCCCTGTTCGTCCGCACCGGCGAGGGTTCGCGAGGCATCTCCTGCTTCCTGGCCCCCGGGGCGGCCGACGGGCTGACGTTCGGGCGGCCGGAGGAGAAGATGGGGCTGCACGCCATACCGACGACCAGCGCCCACTGGGACGGCGCGATCCTCGACGCCGACCGGCTGATCGGCGAGGAGGGGCAGGGGCTGCAGATCGCCTTCAGCGCCCTCGACTCCGGCCGGCTCGGCATCGCCGCCTGCGCCACCGGCCTCGCCCAGGCCGCCCTCGACGAGGCCGTGGCCTACGCGAAGGAACGCAAGACGTTCGGCAAGCGCATCATCGACCACCAGGGGCTCGGCTTCCTGCTCGCCGACATGGCCGCCGGGGTCGACAGCGCGCGGGCCACCTACCTCGACGCCGCCCGCCGCCGCGACGCCGGCCTGCCCTACAGCCGTCAGGCCAGCGTCGCCAAGCTGGTCGCCACCGACGCGGCCATGAAAGTGACGACGGACGCGGTGCAGGTGTTCGGGGGGTACGGGTACACGCGGGAGTTCCGGGTGGAGCGCTACATGCGCGAGGCCAAGATCATGCAGATCTTCGAGGGCACCAACCAGATCCAGCGCCTGGTGATCAGTAGGCACCTGGCCAAGTAGTCTCTGACCTGCGAAACCCGTCCGCGGTACGCGGGCACCGCCGAATCAGATAATCTGATTCTATGAAGGTGATGACTGCCACCGAGGCGTCTCGGAGCTTCGCGACCGTCCTTGACGAGGCGGAGCGCGGGGAAACGATCGTGGTGACTCGTGGTGGGAGGCAAATCGCCGTGATCGGCCCTGCGCCCACTGCGCCGGGACGTATGGTCAAGGCGTTTCTGGCCAGAAGTGCCGGGACACTGGACGCGGATTTCGAGGCTGATGTCGCGGCGGCCCGCGAGTCCGTCACTGATGAGATGAGGGGCACGTGGCCCGACGCCTGATCCTGGACACGGGCGTACTCATCGCCGCTGAGCGAGGCAGGACGTCCGTGGACACGGTGATCGAGGACGCCGATGATGTGGCGATTGCGGCGATCACCGTGGCTGAACTCCTCGTCGGCGTGGAGATGGCCGATGTGGCCCGACGCCCCAATCGACAGGCCTTTGTGGATGACGTCCTGGCCTTGATTCCCGTCGAGGAGTACACGACAGACGTCGCCAGAGTTCACGCTCGGCTCATGGCGCATGTCCGACGAGAAGGTAAGCCGCGAGGCGCGTACGATCTGCTGATCGCGGCGACGGCCGCAACCACGGCCAGAACAGTGATCACGATGGATGCCTCGGCCGCATTCGACGGTCTCCCTGGCGTCCGCGCTCAGGTGGTTCCCCGCTGACCTTCGACGCTCTTCTATCGGCCCTTGGCGGCGGGTAGAGAGTCCAGTTCGTCCGCTCTGCGGAGGTCCTTGGGGCGGCCTATGACACGGCGCATCCGGATCAGATCTTCGCGGGAGACGTAGTGAACTTCCAGCCCGTCCGGGTCGACTGCGGTGATCGCACGGTCGAGAAACTCCCGGACTGGGAGGGTTCCCCAGGGCAGTGCCGGGGTGCAGCAATCGCCGCTGGCTCCGAGCGAGGTGAATGGGGCCTTGGGGCGGAGCAGGACATCCGGGTGAGGTGCCACGAGGCTGCCCGATTCGTCAGTGAGCTGGGCATTGACGGAGTCGAAGGCGGCTGCCAGTGCTGGGGCGTGGGCCGGCGTGCCGTCCCAGAGCAGGTCAAGATCGCCGGTCAGTTCGGTGGATCCATGCATGATGCCGGCGACTTGCCCGATGACCACAACCCGGACGCCGTTTCGGTGGAAGGCTTCGAGCAAAGGGAAGGGGTCGAACCCGAGGGCGGCGTCGGTGTTGATCGTGCCGACGTCGTCGTCGGCATCCTCGTGGCCCAGGCCGGTGGCTGTCCGATTTCGAGCCAATTCGCGGGTGCGTCGTGCGGCGGTACGGAGCCGTTCCAGCGGTTCGTCGATCATCTGATCCATGCAACACCGACCGTGTCCCCGACGCACTCCGATTTTCCGGTGCGAGGCAGCGCACCCTCGAGGTCGCGACAGTGGCAGCCGCGCAGCAGCGGGCGTATCACGCGTCAGCGGTTCGGGGAATGCGGATGGCTTCGACCCAGGCGGGCGGGGGCGGCGGGTCCGCGCCAATGAGCGCGGCGATGAGGCGGGACGACGACGGCGCCTCGGGCCACGGAGTGAAGCCATCGGTCAGCACGATCACGACGCCGGGCCGTTCGGGCAGGGCGAGGGCCGCCCTGATGCCGACCCGCATGTCGGTGCCGCCCCCACCGGCGAGATTCACCTGCTGCGCGGACGTCACCCGAGCAGCGGTCTGCACGTCGGCATCGCAGGCGAGCACCGTGACCCGATTACCGCCGACGCCGACCTCCCGCAGTACGCCGGTGACCTCGGCGAGGGCCGCCGCGAGGTCGTCCTCGCCCATGGACCCCGAGGTGTCGATGACGATCGCGACGACCGGCAGTGGCCGGCGCAGGCTCGGCAGCACGACGCCGCGCAGTGCGGCGGTGCGGCGGGACGGGCGGTGGTAGGTGTAGTCGACGGCCCCGGCGGCCCAGGCGACCGCCTCCCGTACGGCGCCCGCGAGCACGCGGCGCCAGTCGACCGTCGGTTCCAGGATCTGCTCCGCCCAGCGTTGCCAGCCGCCCGGGAGGCTGCCGCGGTTGCGCCGGTGGGCGCGCATCGCCTCGGCGGTGTGCCGGCGCAGAGCCTCGGCCTCGACCGTGCTGACGCCGCCCGGCCCGCCGTCGCCGGTGATCTCCCAGTCACCTGGTGCGCCGTGGGCGCCGGAGCCGCAGTCGGAGCAGACGGCGGACGGCGGCAGGTGCGGGAGATACTCCTCGAACAGCCGTCCGGTCGTCAGCCCGAAGGTGCCGGGTTCCACCCGGCCTTCCGGCAGTGCCAGGCCGTCGGCGAGCAGGTCATCGTTGATCTCGCAGTCCTGGGCGACGTTCACGCGCAACCGGTCACGCTGGTCGGTGGCCGGTAGCCGGTCCGCACGGCCGTGGTGGTCGCGCAGCACGTGAGCCAGCTCGTGGATCCATACGCCCGCGAGTTCGGGAACGGACGTCGCCGCGACGAACGCCGGTGACACGTAGCACCGCCAGTGCCGGTCGACGGCCATCGTCGGCACGCCGCTGCTCGGCACGACCGTCAGCGAGTAGAGCGCGGAGGCGAGGTACGGCCGGTCGCTCGCGGCACGGTACCGCGCGGCGAGCAACTTGACCTGGTCGAATTCGGCCATGGGTCAGACGGTGCTCGGCAGCGCGCCGGACAGCTGGAGCAGATCGAGGAAGGCGTCGATGCCGCTCGGCACCGGCCAGTCGGTGTCGCGCAGGGCCGCGAGATCCGCGGCGGCCCGGGCCGCGACGTCGGGTACGCCGGCGTCGACGGCCTTGGCCAGCACCGCCCAGCCGGCCTCCCAGCGCCGCCGCGTGAGGTCGCTCTGCACGGCTGAGACGACGGCCGTCAGGAAGGCGAGCTGCCGGTCGCCTCTCTCCGGTAGTGCGAAGGCGTCCGGATTGGCCAGAACGCGGTCCGGGTCGGGCAGGTCGAGCTGTTCGAGGTAGGCCAGCAGCTCCAGGCCCGCGCCGTCGCCCACCGCGCCGATCACCGCGGCCGCGACCGCCTTCTGGTCGGAGCCGGCGGCGTACCCGACCGCCAGCAGGCGCAGCGCCATCTCCCAGGTACGCGGCGACGGCCAGGCATGGCCCCGGCTCTCCGCGTCGCCGGGCAGGTGGTGGGCCAGGCCTGGCCGTGCGGTGAGGAACCCGGAGACCACCCCGCGGGCGCGCGCGACCGCGCTGGGCACCCGGGCCGGGTCGACGAGCGGCAGCGGCGCGGCCGGCCAGGTTCCTGCCATGCCTCGTGCGACCGTCCGCGGGTCGTGCGTCCACTGCAGGTGGACGAACCGGTTCGCCAGCGGCGGGCTGAGGTGCCAGCCGTCCGCGGCGCTGGACGGCGGGTTGGCGGCGGCGACCACACGGACCGGCTCCGGGAGCGGCAGGCTGCCGACCCGGCGTTCGAGGACGACCCGCAGCAGCGCCGCCTGGACGGCAGGGGGAGCGGAGGACAGCTCGTCGAGGAACAGGACGCCGCGCCCGGCCGCAGCCAGCCGCACTGCCCAGTCCGGTGGGGCCATCGGCACCCCGGTGGTGGCCGGATCGTCACCGATGATCGGAAGACCGGCGAAGTCGGAGGGCTCGTGCACGCTCGCGATCACCGTCTCCAGCGGGACGCCGAGCCCGGCGGCCAACTGCTGGAGGCCGGCGGACTTGCCGATCCCCGGCTCGCCCCACAACAGCACGGGGAGGTTCGCCGACACCGCGAGCGACAGCGCCTCCAGCTGCGGGTTCGCGGCCGGCTCCGTCCGCTGGGAGCCGAGCCTGCGGACCAGTTCGTCGGCCGCGGCCAGCGGATCCGGTGCGAAGTCCTCGTCGGTGACGTTCACTGTTCCTCGTTCTTCTGCGGGTCCCGGTCCAGCAGGGCCAGGAGGAAGTCCAGGTCGGTGCGCTTGTGGGAGCGGATGAGCTGAGAGAGCGACTGGCTCATGTCGTCGGCGACGTCGGGGTTCGCTCCGGCGGCCAGCAGCGCCCGTACCAGCGCGACGGAACCGTTGTCTCCGACCGCCACGTGCAGCGCCGTGCGCCGGTTGTGGTCCACGGCCTCGAGATCGACCCCGGCCGTCAGCAGGCGCGGCAGCAGGACCTCGTGGTCCAGGTGGATCAGCGCGTGCAGGAGCGTGCGGCGCCGGCCGTCACGCAAGCGCGGGTCGACCCCGGCGTCGAGAAGCCTGAGCACTCCCGGCGTGTCACCGTGCTGGGCGCGGCTGTACAGCTCCCGCCGCTGCTCGCGCAGGGCCTTCGGCAGCCGGCCTTCGCCGGAGGACACCGCCTGCGCCACGGCGAAGCAACCGGCGACCGCGCCGCCGAACGCCCGCATCGCCTGCTCTCGCCGATGCTCGTCCGCGCTGTGCGGCATCCGCAGCGCGCCGTCCTGGAAGCACACCTCGTGCCACTCGCCGCGGCAGCGCACCCGAACCGGGGACGGGAGCCGCGGGTCCGGCGGTCCGACCGGATCGGCGGGGTCCTCACGCAGCGGGAAGAGCGCGTCCCGGACCAGCGGATGCAGCCGGTCCGGGTCCTCGTCGCCATGCCGGAGTGCGTCGAGGTCCGGCAGCCGCCGCCAGCACGCCTCGGGCAGCATCGGGGTGCCGGAGATCTCTTTGGGGTCGATGATCCGGATCCGCAGTTCGTTGCCGCGTTTGCTGCCTTCGAGCAGCAGGGAACTGTTCCAGGAATGCGGAATCTGGAAGCGACGCCCGAAGCCCTCGCGGATGAGCAGCCGGATCTCCGGCTCGAGCCTGGTCAGCGCCAGCGGCAGTTTCTCCAGGACAGTCAACGGATCGATCGGGGCGCCCCAGCGGGGCTTGAGCGGTGACGGATCCAGCGCGATTCCCGCCGCGGCGAGCGCCGCCTCGACTTCCCCTTGCTCATGCAGCAGGGTCACCCATTCGGCGCGGGTCGGCGGGTCGGCGGGACCGGGGTCGGCCGTGGGCAGTTCCCCGGCGGCGCGCAGGGTCCCGTCCGCGTTGAAGAACGGCGGCCGGTTTTCGCCACCATGGCGTTCCAGCAGCGCACCGGTGTGCCGCACATCCCACAGATGCCGCAGCATGGTCCAGTTGTGGAGGAGGCGCCAATGATTGCGAGAGCTGACGGCATGGTCGATCCGGCCGAAGCACAGGAGTAGCCGCTGCGGCCCGTCTACCATGCCGGGCGTGGTGACGTGCAGATACTGCGTGGCCTTGGCCGCACCCGGGTAACCGCTCAATGTCACCGTCAGGTCGGTGCGGATCGTCGTACGTCCCGTCAGGACACGCGGCAGATGCCAGCGCAGCAGGTCCGGCGCGAAATGGCGGAGGTCGTCCTCGACAGCGGCCGCGACGGCGCCGCCATGCTCGCGGGCGATGTCGGCCAGGTCGAAGGCGACGTCGACGTTCGCGGCGGCACAGGCGCCGCGCCAGTCTCCGTCGAGACGTCGCTCGGTGGCCCGCTCGATCATCCACCGAGGGACGGCGTACCGCAGGATCCGCCGTCGGCTCGACGCCTCGTCCGGTGGGTAGGACGGCGTGCGGCGCGGCGCTGCTGGCGTGCTGACGGCGTTCACTCCTCCTCGGCGAGTTCCGGATGCTCGCGTTCGATCCGATCCGTGATGAAGTCCAGGTCATCGCGATCGCGCCAGGCGATCAGGCGGTAGAGCGAGACGGGCTCGCCGTGGATCTCGCCGGTCAGGTCGATCCGCGCCCCTGCGGTGAGCAGTGCATGGACGAGCGCCACAGAACCGTCCCCGCAGATCGCGGAGAACAGCGGCGTGCGCTGGTCCTCATCCCTGGCATCGATGTCCAGGCCCACCGCCAGGAGCCGCCCGAGCAGACCATCATGGTCGAGGTGCCGCAGCCGGTGGGCCGCCTCGCGCCTTCGAGGGCCGTGCACCCTCGGATCGACGCCGGGATCGAGCAGGTGCAGCATGTGGAGCAGGGTGCGCCGTCGGCCATCACGGACGCGTGGATCCACGCCGGCGTCCAGCAGTCGCAGGACCCCCGGGAGGTCGCCGTGCTGGACCCGCGAGAACAGCTCCCCTCGCTGCTCGCGCAGGGCCTTGGGCAGCCGTCCTGTTCCGGACGTCCACGTGTGCCGTACGGCGAAGCATCCGGCGATCGCGCCCCCGAACGCCCGCATGGCGCCCTCCCGCTGCTGCTCCTGCGCGCTGTGCGGGATGTGCAGGACGCCGTCACGGAAGGACACCTCGTGCCACTCGCCACGGCAGCGGATCCGGGCCGGTTTCGGGAGTTCCGGGTCGGACGGCCCCGCAGGAACGCCGTGCACGGCCCGGCTCGGGAACAGGGCCTCGCGTACGAGCGGATGGAGCCGCTCCGGCGGATAGCCGTCCCGCAGCAGGTCAAGGTCGGGCAGGCGGCGCCAGCACGCTTCGGGAAGCACCGTGTCCGCGGGCTCCGAGCCCATCTCGAAGGGAACGACTCGGACGCGCAGACCCGCATCCGATCCGCCGGCCTCGAAGAGGAGCGCCGCGTACTGCCGGTAGGGAAGCCAGAACCGGCCGGTTCCCCCTGAGGCCGCAAGGCGACGGATCTCCGCCTCCACGCGGGTCAAGGCGAGGGGCATCCGCGCGAGGACGTCGAGCGGATCAACGCGATTCACCTCGTAATAGGGATCGACCTCGAGCGGCGCGGCGTCCAGATCGATGCCGGCGGCCGCTAACGCCGCTTCGACCTCACCGCGTTCGTGCAGCAGCGTGACCCACTCGGTGCGCGACGCCGGGTCGGCGCGGCCAGGGTCGGCCGTGGGAAGCTCATCCACCCTGCGCGGTGTGCCGTCGCCGTGGAAGAACGGAGCCCGAGCCTTGTCGCCGCCGCAGCGTTCACGCAGATCGTCGGCATGGCGCACATCCCACAGGTGACGCGAGGAGCTCCAGTCCTGGACGACGTCGCGCCAGAACGCGCAGTAGGCCCAGTCGGTCTCCAGATAGGTGTCCTGGTGGGGAACCGGCCCGACGTGCAGGCGCAGCCGCTGCGGGCCGTGGGCCATCCAGCGGGGCGTCCGGAGGTACAGGTACGGGGCGTCTGAGGCCCCACCCGGCCGCCCCAGGACCATCACCTGATCGGGCACGATCGTCGTGCGCCCGCGGTCCAGGCGGGGCAGGTGCCAGCGCAGCAGGTCCGGGGCGAAGTTGCGCAGGTCGTCCTCGAGCGCCGTGGCGACGGCGTCGCCGTGCGCGTTCGCGATGTCGGCCAGGTCGAAGGTGACATCGACGTTGGCGGCGGCGCAGGCGCCACGCCAGTCGCCGGCGAGCCGTCGTTCGCTCGCCTGATCGATCATCCACGGGGGCACCGCGTACCGCCGGATCCGCCGTAACCGGGACGCCTCGTGCGGCGGATACGAACGGGACGGCGCATGAGGTGGCAGACCGGCCGGTGGGGGCGCCGCGCTCACCGGTAGAGGCTCCCGATCGCGTGCAGGTCAGGATGGGTCCTGGCGGCGGGACGGAGCCGTGGCGCCAGCGCACGCTTCACCCGGCGGGGCACACCGGGGCCGAACCCGACGTATTCCAGACGGGTGTCGTCGGGGACGGCGGCCAGCAGGGCCTTGGCGCCACGGCCGGTGATCCCGGTGCGGCGCAGCTCCAGCCGACGCAGTGGGCTGCCGGGCAGAGCCTCGGCCAGCACGGCGGCGCCCGTGTCTCCGGTGACGTTCGCGGGTGCGCCGAGGCTCCACTCCGATGGCGGACGTCCCAGGTCGAGGGCCTCGATACCGCCGAGCGCGTCGGCCAGCGCGCGTGCACCGTCCGGCCCGATGCCGTTGCCACCGAGGCCCAGGCGCACCGGCTGGGCGGGGTCGGCCACTGCGGCGAGCGTGGCCGCACCGGCGTCGCCGAGATGGTTGGCAGGAAGGTAGAGCTCGCGTACCCGGGCGTCCCGGATCAGCGCGGCCAGCAGGTCGCCGGACTCCGGGCCCAGCCCGTTCCCGCCCAGAAACAGCCGCTCGACCGGATTCGGCCGCTCGGCGAGCACGACCAGCAGCGCCCGCAGCCCCTCCCGCGTGAGCCCGGTGTTGACCAGGTCGAGAGTGCGGATCGTCGTGTTCCTGCGCAGCATCGCGGCCAGGGCGAGGACTCCGTCGTCGCCCACCGGGTTCCGCTTGAGCCACACGGCGCGCACGGTGGTGTCCGTGGCCAGTCGATCGGCGAGCGCCTCGGCGCCGGCCGCGCCGATGCGGTTGCAGCCGAGGTAGAGAGTCTCCAGGCCGTGGCCGGGAACGAGCGCGCCGGCGATGGTCCGGGCTCCGTCGTTCCCGATGGCGTTGGTGCCCAGCAGCAGATGGACGGCGTGCGGCGAGGCCACCGCGGCCGGGAGCAGCCGCGCCGCGCCGGCCGGGCCGAGGCCCTGCTTGCACAGGTCGACCCGGCCATCGGGCCGTACGGTGCCGAGCGGGAAGATCTCGTCGGCCGCCACCGGGGTCGCTGCGGCCAGCCGGGCGACCAGCGGACCCAGGTCAGCCGGATCGGCCGGCGGCACGTCAACGTGCTCGATCGCGGGGCAGCGTACGGGCGTCGGCTCCATCATCACCAATCCACCGGTCGGTAGTCCTTCAAGAACAGGCCGGACACCCGTTCGCCGCCCACACCGCGCACGATCGGGTCGTAGACCCGGGCGGCGCCGTCGATGACGTCCAGCGGCGGGCGGAACCCGGCCTCGCGCTGCGCGGTCTTGTCCGGATGGGGGCGTTCGTCGGTGACCCAGCCGGTGTCGACGCTGTTCATGTAGATGCCCGAGGCGGCATAGTCCGCGGCGGCGGTGCGGGTCAGCATGTTCAGGGCGGCCTTGGCCATGTTGGTGTGCGGATGGCGGACGGTCTTCTGCTCCCGGGAGAAGCTGCCCTCCATCGCCGAGACCTGTACGACGTACCGGTCCGGCCACGGAGAGGCTTCGAGCAGACCGCGCAGCCGGGAGGTCAGCAAGAACGGCGCGAAGGAGTTCACCAATTGGACCTCCAGCCACTCGGCCGGGTCCACCTCGTGCAGCCGCAGACTCCAGCTGTTGCGGTCGCGCAGGTCCAGCGGCTGACCGGTCTCGTCCGTCTGCCCGGCGGGGAACAGCACCTCCAGGGCGTCCTCCCGCCGCGTGACGGCCTGCCCGTGGGGCGTACGCGCGGAGTCCGAAGGAGCCGTGACCGCCGGCGCGGCCGTCCCCGATACGTCCGCCACGTCGATCTGCGCGGCCAGGCCCCTCAGCGGCGCGCGCTCCGCCGCGCGCACCTCGCGGTGGTACACGGCGGGCCGGCGGATCGTCTGGGCCGCGTTGTTGACGAGGAGGTCGAGATGACTGAAACGCCGCTGAACGGACTCCAGCAGACCCGCGACGGCCGCCAGGTCGAGCAGGTCGACACCGTGGACGTGTACCCGGTCCAGCCAGGCTTCGGCGTCGGGCACGGCCGCGAGCCGACGGGCGGCATCGCGCGGGAAGCGGGTGGTGACCAGGACGTCCGCGCCGTCGCGCAGCAGCTTCAGCGTCAGCTGGAAACCGATCTTCACCCGTCCGCCGGTCACGATCGCCCGGCGGCCACGCAGGTCGCAGCGGGCGTGCCGACGGGCCAGGTTCTCCTCGGCGCAATCCGGGCACAGCAGGTGGTATTCCGGATGCACCTGCTGGTAGGCGGACTTGCAGACGTAACAGCGTCGCGTGCCCACCAGCGAACGCCGTGTCGGCGCGGACTGGTTACCCGGCGGATCCGGCTCCGCGGATCCGGCCTGATCCCGGGGGCCCGTCGAGGGGGATGGATCCTGCTCTCGATAGCGCGCCGTGGCCGCCGTGGCCTCGTGGTCGCGTCGCCTGCGCTCGGCGTGCCGCGCCGCCTTCCGTGTCTTCTTCCCCGTCCGGTACAGGTGCGCCGCGGCCTCGTGCACGGCCGCCCATCGAGGATCGGCCGGATCCGCCGCGCGTGCCTGGGCCATCACCCGCAGGCAGGTCTCGACCTCGGCCTGGTCGGGGAGGGTTCCTGATCCGGGTGGCGGTGTCCCGGTCACGTCAGGATCGACGACCGACACCCACACCCCCACCGATGACTTCCGCGATCTGGGGCAAGGCTGGTCGGATTCGAACCGACGTCCTCCAACCTGCTGTAAGGCGCGACGACCTCTGCGCTACAGCCCTGCCGCTGCAGAGCTTAGCGAATAGCACGGACATTCAACGGCGTATGTGGATGAGAGCCGCGTTCCAGCGCTCGCTCAGCGGGTCTCCACCGGCGGGTCGTCGCGCCGGCGTGACAGCCGTCCCGCGATGGCGGGCAGCAGGCCGTTCGGCAGGAAGAGCACGACGACGATCAGGACGAGCGCGTACACGGCGTAGGACAGCACGCTGGGCGCGTACGTCGGCATGCCGGGCAGCGCGCCCAGGCTGTTCAGCCCCTGGACCAGCAGCGTGATCGCGGTGGCGCCCACGAGCGCGCCCCAGGTCGTCCCGAGCCCGCCGACCACGGCCATGACGATGTACTGGATCGAGATGAGCACGGGGAACGAGCCGGGCGCCACGTACCCGGCGTAGAAGCAGTAGATGCCGCCGGCCAGCCCCGCGAAGGCGGCGGAGAGCGCGAAGACGACCAGCTTGTACCGTCCGACCGGGATTCCGGAGGAGGCCGCGGCGGTCTCGCTGGTGGCCAGCGCCCGCAGCGCGCGTCCCGGCCGTGAGGCGATGACGTTGCGGGTCACCAGCATGACCAGCGCGACCCCGGCCCAGGTCAGGTACGCGTACGCCGCCGCGCTGCCCACCTCGAACGAGCCCACCGCGAACTGCGGGATGGCCTGCAGCCCGATGTCGCCGCCGGTGAACTCCAACTGCCCGGCCAGCGAGAGCAGGATGAGCTGCATGGCCAGGGTCGCGAAGGCCAGGTGGTGCCCGCGCAGCCGCAGCAGCGGCGTCCCGACCACCAGCGCGAACAGCGCCGCCACCACGGGGGCGGCGACCAGCCCGGCCAGTGGCGGGACCCCGTTGAGCGAGAGCAGGGCCGCGGTGTAGGCGCCGATGGCGTAGAAGGCGCCCTGCCCCAGCGACACCTGCCCGGCGTACCCCATGAGCAGCGACACCCCGACGGTGACCATGGCGGCCAGCCCCAGCAGGATGTACACCGCCAGCGCGCTGTCGTCGAGGACCGCGGGCAGCGCGAGCGTGACGGCGGCGACGACGAGCCCGGCGATCAGCTTGATCATGTGGACTCCTGGGAGATCGCCGAGCGGCGGCTCGCCTGCACGATCATGACGACGATCATCAGGCCCAGCGCGACTTCGAGCTGGTGGGAGCCGTAGCCGTAGCCCGCGGCCATGGTTTCGGCCACGCCGAGCAGCAGCGCGCCGACGAGCGTGACCACCGGCCGGGTCAGCGCGCCGAAGACGGCCGCCGCGAAACCGTTGACGATGAGCGTCACGTCGGTGTCGAACGAGATCGGACGCAGCGGCGTGACCAGCACCCCGGCGATGCCGCCGAGCAGCCCGCCGAGCGCGAACGCCAGCAGCCCCATCAGCCGGGTGTCGATTCCGACGACGCGGGCGGCGAACGGGTTCGAGGCGCACGCGGTCAGCGCCTTGCCCAGGTAGGTGCGGCCGAAGAAGAGCGCGAGCAGCACGAACGCGGCCGCCGTCACCGAGATCACCAGCAGGTGCTGCGTCTGGATCCGCGCCCCCGCGATCGTCACCGAGCCCGCCAGGCCGGGGGCCGAGCGCGGCTGGTCGCCCCATAGGACGATCTCGACGGCGTAGGCGAGCACGCCCACGCCGAGCGTGACGATCAGCGACGACAGCGGCGTGGTGTCGCGCCTGCCGATGGCGGCCAGCCCGGTCAGCAGGCCCGCCAGCGCCGCCGCCAGCACGGCGGCGATCTCGCTGACCCCGTGCGGCAGGCCCAGCCCGAGCAGCGAGGACGTGCACAGGCCCGCGACCACGGCGAACGTCCCCTGGGCGAAGTTCACCACGCCGGTGACCCGGTGGATGACGACCAGGCCGCCGGCGATGAGCGCGATCGCGCACCCGACGGCCAGGCCGTTGAGCAGGTACGTCAGGAACGCGCTCATGTGATCGCCCCGCCCAGGTACGCGCTGGCCACGCGCGGGTCATCGGCCAGCTCCGCCGACTCGCCCTCGGTCACCAGCCGCCCGGACTCCAGCACGTACGCCCGCCGGCACAGGTCGAAGGCCAGCCGCGCGTTCTGCTCGATGAGCAGCACGGTCAGCCCCCGCTCGCGGTTCAGCTCGGCCAGGTGGCCGGCCAGGTCGGCGGTCACGTTCGGGGCCAGGCCCAGGGAGAGCTCGTCCACGACCAGGGCGTCCGGCCGGGACATCATGGCCCGCCCGAACGCCACCATCTGCTGCTCGCCGCCCGACAGCACTCCGGCCCGCCGTCCGGCCAGCTCGGCCAGACGGGGCAGAAAGTCGAAAACGAACGCGGGGTCGCGTTCGCCGGAGCGCCAGCCGCCGAGCGCCAGGTTGTCCGCGACCGACAGATCAGGAAAGAGCTGGCGGCCCTCCGGGATCAGCGCCAACCGGCCGCCGATCGACACCGTCCCCGAGGCGGGCTTGAGCAGGCCCGCGAGCGTGCCCGCCAGCGTGGACTTGCCGGCGCCGTTCGGGCCGAGCAGGGCGACCATCTCGCCGCGCGCCACCGTGAGGGTGAGGTGGTCGAGCGCGGTCGCGGTGCCGTACGAGACGACCAGGTCCTTGACGTCGATCATGAGGTCTGTCCGAGATAGGCGGCGAGCACCAGCGGATCCGCGCGCACCTCGGCAGGGGATCCTTCCGCGATGACCTGCCCCAGGTCGAGCACCACGACGCGGTCGGCGAGCCGGGTCACGAACGCCACGTCGTGCTCGATGAGCAGGATCGTCAGCCCGCTCGCCCGTAGCTCCTCCACCAGCGTCGCGAGCCGTTCGCGCTCCTGGCCGCGCAGCCCGGAGGCGGGCTCGTCGAGCAGCAGCAGCCGGGGCCGCGCGCACAGGGCGCGGGCGAGTTGCAGCGCCCGCTGCTGCCCGATCGGCAGCCGGTCGGCGGGCCGCTCGGCCCAGCCGGCCAGGCCCACGCGTTCCAGCGCCGCCTCGGCTTCGGCGGCGATCCGGCGCTCGTCGCGCCGG
This sequence comes from Nonomuraea purpurea, assembly GCF_042650645.1. NCBI lineage: Bacteria > Bacillati > Actinomycetota > Actinomycetes > Streptosporangiales > Streptosporangiaceae > Nonomuraea > Nonomuraea purpurea. The sequence goes on from NZ_JBHSBI010000001.1 coordinate 324,708, forward strand.
TGCCGGGGCAGCCGCAGCGCCGCCGAGACGAACCCCGCGCTCGTGCGCCCGTGCAGGCCCACCATGACGTTCTCCCTGACCGTCATGCCGCGGAAGACCCTGGCCGCCTGGAAGACGATCGACATGCCGAGCCTGGCCCGCCGGTGCGGCGCGAGCCGGTCCACGCGGTGCCCGAGGAAGGAGATCTGGCCGTGGTCGGCCGCCAGATGCCCGGTGATCAGGTTGAACAGCGTGGACTTGCCGGCGCCGTTCGGCCCGATGACGCCGCAGACCTCGCCGTCCGCGACGTTCAGCGAGACGTCGCGGACGCCGTAGACGCCCCCGAAGGACCGGGAGACCCCGGTGACCGTCAGCACGCGCTACCCCGCGGCGGTGACGGTCTTGGTGAGCTGTTCCTTGGCCCATTCGGTGGGGACGAACTGGCCGTTCTTCACGGTGTTGACCGAGATGAACTCTGGCGACAACCCGGAATGGTCGGTGGGGGAGTAGCGGAAGCGGCCGTTCGGCGTGATCAGGTCCATCGTCTCCAGCGCCTGCTGGATCTTGGTCTTGTCGGTGCTGCCGGCCTTCCTGATCGCCTCGAACAGCAGCAGGCTCGCGCTGTAGCCGTCCTGCGCGAACTGCGGCGGCGGATAGCCGTGCTTGCTCTCGTACGGCTCCGCCATCTGGTCGATGATCTGCTTCTGCTTGCCGTCGGGCAGGTGGTCGCCGACGACGCCGATGGCGCTCTGCACGGTCATGCCCTCCGCGGCCTCGCCCATCGGCTCCAGCCACAGCTTGCTGGCCTGCGAGGCGGTCAGGAACAGCGGGGTCTTCAGCCCGGAGGCCGCGTACTGCTTGGCGGCCGTCACGCCGGGCGCGCCCGAGCCCCAGAACACCAGGGCCTCGGCCTGGGAGTCGCGCACGTGCTGGAAGACCGGGCTGAAGTCGGAGGTCGTGGTCTCGTAGGGCTCGTCCACGGCGATCGTCACGTTGTACTTCGGCGCGAGCGCCACCATCGACTTGTGCCCGGAGACCGAGTACGCGCTCTTGGAGTCCCAGGCGACCGCGATCGTCTTGATGCCCTGGGCCTGGATGTACTGCAGGAAGCGTTCGGCGTACATGCTGGACAGCGCGGGCGTGACGAAGATGTACGACTTGATCGGCTCGACCTGCTCCTGGGCGGGGGCCAGCGACAGATAGGGCATCTTGTCGCGCTGCGCGAGCGGCTCGATCGCGAGCGCCGAGTTGGAGAACACCGGGCCGATCAGCGCGTCGATCTCGCCCTTGATCTGGTTGTAGGCCACGATGCCCTGGTCGGGGGCGGTCTTGTCGTCGCGGGCGACCAGCTCCACCTTGCGCCCGAGCAGCCCGCCCTGGGCGTTGACCTGCTCGACGGCCAGCTCCACGGCCTTCTTGTCCTCGCTGCCCAGCGGCGTGTAGTTGCCGGTCAGGGAGACGATGAGCCCGACCTTGACCGGATCCTGGGCGCCGCCGGATTCGCCCCCACCGCTCCCGCCGCACGCGGCGACGGCCGCCAAGACGAAACAGGCCAGGGACGGAAGAAGCCTGCGCATCAGGACCTCCTGGACCGGCGATGTGGCCCCGAATGTAGGCAGGTACATTACGGCTGTCAATAGAGTGCCCAATATCTGGGGAGGGCTTTCCGATGCGGCCTCAGTCAGTGATCCTGACCTTCCTCGGAGACCACGTGTACGGGCGCGGGATCTGCGTCTCCTCCAAAAGCTTCATCGACGCCTTCGCCAGGGTCGGGATCTCGGAGGAGGCCACGCGCTCGACCCTCACCCGGATGGTCGGCCGAGGGCTGCTGCGCCGCCAGCGTTCCGGCCGGCGCATGTATTTCGGTCTCACGCCGACCAGCACCGAGGTGCTCAAGGACGGCGAGCGCCGCATCTGGCACAGCGGCGTCGTCAACGACGCCGACGAGGACCGCTGGACGCTGATCGGCTTCTCGCTGCCGGAGTCCTGGCAGCGGCAGCGGCACGAACTGCGCTCACGCCTGATCTGGGCCGGGTTCGGGCCGTTGCAGAATGGTTTGTGGATCGCCCCCGGAGAGGTGGACCCCGCGCGCGTCATCGACGACCTCGGCGCGAACGTCAAGGTCTTCGCCGCCGAGCCCAGGCGGCCGACCGACATGCAGACGCTGGTCGGCGACGCCTACGACCTGGCGGGGCTGGGCGCGCGCTACCGGGCGTTCCTGCGCCGCTGGGACCAGGCCGACCCCGCACCCGGCGCCCCCGACGACCTGGCCCGCTCGCTCATGCTGCTCACCGACTGGCTGCAGATCATCAGGACCGACCCCCGGCTGCCGCTGCGCTACCTGCCGCACGACTGGCCCGCGGAGAAGGCGCAGCGGGTGTGCCACGCGCTGCACGAGCGGTTCAGGCCGGAGGCGGTGCAGGTGGCCGCGCGGCTGCTCGACGCGATCCCCGACGAAACTTGGGCAGAACGGTGACAGCAATCGCATAGTGGCCTAACTTGAGGACCTGAGGGTCAAGGAGCGCCGATGCGGAATCAGGGGATTGGCTCATGGCCGGCACGCAGGGCGCGCATGACGCCCGACCGCGTGGCGCTGACCTACCGCGGACGCGACCACACCTATCGTGAGCTGCGCGAACGCACATACCGGCTGGCCTCGGCACTCGGCGTGGGGCGTGGCGAGCGGGTGGCCTACCTCGGGGCCAATCAGCCGTCGATGGTGGAGACGTTCTTCGCGGCCGGGCTGCTCGGGGCGGTGTTCGTCCCGCTCAACACCCGGCTGACCGCGCAGGAGCTGCGCTTCATCCTGGAGGACGCGCAGGCCGAGGTCGTCCTGCTGGGCGAGGGGCAGTCCGGCGAGGGCCTGCCGGGACGGCACGTTCCCGCCGCCGCCTACGAGGAACTGCTGGCCTCCGGCTCGCCCGAGCCGATCGACAAGCCTGTCAGCCAGGACGACGTGTGCCTGATCATGTACACCTCGGGCACCACCGGACGGCCCAAGGGCGCCATGCTCACCCACGCCAACCTGACGTGGAACACCGTCAACCTGCTGGTGGACGTGCCGTTCGCGCACGACGAGGTCACCCTGATCAGCGCGCCGCTGTTCCACATCGCGGCCCTGGCGCAGACGCTGGTGCCGACCGTGCTCAAGGGCGGGCGGGCCGTCCTGGAGCCGTCGTTCGACGTGGCGCGGACCTTCGACCTGGTCGAGGCGGAGCGGGTCACGGTGATGTTCGGGGTGCCGTCGATGTTCGGCTTCCTCGCGCGGTCGCCGCGGTGGGCGGAGGCCGATCTGTCGAGTCTGCGGCATCTGCTGTGCGGGGGCGCGCCGGTGCCCGAGCCGCTGATCCGGATTTATCAGGACCGGGGGCTGACGTTCCTGCAGGGGTACGGCATGACCGAGACCGCCCCCGGAGCCCTCTTCCTCGGGGCCGAGCGCTCCGTCGACAAGGCGGGCTCGGCCGGGGTGCCGTGCTTCTTCTCCGACGTGCGACTGGTCGGGCGTGACGGCTCTCCCGCGCGGCCGGGGGAGCCGGGGGAGGTCTACGTCCAGGGGCCCAACGTCATGCCCGGCTACTGGCGGCGGCCCGAGGAGAGCGCCCGGGTGCTCTCGCCCGACGGCTGGTTCCGCTCGGGCGACGTCGGGATTGCCGACGAGGACGGCTACGTGCGGATCTCCGACCGGCTCAACGACGTGATCATCTCCGGGGGAGAGAACGTCTATCCCGCCGAGGTCGAGAGCGCCCTGTACGAGCACGTCGCGGTGGCCGAATGCGCGGTGATCGGCGTGCCGGACGACAAATGGGGCGAGGTCGGCAAGGCGCTGGTCGTGTTGCGGTCCGGCGTCCAGGTTGGGACCGACGAGTTGCTGACACACCTGGACGGACGGTTAGCTCGCTTCAAAATCCCGAAATTTCTGGAATTCATCCCCGAATTACCCAAGAACGCGGCCGGCAAGATCCTCAAAGCCCCGCTCAGACACCTCTACGGATCCTGACTTAGAGGGAGATGATCCTTTAATGCGCACCACACCCCCGTTCCGCGCCGACCACGTCGGCAGCCTCCTGCGGCCGTCCGCGCTGCTGAGCGCCCGTGACAGCCTCACCGGCGACGCGTTGCGGGAGACCGAGGACGAGGCCATCAGAGAGGTCGTCCGCAGGCAGCGCGAAGCCGGCCTGCAGAGCGCCACGGACGGCGAGTTCAGACGGACCTCGTGGCACATGGACTTCATCTACCGGCTCGGCGGCGTCGGCCAGGCCACCGACGACCGCATCACGGTCCGCTTCCACAACGAGCAGGGCGACATCGAATGGAGCCCGGCCGCGCTGCGCGTCCACGACCGCATCAGGCTGGCCGAGCCGATCTTCGCCGACGACTTCACCTTCCTGCGCGACACCGTCGGCGACGGGGTCGTGCCCAAACTGACCATCCCCTCGCCCAGCATGGTCCACTACCGGGGCGGCCCCGCCGCGATCGACCCGAACGTCTACCCGGACGTGGAGGAGTTCTGGCGCGACCTCAGCGCCGCCTACGCCGAGCAGGTACGCAGGATCGGGGCGCTCGGGTGCACGTACCTGCAGTTCGACGACACCAGCCTGGCCTACCTGAACGATCCCGCCCAGCGGGCCGAACTGACCTCGCGCGGGGACGACGCCGAACACCTGCACCTGCGCTACATCAAACAGATCAACGCCGCCCTGGCCGCCAAACCCGCCGGCATGACCATCACCACACACATGTGCCGAGGAAACTTCCGCTCCTCCTGGGCCGCCTCCGGCAGCTACGACTTCGTGGCCGAGGCGCTGTTCGGCGAACTGAAGGTCGACGGGTTCTTCCTCGAATACGACGACGAACGCTCGGGCGGGTTCGAGCCGCTGCGGTACGTGCCGCCGGGGAAGATGGTCGTGCTCGGGCTGGTGACCACCAAGCGGGGAGAACTGGAGTCCAAGGACGCGCTCAAGCGGCGCATCGACGAGGCCGCCAAGTTCGTCGACCTCGACCAGTTGTGCTTGTCGCCGCAGTGCGGGTTCTCCTCGACCGTCGAGGGCAACCAGCTCACGGCCGACGAGCAGTTCGCCAAACTGCGACTCATCGTGGAAACCGCCCAGGAGGTGTGGGGCTGACCCCTCACCTCCCTCGCCGCTGCTGACCACCGCGGTGCGGTCTCCGCGGTGGTCAGCGGAGGACGATGGTGGTGAGGGCCCGGGGTGGGAGGGTGACCGTGCGGCCCGTCACCGGGGACGGCGTGAGGGAGTTGGCGTTGTCGGTGACGTAGGCGGTGGCGCGGCCTCGGACGCCGTCCCACGTGACGGGCGTGGTGCCGGTGTTGAGGACCTCGATGACGCGCGAGCCGTCCGCGTTGCGGAAGGCGGAGACCTTCAGCGCGGGAGAGGCCGCCGAGGCGTCGAGCCGGACCGCGCCGGGCCGGATGAACCGGCTGTAGGCCGCCAGCGCCCAAAGCCGCTTGGACACGTGGTAAGTCTTGGCCGTGTCGTCGAGTTGCAGCAGCGCCCTGGTCTCCCCGCGTGAGCCGCCCAGCCAGTAGACGTAGGCGCTGACGTTCCCGAGCGTGAGCGCGTCGTGGACGGCCTGGGCGATCGTGAACCCGTCGTAGCCGCTGCCGTCGTCCCAGTTCTCGTTCCAGGTGGAGCCGCTGGGGTTCCACTCCGACATCCAGGTCTTCCTGTCGGTCGGCAGCGGGGCGTCCACGGGGCTGGCGTAGGTGTGGCCGGTGTGGGTCTTGACCCAGCGGCGCGCCTGCGGGTCGGCCTCGATCGCGGCGGTGTACGCCTTGGCCTGGTTCCAGCCGAAGGAGTCGCAGCAGACGACCTCAACGCCCTTGGCGACGGGCCCGAGGACCTTGACGAACTGGGCGGCCTGTTCGGGGGTGAAGCGCATGGAGGCGTACGTGGTCGTCCAGTCGGGCTCGTTCGTGAACCCGAGGTCGGTGATCTTGATGCCTTCTTTGGCGTAGAACTTCGTGTACGCCATCAGGTAGTCGGCGTAGGCCCGCTGCCACTCCGGCTTCAGCGTGCCGCCGTTCTTGTCGTCGCCGTTGTCCTTCATGTATCCGGGCGCGCTCCAGGCGTCGGCGAAGAACCGTTTCACCCCGTACGCCTTGGCCTCCTTGGCCACCCATACCTGGCTGTTGTCGTCGCCGTCCCAGACGTACTTGGGGGGTGCGTCCGGGCCGCCCGGGTCCTCGGGCTGGATGGAGACCATGTGGTCGTACGGGCTGCCCGCGGGGGAGGAGCCGATGCCGAGCCGCAGGATGCTCAGCCCGGCCCCCTTGTCACGGTCGAACCACAGGTCGAGGACCTCCCGCTGCTGGGCGGGCGAGAGCGCCTTGAGCAGTTCGTTGCGCCGGAAGGCCTGGGAGATGCCGAAGCCGTCGATCTCCTGGTGCCGGACGCGCTCGTTCACGGTGATGGCTGGGGGGTCGGCCGGTTGTGCCACCGAGGGGACGCCGAGCAAGGTGACCGCGACAACTGCCCGCAACATGGAGCCTCCGAAAATTTCGGCACGATGACGATATGTTTCGCCGATCGCCGGAACCGTACGGAAGGCGAAGGTCGTTCGTCAAGACCCAGGGACGCCGCCGGTTCGTTGTGCGCGTTTGCGCACGATGTGCCCTACGGTTGGGGCATGAGCAAGGAGGTCAGCATGCCTGCGGACGAACAGCCCATCCCCTCGGTGTGGGCCAAGCCGCGCCGCGAGCGGGAGCAGCCGGCGCTCAGCCGGGAACTCATCGTCGCCGAGGCGGTCCGGCTGCTCGACGAGGAGGGCGCCGACGCGCTGAGCATGCGCCGCCTCGGCGCCAGGCTCAACGCCGGGGCCACCTCGCTCTATCGCCACGTGGGCAACAAGGACGAGCTGTTCGAGCTGGCCGTGGACGAGGTCTACGGCGAGCTGCCGCTGCTCGCCACCGAGGACGGCGGCGACTGGCGGGAGACCGTCACGCGCGTGGCCCACGGCATGCGCGCGACGATTCTGCGCCACCACTGGCTCGCCGCCAAGATCGGCGAGGTCGGGCTCGCCTACCTGGGGCCCAACATGCTGCGCTACAGCGAGCACATGCTGGGCGTGTTCGAGACGGCCGGGTTCGCGCTCGACGAGGCCGACAACGCCCTGAGCGCGGTCACCGCGTACGTGCTCGGCATCTCCACCGGCGAGGCCGCGTGGGCGGCGATGGTCGCGCGCAGCGGGCAGAGCAAGCAGGAGTGGGCCGAGCGGTTGTGGCCGGCGGCCGAGCGGGCGGTGCGCGACTACCCCCGGCTGCGTGCCCGGTACGCCGCCCAGCGCGAGGGCGATCTGGCCGCCTCCAACGACGACGCCTTCGACTACGGGCTCCAGCGCCTGCTCGACGGGCTGCAGGCCCGGCTCGGCTCATAGATCCACCGGCCGAGACCGATCATGCTGAGCCGCCGATCAGCCCCGGCGGCTCTGCCCAGGGCAGGTGGCAAAACGCGTGCCGACCTCTGGATTCACTTGTGGCCCATCACCGCCACCAGTCTTGCGACGCGGGCCCGCGCTGCGGAAGGATCGCCGCATCACCCCCCGCATCTGCATGACGACTGGAGAGGCTTGTCGTGCGCACACAAGAGAACATCGAGCGGTTCGGCTACCGGCAGGAGTTACGTCGCGGGGTCGGGCTGACCGACCTCGTGTTCTACGGCCTGGTGTTCATGGTGCCGATTGCGCCGTTTGCCATATTTGGCCTTGTTTACTCGCGATCAGGCGGCATGCCGGTCATGGCGTATCTCGTCGGGATGATCGCGCTGCTGTTCACCGCCGCCTCGTACGCGCAGATGGTCAAAGCGTTCCCGCTGTCGGGATCGGTCTACAACTACGCGGGCCGCGGCATCGCCCCGCCGGTCGGGTTCCTGACCGGATGGATGATCCTGCTCGACTACATCCTCGTCCCGTGCCTGCTCTACCTGGTCGCCGCCATCGCCATGAACGCGAGCGTGCCGCAGGTGCCCGTGTGGGCCTGGCTGATCGTGTTCGTGGGCGTCAACACGGTGATCAACCTGCGCGGGATCCGGATGACGGTCAAGCTCACCCGGGTGATGATCGCCTTCGAGGTGATCGTGCTCTTGCTGTTCCTCGTGGTCGGCCTGTGGGCGCTCCTCCAGGGCAAGGGCCACGGGTTCAGCCTCTCCCCGCTGTTCAACCCGGAGACGTTCTCCTGGCCGGTGGTGTTCGCCGCGGTCTCGGTGGCGGTTCTGTCGTTCCTCGGCTTTGACGGGATCAGCATGCTGGTCGAGGAGTCGACCGGCGGGTCCGAGCAGGTCGGCAGGGCCATGCGCCTGGCTCTGGTGCTGGCGGGCGTGCTGTTCGTCACCCAGGTCTGGGTCGCCGCGCTGCTGGTGCCCGACCCCGGGGGACTGCTGGTCAAGGACACCGGCACCGCCTTCTACGACGCGGCCGCCGTCGCGGGCGGCGACTGGCTCAGGCACCTCACCACGACCGCCACCGCGCTCGCGTGGGGCATCGCCAACACCCTGGTCGCCCAGGTCGCCGTCTCACGCCTGCTGTATGCGATGGCGCGCGACCGGCAGCTCCCCTCGTTCCTGGCCAGGGTGTCGGTCAGGCACTCGGTGCCGGCCAACGCCATCATGCTCATCTCCCTGCTGTCGGTGGGCGTCGGGATCTGGATGGCCACCCGCGCCGACGGCGTCGACCTCCTGACGAGCCTGATCAACATGGGCGCGATGGTCGCCTTCGTGGTGCTGCACGTGTCGGTGATCGTGCACTACTCGCTGCGTCACGACTCGGACCGCTGGTGGTCGCACCTGATCGCGCCGCTCATCGGGATGGGCATCCTCGTCTTCGTCGTGATCAACGCCAATATCCTGGCGCAGGTCGTGGGGCTCGTCTGGCTCGGCGTCGGGGTTGTGGTGCTCATCGTCCTGTATGCCCTCGGCCGCCGGCCGACCGTGCAGGCCACATCAGGAAATATCACGACATGAATCGGCTGCCCATCCACCAGGACCTCTACCTCATCGCGCACGGCCAGTCCGGCAAGCCCCTGATCCACCCGTCGTCGCTGGCGCTCGGCCTGGCCGGGGCGACGCTGCTCGAACTGGCGCTGGGCGGCCTCGTCACCGTCACCAGGGGCCTGGCCGTCACCTCTCGTGGCCCGTCCACGGGGGATGCGGTCTGCGACGACTTCGTCTCGCTCCTGACGCGCGGCCGGGCCGACGTCAGGTCCCTGATCAAGAAGGGCTCCGACGGGATCTGCGAGCGCACCCGCGAGTCCCTGGTGGGGGCGGGCGTGCTCGTCCGCGTCAGCGGCCGGCGCATGGGCATGCTGCCGTACACGCGCTACGAGCCGGCCGACATCTCCTCGATCGTCCGGGCCTCGTCGGGGGCGCGCTCGGCGGTCGAGGGCTGGAAACAGCCCGACGCCCGGTGCGCCGCCCTCTGCGGGCTGGTGGCCGTGCTGCGGCTGGAGGCGGAGCTCTATCTCGACCAGCCCGCGGGCCGGCTCGTCGGACGCCTGCTCGAGATCGCCGCAGCCGGCGCGCCCCCGGTCGGCGAGCTGGTCGCGGTCGTGGACGCCCTTGTGGGCGAGGCGGCGGTCGCGGTGTACCGCTAAATGATCACTCTACTTGGTAAAGGCGTTGGCAGGGGACACGGCGGTCGCGCGGAACAGTGGAAAACGCCTTCGGATAATTACTATGGGTAATCGAATGACTGCAATGGGTGGCGTCATCGTCGCCCCAGCTCAGCCAGAGGAGAACCCATGCGACCCATCGCCAAGGCACTCGCCGTCCTCGCCGCCGCCTCAGTGACGGCGGTGTCCCCGATCTGTCCCGCGTGGGCAGCTCAGGGAACGTTGTCCCTCAGCGGCAACTACTACGTCAACCCCACCGTGGGCTGCTACAACACCGCCGGGCGGCCGCTGGCGGTCAGCAACGGGACCGACACCCCGGTCCAGATGTTCAGCGACTCCAACTGCCGGGCCAAGTCCCTCGGCGTGGTCCAGCCGGGCTCCACGATTTTCGCGGAAGGCGGCAGCGTGTACGTCCCCCGGTAGCGCCGGACGGGGCACAACGGCGGGGCGCCGGTCGCGTCACCCGGCGCCCGCCGTGCCGCTCAGGGAAGATCAAGTAAAGGACTGATCCACGGGCGTGGCGCGCTGCCTCCTTGATCACTCTCCGTTACCGTCCCAAGGGGACCGGGGGGAGATGGTTGTGGAACGGCTGTCAGGCGCGCGGGTTTCGCGCAGGCTGTTGATCAGCGGCGCGTTCGCCGCACTGGGCGCCGCTGTGGCGCCCGGGGGAAACGCGGCGCTCGGGGCGACGTCGCCCAGGGGAGCGGCGCGGCCTCGGGGGATGGTGCTGCGGGCCGGGCCCGCCACCATCGACCTGGGCGGGCGCACGGTCGCCACTTGGGCCTACGACGATCTCGTGCCGGGCCCGTCCATCGTGGCGACCGCCGGTGAGAGGGTCGCCGTGCGGCTGGTCAACGCGCTGCCCGACCCGACCACCGTGCACTGGCACGGCATCAGGATCGACCCGGCCATGGACGGCGCGCCCGGCTACACGCAGGCGGCCACCCGGCCGGGCGAAACGTTCGACTACGTCTTCACGGTGCCCGACCCGGGGACGTACTTCTACCACTCGCACGTCGGCATGCAGCTCGACCGCGGCCTGTACGGGCCGCTGATCATCGCCGACCCGCGCGAGCCGCTCGGGTACGACGACGAGTTCACGGTCGTGCTCGACGACTGGCTGGACGGCATCGACGGCACCCCCGACGACGCCCTGCGCAAGCTGAACGCCAGCACCGACCACGACGACACCCTGCGCAGCACGGTCATGGGCGGGGTGTCCGCCGAGCTGCGGCACCCGCACTACCTGATCAACGGGCGCGTGCCCGAGGCGCCCGTGACGTTCGACTCCCGGCCGGGGCGGCGGATCAGGTTCCGGGTGATCAACGCCTCCGCCGACACCCCGTTCCGTTTCGCGCTCGGCGACCACCGCATGACCGTCACCCACACCGACGGGTTCCCGTGCAGGCCGGTGACCGTGGACACCTTCATCATCGGGATGGGCGAGCGCTACGACTTCCTGGTGACGCTCGGTTCGGGGGCGTTCCCGCTGGTCGCGTCCGCCGAGGGCAAGGGAGGGCAGGCGATGGCGATCGTGCGCACCTCGCCGGGGGCCGCCGCGCCGTCGCCGAAGGCCAAGGTGACGCAGCTCGACGGGAAGATGTTGCAGTACCGCGAGCTGAACGCCCGCCACCACGATCACCTGCCCCGCCCGTCCAGGACCCTCACCGTGGCGCTGGGCATGCGTCCGTCGGGCAACGAGTGGACGCTCAACGGCAAGCTCGCCAATGACCCGATGCGGCTGCGCGTGGACCGGGGGGAGACGGTCCGGATCGTCCTGCACAACCAGTCGCCCATGTGGCATCCGATGCACCTGCACGGGCACACCTTCCAGCTGCGCTCGAACGGGATGCGCGGGCCGCGCAAGGACACCGTGAACATCAAGCCGCGGGAACGACTGAACATCGACGTGCATGCCGACAACCCCGGCGAGTGGATGTTCCACTGCCACAACCTGTATCACCAGGAGCAGGGGATGATGGGCACGTTCGGGTACGGCAGGCCGCCACGCCGGGCCTCGCACACCATGCATCACTGAGACGCCGAAGCCGCAGTCGCCCGGGGCGCCTTGGGGAGAACCCGGGCGCGCCGGGGGATTGATCGAGGGGCTCGCGCGAAATATGGTGTTAATCGTTTCACATCAGAGATGGACATGGTGTGACGACAGCCCGCCATGTCCAGGAGAACCCGAGATCCCAGGCCATCAGATTCCCCATATCCCCGTAGGGAATGCTAGGTTATTCGACTAACATGAGACCAACAGCGCGACAAGTGGCAGAGCTGGCGAACGTGTCGGTGGCGACCGTCTCCTACGTGCTCAGCGGCCGTGACCGTCCCGTGGCCGCCGAGACGCGGCAGCGGGTGCTCGACGCGGCCAGGCAGCTCGGCTACACCCCCAACCAGGCCGCGCGGAGCCTGCGCAAACGCCGGACCCAGCGCATCTGCCTGGTGCTCAGCTCACTCGGCGGTGTGCCCACCGATGAACGGCTGGCCACCGACCTGCACGAGATGGCCGACGCGCGGGGCTACTCCGTGATCACGCTGTCCGTCTACTCGGAGGCCCGCGCGAAGGCCGCCATCGACGTGCTGCGCGGCGGGATCGCCGACGGCGCGCTGATCAACGTCGTGGGCGGGCACCTCACCCACGACCTGCTCGCCGGGCTCGCCGCCACCGGGCTGCCCATGGTGGTGATGAGCAACGAGAGCGGGCTGGAGGGCTGCGACGTCGTCCGCACCCCGGAGACGGAGGCGTCCGCGGAGGCGGTCGAGCACCTGCTGGAGCAGGGCAGGCGGCGCATCGCGTTCCTGGCGCACCGCCACGAGCTCCACCGCGACCGGCCCGCAGGGCGCCTGCTGGGCTACACCACGGCGCTCGACCGGCACGGCGTGAGTGAGCGGATCATCACCTCGGGAGCGGACGACCGCGTCTCGGCCTACCAGACCGCCGCCGATCTGCTGCGCTCACCCGACCGGCCCGACGCGATCTTCGCCGCCTCCGACCGGGCCGCCATCAGCGCGATCTGGGCCGCCAGGGACGCCGGGCTGCGCGTTCCCGACGACGTCGCGATCATCGGCGCCGGCAACATCGACGAAGGTCTCATCACCAACCCGCAGCTCAGCACCATCGGCCCGCTCAGGCACGACTACACCGACGTCGCGCGCCTGCTGTTCGACCGCCTCCAGGCCGAGGAGGCCCTGCCCGGCCGCGAGATCGTCCGCGCCTGGACCTTCCTGCGGCGGGGCTCTTCTTAGAAGGGAAAACCGAGATGTCCCCCAATCTCTCCCATCTGTCCCGCCGCGACCTGCTCCGCCTGGCCGGGGCGGCCGCCGCCGTCCCCGTCCTGTCGTCATGCGCGGGGGCCCCGACCGCGCCGGCGGCCGCGCCTGGGACGTTCACGATCTACTGGAACGCCGGCCACGACTACCAGGCCTACCGCACGGTGATCGCCGAGTTCGAGCAGGCCAACAAGGTCAAGGTCAACCTGCAGAAGTACCAGTGGCCCGACCTGCGCACCAGGCTGCTGGCCGACTTCGCCTCCGGTACCGTGCCCGACCTGGTCGAGGAGCCCGGCGGGTGGGTGCAGGAGTTCGCCGTCTCCGGCAACGCGCGCTCGTTGCAGGACTACGTCGACCGCGACGGCGCGGCGATGGGCTTCCCCTCCGACTGGCAGCCCGTCACCGTCGAGCGCAACTCCTACCAGGGCAAGGTGTACGGCGTGCAGCTCCACCTGACCTGCAACACGCTGCTGTACAACAAGGCCATGCTCAGGGACGCCGGCGTCGAACCGCCGACGACCTGGGAGGAGTTCCTGGAGGCGGCCAAGAAGCTGACCAAGGACGACGTGTACGGCGTCGCGCTCAACCAGGACTACCTCTACGTCTGGCCGTGGATGGTGCAGGCCGGCGTCACCCCCTATGACCCGGCGACGGGCAAGGTCATGACGCCGGTCGCGGACGCGGTCGCCGCCCTGCAGTTCCAGGCCGACCTCGTCCACAAGCACAAGGTGGCCCCGGTGCCGGTGTCGGGCACCGACTATTCGGGCCCGCAGAAGTTGTTCTCCGCCAAACGCGCCGCGATGATCCTCACCGGGCCGTGGGACCTCGACCCGATCAAGAAGACCAGCCCCGACATCGAGCTCGGCGTCGCGCCGCCGCTGAAGCACAAGGTCGAGGCCACGCAGGCGGCCGGGGTGAGCATGTTCGTGCCGGCCAAGGCGGCCAGGCCCGACCTGTCGTGGGACTTCATCAAGCGCATCACCGCGCTGGAGGTCGAGCGGGCCGCGACCAAGGAGACCGGCATGCTCATGCCCCGCAAGAGCTGGGCCGACCAGCCCGAGGTGCAGTCGGACCCGGCCATCAAGGTCTTCGCCGACGCGCTGCCCATCGCCAAGGACTCCTCACAGCAGGTGCGCCTGACCGGGCAGCTCGGCAAGTGGGAGGAGCAGCTCAAGGTCATGTACCAGCAGGTGCTCATCCAGAACCAGCCGGCCGCCGAAGCCCTGGCCGCCTTCAGCCGCAGCGCGGAGGGCTTCCTCAAGTGAGGCCCCGCACTCTGTCTGGGCGGTACGCCAGGACCGCCTACCTGTTCCTGCTGCCCGCCATCCTGTTCTTCGCCGCCTTCTTCTACCTGCCGATCGGCAACGTGGTGGCCACCAGCCTGCGCACCGGGCCGCAGGCCGACCAGTGGAACGGGCTCGGCAACTACGCCCAGGCGCTGGCCGACCCCGCGGTGCGCCACTCGTTCGTGGTCACGGTGGCCTTCTCGGTGGCCGTGGTCGTGGGGTCGATCGTGCTCGGGCTGGCCCTGGCGATGGCGCTCGACCAGCCGCTCAAAGGCCGGGTGATCTTCCGGGTGCTGCTGCTGGTGCCGTACCTGACGTCGGTGGCGATCGTCGGGCTGCTCTGGCGCAACATCCTGGACCCCGAACTCGGCGTGCTGAACCGGGTACTGGGCGCGGCCGGGCTGCCCGAGCAGCAGTGGCTCAACACCGCCCCGCTGCTCACGATCGCCGCCGTCACGCTCTGGCAGAGCGTCGGCTACACGATGGTGCTCTTCCTGGCCGGGCTGCAGGGCATCCCCGAGACCTACCACGAGGCCGCCAAGATCGACGGGGCGGACGCCTGGCGCCGGTTCTGGCGGATCACGCTGCCGCTGCTCGCGCCGACCACGCTGTTCGTGTCGGTGATGGCGGTCATCTCGGGGCTGCAGGCGTTCGGGCAGGCGTACATCATCACGGGCGGCGGGCCCGGCGACGCCACCGACCTGTCGGTCTTCCACATCTTCAACGTCGCCTTCCGCACCCGCGACTTCGGCTACTCATCGGCGCAGTCGGTGCTGCTGCTGATCGTGATCGTGGCGTTCACGCTGGTCCAGCTCAGGGCGGGCAGGCGCGGGGAGGTCACCTACTGATGCGCAGACCGCTGCTGTACACGCTGCTCGTCCTGGCCGGCCTGATCATGATCGTGCCGCTGCTCTACATGCTCTCGCTGTCGCTGCAGACAGAGGCGGAGACGCTGTCGGCCAACGCCGTGATCTGGCCCGACTCGCCCCAGTGGGGCAACTACGCCGAGCTGTTCAGCCGGGCGCCGTTCGGGAACTTCATCGTCAACAGTCTCGTCGTGGCGGGCGCCATCACGCTGGCGCACCTGCTGTTCGACCCGCTCGTCGGGTACGTGTTCGCCAAGTTCCGCTTCCCGCTGCGCAACACCCTCTTCGTGGCGCTGCTGGCCACGCTGATGGTGCCGTTCTTCGTGCGGATGATCCCGCTGTACGTGCTGATGGCCAACATGGGGTGGCTCGACACCTACCAGGGGCTGATCACGCCGTTCCTCATGGACGCGTTCGGGATCTTCCTCATGCGGCAGTTCATCCAGCCCATCCCCGACGACCTGATCAACGCCGCCCGCATCGACGGGGCCTCGGAGCTGCGCATCTACCGCAGCGTCATCCTGCCGCAGACGCGGCCGGCGCTGGCCGTGCTCGGACTGTTCACCTTCGTCTTCCAGTGGAACGAGTTCCTCTGGCCGCTGGTCGCCACCTCGACCCCCGAGATGCGCACCATCCCGGTCGGGCTCACCCTGTTCAACCAGGAGTACTTCACGCTGTGGCACCTGACGGCCGCCGGGTCGGTGATCCTGTTCGTCCCCACCGCCGTCCTGTTCATCTTCACCCAGCGATACTTCGTCCGCGGCATCGCCCTCACCGGCCTTCGCTAGTTAGGAGCCTCCCTTTTGCCCCCGAACGTGATCGTCGTCTTCACCGACCAGCAGCGGTGGGACACCGTCGGCCCGCTCACCCCGAACCTCGACACCATGGCCAGGCGCGGCACCCAGGCCACGGTCGCGCTGACCCCGCAGCCGGTGTGCGCACCCGCGCGCGCGGCGCTGCAGACGGGCCGCTACCCGACCACGACGGGCGTCTACCGCAACGGCCGCGTCCTGCCGCCGCAGGAGCGCACGCTGGCCCACCACTTCGGCGCGGCCGGTTACGCCACCGGCTACATCGGCAAGTGGCACCTGGGCGGTGGCGATCCCGTGCCGGACGGCCAGCGCGGCGGCTACCGGTCGTGGCTGGCCGCCAACGCGCTTGAGCACACCTCCGACGCCTACCGGACGATCGTCTACGACGAGGCCAACGACCCCGTCCTGCTGCCCGGCTACCGCTCCGACGCCCTCGTGGACGCGGCGATCAGGTTCGTGGCCGACCACCACGACGAGCCGTTCTACCTGTTCGTGTCGTTGCTGGAACCGCACCACCAGAACGAGGTGGACAACTACCCCGCCCCCGACGGCTACGAGGAGCGCTACCAGGGAAGCTGGATGCCGCCGGACCTGGCCGCGCTCGGCGGCACCGCCCACCAGCACATGGGCGGCTACCTGGGCCAGGTCAAACGCCTGGACGAGGGCCTGGGCCGGCTGCTGGACGCGCTGCGCAGCATGGACCTGCTGGACGAGACGATCGTGGCCTACACCTCCGACCACGGCAACCACTTCAAGACCCGCAACGGCGAGTACAAGCGTTCCTGCCACGACGCCTCGCTGCGGGTGCCGCTGGCGCTGCGCGGCCCCGGTTTCGACGGGGGCGGCGCGATCTCTCGCCCGGTCAGCACCATCGACCTGCCGCCCACGCTCCTGGAGGCCGCCGGGCTGCCGGTGCCGGAGGAGATGCAGGGCCGCTCGTTCCTGCCGCTCGTGCGCGACCCGGGGGCCGCCTGGCCCGAGGAGGTGTTCTTCCAGGTGAGCGAGTCGGAGGTGGGGCGCGGCATCCGTACCTCGCGGTGGAAGTACTACGCCGTCGCCGAGGACGCCCACCCGTGGGACGACCCCGGCGCGGCCCGCTACCGTGAACAGGCCCTGTACGACCTGGCCAACGACCCCCACGAGCTGGTCAACCTGGCGGGGCTGCCCTCGCACGCCGAGCTGGCGGCGCAGTTGCGCGAACGCCTGGCGGGCCGGATCGCGGCGGCGGGGGAGCAGGAGCCGGTCATCGAGGCGGCCGTGCCGCGTCCGGCGCGCGAGCAGGCGATGACCGACCCGGCGGTGCGGCTGCACGGGGCCAAGCCGGTCAGGTTCGGTCACCAGCGGCCCACCGGGGCGTAACCGGTCAGGCCGCAGCCGTCCGGGGCCGGCGCGCGACGGGCCGAGGGCGGCGCGGTTTCAGCGTGCCGCCAGCTCCGTGACCTGCTCGGGGGTCAGCGACACCGTGGAGGCCGCCAGATTCTCCTCCAGGTGGGCGACCGTGGAGGTGCCGGGGATCGGCATCATCACCGGCGAGCGGGCCAGCAGCCAGGCCAGGCTGACCTGGGCGGGCGTGGCCCCGACGGCCTTGGCGACGTGGTCGACCGGGCTGCCGGGCGCCGCCAGCGCGCCCTTGGCGATGGGGCTGTAGGGGATGAACCCGATGCCCTGCGCCTCGCAGTGCTCCAGCACGTTCTCGGAGACGCGGTTGGTGAGGTTGTAGCGGTTCTGCACGGTGACGATGTCGACGATGCGCCGCGCGCGTTCCAGTTCCTCGACGCTCACCTCCGACAGGCCGACGCACGCGATCTTGCCTTCGTCCTGGAGCGCCTTCAGCTCGCCGAGCTGGTCCTCCAGCGGCACGTCCGGGTCGATGCGGTGGAGCTGGAGCAGGTCGATGCGCTCCAGCCCGAGCCGGCGCAGACTCATCTCTACTTCTTGCCGCAGGTACGCGGGCCGGCCCACGACGTGCCACTGGCCAGGCCCCGTGCGCACGAATCCGGCCTTGGTCGCGGTCAGCAACCGCTCGGGGTAGGGGTGCAGGGCCTCCTTGATGATCTCCTCGCTGACGTACGGCCCGTAGGAGTCGGCCGTGTCGATGAGGTCCACGCCCAGCTCGACGGCCCGGCGCAGCACCCGTACGGCCTCGTCGTGGTCGCGCGGCGGACCCCAGACGCCCGGCCCTGTCAGGCTCATGGCGCCGAACCCGAGGCGGTGGACGGTCTTGCCGCCCACGGCGAAGGTGCCGGAGGACTGGAGCGAGATAGACATGAGGACTCCCTGAACGAAGTTATGTCCGTGATGCAATGGATATGGGATCAATCTTCCTATACGCCGGATTGCTGAATACGTTTCGGGCTACGCGCGCATCACATCCCGTTCCTGCGCGTCCCGAGGAGCAACCATGCGTTCCCGTCTGCGTAAGGGCCTGCTGGGCGGCGTCACCGCCGTCGCCGTGGCCCTGTCACCGCTCGCCTTCGCCGCCCCCGCCGGCGCCCACCAGGGCAAGGACCACGTCCACAAGCTCGTCAAGGCCGTCTCCGGCAAGAACGTCAAGAAGCACCTGCGGGAGTTGGAGGCGATCGCCGGCGCCAACGGCGGCACCCGGGTGTCCGGCACGCCAGGCTTCGACGCCTCCCGCGACTACGTCGTGCGCAAGCTGCGCGGCGCCGGCTACGACGTGACCGTCCAGCCGTTCGAGTTCACCTTCGACGGGTACGTCACTCCGCCCGTGCTCAAGCGGACCAGCCAGGAGCCCAAGACCTACACCCACGGGTTCTTCGGCGACTACGTGGCCATGGGCGACTCGCCCTCCGGGGCCGTCAGCGGCACGATCCAGGCCGTCGACCTGGTGCTGCCGCCCGGCCCCGTCAACAGCTCGACCTCCGGCTGTGAGGCGAGCGACTTCGACGGGTTCGTCGCGGGCAACGTCGCGCTCATGCAGCGCGGCACCTGCAACTTCCGGATCAAGGTGGACAACGCCATGGCCGCCGGAGCCTCGGCCGCCATCGTGTTCAACGAGGGGCAGGAAGGCCGTACCGAGGTGGACCTGAACCCGGTGCTCGGCGGGCCCGGCGTGACGATCCCCTCGTTCTTCGCAAGCTTCGCCGTCGGCCGGGAACTGGCGGCCACCGCGGGCACCACGGTCACGATGAACTGGGACCCGGTCGTCGAGACCAGGACCACCTACAACGTGATCGCCAAGACCAGGAAGGGGAACCCGGACAACGTCGTCATGCTCGGCGCGCACCTGGACAGCGTCCAGGAGGGGCCCGGCATCAACGACAACGGCTCGGGCAGCGCCGGAATCCTGGAGGTGGCGCTGCAGTTCGCCAAGACCAAGCCGAAGAACCAGGTGCGCTTCGCCTTCTGGGGCGCCGAGGAGTTCGGGCTGCTCGGCTCGGAACACTACGTCGCGTCGCTGAGCGAGGAAGAACGAGCCAAGATCGCGCTCTACCTCAACTTCGACATGATCGGCTCGCCCAACTACACGTTCGGCATCTACGACGGCGACGGCGACGCGTTCGGCACCGCAGGTCCGCCCGGATCGGACGTGATCGAGGAGGACTTCGAGAAGTTCTTCGCCGGGCGCGGGCTGCCCTTCAAGGGGACGGCGTTCACGGGGCGCTCGGACTACGGGGCGTTCATCGCGGCCGGGATCCCGGCCGGCGGCCTGTTCACCGGGGCCGAGCAGCTCAAGACCGCCGAGGAGGCCGCGATCTTCGGCGGCACGGCGGGGATTCCGCTCGATCCCTGCTACCACAGCGCCTGCGACACGATCAAGAACATCAACGACAAGGCGCTGGACGTGAACGCCGACGCCATCGCGACGCTGACGGCCACCTACGCCTTCGACACCGGCACGATCGGCGCCGCGCCGACCGCCGCCGCCTCCAGCCGCGCCGCCACCGCCCAGGGCCACCGGCCCGCGGACGCGACCGGCTGAGCGCATGAAAGGCGCCCGCACCTCATGGGTGCGGGCGCCCTTCAGGTCAGCCCAGGCCGTTCTTCACGGCCGTGATCAGTTCGCCGTTGGTGGTGTCACCGCTGAGCTCCCAGAAGAACGCGCCGCCCAGGCCCTGGTTCTTCGAGTAGCTCATCTTGCCGCCGATCGTGGCCGGCGTGTCGTAGCTCCACCACTGGTTGCCGCAGTAGGCGTACGCCGTGCCCGCGACCGTCCCGGTGGACGGGCAGCGCGTCTTGAGCACCTTGTAGTCCTCGATGCCCTGCTCGTAGGTCCCCGGCGCGGGACCCGAGGCCGTGCCGCCCGGCGCGGACTGCGAGACCCCGCTCCAGCCGCGGCCGTAGAAGCCGAGCCCGAGCAGGAGCTTGCTCGCCGGCACGCCCTTGCTCTTGAGCTTCTGGATGGCGGCGTCGGAGTAGAAGCCGGCGGTCGGGATGCCGGAGTAGGAGGTGAGCGGCGAGTGCGGGGCCGTCGGGCCCTGCGGGGCGAAGGCGCCGAAGTAGTCGTAGGTCATGACGTTGTACCAGTCCACGTACTGCGCCGCGCCGCCGTAGTCGGCCGCGTCGATCTTGCCGCCGTTGGTGCCGTCGGCGGTGATGGCCGCGGTGACCAGGTTGCCGGAGCCGAAGCGGGAGCGCATCGCCGACATGACGTTCCTGAACGCCGCCGGGCCGCTGCTGTCGCAGGACAGGCCGCAGGCGTTCGGGTACTCCCAGTCGATGTCGATGCCGTCGAAGACGTCGGCCCAGCGCGGGTCCTCGACCAGGTTGTAGCAGGAGTTGGCGAAGGCCGTCGGGTTCTGCGCGGCCTGGGTGAAGCCGCCCGACCAGGTCCAGCCGCCGAAGGAGAACAGCACCTTCAGGTTCGGGTACTTCTTCTTGAGCTTGCGGAGCTGGTTGAAGCTGCCGCGCAGCGCGCCGGCGTCCCAGGTGTCGGCGACGCCGTCCACGCTCTCGCCCGCCTGGTAGAAGCGGTCGTAGTCGGCGTAACTGTCGCCGATCGTGCACTGGCCGTTCTGCACGTTGCCGAAGGCGTAGTTGATGTGCGTCAGCTTGGCCGCCGAGCCGCTGGTGTCGATGTTCTTGACGTGGTAGCCGCGCTGGTAGACGCCCCACTGGACGAAGTAGCCCATCACCTTGTTCCCGCCGCCTCCGCCTCCGCCGGTCGTGGTGGCGGTGACGCTGTTGCTGTTGGCGGAGCGGTTGCCGGCGGCGTCGCGGGCGCGGACGGTGTAGGTGTAGGCGGTGCCGGCGGTCAGTCCGGTGTCGGTGTGGGTGGTGCCGGTGACGGTGGTGAGGAGGGTGCTGCCTCGGTATACCTCGTAGCCGGTGACGCCGACGTTGTCGGTGGAGGCGTTCCAGGCGAGGGCGACGCTGGTGTTGGTGACGCCGGTGGAGCGCAGGTTGCCGGGCACGGACGGCGGGCTCGTGTCCGTTCCGCCTCCGCCGGTTGTGGTGGCGGTGACGCTGTTGCTGTTGGCGGAGCGGTTGCCGGCGGCGTCGCGGGCGCGGACGGTGTAGGTGTAGGCGGTGCCGGCGGTCAGTCCGGTGTCGGTGTGGGTGGTGCCGGTGACGGTGGTGACGAGGGTGCTGCCTCGGTATACCTCGTAGCCGGTGACGCCGACGTTGTCGGTGGAGGCGTTCCAGGCGAGGGCGACGCTGGTGTTGGTGACGCCCGTGGAGCGCAGGTTACCGGGGACGGACGGCGGGCTCGTGTCGGTGCCGCCGCCGCCCGTGGGCTTCCACAGGGCCGGTACGTTCGGCGGCTCCCAGCCGGGCTGCGAGGTGTGCGCCTGGACGCACTCGTACTCGACGCCGTTGTACGTGACGCGGGCGCCCGTCGCGTACGCCGTCCACGGGGCCCATGCGGCGAAGGCGGCGGTGGCGCTCGAGGCGGGGGGCGGGGCCACGACCGCGGCGGTGAGAGGCAGCAGCACCGCCGCCAGCCCGGCGAGGATCTTGCTCAGGATGGTGTGTTTCATGACGCTCCGACATCCGGTTGGGGGTGGGAGGGTGGGATGTCACGCAAACTATTAGGAAAGTTTCCTGTCAGTTATGACACGACGTTAACCCCTGCCTGCGGCAGCGTCAATACACGAAATCGCCGACGTCGCGATCAGGTGGGCGTGTGGAGGTCGCGCCGGTCCGGGTCGGTGGGGAGTGACGTTCCGCCGACGCGATCGAGCCCGAGACAAAGATCGTCATTTGCTCAAAGGCGATTTGATCACTTTGCGGGTGATCGGCCGCACATCACCGTCGCCACGTGGTTGATCGTGCATTATTGACCGATTTCGGTCTCGCCGGTAACGGTTGCAGAACGAGCGCTGACGCGGAGGCCGAATATAGCGCAGCATTAAGGTGTGGCAGGAATTACCGTCTGGCGACGGGCGGCTGAACGGCGTGGACCCTACGTGGCTCGCGCGGTGGCCGAATTGCGATCCTGGCCGGCGTTGGCGGCGAGCGACACCAGGCGGGGTCTGACGTTCGCGGTGCGCGGCACCGAGATCCTCCGGCTGTCCGGCCCTGACCAGGTGCAGGTGCGTCTGACCGCGCCCGCGATCGACCGGCTCGGGCACTACCTGCGCGAGTGCGTCCAGGTCCACGAGTGCGCCGATGGGGCCTGGGTGGCCGTCCAGGTCGAAGCGGAGCCCGACCTGGAGCTGCTGTTCGCGCTGACGAGCGTGGCGATCAAGGCCCACGTGCCCTAGGGCGCCGATCGTCAGTCGGTGGCGGCCTCCAGGGTCTTGGCGACGCTGCGCAGGTGCTGCTGCATGGCCGTCTGGGCGGCCTCGGGGTCGCCTGCGACGATCGCGGCCACGATCAGTTCGTGCTGCGGCAGCGACAGCGCGGCCCGCCCCGGCTGCCGGGCCAGGCGGAACTTGTGCCGCACGACCTGCGCCCCCAGCCGTTCGATGATCGAGGCCGAGGTTCGGTGGTCGGCGATCTCGCGGACCTTGGCGTGCAGGGCGGCGTTCAGCTCCGAATAGCGGTCGAGGTCGTTGCCCCCGACGGCTTGGCGCATCTCCGCGACGATCGCCCGGAGCTGGTCGGCCTGGCCGGGCGTGACCCGCTCGGCGGCCTTGGCGGCCGACAGCCCTTCGAGCACCATCCTGACTTCGGTGATCTCGACGGCCTCCGCCTTGGAGATGGCCCGGACGCGGGCGCCCTTGTTGCGCAGGATCTCGACCAGCCCCTCGCCGGCCAGCTCTTTGAGCGTCTCGCGCACGGCCGCCCTGGTGGCGCCGAACTGCTCGCACACGTCCGCTTCCACCAGGCGCTGGTTGGGCACGAAGTCGCCGCCGAGTATGGCCGCCCTGATGCGGTCGGTCAGCGTGGTCACGCGGTCCTCTCCCGTTCGTCGGACACCCACCGTCGTCAACAATATTATCGACAATTCTCCCGGGGGCGGAGGACAAGCGCTTTGATCAATTACATCCGTTCTGTCGGTGAGGTGGGGTAAGTTCCCGGATCATTGATCAGCCGTTCGCGAAGGAGCGGGCACTTCCGCCTGCGCCGTGAGCGGCCGGGGCGGGAGGTTTTGAGGTCGTGGACGCGGACAAAACCGCGTGGGACAGACGCAGCGTGGTACGGGTGGTCTCGCCCGTCGAACCGCGCAAACTGGCGAAGGTGCCGTTCGTCGAACTGGCAGACGGCCGGCTGCAGGGCGTCGTGTCGAGCGGATCCGACATCGAACGGGTCTACGTCTCGTCGATCACCGCCGGCAGCCACGGACTGAGCTGCAGCACCAACAACAACCGGCCGTGCGGCGCGCTGCACGGTTACGCCTGCAAGCACATCCGCATGCTGGCCGACGAGGCGATCCTGCAGTACGGGCTCGACCGGGTGGCCCGCTACCTGCGCGTCGAGGTGCCCGAGGGCGGCAGCTTGATTCACAGCCTCGACTCGCAGGTCGAGCGCACCCCGGCGGCCGTGGTGTTCAGCCGGTTCCTGCGCCACCTGGCCTATCTGGAGGTGCCCGACAGCATCGAGCCGCTGGCTGAGCTGCACTGGTTCCCGGCGATGGGGGCGGTGCGGTCATGACGTCCGATATGCGGCCTGGCCGGCGGCACGAAGGTGAGGTGGGCTGATGCTTGACGTTCAGCTTGGAGAGGTGAGCGGCGGCACGCCCGACGGCGTCGCCGAGGCGCTCGACCTGGTCGCGGGGTTCGACGACGCGCTCACGCACGGGTTCGCCCGGCTCGGCGAGGAGCCGGGCGCGGCGCTGGCCGCCCTGGCGGGCACGCTGGCCGGGAGCCCGCTCGGCGATCGCCTGGGCGAGGCCGTGGAGAAGGTGGTCGCCGGGTCGGTCGCGGACGAGCACCTGGCGGCGCTGGCCGGCGCGCGGGCCGCGCTGCTCGGCTCGGTGCACGACGCCCTGCTCGGCAGCCTCGACGCGGCGCTGGGCCGCACGCGCGCCCCATGGGAGCCCGTGCCAGGCGAGAGCGAGGTCGCGGGCAACCTGCTGGCCGGCTGCCGCCAGTGGCTGCGCGAGCTGGCCATCGCGGGCTGGCGCGGCGTCGACCACGACCTGGTCTCCGCCGCCGACCAGACGATCGAGGCCCTGCTCCCGGTGCCGGAGCTGCGCGGCCTGGCGGTGCTGCTCGACGGCCTGGCCGCAGAGCTGCGGGCCTCGAGCCCGGTCGGCACCATGGACCGCCTGCCCGCGCGCAGGTGGGGCGACCTGTGGACGCGCGGCATGCTGCTGGCCCAGAAGGGCCCGTGGAACGGCGGCGCCGAGCAGGTGTCGGGGCGGCTGCTCATCCTCGGCGCCGACGTGCACGAGCACGGCACGGTGGTGCGGGTGCAGGTCCACGGCATCCTGGAGCCGTCGGGCGGGGCTCCGTCCAGGCTCGTCCGCACGAGCGTGGCGGCGGCCAAGGTCGACACGATCGTCGGCCCGGCCGTGTGGCGGCTGCTGAGCGCCTACCCGGTGCTGCTGAGCGCGCTGGCCGAGCACCGCAGCCTCGACCTCACCGACATGCCGCTGCTGGCCGGCGGCGACCTCGTGTGGCACGACGACCGGGCCGGCGCCGGAGAGGAGGCCGACCCGTTCACGACCGCCAGGGTCCAGCTCGGCGCCGCCGTCGCGCCGCCGGTCCAGCCGCTCGACCGCCATCCCGTCCGCATCGCCGAGCCGGTGCTGATCGAGGGCTACGGGGTCGACGGCGAGTCGCTCCAGTTGGGCGGCAGCTCGCTGGCGTTCGACCTTGACCGGTTGCCGTCCTGCGGGCCGCTCACGCCCGAACTGGTGGCCGCCTCGTCGGCGTGCCTCGGCCTGATGCGCTGGGACGGCGGCCAGTGGCTGCTGCAGCCGCTCGCGGTGCAGGCCACGGTCAAGAAGAAGCCCGTCACCGCCCACAACGGCGACTGGGCCATGGGCCCCACTGACCCCAAGGTGGTCAAGGCCGCGGCCAAGTCCGGCGACGCGGTCGCCGTGCTCCGCGAAAGAGCGGGACGGTTGCTGCGCAAATGACCGAGACCCAGACGAGCGAAGAGACGCACGGCAGCGACGAGACCCGGCGCCAGGTGCTCTACTGGCGCCTGCTGTCGCGGGTGTTCGGCGCCGACGAGCAGCCCGCGCTCGAAACGGCCAGCGTGGCCATCGTCGAGGACCTCGGCCTGCCGCCCGCACTGCTCGACCCGGGCGTGTCCGTCGACACCCTGGTGCAGCGCTTCCCCGACCTGGAAGCGGAGCTGCAGGGCCTGATGGCGGACAAGGAGCACGAGGAGGGAGACGAGGTGCGCCGCGCGGCGCTGGTCTCCAAGCTCCTGCTCAACGTGTTCCAGACCGGCTCTGGCAACGTCACGGCCTCCCAGCTCGAACGCTGGAAGAAGGACGCGGGCTGGTTCGAGAAGGGCATGGGCTGCGAGCCGGGCGGCCTGCGCCACCGGCCGGGTGACGAGGAGGTCGCCGCGGTGCTCGCGGGCATCGAGGGCGACCTGGTCAAGCGCATGCACCTGCGCGAGGTGCTGGCCGACCCGCAGTTGGCCAGGCAGCTCACGCCCAGCATGTCGCTCATCGAGCAACTGCTGCACGACAAGTCCAACCTGTCGGGCGTCGCGCTGGCCAACGCCAAGGCGCTGATCCGCAGGTTCGTCGACGAGGTCGCCGAGGTGCTGCGCACCCAGGTCGAGAAGGCCAGCGTGGGCGAGATCGACCGGTCGGTGCCGCCGAAGCGGGTCTTCCGCAACCTCGACATCGAGCGCACGATCTGGAAGAACCTGACCAACTGGAGCCCCGAGGACGAGCGGCTCTACGTGGACAAGCTCTTCTACAAGCAGACCGCCCGCCGCACCACCCCGGCCAAGATGATCGTGGTCGTCGACCAGTCGGGCTCGATGGTGGACGCGATGGTCAACTGCACGATCCTGGCCTCGATCTTCTCGGGGCTGCCGAAGGTCGACGTGCACCTGGTCGCCTACGACACCAGGGCCCTCGACCTGACCCCGTGGGTGCACGACCCGTTCGAGGTGCTGCTGCGCACCACGCTCGGCGGCGGCACCGACGGCACGGTCGCCATGGCCATCGCCCGGCCGAAGATCACCGATCCGCGCAACACCGTCATGGTGTGGATCTCCGACTTCTACGACAACCGGTCGTTGATCACCGACTTCGAGGCGATCCACCGCTCGGGGGTCAAGTTCATCCCCGTCGGCTCGGTCAACAGCTCCGGCCATCAGAGCGTCGACCCGTGGTACCGCCAGAAACTCAAGGACCTGGGCACCCCGGTCCTCTCCGGCCACATCAAGAAGCTCGTCTTCGAGCTCAAGAACTTCCTCACCTAGGAGACCCCCGAATGAGTGACGATATGCTGCGCGCCCCCGTCGAGGTGAAGTTCGCCGAGGAGCTCGACTGGCTGGAGTCCGTCGACGACAGGCCCAAGCCGTTCTCGTGGCGGCTCAGCCCGCGCATGATCAGGATCTTCATCCTGGGCTCCGAGCCGGCCGACGGCCTGGACCGGGAGATCTCGCAGAAGTGGTTCGGCGACCGCAGTTTCGTCGAGCGCAGCATCGTGACGCTGGCCTCCGACCGGGGCCTGCTGCTGATCGGCGACCCGGGCACGGGCAAGAGCTGGCTGGCCGAGCTGCTGTCGGCCGCCATCTGCCGTAACTCCACGCTCGTGGTCCAGGGCACCGCCGGCACCACGGAAGACCACATCAAGTACTCGTGGAACGTCTCCATGGTCATCGCCAAGGGCCAGTCCCGCGAGTCGATGATCCCCTCGCCGATCATGACGGCGATGGAGAAGGGCGTGATCGGCCGCTTCGAGGAGCTGACGCGTTCGACCAGCGACGTGCAGGACGCGCTGATCTCGATCCTGTCGGAGAAGTACGTCTCCATCCCCGAACTCGACGACGACAACATCGTCTTCGCCCAGCCCGGCTTCTCCATCATCGCCACCGCCAACAGCCGCGACCGGGGCGTCAACGACCTGTCGTCGGCGCTCAAGCGCCGCTTCAACTTCGTCCGCATCCCGGTGGTGACCAACAAGAAGAGCGAGGCGGAGATCGTCCGCTTCCGTACCGAAGAGCTGCTGCGCCGCCACCACATCGAGCTGGACGTGCCGCCGACGCTGCTGGACATCCTGCTGCAGAGCTTCGCCGACCTGCGCTCGGCCGCCGCGTCGGCCACCAGCGACGACGACAAGCTGGAGTCGGCGCTGTCCACGGCCGAGCAGATCGGCGTGCTGGAGGACGCCATCCTGCACAGCAACTTCTTCGGCGACAGGACGCTGCGCGCGCAGACGCTGGCGAGCTCGCTGGTCGGCTCGCTGGCCAGGCGCAGCCCCGAGGACCTGGCGATCCTGAACAAGTACCTGCACGGCGTCGTCGAGCCCCGCAGCAAGAAGCACGGCGGTGAGTGGCCGGAGTTCCTCGAGGGCGGCCGCGAGGCCATCGCCACGCTCTCATGACCGAGCTTGTCGAGGTCATCAGTGAGCAGGGAAACATGAGCGCGACAAAGGAGGGCTCATGACGGATCAGACGAGCCCGTTCGGCTCGCTTCGCGGGCAGCTCCTCGATGCCGCCGCGGTCTTCGCCGACAGTCCCGTCGCCGTCTCCGACATCCTGGCGGGGCTGGTGGACGACGTCGATCGGGCGCTGCGCGAGAAGCTGGAGATCTTCCCCGTCTGCCACCATTCGCCGGCCTCGGCGCTGGCGATGGTGCGCAGGCTGCGGGAGAAGCAGCCGAAGGTCATCTACCTGGAGCTCTGCGAGGACCTGCGGCCGCTGCTGACCGAGCTGCGCAACTGCAAGCTGCCGGTCGCGGTGCAGGCGTTCGCGACCGACATCGACGGCTTCCCGAAGACGTGGGCGCCGCTCAGCGTGGTGGCGCCGATCACGGAGGCGTCGGCCGAGTACCAGGCCATCTCCTACGCGCTCGAAACGCCGGGCGTGGAGCTGGTGCTGGTCGACCGTTCGACCGACCACGTCTTCCAGTGGGCGCCCAAGGAGGAGGAGCCGGAAAAGTCCGGCAAGGAGGCGGAGGCGGGCCTGCACGGCGACGCGGTCGGCGTCGAGATCGGCGACCTGCGCCCGCGCTTCGCCGAACTGGAGGAGCACCTGCTCCACCACGGCAAGGTGCGCCACTGGTCCGAATGGTGGGACCAGTACGTCGAACAGCCGCTCTCCGGCGCGGACTACGACACCTACCGCCAGGTCATGGTGCTGATCGGCAGCCTGTTCCGCCGTCTCAACCGCGACGGGGGCCGCCTGGCCGTCGACGAGGACCGCGAGCGCTACATGTGGACCAGGATCCGCGAGCACCTGTCCACCTCGGAGGCCGACCCGGCCGACTGCCTGTACGTGTGCGGCGCCTTCCACGCCGCCAGCCGCGTCGAACAGTTCGGCCTGGACTCCACGGCCGACTTCGAGATCAGCCCGCGCACGCAGACCAAGTGGCTCTACGGTCTCATCCCGTCCAGCCACTCGGCCATCGAGGCCCAGTTCGGGCTGGCGCCCGGCTCGGTGTCGATCGCGGCGGCGTCGTGGGCCAAGTCGCTGACCCGCACCAAGCTGACCCCGTTCCAGCTCGCCGGGCAGAAGGGCGCCCGCAAGCGGGCTGCCAAACTGCCCGCGCCCAAGCCTGTGGGCGTTCCGGCCGACAAGCTGAGCGCGTTCCTGTCCCAGCCGCCCGCCCTCGACGAGCTGGACCAGGCCGAGCTGCTCGGCTGGAGCGTCGACATCGTCCGGCTGGCCCGCCGCAACGGCTACCTGGCCAGCACCGCGGACGCCATCGCGGTCTTCGAGACCTCGATCCTGCTCGCCGGGATCCGCAACAGGGCCAGGCCCACGCCGTACGACTTCCAGGATGCGGCCATCACCTGCATCGAGAAGGACGTCGTGCCGGGCCGCCGCGACGTGCGGCGCCTGTGCGAGATCCTGCTCGGCGGCGACCGCGTCGGCGAGGTCGGCTACGACGCCCTGCCGCCGCTGGCCAAGGACGTCTACGACCGGCTCAAGCCGCTCGGGCTGGACCTGGACAAGCGCACGATCCAGCGGGCGCTGCTCGACCTCAACGCCAACCCCGAGCTGGTGCCCTGCTCCGACCTGCTGTGGATGCTGCGCTACCTGCTGCCGAGCGACGCGGTCCGGCCCATCATGGGCGAGCGCGGGCTGGGCGAACGGTCGATCCAGGAAAGCTGGGACCTGTCGTTCGGCAAGCACCAGCGCTCGATCATCGAGCTCGGCTACGAGGGCATCAGCATCGAGCAGGTCCTGGAGCAGCGGCTGCGCCGCTCGGTCTGGGACCCCAAGGCGACGGCGTCCACCGCGCTGGCGGCGGTCGAGGACGCCGTGCTGTTCCTGGGCAGCCGGCGCTTCGCCGACGAGCTCGGGGCGCGGGCCGTCGAACTGCTCGCGGCCGAACGGAGCGTGGACGACGCGCCGGAGGTGCTGCGCAGGATCCGGCGGCTGATGGCCTACTACCGGGCCAACGAGCCGGAGCTGCCCGCCTGGTGCGAGGAGTTCGCGACCTCCGGTTACGCCCACTACTGCACGCTGCTGCCGACGGCCTTCGTGGACGACGACACCGGCGTGCGGCAGGTGGCGGCCATGCTGGGGTTCCTGTTCTCGATGGAGAGCGTGGCCCTGGCGCTGGGCTGCGACCGGGCCCAGCTGGAGCTGGCGGTGCTGCAGTCGCATCCGGAGTCGCCGGCCAAGGTGGCGCTGCTGTGGGCCGCGCGGCACCAGCTCGGGCTGCTGCCGATGGCCGAGCTGCGTTCGCGCTGCGACGAGCTGCTGGGCAACCCGCTGGTCATCCCGTCCTACCCGCAGTACATCACCGGGTTCGTGCAGGCCATGGAGCCGGTGCCCAAACTGTCCGGGTTCGTGGTGGAGGTGATCTCGAAGGCGTTCGGGCGGCTGCCCGACAACGTGCTGCTGCCGTGGCTGCCCAAGCTGATCACCACGCTGCGGGATCAGGCGGGGGAGCTGGTGCCGCTGCTCGTCCGCGAGGCGGGGCGGACCTTCCCCGGCACGCTCGCGGCCGTGGACTCCTGGACGCCGCCGTGGACGGCCCGGCCCGCGACCGCTGCGGCCGCCGCCGCTCCGGTGGCGTCGGAGCCGGTGGCCGAACTGCTCAGGGCGAATCCGGCCGCCTGCGACGCGGTGGCCGGGCTGCTCGGATGCGAAGGAGGCTGGCAGGAGCTCTCGGCCGGCGGGGCCGGTCACCGTGAGGTGAGCGCGCTGCTGGCGGAGCACCCTGAGCCCGCGCTGGCGCTGGCGGGGCTCCTGACCTGAGCTGGGCTCGCGCATCCGGTGACCCGGACGCGCGGGGCCGCCCGACGCGGGGCGGCTCGGGCGGAGGCGGCCCGCTCGCGCAGGGGCGGGCCGCCACACCGGTGGTCAGACTGCACGGCTCGCGCCGGCGGCGGGCTGGCGCGGCCGTCGCCGTCGCGGCCGCGACGGCCGCGATCCACCGGGCCGGGGTCGTGCACCGCGATCTCAAACCGGGCAACGTCATCCTCGGCGGCGAGGAGCCAGTGGTCATCGACTTCGGGATCTCGCGGGCGTTCGACCACACCGTCACGCAGTCGGGTGCGTTCGGGACACCCGGGTACATGGCGCCTGAGCAGGTCAGCGGGGAGCAGGAGGCCGGGCCGGCCGATCGCGCTCAGCGGCAGCCGCGACCAGACGGCCCGCATCTGGAGCCTCGGCGGCTGAACCCGGCCGGGCGTCCGCGGCCCGGCAGGCCGCGCAGGCCGGTCCGGTGGGCCTGCGCGGCGTCCCTGCTGCCGGTGCCGCGTCCTTTCTGATCGGCGTTCATGCGCGATCACCGCTCACACCCGGAGATACGGCGGGAACGCGAGCGGGGTTCAGGGAAAATTCGTCGCCACTCAACCATCCGGCCGACTGAAGTGTCCTTGGAGACCGGCGTCAAGACCGGGGAGCCGGCGGGCGGGCCGGCAGTGGCGTTCTCCTACCCGCACCTCTTCGCCGCCGACAGGGCGAACGACAAGGTGCTGCGGATCATCGACGTCGAGACGGGCAGGGTGACGGCCGAGCATCCGCTCCCTGAGGGGGTTCGCGTGCAGCGCATGCAGGACCCGGACCAGAAGTGGTACGCGGCGGCGTCCGGGAAGTGGTTCGCCTGGGTGGCCGGCGACACGCTGCGGTGGACGCCGCGCGACTCCTGGGGGTCGGTGTCCGTGCTGCCCGGGGTTCCGAAGCCGGACAAGGGCGTCTCCCCCTGGATGACGGCGGGCAACCGGCTCATCACCTACAACGCCGGGGCCATTTCGTTCCTGCTCGATCCGGTCACCGGCCGGCGTTACAAGTGCCCGGACGTCGTGCTGGCGGCAGGCGACTGGCTGCTGTGGAAGAACGGCGACGGCTACCGCCTGGCCAACCTCCGTTGAGGTCTCGATGCCTTACCGCGCGCCGCTGTAGACCAGGCGCGGTGGGTGGGCGTTGAACAGCTCGCTGACGGTGACGAAGGTGTAGCCGCGCTTCGACAGGTCCTTCAGCACGCGGGGGATGGCTCGGACCGTCGTGGGGTGGATGTCATGGAAAAGGATGACGCTGCCGGGGCGGACCGACTTGCGGGCGGACCTGGCGACCCTGGCGCTGTTGCGGCGCAGCCAGTCGAGGGTGTCGACGCTCCACAGCACCAGGGGACGCCGGGTCTGTTTGCGTACGGATTTGTTGAGCGCCCCGTACGGCGGTCTGACGAGGGTCGGCACGGTTCCCGTGACCGATTTGATCGCCCGGTCGGTGCGGGTCAGCTGGGAGCGGACACGGGCCGGTGACAGTCTGGTGAGGTCGGGGTGCGACCAGGTGTGATTGCCGATCTCGTGTCCGGCCTCGGCGGTTCTGCGCAGGACGCCCCGGTGGGCGACGACGTTCTGGCCGATGACGAAGAACGTCGCCCGCGCATGGTGGGCCGCCAGAGTGCGCAGCAGTTTGTCCGTGTAGGGACCGGGGCCGTCATCGAACGTGAGCGCCACGCACTTGGCACGACGGCAGTTCACCTGATTGCTGGGGGTTTGGGGGAGGGGACTCTCGGCCGGGTTGATATGGGCAGGTCCCGTGGTCGGAGGGGCGGTGCTCGCCGTCGGACTCGCCGTCGGACTCGTCGTGGGGCTCGGAGTGGGGCTTGCCGTCGGGGCCGGTGTGAGGCCGGCCCCGCAGATCCCGGTGATCAGGACGGTCGTGGCGATCATCCTCGCCGTTCCCCGTAACACGCCCATCTCCCCCTATTCCCCCTCACACACCACCCCCGGCGCGCCTTTTCTGAGCGACTGCTGGGGTCCGATCCACTGATTCGACGGCGGTTCCGCCCATCTGGTTCGCGAGAGATGATGCGAAATATGCGGATCAGGTGTGGCCGACCTCGCGCAGCCCCGCCAGGGCGGCCTCGGCGAAGGCGGTGGTGACCTCGCCGGTCAGGCGAATCGTTCGATGGTGACGGGGATCAGGCCCTGGTCGCGGATCGCCTGCCGGTGGTGGTGGAGCAGTGCGCCGAGCGCGGTGCCGGGGCCGGTGCCGAGGCGTACGGTGACGTCCACGCACCAGGCGATGCCCGCCCCGATCCGGCGCAGCTCCCACGCGAAGCCGTGGCCGCCGACGCTGCCCGTCGCCGTGCCGACCACCCTCGGGTTGTCGGTCGGTTCGAGCCGCAGCGCCTCGCGCGCGCCCATCAGCCCCTCGTCGCCGAGGTCGCCGGCGAACAGGATGCGGTAGCGGCGGGTGCCGGATGACGTGCCCAGGTCGAGCGGGGCGGCGGCGGGCAGCGGCACGCGGTCGTCGAAGTGGCCGCGCAGGTCTGGTTCCTCCGGCAGGTCGCCCCCGCCGAGCAGCGTGTACGCCTCGCTCGCCGCGTTCCTGCCGACCGCCCGCGCCCGTCCGCGCAGCCGAGGGTCGGAGCGGATCTCGCGGCTGAGCCCAGGAGCGGCGGCCCACGCGCCGGTCTCCGATCTCCATGCCGCGCTGTCGATCCAGGCCGCGGTGAAGTCGTCGCACAGGACGAACTCCTCGATCAGGATGTCCACCGGCGTCACGTCGCCGGCCGACGCGAAGATCAGGTAGTAGTCCACCCGGCCCATGATTACCGGGCCGGGCGGGGCGGGCAAGCGCACACGCGGCGGGTCGGACCGCCCGCATCCGGCGGTCGATGTGCTCCGCGCATGCCCGGTTGCATTCTTGGGCAGAACCCCTTTTGGCCCCCTGAGCACGGTTTACTGTGAAATTTGCCTGTTATTTCAGGCACGGGAGGCGTCAACGATGCGGAACGGCCGGACCAGCACGACACTTGTGGCAGCGTTGCTCCTGATCGCGGGATGCAGCACCGGCGGAGGCGGAGGCGGTGGCCCCGCGCCGGGCAAGCAGCACCAGCAGGGCACGATGGCCAAACTGACGATCACCCCGGTCAACGGCGCGAAGAGAGTCGCCCCGGACGCCGGGATCAGCGTGAAGGTCACCGACGGCAAGGTCACCCGGCTCACCGTCGCCGACGCCAAGGGCCAGCAGGTGCCCGGCGGCATGAGCGCGGACGGGACCTGGCGTCCCCAGTGGCCACTGCGGCCCTCGACGGCGTACACGGTCAGCGCCGAGGCGACCGGCGCGGACGGCAAACGGGTCACCGGGCAGACCAGGTTCACCACGCTCAAGCCGAAGCGGGTGCTGGAGAGCGGCATGTCGCCGCTGAACGGCGAGAAGGTCGGCGTCGGGATGCCCGTGCAGCTCCTGCTCTCCGAGCCGGTGAAGGCCGCGTCCGCCAGGGCCGCGGTCGAGCGGTCGCTGGTCGTGAACATGACCAAGCCGGTCGAGGGCGCCTGGAGCTGGGTGAGCGACCGGGAGGTGCAGTTCAGGCCGCGCGACTACTGGCCCGAGGGGGAGAAGGTCACGGTCGTCGCCCACCTGACGGGCCTGCACGCCGGGCAGGGACTGTGGGGCACCCAGGACCGCACCATGAGCTTCACCGTCGGCCCCGAGCACATCACCGAGATCAACGGCAAGAACCACGAGGCGGTCGTGCGCGAGCGCGGCAAGGTCGTCAAAACCATCCCGGTCAGCCTGGGCAAACCGGGCGACGACAGCTGGTCCGGCACCATGATCGCCCAGGAGAAGGCCAGGAACTTCCATATGGACTCGGCCACGATCGGGCGGCCCGGCCTGTACGACATCGTCACCAAGTGGAACGTCCGGATGACCTACAGCGGCACCTTCTTCCACTCCGCCCCCTGGTCGACCGGAGACCAGGGCAGCCGCAACGTCAGCCACGGCTGCGTGAACGCCAGCCCGGCCAACGCCCGCTGGTTCTACAAGTTCACCCAGCGCGGGGACATCATCAAGGTCACCGGAACGTCCAGGGATCTGGAGTTCGGCAACGGGCCGACGCCATGGGCGAAGACGTGGCAGGAATGGCTGGCCGGCAGCGCGCTCGGCAAATCGATCAACGGCTGAGTCGCTGGCCGCTCGTCCCGGGGACCACCAGGCCCGACTCGTAGGCGAAGACCACGAGTTGGGCCCGGTCGCGCACGCCGAGCTTGGTCATCGACCTGCTCACGTGGGTTTTGGCGGTGGCGGCGCTGATCACCAGGTGCTCGGCGATCTCCTCGTTGGACATGCCCCTGGCCACCAGGGACACGATCTCGCGCTCGCGTCCCGTCAGCCGGTCCATGCCGGGCGCGGGGGTGGGACGGGGCGGCGTGCTGACGTACTCCTCGATCAGGCGGCGCGTCACCGACGGCGACAGCAGCGCCTCGCCCCGGGCGGCCACCCGCACCGACTGCAGCAGGTCGCCCGGCTCGATGTCCTTGAGCAGGAACCCGCTGGCCCCGGCCCTGAGCGCGGCGAAGACGTACTCGTCGAGGGCGTAGTTGGTGAGGATCACCACGCGGACCCCGTCGAGCTCGGGGGTCGCGCCGATCCTGCGGGTGGCCTGGATGCCGTCCAGCAGCGGCATCCGCACGTCGAGCAGCGCCACGTCCGGCAGCAGCCGCTTGGCCAGCTCCACGGCCTGCGCGCCGTCGCCGGCCTCGCCGACCACGGCGATGTCGTCGGTGAGCTCCAGCAGCGCCCTGAAACCGGCGCGGATCAGCGGCTGGTCATCGGCCAGCAGCACCCGGATCACTTTTGCGCCCGTACGGGGAGTTCGGCGCGGACGGTGAAGCCGCCCTCCTTCGGGCCCGCGGCGAACGTGCCGCCGACGGCGACCGCGCGCTCGCGCATCCCGATCAACCCCATTCCAGGCCCGGCGGTGCCGGACTCGCCGTCGTTCTCGACCCGCAGCACGACCCCGCCGGGATCGTACTCGACGGTCATGGCGACCGTCGCCGCGCCCGCGTGACGCAGCACGTTGGTGAGCGCCTCCTGGGCGATGCGGTAGGCGGCCCTGTCGACCTCGGGCGGCAGCGCGTACGGCGTGCCCGACACGGTGTGCGTCACCCGCAGCCCCGCCCGCTCGGCCCTGGACACCAGGCTCGGCAGCCGCGACAGCCCGGCCTCGACGCCGTCGTCGATCGTGCGCAGCACGCCAAGCGTGGAACGCAGCTCGTTCATCGCCTCGTGCCCCGACTCCTTGACCGCCGCCAGCGCCTGCCTGGCCCGCTCCTGGTCGCGCTCCAGCAGTTCCATGGCCACCGCGACCTGGACGTTCACCACCGAGATGCTGTGGGTGAGCGAGTCGTGCAGTTCCTGCGCGATCCACAGCCGCTCCTCGCCCGCCCGGCGCAGCGCGGCCTCCTCCCGCGTGCGCTCGGCCTCCTCAGCGCGCTGTTCGACCGCCCGCAGGTACTCCCTGCGCTGCCGGATCACATCACCGATCACGACCATGGCCACCAGCCAGCCGCTCAGCAGCGTCATCACATTCCCGGGTGCCGGGTCCTCCTCGGCCAGCGCCATGAGCCCGTACATCGCCACGGCCAGCGCCGCCGCCAGCCAGATCGAGGCCCGGCGGCGGCCGAGCGAGGCCAGCGTGTAGATCGAGGCCAGCGCCGGTGCCGCGGTGAACACGCCCGGGTAGTGGACCGCGTAGTAGACGAGGCCGCCGGCCGCCGCGACCGTCCCGGCGGCCAGCGGGGCCGTGCGCCGGAAGGCGAGCGTCAACGAGATGACCACGATCAGCGCCATCCCCGCAGGGTCGAGCGGTCGTTCGCCTGGGCCGGTCCACGACAGGTTCGCGTACGTGCCCGCCGTGATCGCGATCAGCGCGCCCGCCGCGGTGAGCGCGTCCGTCCTGCGGGTGTCCATCCCCACAAGGTAGGCGAAACCCTGCTGATGGCACGTCACCCCCTGGTCGTACGTTTCCCGCCGCGACCGCCCCGCGTACCCCCTCGGGAGTACGGCCGGGAGCCGTCCGACGGGGGACGTGGCCGGGGGCGTCCGCCGGGAGCATGAGCGGCATGACCTCATCGATCTCCGCGCCGCCCGGCTGGGTCGTCTGGTCGCTGCGCACGCTGGCGACCGCGCACCTGGCCGGGGTCCTCGGCCAGGCCGCGCTGGCCGGGCTGTTCGTCACCGGCGATGTGGACCTGCTGGCCTGGCACAGGGACAACGCCGGGTTCACCCACACTCTGCTGTACCTGCAGCTCGTGGCCGCGACCCTGCTGTGGCGCCCTGGACGGGGGCCGGGGTGGCCCGCACTGGCGAGCCTGGGGCTCGTGGTGCTGGAGACGGTGCAGGTCATGGCAGGTCAGGACCGCCTGCTCGGGCTGCACTTCCCGATCGGGATGGCGATCTTCGGCCTGTCGGCCGTCTTCACGCTCTGGACCTGGCGTGCCCTCCAGCGGGGCACGGCATGAGCGGCGGCGGTCGGATGCGGCGGCGGGCGTTTCTCGGGGTGCTCGGCGGCGTGGGCGCCGGCGTCGCGGGGCTCGCCGTGGCCGGGCGCGCCGAACACTCGGGCCAGCTCCTGGCCAGCGAGTTGCCGCTGCCGAAGCCGTTCACCGTGCCGCTGCCCGTCCCCGCCGTCGCCCGCCCGGTGAGCCCCGGACGGTACGAGGTGACGCAGCGGCCCGCCAGGGTCGAGATCGTCCCCGGCACGACGACCGAGGTCTGGGGGTACGGCGGGACCTTCCCCGGCCCCACGTTCGAGCTGCGGCGCGGCAGCCCGGCCACGATCACCGTCCGCAACGAGCTGCCCGTGCCCACCTCCACCCACCTGCACGGCGGCGTCACCCCACCCGACTCCGACGGCTACCCCACCGACCTGGTCGTGCCCGCCGGCTACACGGGCCACGACCACGCTCACGGCGGGACGCACCACCCGGTCGTCAAGGACTACCGCTACCCGGTGGAGCAGCGGGCCGCCACGCTCTGGTACCACGACCACCGGATGGACTTCACCGCGCCGCAGGTGTGGCGGGGGCTGGCGGGGTTCGCGCTGGTGCGGGACGAGGAGGAGGACGCGCTGCCGCTGCCCGGGGGCGAGCGGGAGCTGCCGCTGATGATCTGCGACAGGGCGTTCGGGGCGGACGGCTCGTTCCGGTATCCGGCCGCGCACGACCCCGACTACATGGAGGGCGTCGAAGGCGACGTGATCCTGGTCAACGGCGCGCCTTGGCCGGTCGCCGAGGTGAGCGCCACCCGCCACCGGCTGCGCCTGCTGAACGCCTCCAACGCCCGCAGGTACCGGCTGCGGCTCGCGCCCGGCGGCCGGTTCACGCAGATCGGCGGCGACGCCGGCCTCCTGGCGGCGCCCGTCGTCCACGACGAGATCACGATCGCGCCGGGCGAACGATTCGACGTCGTCGTCGACTTCTCCGCCTACCCCATCGGCAGCGCGGTCACGCTGGTCAACGCCCTGGCCGAGGGGTCGGCGGGGAACGTGATGCGGTTCGTCGTCGCCCGCGGGGCGCCCGACGACAGCGCCGTGCCGTCCGCGCTGTCCCGTCCGCCGTCGCGGCCGTCGCCCGTGGCCACCCGCAGGTTCGACTTCCGCAGGTCGGAGACGGCCTGGACGATCAACGGCCGCCCGTACAGTCCCGGGGTCCCGCTGGCCCGGCCGCGCCTGGGCACCGCCGAGGTCTGGCGCTTCAGCAGTGACTTCCACCATCCCGTGCACGTGCACCTGGCCCACTTCCTGGTGCTGGCGCGGGGCGGCCGGGCGCCGTCCGCCACCGACGCCGGGTGGAAGGACACGGTGGACGTGCGGCCGTACGAGGTCGTGGACGTGCTCGCCCGCTTCGACGGCTACCGAGGCCGCTACATGCTGCACTGCCACAACCTCGAACACGAGGACATGGCGATGATGGCCGACTTCGACGTGATCTGACGAGATCGTCGGAGGTGTGCCGACGTGGGACCCCTCGTGGGTCGGATGAGCAGGTAGGGGAAACTATTCATCGGATGACATATGCCGTCTTGTCTGATGGAGCTAGGAGCAGGCATGCAGATCGTACGGTTCACCAGCCCCCTGACCGGCGCGGACGCGGTCGGAATCGACGACGGTGAGCAGGTGGTGGAGCTGTCCGGGATCACCACCGTGGGCGAGCTGCTCCGGCTGCCCTCCGCCGAACTGCGCGAGCGCTGCGCGGCGGCCGACGGCCCCGGCCACCCGTCGGGGGCCGTGCGGCGGCTGGCGCCGGTGGACGGGCTGATGGAGGTGTGGGCGGCCGGCGTCACCTACCGGCGCTCGCGCGAGGCGCGGGTGATCGAGAGCGAACGGGCGGCCGACGTGTACGAGCTCGTCTACGACGCGGAACGGCCCGAACTGTTCTTCAAGTCCGTGGCGTGGAAGGTGACCGGGGACGGCGGGCGCATCTCCGTACGCGCCGACTCCGAGATCGACGTGCCCGAGCCGGAGCTCGGCCTGGTGCTGAACGCCCACGGGGAGATCGTCGGGTACACGGTCGTCGACGACGTCAGCTCGCGCACCATCGAGGGCGTCAACCCGCTGTATCTGCCGCAGGCCAAGATCTACCTGGGGGCCTGCGCCGTCGGGCCCGCGATCCGGCCCGCCTGGGAGGTCGCGGATCCGTACGCGCTGGACATCGCGCTCACCATCACCAGGGCGGGCGAAACCGTCTGGGACGGCAAAGCCTCCACCTCCGGGCTGCACCGGCGACTGGACGAGCTGGCCGGATACCTGTTCAGGGCCGACGTGTTCCCTGATGGGGCGATCCTGGCCACCGGCACCAGCCTGGTCCCCGACCTGCCGTTCACGCTGCGGGACGGGGACACGGTGACGATCACCATCGCCGAGGTCGGCACGCTGACGACCACCGTCGTCATGGGTTTGGAGGCGATGCGCTCATAGCCGGCCCACCACACCTGTCCAGGTGAGCAACGAGACGGCGCGCGGCGGGCGCCGTCTCCGTTCTGGACGCCAAGCTCATGCCAACCCGCGCCGATAGCGTTGACAATCATGTCGTATCCGCCCCAAGGACCAGGCGACCCCGTCGCCCCGATGCACGGACCCTCGGGGCCTGGGCGGGAAGGGCCGGGTCAGTACGGCCCGCCGGGCCCGCCGGGGATGCCGCCTCGCGGGCCGTACCCGATGCCGCCACCTCGGCGGAAGAGGAGCGGCGCGCTCATCGTGGGAATCGTGGTGGTGCTGCTCGCCGGAGCCGTGGTGGTGGCCGGGTTCGTGCTGGGTGCGGGCACGGGCCCTGCGTCCACCTTCGGTGAGGCCGACGACGAGTCGCCCACGAGCGCGCCGCCGAGCGCGAAGGTGGACCTGACCGCGTTCAAGGGCGAGCACCTCTGCTCCGCCCTGGCGCCTGCGACGCTGGACAAGCTCGTCCCCGAGGCGGAGGAGAACCCGAAGGACACCAATTACGGCGACGAGAAGGTCGTGGAGTGCGAATGGAACTCGGGCAGCCAGGAGGAGCAGCGGCTTGAGCGCAACCGTACGCTCAGCGTGGAGCTGAACTCGTTCGCCGACTCGAAGTCCCCGGAGCGGAAGTTCGCCTATGAGCGGAAGCTCGCCGAGGACAGACCGAAGACGAACGACGCATTCGCCTACGACGAACTGAAGGACATCCCGGGTCTCGGTGAGGCCGCCTTCGGCTACACCTACAGCACCAGCGAAGGCGCGCTCAGCAACGGTGCGGACCTCACCGTTCGCATCCCCGGCGGTGTGGTGATCATCAAGTACTACGGCTTCGACCGGGCGCACGGCCTGGACGGCAAGCGCTCTGCCGTCTCCTCCGACACGATGATGGACGGCGCCAGGACAGCTGCGCGAAAGATCACCGCCGCGTTCGAGAATGACAAGAAGGCGGCCCAGTACGAGACGCCCACCACCGGTGACCAGATCCGGCAAAGGCCGATCAAGAATGTGCCCGACCTCGGCGACGGCGCCTTCTCCCAGGTCCGTGAGGTGAAGATGGGGTCGCAGCATTCGCGGACCGGCCAGGTGTGGTTCCTCACGGGCAACAGGATCGTCGAGGTCATCTACGAGGGTTCCCAGGTGCGGAACAAGCCCGGTACGGAGACCACCACGACGCCACTGGACGAGAACGTGGTGTCCGCCTACGCCAAGGTGATCGCCGCGAGTCTTCCCAAACGCATCGCCGGCGACTGAGACGAGGCTTCACACCCGTCCATGGGGCTCGGGGTGTCGATCGTGCCGGAGTCGGTGGCCCGCCTGCGCCGAGGGGACGTCGCCTTCCGGCCGCTGTCCCCGCCGACCCGCGTCGTCACCCTGGACCTGACCTGGCGCACCGGCGACGCCAACCCGGTCGTCCACAACTTCCGCGCCCTGTTCCCCGCTCCACCCGCCGCGGGCTGAGGTGTCAGTCGCGGTACGTTCTGACGTAGTCGAACGTGGCGACCGCGCCCGCCCGGTTCATCGAGAAGAGCCCGATCTTGAGCTT
The DNA here is from genome assembly GCF_042650645.1 of Nonomuraea purpurea. Lineage (NCBI taxonomy): Bacteria > Bacillati > Actinomycetota > Actinomycetes > Streptosporangiales > Streptosporangiaceae > Nonomuraea > Nonomuraea purpurea. The sequence continues at coordinate 365,766 of NZ_JBHSBI010000001.1, forward strand.
GTCCCTGGCCGGCAGGGTCCACACGCCGCCCCGGACCCAGCGCTCGCCGTCCCTGCTGGTCGCGGCCCGCACCTCCGTCTCGTCGTTGGCCGCGTCGTGGTGGTACGACAGCCGCAGCCACATGGTCCGCGCCGTCGGCCCGCCGAACATCGGCGCGGTGAACACGGCCGTCGGCGGCGTGGTCGTCGGCCGTTCGCCCTCCTTGGCGAACTCGCTCACCTTCAGCACGGCCCCGTCGCCCCTGGCCAGCGGGATCGCCGAGTGGGCCATCTTGAAGTAGCGGTCGTCGTTCTCGTACAGCAGGATTCCGGCCTGCTGGTTGCCCTGCGTGGGTGCGAAGTCCAGCTTGGCCTCGACCGTGTAGTCGCCGTCGGGCGCGTCCCTGAGCAGCACCGAGGCGGTGTTGGTGGCCTGGTGCAGTTCGGCGTTCTGGGTCGGCCAGGTGAGCGTGCCGCCCGCGACGCCCACCCCGGGCGCCGGGCCGCGCACCCACCGCCAGGCCGCGCCGATCGTGGTGCCGTCGAACTCCTCGCTGAAGTCCGGCAGCGGTTCGCCCGGCTCGGGCTCGGGCACCCGCTGGGTGACCGGCGTGTACAGCTTGGCGGCCCCGACGTTGTCGGCGTCGGCGGCGCCGCGCGCGACCGCGCCGACCGAGCCGGGCCTGGCCGCCGCCCGGGGCAGGTCGCGCCGCTGCTCGGCCACCGGGTCGCCGAGCTTGTCGCTCGTCACCTGCACGTTCAGCCGGGTGCCGCGCAGTTCGGCCACCACGGTGTGCCAGAGGCCGAAGTCGAACCCGGCGGGCAGCGCCGTCAACTGCCGGCCTCGGCTCGTGCCGCCGATCACCACGTCGGTGACCAGCGCGCGCCGCCCCTTGTCGAGCCAGGCCACCACGTGGTTGTTCCCGTTGAGGTGGGCGAAGGTCAGCCCGGCGGCCGTCCCGGCGCCGACGCGCAGGTCCGCCTGCGCCCGCACGTCGGCGGAGCGGGTCCTGGCGGTCGAGGTCAGGTAGGCGACGCCGGTGCCCGTGCGGCTCGCGTACCCGCCGGCGTCCCTGTCGTTCCTGATCGACCAGCCGGCGTCGGCACGCCAGCCGGCGAGCGAGCCGTCCTTGAACGTGCCTCCCGCCTCGAACGCGGTCACCGGCGCGGGCTGCGCGCCCTCCGACGGCCCCGCCCCGGCGCGGACCACCGGCCAGCCGTCGATCCAGTCCAGCCGGTCGATCAGCAGCGGGCGCTTGGTCAGGCCGGAAGGGCCGCCGGTGATCGGCGGGAAGTCCGGGTCGGCGGTGGAGATGGCGTGGTAGACGAGCCAGTCCTGGCCCGACAGGTCGGTCTGGAAGCCGCTGTGGCCCGGGCCCGCCCAGCGGTTGCCGTTGGCGCCGACGACGATGGCGCCCTTGCTGGTCAGCTCCATCAGGTCCACGCCCTCGTCGTCGACGAAGGGCCCGGCCGGGCTGGTCGAGCGGCCGACCTTGACCTGGTAGCCGCTGTAGGCGCCGCTGCAGCAGCCGGCGTCGGAGTAGAACAGGTAGTAGAAGCCGTCGCGCCGCACGACGTACCCGCCCTCCATTCGCCGTCCCCTGGCGACCTGGACGGCCGGGCCCTCGACGCGGGTGGCCTCCGCGTTCATCTTCGCCACGCACAGGGTGTCGTAGCTGCCCCAGTACAGGTAGTGGGTGCCGTCCACGTCGGTGAACTGGGCCTGGTCGATGTCGAACGTCGGGCACGACGCCGGATCGGCGAGCACCTTGCCCGCGTCCGTCCACGGCCCCGTCGGCGTCGGCGCGGTCGCCAGGCCGATGCCGCCGGAGGCCAGCGAGTAGTACAGGTGGTAGGCGCCGCCCACATACCTGATGTCGGGGGCCCACAGGCGGGCGCCGCCGTGCCAGGCGGGCTTGGTCTGCGGGGTGAAGACCTCGCCCGCGTACTCCCAGCTCACCAGGTCCTTCGAGCGCAGGATCGGCAGCATGCGCTCGACAGCAAGGCCGCGATCCCTAAAAGAACCTTCATCCGCTCGTGCCCTCTTTCTCGAAGGAGCTCAACGTGGGGTCGTAGTCGGAGGCGCCGATGTCGTACATCGGGGTCATCCAGTGGAAGAAGTTGTCGCCCCGCTCGCGCAGCAGGTCGTACAGCCGGCGCATGAGGCGGCGGCGGACCGGGGCCAGCTCCGGATGGGTGTAGCGGTTGCTCAGCTCGTGCGGGTCGGCGTGCAGGTCGTACAGCTCGTTGACCGACTCGGGGTTGACGACCAGCTTGTAGCGGTCGTCGCGGATCATCCGCTGCGGGTAGGGGAAGTGGTGGCCGTGGAACTCGGCGAGCAGCTCGCCGGGCCACTCGGGACGCTCGCCGCGGACGAGCGGGAGCAGGCTCCGGCTGTCCACGGCCGGGCCGGTGTCACAGCCGGCCAGGTCGAGGATCGTGGCCGTGCAGTCGGTGAGGGTGACGAACTCGTTGCGCACCTGCGGTTGCTCGCCAGGAACGCGGATGATGCCGGGGATGCGGTAGATGTCCTCGTACATGGCGGGGCCCTTGTCGTGCAGCCGGTGCGCGCCGGTGAACTCGCCGTGGTCGGCGGTGAAGAACACCGAGGTGCGCTCCGACAGGCCCAGCTCGTCGAGACGGTCGAGGATGCGGCCGATCTGCTCGTCGATCAGCGTGACGTAGCCCCAGTAGACCGCGATCAGCTTGCGGGTGACCTCGATCGGGATCGTGTCGAACGTCCAGTGGTCGCTGTAGTTGCGCTGCACCGGCGGCTTGCCCTCGAACGTCTCGGCGATCGACGGCGGCAGCTCGACCAGGTCCGGGTCGTACATGTCGAAGTACTCGTCCGGCACAAGGTAGGGCAGATGCGGCCCGAAGAAGTGCGTGGCCAGGAAGAACGGACGCCCGTCGGCCGCGTACCGCTCCATGTGCTCGATCGCCCTGGTCGCCAGGTAGTGCTCGAAGGTGGCCTCGACCGGCTGGTGCAGCCGCGCGGCCAGCAGGTTGCCCGGGTTGCCGTTCGGCGTGGTGCCCCTGACCAGGTCCGAGATCCGGTACGGCGGCAGCCCCCGCTCCTCCAGGTAGGCCAGGTAGTCGGGATGGTCGACCGGGTTGTGCCAGCCGGGCAGGTCGGGCCCGTCGAAGCCGTAGGAGGCGGCGTTGCGGCTGGTGCCGCCGTGCCACTTGCCGATCAGAGCGAGCTGGTAGTCGCGCTGCTTGAGCGCGCTGGGGAAGGTGAAGGCGTCCTCGCGCAGGTCCTCCAGGTAACCGACGTTCCGCTCGTAGTTGGCCAGCAGCCGGTGCCGGAACGGGGCCTGCCCCGTGAGCAGGCTCGCCCGCGCCGGCGTGCAGATGGCCGTCGGCGTGTAGAACCGGTCGAACCGCGTGCCGGTGGCGGCCAGCCTGTCCAGGTTGGGCGTGGCCACGTGCGGGTTGCCGTAGCAGCCCAGGGTGTCGACGCGGTGCTGGTCGGTCATGAGGAACAGCAGGTTCACTTGGTGAAGGCCTTCTCGTAGAGGTCGCCGGTGTAGTACGTGGCAGGGTCGGGCCGCGACGGGAGCTGGCCGGTGCTGACGAAGAAGTCGCCCAGGCTGTTGAGCCACTTGGCCACCGTGCCGTCCTTGGTCTTGGCGACCAGGTCGGCCGTGGTCATCGTCTGGACGTTCGCCGCGTCGGCCTTGACCTTGGCCGCGTCGAGCTTGAGCAGCGCGGCCGCCTCGGTGACGGCCTCGTCCGGGTGCGCGGCCCGCCAGTCGTTGGCCTCCTGCAGCACCTTGATCACCTTGTTGGCGAGCGCCTGGTCCGTCTTGGGGCCCGACACGAACGCCGTCGGGAAGGAACTGTCGGGGAACTCCTTGGTGCTGGCGAGCTCGACCATGCCCGGCACCTTCTGCTTGATCGTGTCGATCAGCGGGTACCAGATGCCGGCCCCGTCGATCTGGCCGGACGCGAACGCCGACACGACCGTGGCCGGGTCCATGGGCACCTTCTGGATGTCCTTGGCCGTCATCCCAGCCTTGCGCAGCGCCAGGTTGAGCACCATGTCACCGGACGTGCCCTCCGGCACGCCGACCTTCTTGCCCTTGAGGTCCTGGATGGAGGCGACGCCGGGGCGGCCGATGACGCGGTCGGCGTAGGCGAGGGTGTTGATCGCGACGACCTTGGCCTTGCCCGAGGCCGGCAGCCACATGGCGCCAGGGCCGATGTAGCCGAAGTCGAGGTCGCCCGCGCCGAGCGCCTGGATCTGCAGCGGGCCGTTGGTGAAGACCTTGATCTCCGGCGTGAGGCCCTGCTTGTCCCACAGGCCCTGCTTGGCCGCGATCGCCAGCAGGCTGGCGCCGTTGTAGTCGCTGATGTAGCCGAACCTGACCGTCGAGCCGTCGTCCGAGCAGGCCGTCACGGACAGTGCTATCAGGCTCACCGCCGAGGCGGCCGTCAGGGCGCGGCGAAGAGAACGCATGGCGGATCGATCCTTTCTGGCTGGGTCAGGCCGCGGGGGCCTGGTGGTAGACGGAGTGCCAGACCTCGTTACGGATTCGCCCGAACTCGGGCGAAAGCCGCATCTCCTCGGTCCTCGGATAGGGCAGGTCCACGTCGATGACCCGCTGGATGCGGCCGGGCCTGGCCGCCATCACGACCACGCGCCTGGCCAGGTAGACGGCCTCGTCCACGTCGTGGGTGATGAACATGACCGTGCGCTGCTCCTGGCTCCAGGTGGCCAGGAGCTGGTCCTGCAACTGCACCCGGGTCAGCGCGTCCAGGGCGCCGAACGGCTCGTCCATGAGCAGGACCTGCGGGTTGACCGCGTACGCGCGGGCGATCGCGCAGCGCTGCTTCATGCCGCCCGACAGCGTCTTGGGCAGCGCGTCGGCGAAGTCGGACAGGCCGACCAGCTCGATCGCCCGCTCGGCGCGTCGCCTGCGCTCGCCGGCGGGCAGATCGGCCAGCTTCAGCCCGAACTCGACGTTCTTGCGCACGGTCAGCCACGGGAACAGCGCGTACTGCTGGAAGATCACGCCGCGCTCTGGTCCTGGACCGGTGACGGGCACGCCGTCCACCAGCACCTCGCCCGCGCTCGGCTCGACCAGCCCGGCGGCCATGCTCATCAGCGTGCTCTTGCCGCAGCCCGACGGGCCCACGACCGTGACGAACTCGCGGTCGGCGACGTCCAGCGAGACGCGGTCCAGCGCGGTGAAGGTTTCGTCCTTCATCGGGTACGTCTTGACGACGTCCCTGAAGGAGATCTTGGCGTTCAACGGCGCTCCTGCCAGTCGGTGAGGCGGCGCTCGGCGAGCAGCAGCAGCCGGTCCATCACCAGGCCGAGCACGCCGATGGCGATCAGGCCCACGAAGATCGTGGACAGGTCGTAGTAGAGCTGGGCCTGCTGCATCCGGAAGCCCAGGCCCTCCTGGGCGGCGATCAGCTCGGCGGCGACCAGCGTGCCCCAGGCCGAGCCGAGCCCGACCCGCATCCCGACCAGGATGAACGGCGTGGACGCCGGTACCACGACCTTGAGGAAGATGGTCCTGTCGGACGCGCCGAGCACGCGGGCGGCGTTGATGAGCGTCTTGTCCACGTCCACCACGCCCTGGAACGTGGCCACCACGCTTGACAGGAACGACGCCAGGAAGATCACGAAAACCTTCGGCACCTCGCCGATGCCCAGCAGCACGATGGCCAGCGGAATGATCGCCAGCGGCGGGATCGTGCGGAAGAACTGCACGTAGGGCTCCAGCAGGCCGCGCGCCGTGGCGTACCAGCCCATCAGGAAACCGATCGGGACGGCCAGCAGGGTGCCGAGCAGGAAGCCCAGCAGCACCCTGCGCAGGCTGGCCAGCGCGTCGCCCAGCAGCGTGCCGTCGGCGATCAGCTCGCCCGCCCTGGCCGCCACCTGGAGCGGACCCGGCAGGCCCTGCACCCCGATCGTGGCCAGCAGCGTCCACACCAGGAGACCGATGGCGACCGCGACCAGATTGAGCACGATGGCGCGCTGTGAACGCCCGGGGCCGCGCCGCGCGGTCGCGGGCGACTTGGCCAGCGCAGTGACCTGACTCATGGGCTCCCTTCCTGCTGGTAGAGGCCGGGGGCGAGGTCCTGGCCGGCCGGGTAACGCGCGAGCAGCGGGGATTCGTGCAGCACCAGGGCGATGCCGCCGAGGGCGCCCGCGACCTCGCCGAGCGTGGCGCGGCGCAGGCTCACCCGGTGCAGGGAGACCGGCATGACGTGGGCGCTCAGCGCCCGCTCGATGGGGTCGAACAGCGCCTCGCCGGTCTCCGCCAGCTCGCCGCCGATCACGATCACGCTGGGGCCGATCGCGTTGCACACGGCCGCGAGCACGCCGCCGATCGCCACGCCGACCCCGTCCAGCAGGCCGAGCGCCCTCGCCTCGCCCGCCTTGACGGCCTTGACCAGTTCCGGTACGTCGTCCGCCCTGCCGCCTTCGGCCCGGTAGGCGTCCAGCACGGCCCTGATCGAGGCCACGGTCTCCAGGCAGCCGGTGCCGCCGCAGTCGCAGCGGGCGCCGTCCCGGTCGACCGTGATGTGGCCGAACTCGCCCGACAGGCCGTACGCGCCGCGGTGCAGCGACCCGCCGACCACCAGGCCGCCGCCCACGCCGTGGGACAGCCGCAGGTAGAGCACGTCCCGTCCGCCGGCCGCCGCCCCCCAGATCGATTCGCCCAGGGCTGCCAGGCGGGTGTTGTTGTCGAGCAGCACGGGCACGCCGAACCGTTCGCGCAGCAGGAGCTGCACGCGATGGGGGACGGGCTCGCCCCCGTCTTCGGCCTCGAGGCCGTCCTGGCCGGGCCCGCCCGCAGCCTCCTGGCCGCTCTCGCCGGGGACGGCCTCGGCGTCGGGGCCGCTGACGGGGCCGACCACGCCGACGCCGATCGCGCGCAGGGCGCCGAGCCGCAGCCCGCCGCCCGTCAGGGTGCCGACCAGGCGCTCGGCCAGGTCCACCCGCTCCTCCCACGGCAGATCGGCCGCGTGCGGCTCGCTGGCCGCTCCGACGATCTCGTGTGCCAGGTTGACGGCCGCCACGTGCAGCCCGCGCCGGGCGAAGTCGATGCCGATGGCCTGGCCGGCGTCCGGGTTGAGGGTCAGCGTCTCGGCCGGTCTGCCCCTGCCGCGCGGGGTGTCCTGCGGGCTGGCGGTGACGACCGCATCCTCGGCGACCAGGTCGGCGAGGATGTCGTACAGGGTGGTTCTGGACAGCCCGCAGTGTTTGCCCAGTTCGCCCCGGCTGAGCGGCCCATGCTTGCGCAACAGACCGAGCACGAGCTCTTCGTGCCCGCGCCGGAGCTGGGACAGCGGGCCACGGGAGTGTGACATGGTGCAGAGTCTGCCGACGGCCCCTGTTTTTCGTCAATAACCCGGAAAAATACCGATCCGTCCGGTCGCTGGCCCTGCGGCCTGCGGGAACGCGCCCGCGAAAGGATTCGTGAGCGCCGCGTAACGTTCCCGTAACGAGCTCAGTCGCGTGGCGGTACCGTCATTTCGCCGAGCTCCGACCAGTCGTCCTGCGGAACGGTCGTGTTGACGATCCTGGGCGTCTCGGCCAGGTGGGGCGGCAGCGTCTGCTGGGCCTGCTTGAAGTGGGCCGACTGCACGTGCGCCGCCCCCGCCTCGCCGTCGCGGAACGCCTCGACCAGGACGTACTCGTTGGAGTCGTCGAGGCTGCGCGACCAGTCGAACCACAGGCAGCCCGGCTCGGCGCGGGTGGCCTCGGTGAACTCCCTGGAGATCTCCGGCCAGCGGTCGGCGTGCTCGGGCAGAATGCGGAACTTGGCGGTAATGAAGATCATAGAATCGGCTCCATCGGTCGGTTTCCGTGAGCATGAGCCTATCGACGGCATCCAAGCTTTTCCTACCAAAAGTGTGGGATACTCCTCGGGTGAGTCTGGACAGGATCCGCTCGTCGAGCGCCCGAGCCGATTCCCCGCTGACCGCCGCCATCCTCGCGGGCCGGTGGATCAGGGACGCCGCGGTCGACGACGAGCACGGCAAGCGCTGGCTGGCCAACCCCGATCCGCGCGGCGGGTCTGCGGTCAGCCCTGAACCCTGGTCCCTGTACTCGGGGGCGGCGGGCATCGTGCTGTTCTTCCTGGAGTTGGCCGAGGTCAGCGGCCATGAGGCGTACCTGGAGGACGCGCGGGCGGGCGCGCGAAGGCTCGCCGCCACCTGGCGCGAGCAGGACGACCTCTCGCTCTACCACGGGCTGACCGGCACGATGGTCGCGCTCATGGAGGCGGGCTGGGCGCTGGACGAGAGCGCGTTCGAGGTGGAGGCCAGGGCCATAGCCGACCTCATCGTCGAGCGCGGCGCGGGCGCGTCGTGGTCGCGCGACCCCGCCCAGCGCGGCGAGGGCGGCATCATTCTCGGGCTGCTGCGGGCCGCCGCCCACTTCGGCGTGCCCGCCTACGAACGGGCGGCCGTCGAGGCCGGTCTGCGCATCGCCCGCCTGCCCGTTCCCGGGCACGTCTTCGGCGACTGCGCCGACCTGCCGGTCGACGCCGTCACGCCAGGCTTCCTGGCCGGTACGGCTGGCACGGCGTTCCTGCTCGCCCGCCTGTATGGGGTCGCGGGCGACGAACGTTTCCTGTTCGCCGCGCGCAGCGGCGCCGCCTTCGTCCGCGAGGTCTGCGCCGTGGGCGACGGCGGCGCGGTCGTCCCGCACCATGTGCCGCACGCCAGGGGCCTGCACTACCTGGGGTTCTGCTCGGGCTCGGCGGGCGTGGCCAGGATGTTCTACGAGCTGTACCGGGTGGCGGGCGACCCCGGCGACCTGGACTGGGTGGAGAGACTGGCGCGCGGCATCGTCGGCAGCGGCGTGCCAGGCCGCCGCACCGAGGGCTACTGGAACGTGGCCTGCCAGTGTTGCGGGACGGCCGGCCTGATCGAGCTGTTCGTCGGCCTGTGGGCCGCGACGGGGCGGGAGGAGCACCTGGAGTACGCCCGCAGGCTGGCCACCGACCTGATCGGCCGGGCCACCGACCACGACGGGCGGGGTTACCGCTGGTACCAGGCGTATCGGCGGCTGCGTCCAGAAGAGGTGACGGCGGACACCGGCTACATGGTGGGCGCGTCCGGCGTCGGCGCGGCGCTGCTGCACCTGGACGCGGCGGGCCAGGCGGACCGGCCGCGCCGGGTGATCCTGCTGCCCGACAACCCGTTCCCCGCGATCCCGGTGCCCGCGTCGGCGCTCTAATCCATGTAAATCATGTAGGGAATATTGACTTTAGGGGTCCCGGCTCGTACGTTCTTAGGCATGATCCAGGCCCGCCACACGATCAAGATCAGCATCCGGAACGTGACCAAGACGTTCCAGGCCGGGGCCTTCGCCGCGCTGTCGGGCCTCGACCTGGACATCCACGAAGGGGAGTTCCTGGCGATCGTGGGTCCGAGCGGCTGCGGCAAGTCCACCCTCCTCGACCTGATCGCCGGGCTGAGCACCCCCACGTCCGGCGAGATCGACGGCGCGCCGGGCGCCGACTTCCAGCAGTACGCGCTGTTCCCCTGGCGCACGGCCCAGGCCAACGTCGAGTTCGGGCTGGAGGTCAGAGCCGTGCCGGGCGGGGAACGGGCGCGGCGGGCCAGGGAGCATCTCGCACTCGTCGGACTGGGCGGGTGCGAGGGCCGCTATCCGTACGAGCTGTCCGACGGCATGCGGCTGCGGGTCGCCATCGCCCGCAGCCTGGCCTTCGACCAGGACGTGCTGCTGATGGACGAGCCGTTCGCCGCCCTCGACGCCCGGACCCGCCGATCACTGCAGGACGACCTGCTACGCGTGTGGCGGCACACGGGCAAGACCGTCGTCCTCGTCACGCACGGCATCGACGAGGCCGTCCGGCTGGGGCAGCGGGTCGCCGTGATGACCTCCGGCCCCGGGCGGATCAAGGAGATCGTCGACGTGACCTTCGACGCCCGTGCGAGCGATCCGCGGGCCGACCCGGCCTTCCGCGAGTACCGTCACCGCATATGGAGCCTGCTGCGCGATGAGACGGCGGCGCGGGAGCGGAAGGTGGCGATCGCGCATGGCTGAGCAGCGACCGGGGGAGCGGTTCCCCGGAGACGTCCACTGGTACGACCTGCCCGACGACGAGGCCGAAGACGAGACACCGGACCCCGACGCGGCTTCATGGAGGACCCCTTGACGAGAAAGCTCCACCTCAACGCCTTCCTCATGGGCGTCGGCCACCACGAGGCGGCCTGGCGCCACCCGCGTACAGAACCCGCCCGCCTCACCGACGTCCGCCACTACCAGGAGCTCGCCAGGATCGCCGAGCGCGGCAGGCTCGACTCGGTCTTCCTCGCCGACGGCGTGGCGCTGAACGGGGACGTGCGCCACAACGCGCTCGACAGGCTCGAACCGCTGACGCTGCTGTCGGCCCTGGCCGCCGTCACCGACCACATCGGGCTCATCGCCACCGTGTCGACCACCTACAACGAGCCCTTCCACGTGGCCCGCAAGTTCGCCTCGCTCGACCACATCAGCGGCGGCCGGGCCGGCTGGAACATCGTCACCTCCGCCGGCGAGGCCGAGGCGCGCAACTTCGGCGTCGTCCGGCCCTCGCACGCCGACCGCTACGCCAGGGCGGGCGAGTTCCTGGAGGTGGTGCGCAAGCTGTGGGACAGCTGGGAGGACGACGCCATCGTCGGCGACCGCGCCGGCGGGCACTACGCCGACACCGGCAAGATCCACGCCATCGAGCACCTCGGTGAACACTTCTCCGTCAGCGGCCCGCTGAACACCTCCCGCACGCCCCAGGGCCATCCGCTCCTCGTCCAGGCCGGCTCGTCGGAGGACGGCAAGGAGTTCGCCGCCCGCCACGCCGAGGCCGTCTTCACCGCGCAGCAGACGCTCGCCGACGGCCAGGAGTTCTACGCCGACCTCAAACGCCGCCTCGCGGCCCACGGCAGGCGGCACGAGGACGTGCTGATCCTGCCGGGCATCTCGCCGATCATCGGCTCGACCGAGCGGGAGGCGCTGCGGCTGGAGAAGGAGCTGGAGGACCTGATCATCCCCGCGTACGGGCTGGCGCAGCTGTCCCGCATGACCGGCCTCGACCTGACCGAGGACGACCTGGACGCGCCGCTGCCCGACGTCCCGGCGGAAACCGACGGCGCGCAGAGCCGCCGCAAGCTCGTCGTCGACCTGGCCAGACGCGAACACCTCACCGTCAGGGAGCTCATCGGCCGCCTGGCCGGCGGTCGCGGCCACCGCGTCGTGGCGGGCACGCCCGCGCAGATCGCGGACCAGATGCAGGAGTGGTTCATGAACGGGGCGGCCGACGGCTTCAACGTCATGCCGCCCATCCTGCCGGGAGGACTGTCCGACTTCGTCGACTACGTCGTGCCGGAGCTGCAGGTCAGGGGCCTGTTCCGGTATGAGTACGAGGGGCGCACGCTCCGCGGCAACTACGGCCTGCCCAGACCGGGCTCCCGCTACGCCGCGCTGGCGGTGGCTCCATGAGCATCGTCGTCGTGGTGGGCAACCCGCGTCCCGGCTCCCGCACCCTCAGCGTCGCCGTCGAGGCCGCGCAGGCGATCGGACGGCGGGTCGGGGCCGCGCGGGCGTACGACGTCGTGGATCTGTCGGGTTTCGGCCCGCAACTCCTCGCGGCCGGGACGGCGCCCGAGGTGGCCGCGGCGCTGGAGCGGGTCCGGGATGCGAGCGTGCTGGTGGTGGCCAGCCCCACCTACAAGGGCACCTACACCGGGCTGCTGAAGGCGTTCGCAGACCGCTTCCCGCCGGACGCCCTGGCCGGCAAGGTGGCGCTGCCGGTGCTGGTCATGGGGGACCCCAAGCACTCGCTGGCGGTGGAGGTGCACCTGCGGCCGCTGCTGGTCGAGTTGGGGGCGATCGTGCCGACGCCGGGGCTGGCGGTGCTCGAATCGCAGCTCCCGGAACTGGACGCGTATCTGACGCCCTGGGCTGATCGGGTAGCGCCGCAGGTGGCGTCGGTCCTCAAGGAACACGCCCTGCCCTGACGACGAACAACGCACCGCAGCCCCGGCCACGCCCCTTGCGTCGAAAGAGGGATGAGTTCTAGTCTTCTAGAAGACTAGAAGGAGCCTTTGATGATCAGCGCACTTCGCACGGGGCCGTACTTCGGCCGGTTCGGGGGTCGGTTCGCGCCGGAAGCACTGGTGCCCGCCCTGGACGAGCTGGACACCGCATTCCGGGACGCCCTGCAGGACCCCGACTTCCTCGACCGGCTCGACACCCTGCACCGCACCTACACCGGCCGCCCGAGCATCCTCACGGAAGCGCCGTCGTTCGCGCGGCACGCCGGGGGTGCACGCGTCCTGCTCAAACGCGAGGACCTCAACCACACCGGCTCACACAAGATCAACAACGCGCTGGGCCAGGCGCTGCTCACCCGGCGCATGGGCAAGACGAGAATCATCGCCGAGACGGGAGCCGGGCAACACGGCGTGGCCGCCGCCACCGCCGCGGCGCTGCTCGACCTGGAGGCGGTGGTCTACATGGGCGAGGTCGACATGGCCCGCCAAGCCCTGAACGTCGTCAGGATGCGCCTGCTCGGTGCCCGGGTCGTCCCCGTGACGTCGGGTTCGCGCACCCTCAAGGACGCCATGAACGAGGCCATGCGCGACTGGGTCACCAACGTCGAACACACCCACTACCTCATCGGCTCCGTGGCGGGCCCGCACCCGTTCCCGACGGTGGTGCGCGAATTCCAGCAGGTTATCGGGGCTGAGGCACGCCGGCAGGTGCAGGAGCTGACCGGACGCCTGCCCGACGTCGTGTGCGCCTGCGTGGGCGGCGGCTCCAACGCCATCGGCGTCTTCGGCGCCTTCCTGGACGACCCCGGCGTCGACCTGGTGGGGCTGGAGGCGGGCGGAGCCGGGCTGGAGACCGGCAGGCACGCAGCGTCCATCTCCGGAGGGACGCTCGGCATCCTGCACGGGATGCGTACATACGTGCTGCAGGACACCCACGGCCAAACCCTGGAAAGCCACTCGATCTCGGCGGGGCTCGACTACCCGGGCGTCGGGCCGGAACACGCCTGGCTGCACGAGACCGGCAGGGCGCGCTACGAGGCGGTGTCCGACGCCGAGGCGATGGAGGCGTTCGAACTGCTCTGCAAGACCGAGGGAATCATCCCGGCCATCGAGAGCGCGCACGCCCTGGCCGGCGCGATCAGGGAGGGACGGAGGCTGGGCCCGGACGGGATCGTCCTGGTGAACCTCTCCGGACGCGGCGACAAGGACATGGACACGGCCGCCCGCCACTTCGTCTTCGAGCGGACGGAGGGCTCGGTATGAGCGTGCGCGAGGCCATCGAACAGGCAAGACGAGAAGGACGGGCCGCGCTCATCGGCTACCTGCCCGTCGGCTTCCCGGACGTCGCCACGTCGGTGGCGGCCATGAAAGCCATGGTCGCCGGCGGCGTGGACGTGGTGGAGGTCGGACTGCCGTACTCAGACCCCCTCATAGACGGCCCTCTGATCCAGCGGGCCACCGAGGCCGCGCTGGCCGCCGGGACAACACCCCAGGACGGAATCGCCGCCGTCCGCGCCCTGACCGGAACGCCCGCGCTGATCATGACGTACTGGACGCTCGTGGACCGGTACGGCGTCGAGCAGTTCGCAGCGGGCCTGGCGGCGTCGGGCGGCGCCGGCTTGATCACGCCCGACCTCATCCCGGACGAGGCAGCCGAGTGGCACACGGCGGCGACCCGGCACGGCCTCGACCGCGTCCACTTGGTGGCACCCACCTCAACCCGGGAACGCATCGCCCTGGCGGCAAGGTCGTCGCGCGGCTTCCTGTATGCGGCCTCGCTGATGGGCGTGACGGGGGAGCGGGCCCAGGTGAGCGCCGGGGCGAAGGACCTGGTGACCCGAGCCAGGGAGGCCACCGACCTGCCCGTGTGCGTGGGACTCGGCGTCGGTGACGGAGCCCAGGCCGCCGAGGTCGCGGGTTTCGCCGACGGGGTGATCGTAGGGTCGGCCTTCGTCCGCGCCCTCATGAACACCCCGGACGTGCCATCGGGCCTGGCCGCGGTGGAGGCAATGGCCCGGGAACTGGCATCCGGCGTACGCCACCGCTGGTCGTAGGCGGACGAACGGGCAGAAACCGTCAGTGCGAAGGTGCGCGAAACCGCAGGTCGGACAACGGAGATGCTACGAAGAGTATGCGCTTCTATCGCATTAGGTGCAGGCTACTTCGCATCCCCACCGAGGATGCGCAGCCACAACGACTCGGCATGCCTATTGATCATCCCCTCGGTCTCGGTGATTACCGTGTGGCTGGTACTCCTGTCGTGGCGGCGGATGAAGGACAGGCCGCCGGTGGCGCAGTATTCGTAGACGAGCTGCGAACAGTTGCAGGTGCTCGCCCGCACGCGTACTTGCTGAGCGCGTGAGATGGACGGGTACCAGTCGATGAGCGTGGACTGCGGGGTTCCGGGCGCCGCATGAATGCCGTGGTAGTCGTCGTGTTCAAACATTGAGCCTGCCCTCCTGTCTGTGAACAAGGTCTACGAAGGTGCCGCGGTCGTCGGCGACGTCTGGTGAAGGTCGTCGTTCATTTGGGCATCGGTGACCGAGATGTCCCGGCGAACCCCTTGTCGCTGCGGAACATGGCCCACGCAGGGAACTCCGCCCGGAGCTCCAGATCTTCGCCCTTCAATGCCATGGCAACAGCGTACGAGGTGCGCCCCAGTGATGTCTATAGGTGTCTATAGGGCCATCCCGTGAACGATGGGGAATCGCAGGTTCCTACAGTGACCGTGTGATGGAGTTCCGCGAGGATCAGCCCAGGTGGAAGCAGGTCGCCGAGGTGATCCGACAGCGCATTGCGGACGGGGTGTATCGCTCTGGATCGCGCGTGCCAAGCGAGAACGATCTGATGCAGGAGTTCGGGATCGCCCGGATGACGGCGCACAAGGTCATGCGGGCGCTTCGGGAAGATGGCGCGATCTATACCGTGCGCGGTATGGGCAGCTTCGTGAGCCCTCCCGGCGGGAGCGAGGGGCACACTGAAGGCGAGTGAGCCCGCGACCACGGGACTCCTGACGACTGCTCCTGGTGCTCCCACGAGCGCTTCGCCGAACTGGCGGATGCCCTCTGCTTCAACTGCGTCTGCGGCCAACCTCCACGAAGGCCCCGCGTTCCCCTTGGCCGAGCGCCTCACCGGGATCACGCTGACGCCAGCAATTGCTGGAGGAGCTCACGTACCTGTGCGGAGTCGTTCCCGAACCGAGGTAAGCAGAACCCGCGGTCCGCGACCCCCCAAGGGTTGGCTGCGGCCAGCGGACCGCTCCGCTTCAAGCTCCTGCGGGCTCCGCGGGGACACCGTTCTCCGCTGGCCTGCCATCATCTGGGAGGAAGGACTCTTCCGCTCCAAGAGTAGGGAGGTGGTCGACAACAAGGAGGGCGTGACTGTCGATAGCCTGATGGTTCACGCTCAGGGGCTCGACTCCGATCGGTACAAAACTCGATACCTCTTCAACATCAACTTGTCCGATTACGTCAGATCGATGGCCTGCGGCACCGCGTCCTACCTGGACCACAAATCAGGATGCGTGTTCCCCCTCAACAACCCGACGCTTCAGTTTGTCTACAACGCCGGATATGATAGGGCGTACGAGCGCTACTGGAAAGTATGCTACGACTCCGAGAATACGCACCCGTACTTTTCTTGCAATGGGAGCAGGAAGAAACGTATACGCGGCTGCGACCCTGATATGACGATTATTATGACCTCCCATGGCTGAAGTGCTGCGTTTCTACTATGAAGGCGAACCCGAGCCGCAGGCTCCCGAAGAGTGGGAAGCGTTCATGAACGACCCTGAACGCTCCCGCAGCTATCCGGAACCGCCCGCTCCTCGGGACATCACCGCGGAAGAACTGCTGGCCCAACAGCAGGCGGTAAACACGCGATCGATTGTCAAGACCACCGACCTGCTCGACACTCCTCCGGAGCCGAGCGATCCGCCTGCCGAGGACACTGACCCACCGACAGTGGTTGCCGCGGGCCCTGACAAGGACGCGACCGGCGTACCACTCAACACTGAGATCTGGGCCGTGTTCAGCGAATCGGTCACCGAAGCGCAGATGGCGTTGAAGGGACCCGACGGCAGACCGGTCGCAGGCGCCTCCCGGCAGGAGAATGCGGACATCGCCTCCTTCGGGCCCGAACAGTTGCTGGCCGTCAATACTCACTACACCGTCGAGGTTTCTGGCGCCAAGGACGCAGCCGGCAACGTCATGCCCAACCCTCATAACTGGTCATTCACCACAGGGGAGACCACAACCCCCGTCGGCCCACCGACCGAGCATGCGGTTGGCTGAGTAGCGTAACGGCGGTCAAGGCAACTGGCATCCGGCGTACGCCACCGCTGGTCGTAGGTGAATGGGCAGTTTTCGGACTACGGACGTATGCTTTCATATCGTGCAACCTAAGTTGCCTTAACGCATGCAACCTCGGTAGCCTACACTGATGATGAGGAAGCGGGATCTGGAGCGGCGGATGCGCAAACTCGCCAAGGAGTACGGCGTGCCCGTCCGCTCCACCGAAGGCGGCAGCCATACCAAGTGGCATGCCGGTTCGGAGGCGATGCCTGTACCTCGCCACTCGGAGGTCAACGAGTGTACGAATCTTGGAGAACTGGGAGAGCATTCTCGCTGAGGTCGCGGAAGAGCAGGAGAAGCAGTGAGCGAGCGCGACACCTACACCATCATCGCCAGCAGGAGCGACAGTTGGTGGGCCTTGACCGTCTCCGGGCCTGGCCTCAAGCGCAGTTACCACACACAGGTGAAGCGCTTGGAGCAAGCCGAGGAGATGGCTCGTGATCTGGTGGTCACCATGCTGGACGTCTCTGAGATCGACGCCGACTTCGACTTGACCGTGGCCGACGATGAAGTGGCTACAGAGTTGGAGGCCACGCTAGTGACCCGCCTCGCGGCGACTCTCGTCAAACGCAGGGCTGCCGAAGCAACGCAAGCAACGGTGGCTGACCTGGCGCGAAGAGGTTACGTTCACCGCGATATCGGTTACCTGCTGGGCATGTCCCATCAGGCCGTCGGTAAGCTGCTGAACGAGGTGGAAAAAGAGCCGATCACTTCTGCGGAAGATGCCGGTGCACGTTCTCTGGCGCTTTCCTCCTTCAAAGACATGTTCGATCGGCTTGCCATGACGCATGGCACGGAAGCGCTGCTGAAGTCTTATCTGCTTGATGGAGCCGAGAACGATCCGATGGATCTCAAGCTGGACAGACTTCGGGCGCTGGGAGAGCGGCTCCGCCATCGCAGACGGCGGAGGCTGACAGACGCCTGAACCTTCTGGAGTTGCCCTTTCACGTCGGCAGGACGCTTGTTGATCTCGGGGCCTCCCCGCTCAAAGCCCGAACGCTTCCGTAACCCGCTTGGCCAGATCATCCTCGGTCATCGTGGGTTCAACCTCGATGATGCGAAGACCGAGACGCTTCACTTCCCCGTAGAGGCGTTCCGTGAACATGCGGTCACGCTCAAGCAGGTTGCGCAGCGCCCTTTCCGGATCGCTGGTCTTCCGGGCGATCTCCCACAACGAGCCTCGGCTCTCGAACGCGGCCCGGCGGAAGCCGGGAGTCGGGAGAAGCCAGACGGCCTGACCAGGCTCGGCCAGGAAAGGCTTCACCAGGTGCGGCAATAGACGGAAACCTTCGACGATCACACCAGGCTCTCTCGGAAGGCGCATGAGGTCTTCGACGATCAAATCGAAGCCCTCGCCCCGAAACCAGTGGAATGTCTCCAGCATGGTTTCCGGAGATCGGTTCACCCATCGTTCATCCATGTCCATGGCCGCGAATTCGCTCAGGAAAGGACTATCTTCGGGTGCGCTTCTCTTGGCATGATCCGACATCACGTCGTCAGTCGCGTAGAGACGCAGACCATGCCGAGCCGCTACGCGACGAGCGATGGTCGACTTGCCCGCACCGCTCCCGCCACCGATCCAGAAAACGTGCTGGAGTTGCTCGCGCGACACTTCGACCTCGGTAGTCTCTTCGTCTCGTTCAGGTTACCGTTCGGAGGCGGCCGGTCGGGATTGGACCGCGCGGACGCGCTCGACGTCCAGCTTGGTGGTTCGGTCGAAGCGGTAGATGCCGTTTTCCTCCTGGAAGACGTCGGTGAGCTGGGTGTAGCAGTAGCCGAACATGTTCGGGTCGTCCAGGAGCACCTCGGTCAGCCCGGCGAAGCGGGCGTGGAACTCTTCCTCGGTGCCCACCCGCTGGCCGTAGCCCCAGGAGCTCTCGCGGTCGGCGTCCTGCTCGGTTCCGGCGAGTTCGGGGTTCCACCAGATGCCGCCGTACTCGCTGACGAAGTACGGCTGGCCTCGGTAGGGGACGGAGATGGGCTGCCCGGGCATGGAGTTGACGTAGGGTTCGTCCTTGCTCAGGCCGCTCAGCTCGTCGGCGAACGCGGCCGGCTGCTGCTCGTAGTTGTGCGAGTCGTAGACGTCCGTCTCCGGCACGCGGTGGCTGTAGCCGGAGGCGTCGATGACCGGGCGGGTGGGGTCGGCGAGCTTGGTGGCCAGGAACATGCCGCGGGTGACGTCGTCGAGCGGGGTGATGTGGTCGTGGATCGGCTGGCGGGTCTCGTTGAGCGGGCACCAGCCGATGATCGACGGGTGCGAGATGTCCCGTTCGAGGACTTCCAGCCACTGCGTGATGAAGGAGGCGTCCGGCTGCTGCTCGTGTCCGGTGGAGGCGCCCCAGTCGCCGAACTCGCCCCACACGAGGTAGCCCAGCCGGTCGGCGTGGTGGAGGAAGCGCTCCTCGAACACCTTCTGGTGCAGGCGCGCGCCGTTGAACCCGGCGGCCAGCGACAACTCGATGTCGCCTACGAGGGCGGCGTCGGTGGGGGCGGTCATGAGGCCGTCCGGGTAGTAGCCCTGGTCGAGCACGAGGCGCTGGAAGACGGGGCGGCCGTTGACGAGCACCCGCTTGCCGTCGATCGCGATCGAGCGCAGCCCTGCGTAGCTGTCCACGGCGTCGGTGACCTCGCCCGCGGCGTCGAGGAGTTCGACTCTGACGTCGTAGAGGAAGCCGTCGCCCGGCTCCCACAGGCGCACCCGGTCCAGGCGCAGGCGCACGGAGGGCGCGAGGTCCACGTCGGCGCGGGCGGTCTCGACGGCGACGACGCCGTCGCCGTCGGAGACGGTCACGCGGACCGAACTGCCGGGACGGTTGCCGGACAGCGGGGTGACGACGGTGAAGGAGGAGGTCGCGACGTCCGGCGTGATGCGGGGGCGGCGCAGGTGCACGTCGGGGACGGGCTCCAGCCACACCGTCTGCCAGATCCCGGTCGTCCTGGTGTAGAGGCACTCGAAGTTCTGGTACTTGGTTGACTGCTTGCCGCGGGCCTGGGAGCCGTGCCGGGGGTCGCGGGCGCGTACCACGATCGTGGCCTGCTCGCCGGGGCGCACGACCGGCGACAGGTCGGCCGTGAACGGGGTGAAGCCGCCGCGGTGGCGGGCCACCTCGACGCCGTTCACCCACACGGTGGCGTCGTGGTCGACGGCGCCGAAGTGCAGCAGCGTTCGGCGGTCCGCCCACGCGGCGGGGATCGTCACGGTGCGGCGGTACCACACCGCCTCCATGAAGTCGGTGTGCCCGACGCCCGACAGCTCCGACTCCGGGGCGAAGGGGACGGTGATCGTGCCGGAGAGCTCGCGTTCGAGCAGGCCGCGCTCCAGGCCGGAGTCGCCGGCGTCGATCTCGAACTGCCAGGTGCCGTTGAGGGTGAGCCAGTCCGGACGGACCATCTGCGGACGGGGATACTCCGGCCGCGGGACATCGTGGACAGCAGAAATCGGCATCTAGCACCCTTCAGGAGTTTGCAGATGTGGAGTTAGTCAAGACCTTTTGCTACGTAGCAGAGTGTGCCACACTCCCTCCAATCGGAGTCAACATCCGGCTACCCCCCGTTGTGAGGGCTGGCCGGACCCTCTGCGAGGAACCACGTATGAGCAAGTGGCCCAACCCCCGGCTCTCCCGGCGCAGGGTGCTGCGAGTCGCGGGACTCTCTGCCCTGCTGGCCGGATGCGGCACGGGGCCCGCCGGCCGAAGCACGCAGGAGATCGAGTTCTGGCATCTCCTCACCGGCGGCGATGGCGAGCGCATGAACCAGATCGTGACCAAGGCCGACGCGGACATGCCCCAAGCTCGCATCAAACAGGTCGTCCTGGCGTGGGGCGCCCCCTACTACACCAAACTCGCGATGTCCGCGGCCGGCGGGCGCTCGCCCGATCTCGGCATCGCGCACATGTCCCGCCTGGCCGGGTACGCCCCGGGAGGCCTGCTCGATCCCTGGGACCTCAACCGGCTCGCCCGCTACGGCGTCAGCCAGTCCACGTTCACGGCCCCGGCCTGGAAGAACTCGATCGTCAACGGCAAGGTCTACGCCCTGGCCCTCGACTCGCACGCGTTCGTCATCTTCTTCAACACCGACCTGGCCGGCAAAGCCGGACTGCTCGACTCCGGCGGCAAGTTGCCGCCGATCAAGAGCCTGGATGAGATGAAACGCCTGGGTACGGAGTTCAAGAAGCTCACCGGCAACCAGTACGGTCTCGCCTTCGGCTTCCTCGGCGACGGCGCCCAGCTCTGGCGCCTGTTCTGGACCTTCTACAGCCAGCACGGCGCCACGTTCGACCTGTCGGGCGACCGGTTCGTCTACGACGCCGAGGCGTTCAGCGAATCGGTCGAGACGATGCGCAGCCTGGTCGACGGCCAGGTCGCCTCCACCAGCGCCGAGTACGCCAACGCGTCCTCGGCGTTCCTCAACGGCGACGTCGGATTGGTGCTCTCGGGCGTATGGGAGCTCCCGCAATACCAGGACGCGAAAATGCCCCTGGGCGCCATGCCCATCCCGAACATGTTCGGCACCGGCATCGACGCAGCCTGGGGTGACTCGCACACGTTCGTCCTGCCCCACCAGTCGAATCCGGACGAAGAGCGGCGCGAGCTGGCCTACGAGGCGGTCTCGAGAATCCTCAAAGGCTCGTTGTCCTGGGGCCATGCCGGGCACACACCCGCCTTCCAGCCCGTGGTCAACACCCCGGAGTTCAAGGCACTGCGCCCGAACAACGACTACGCGGCCACGGCGTCGTACCTGCACTACGATCCACCGGCCTCCTTCACCGGCTCAGGCTCGAACTTCATGACCCAGTTCGGCAGCTCGATCCAGAACGCGCTGATCGGCCAGACCTCGGTCAAGGACGCCGTCGCCGGCTTCGCCGAACGCGTCAATGTCCTCATGTCCCAGGCGGTGAAGCGATGACGTCGGCCACCCTCACCAAGCGCGCCGTGGCCCAGGCGCCGACGACCCGGTCACGGGTGAACAGGAGCCAGGCCGGGCTCCTGTACGTGCTGCCGTTCTTCGTGACCTTCGTGCTCTTCCTGCTCTGGCCCACGGTCTACGGGATCTGGATGAGCTTCACCGACCGCGACCTGGCGGCCGGCGCGGAACCGAAGCTGGTCGGATTCGCCAACTACGCCGAGGCCCTCACCGACCCGATGGTGTGGACGACGTTCGGCAACACGGTGCTGTTCACCGTGCTCACCACAGTCCCGCTGGTCGTGCTGTCCCTCGTGGCGGCGTTGCTGGTCAACATGGGACTGCCGGGGCAGTGGGTCTGGCGCATGTCGTTCTTCCTGCCGTATCTGCTCGCCTCGACCGTGGTCAGCCTGTTCTGGGAGTGGCTCTACAACCCCGAACTGGGGTTGATCAACGCCGTCCTCGGCATGTTCGGGGCCGAAGGCCAGAAATGGTTGCAGGACCCGGACTTCGCGATGGCGGCGATCGCGGTCACCACCACGTGGTGGACGCTCGGCTTCAACTTCCTGCTCTATCTGGCCGCGTTGCAGAACATCCCCGGCACCGTCTACGAAGCTGCCTCGATCGACGGGGCGGGCACGTGGCGCCGACTCTTCTCGATCACGCTGCCGCTGCTGCGCAACACCACCGTGCTCATCGTCATCCTGCAGATCCTGGCCTCGCTCAAGGTCTTCGACCAGATCTACCAGATGACGGCTGGAGGCCCGGACGACTCCACCCGCTCGATCCTGATGTACATCTTCGACACCGGCTTCACGGGTTACCGGCTCGGCTACGCCTCGGCGATCTCGTACGTGTTCTTCGCCATCATCCTCGTCCTGTCCCTGCTGCAGCTGAGGTTCGCCCGGAGGTCCGATCAGGTATGAAGCGCACCAATGCCGGACGCGTCATGGCCTTCGTGGTTCTGGCCCTGTTCAGTCTCCTGATGCTGGCGCCGTTCCTGTGGGCGGTGAACACCTCGTTCAAGACCGAGGCGGACGCCAGCGCCTCCCCCGTGACGATCCTGCCCGAGGGCGGGTACACCTGGGAGATCTACGCGGGCATCTTCCGTACCGGCGACATCCCCACCTGGATGGTCAACAGCCTCATCGTGGCGGCCGGCGTCACGATCATCACTCTGGTGATCTCCACGCTGGCGGGCTACGCGTTCTCGCGGCTGGACTTCACCGGGCGCAAGCCGCTACTGGCTATCACGGTCGCTTCCATCATGATCCCCGGGACGATCTTCATCGTGCCGCTCTTCGATGAGATGCTGGCCTTCGACCTGGTGGACACCTATTGGGGGATCATCCTGCCTCAGGTGGTCGCGCCGGTGATGGTGTTCATCCTGAAGCGGTTCTTCGACAGCATCCCCCGGGAGCTGGAGGACGCCGCCCGGGTGGACGGGGCCGGGTCGTTCCTCATCTTCCTGCGGGTCGTGCTACCGTTGTCGCGGCCGATCATCGCGGCGGTGGCGATCTTCACGTTCGTGGGCGCATGGAACAACTTCCTGTGGCCGTACATCGTGACCAACGACCCCGATCTCATGACCCTGCCCGTCGGACTGGAGACCGTCGCCTCCGGTTTCGGCGTCGTCTTCGCGCAGGACATGGCCGGCGCCATCCTGGCCGCACTGCCGCTGATCGTCGTCTTCCTGTTCTTCCAGCGGCAGATCATCAAAGGCATCGCCACCACCGGGCTCGGTGGTCAGTGACCACGGCCCCCTTTCTCGTCGGCGAGGGCCGGGTGGAGCGCCGTCCCCACGCCTACCCCGAACCTGGTGCCGGACAGTTGCTCATACGGCCGCGCGCCAACGCCCTTTGCGGCAGCGACCGCGGCCTCTTCCGCGACGGAAGCCCGGTCGTCGCCGGCCACGAGGCTGCGGGCACGGTCATCGCCGCGGGTCCGGGCACCGCCATACCGGTGGGTACCCGCGGGGTGATCTACCTCATGGCCTACTGCGGACGGTGCCGCAGTTGCCGCGCGGGCGCGACCAACCTGTGCTTGGACAAGGCGGGCGACATGGGCTTCAACCGCGACGGCGGCCTCGGCCCGCTGGAAGTCGTCGAGGAGCGGATGTTCTTCCCGATCGGGGACGACCTGCCCTTTCCCCTGGCCACGATGCTCCTGGACGTCATGGGCACCAGTGGTGCCGCGCTGAACAGGGCGCTGAGCGTCCGCCCTGACCTCGACTCGCTCCTGATCACGGGCGCGGGGCCGGTCGGCGTCGGGGTGCTGGCCACCGCCCGTCTGGGCCTCGGCGCGGACGTGCCGATCTACATCAGCGACGTCTCCGAATGGCGGCTGTCCTTCGCCGAGTCGCTCGGAGGCACCCCCGTCCACGCCGGCTCCGTCGCCGATGTGCCGCAGGTGGACGCCGCAGTCGACGCCTCGGGCCGCGCCACCGCCCGGCGCTCCGCCCTGGACAGGCTCTCCAAGAGGGGCGTCCTGGTCTGCGTCGGGCACGGGGAGCATTTGCGGCTGGACGTCTCGTCCGACCTCATCTCCTCCGGCCGCGCGGTGCTGGGCAGCGAGTACTTCCCGTACGCGGACTTCCCGGCCAACCTGGAGATCCTCCGGCGCAACGCCGACTACCTCGGCCGGATCGTGACGCACACCTTCGACGTCAGCGAGACCGCGCTCGCGTTCGAGACGTTCCTGTCCGGCGAGTCCGGCAAAGTGGTCGTCACTCAGGAGGACGATTGAGCGCGCCTGCCCGCGTGGCCATCGTCGGCGCGGGGCAGTGGGGCGAGCAGCACATCCGCGCCTTCTCCAGCCGGGACGACTCCCGCGTCGTGGGAGTGTTCTCCCGCGACCTCGCCCGCGCGGAGCAGCGCGCGACGCGCTGGTCCACCCAACCCTACGATGACCTCGGGCGCATGATCGACGAGACCGGGCCCGATCTGATCAGCGTCTGCCTGCCCAACACCGAGCACTACGCGCCCACGCTGGAGCTCATCGAACACGGTATTCCGCTCCTGGTGGAGAAACCGTTGGTCTTCCACCTGGACGAGGCCGACAGGCTGCTCGACGAGGCCCGCGCGCGCAACCTGTTCTTCGCGATCAACTTCAACCACCGCTACGCCGAGCCCGTCGTACGCGCCAAACACGACATCGACGCCGGCAAACTGGGCAACCTGTCGTTCGCAACCTGGCGGTTCGGCGGCGAGGGCACCTCCGTCCACCACCCGTACGCCAACCTCATCGAGACCCAGTGCCACGGCATCGACCTGCTCGAACACCTGCTGGGGCCGATCGACGCGGTCAGCGCCGAGATGACGAGGGGCGCTTCCACGCTCGTCGTGGCCGCCCACTTCGCCTGTGGCGCGGTCGGCAGTCTTGTCGGCTCATACGATTCCTCTTACGCCTACCCGCGCACCCATCACGTCGAGATCAACGGGGACGCGGGACGACTGCTGATCGACGACACCACCAGGCGATACGAGTTCTCGGCCGCGGGCTCGGAGGCGCGCACGGTCTGGGAGGCCGGCTACTTCAACGACCGGCGGCGCTCCTTCCATGAGACATTCGACGCCCACCTCGACGCGCTCATGCCCGCCTTGCGTGCGGGAGCGGCACCACCCGTGCATGCGGAGTCCGGACGAAGGGCGCTGGAGGTCGCATACCGGATCATTGACGCCTTCGAGACAGAACGCAGGGTCGTGGTCCCTGCCAATTGCCACGAGAGTGTCAGTGAGTTTCTGCCATGAGAATGTCAGTGACGCCGGTCACATCACGTCTCTGGGTCGAGCAGCAGGGTGTCGTGGAGGTCGATGGGGATGTTCAGGCTGAAGGCGACCTCGGGAGTGAGCGCAATCGCGGTGGGTTGGCCGTTGGCATCGATACGGCAGGTGATGTAGCCGGCGGCGACGGCGGCGTCCAGCAGTTCGGGATTGAGGATCAGTACCTCGCGGATGCGCCGGCGGTCACGGTATCCGGCGCGGTAGGCGATGAGGGCCATCCCGGTCATGGGGCCTTGTTGCTGGTAGGCGAGTTGCTGAAGCCGCGTGCGGGCATCGGGGCCGAGGACGTCAGGCGGGACGATGAGCCGTAGGGTGCGGTCGTCGCCGGTGATGAGACGAAGGCTCTGGTGCCCCGGGAGCCGCTGGGCGAGGGGGTCCGTGGCCGCCTGAGCGCGTTCGATTGGCCAGCTCAGAATGTGAGCGATCTGGTCCAGGCGCATCGGCTGGCCGAGGGCCAGGGCGAGGACGGCGTGCACGCGGTCGGTGTCGCTGGGAGAGTCGACGGCGGGTGCGGGGCTGGCCGGGTCGGCGCGATCGTCAGGGCGGGTGTCGACGGATTGGAGCCAGTCAGGCCAGGGCAGGCCGAGGTGGCTGGCCATGGCCCGGATCGCTCGTACGGGCAGGTCGTCGAGGTCGGCGGCGGTGATGAACTGGCGGATGCGGTGCACGGGTAAGCCGAGTAAGTCAGCGAGCTGCTCGCCGGTCATGCCGTGGTTTCGGGCCCGGCGCAGGAGCCAGGTTCCGAGCGGCTCGGGCTGGTTCACGTCCATACGGGGGTGCTCAGGTCCAGGGCGTGCGCGTCGCCGACGAGGTTGCGCAGGGCCAGGCGGCGTTGCCTCATCCAGAGGGTTCCGTGGCCGGCGGGAGGCTCGACGTTGATGGGGCGGCCGTCGCTGGCGGCGGTGGCAGACAGGGCTCCTTCGGCCAAGACGCGAAGATCCTGGTGCGGTTTGGTGATGCCGAAGAACGGGTCGGTCGACCGGGCGCCCTGCATGTAGCGGAAGGTGAGGTGGGCCAGCAGCGCGGGCCGGGCGTGGCGGGGGACGGGCAGGGACTCGCCGTCGATCTTTACGGTGCTTGCGGTGGCGGTGATGTCGTCCATGGTCAGCCCGGCGGGGTGCCAGTACTGTTCGCGGTCTCGCCGGTCGAAGGGGAACAGCAGGTAGAGGGTCGCGGCGGCGGCCTGCGCGGTGGAGATGACCCGGTTGATGGCCGCGACTCCGGCGGGGCTCAGGCGGTGGCCCAGCCCGGGCTCGCCGGGCCAGGCCTGGTGGTGCAGCAGCAGCCCGTCGCGCAGGAAGGCCGCTTGGTGGCGCGGAGCCGTACCAGGGCTTCGCCGTCGGTGGCGGATCGGTAGAGGCGGGCGGCCAGGTGCAGGCTGAGCGGTAGCGCGAGCTGGGTGGGTGCCTGATGGACTTCTCCGAGTCTGCGGTGGCTGCTCAGCCAGGCGCGAGCGTCGGTGAAGGTGCGCAGCCACAGTTGGTCGACCCGGTCGGCGATGCTGCGATCCAGGGAGCGGATGCAGGCGGCGCGGAAGGTCAGGAAATTGTCGTCGGGCAGGTCGTCGGGGATCAGGTCGCCCACGGTCGACGCGATGGCGGTAGAGGGTGGCCTGGGGCGCAGCCGGTCCAGGTCCTCAGGGCCGGAGACGGTGACCCGGGCATCGGCCTCGCCGTGCATGGCGGTGATCACCGAGCTGGCAGTGGTGCGGGAGGCGTCGATGAGCCACAGCCTGGTGCGGTTCGCACGGGGCGGGCCGATCAGCTCGCGCAGGTAGGGGGCGAGCTGCGGGGGCATGGTGTGGGCGCGGTCGACGATCAGGTGCGACAGCCGGTAGCCGGTGACCCAGGCCAAAGTTTGCTGCCAGGGACGCAGCGGGGCCGGCAGCCGGGCGGGCAGCGACTTGCCGAGCCCTTCCAGGACGCAGAACAGGAGGTCCTTCGTCGAGCCGCTGTAGGGTACGGGGCGCAGTACCACGATGCCGTTGTCGGGGTCGCCCAGCTGGCGGAGCCGCTGGTGGGTGGCGGGCAGGTCGCCGGGGTCGCGGATCACGGTGGCCTGCACCGGTCCGGCGGCGGAGTGGTCGTCAGCGGGCAGGTCATCGGCGAGCAATGTCAGGGCCTCCGCCGTACAGCGCGAACGCGTTGGTGACGATCTCCTCATCGATGACCGAGCGGCCGGTGCGCTGGGCGAGCAGGTGCGCGGTGGAGGAGAACGACGCCCAGTTGCGCCAGATCCCGTGCGCGAACCGATCGTCGATGTTGTGCAGCAGTTCGTCGTCGGCCGCCTGGTAGATCGGGTGGTAGTCGCGGATCGCCTCGGGGACGATGTCGCGCTGCAGCGGAGTGATGGCCAGGCGCCGCCAGATGCGTGAGGCCAGCATCGGCTCGCGGGAGAGCACCTCCCAGCAGCCGTGCCCGCCGACGTACAGCAGCCCGAACCTGGTGTCGGTGACCACGTGCCGGGCCAGCTGCAGTTGCGGGGTGGCGATGATCCGGGCGCCGGGCGGCCCGGCTTCGGGAGCCCTCACCATGGGCGTCCCTCCTCGCCCTGGTCCAGGCGGGCCAGATCGACCGGCTCGATGGGGCCGATCGGGCCCAGCCCCAGCAGGCTCGCGTTGGATTCGGCCCGCAGATCGGCCTGCGCCGCAGGAAGCCGGCCGATGTCGGCCGCCGCCGAGATGCGCCGGGCCGACTCGGCACTCTCCTGGCCGGCCGACAGGGCCGCCAGCCGGCGGCGCCCGCGCTTGCGGGCTGCACTGCGCTGCGCGGCGGCCTGTTTCTCCTGGGCGCGGGCGGCGGCGTAGAACTGCTCCTCCTGCTCACCGGTGAGCGCGTCACGCGGGTGGCAGGTTGCCAGGAACTCCCCGTTTAGGTAGACGTGGATCTGCCGGTCATCATGCGGCATGTACCGGATCACCACCTGCTGCCCGCGCCGTTCGCGGATCAGCCCGCCCGCATCGACCCAGGTCAGGTTGCGGAAGCGGATCCCGCGCGGGCCGATGGTGCGCGGAGCGGCGGCCAGCAGCAGATGCCGTAGCTGCTGCTCGGGCACGTCGAAGATCGCGGTGGCGTCTTCGGCCCAGGCCTGCGCCGGCGTGCGGCCATCCAGCTCGCTGTGGCGGTGCTCGGTGTTGTAGGACCGCACCCAGTCACTGAAGATCGCCGCGAAGGTTTCCAGCCCCAGCGGGAGCACCGTCTCCTCCCCGGCCGCGGCTGCCTCGGCATAAGCCTCGCGTGCGCGCGCCCGGTCGTCGACCGGGCCGGCCAGCCGCCCGCTCGCCTCCCGGGCGGCGCCGGTGTGGCCGGGCAGAGTGCACAGCAGCATCTGCTCGACGGTGAGGAACGCGCGCTCGATTTTGCCCTTCTTGTTGGGCTGGTAGCCGGGCATCCGCTGGCATTCGGTCCCGAGCGCCCCGGTCGCCGCCTGCACGGACGCGGCGGCGAACTCCAGCCCCTGGTCCAGACGCAACAGGCCGGGGACGCCGTGCGCGGGCCCGGTGGCCGGATCGGCCAGCATGCCCATGCGTAACGCCGTCAGCACCGTTCCGGCGTGCGGGGCCAGCGCGATCGCCCACCCGGTGATCAGCCGGGTGGCGTCGTCGAGGAACATCGTCACCCACGGGGTGACGGCCTTGCCGCGGGGAGGCAGGACCACGATGGGCAGGTTCTTGTGATCGCCCTCCCACACCTGGTTGCGGAAGCTCGCCGGGCGTTGCAGGTAGACCAGCTTGGCCCGCCGGGGCCGCTCACCCCGGCCACGAACGCCGGCGTGAGCTCTTCGGCGAAGGCCCGGTATAACGAGCGCAGCGCCACCGGCGGCGCGTCCGCCCAGCCCTGCAGCAGGTCGGCGTCGATCGGCGCCCCGGCGGCCGTCGTGCGTCCGGCGATCGCCGCCTGCCGGGCCCGATGCACCGCCGCGACGTTCCCGCCGAAGTCAGTGAACGCCGCGATGTCGGTCGGCGACAAGGTGAACCGCGGCCGCGGCCGCCGTGGGCGGCTCAGCCGGCGCCACACCGTCCGCTCGGCCACGCCAAGCCGTGCAGCCGTCGCTTTGACCTCGGCCGTGACGGACCTGCCCTGATCGCTCAGCTGCCGCAGCCGATACAGCGCCGCCTCCCACTGCTCCGGAGTCGGCCGACTGCCACTCATGCGCTCTGCTGGGCTTTGGCCCGGTCCAGGACCCGGTAGACGGTGGCACGGCCGACGGTGAAGACCTCCATCAGGTCCGCGATGCTGTACTCGCCGGAGGCGTGCATGCGCACCAGCTCGGCCTGCTGGCGGACCGAAAGCTTGGGCTTCTTGCCCTTGAGCTTGCCCTTGGAGCGGGCGATCGCCATGCCCTCACGCGTGCGCATCTTCAGCAGGTCGGCCTCGAACTCGGCGAAGACCGCCAGCATGTTGAAGAACATCTTCGACATGGGGTCGGCGGGGTCGTAGATGCTCCCGCCGAGCGAGAGGCGAATGCCGCGATCGACGAGGGTGTCGCCGATGTCGCGGGCGTCGGGGACCGAGCGGGCGAGGCGGTCGAGTTTGGGGACGACCAAGGTGTCGCCGGCGCGTACGGCTGCCAGGGCTTGGTCGAGGCCGGGACGGCTGCGGTTGGTTCCGGTCAGACCCTTGTCGAGGTAGATGCGGTCGTCGGCGACGCCGAGGGAAGCGAGGATCTCGTACTGGGCGGTGAGGTCTTGCAGGACGGTCGAGCATCTGGCGTAGCCGATCAGTTCACCCACCCGGGAAGCGTACCGTTTAGCCCCCATCACCGGACAGTTTCGCGGACTATCTATCTGAGACGACGTCGCCGCAGGTCGCGTCGCCACCGACCGACGACGAGACGTGTCTCGTTGAGCGTTCGGCAATTGAGACGCTCCAGTGAGAGCTTATTGATCAGTCGAGTCGGACGACACTGGTGAGCAAGGGCAGGAGTATCGGATTCAACTTGGTTAGGTCTGTCCGAAGCCGTGTGGCGATCTCGTCGCATGCTGGGAAGCTCGTCACAGTCCCGACGATTGTGGTGGCCTGTCGCACGTCGAAGGGGGCCTGGAGACGGCCGGCGTGGGCAAGGCGCTGCACGAAGGTGCTGATCTGTTCGTATCGCCAGTGCTCTCGGCTGGCGATGACTTGCCGGGCTTCGGGATCCACGGCTGAGAGGCTGATCAGTCGTCGGAAGACCTCCGGGTCGGTACTCCAGAAGCGGCATAGCTCCCCGACCATGGCGGTGAAAGCGGGGACCGCTTCGCCGGTCTTGGCGGCCTCTTGCATGCCGGCGACAAGGTCGGCTTGTTGGGCGAGGTCCTCGCCGATGGCGTCGAGCAGACCGAGTTTGGAGTCGAAGTGCCGGTAGATGGTGACTCGGGTGACGCCGGCGTCGGCGGCGACGTCCTCCAGGCTGAGTCGGTGGTAGCCGGCCTCGATGAGATGCCGCCGTGCGGCGGTGAGGATGTTGCGCCGGGTCCGCTGCACACCCGCGGCCCGCAACCCCGGCCTGACTTCCTTTGACTCTGATGTGGCCACTCATCCATGATACAGCTAGTATCTCGCGATACAGCTTGTAACATTAAAGCGATGGATCTCGTGGAGAAGAAGGAGTGAGTCATGGCTGACCGCCCTGTGGCGCTCGTGACCGGCGCGAATAAAGGACTAGGTAAGGAGACGGCCCGGCAGTTCTTGGGACGTGGGATGACCGTGGTGATGGGTAGCCGCGATCCGGAGCGTGGGGTCACGGCTGCCCGGGAGCTGTGTGCCGACGGGGCGGCTGTGCCGGTGCGGCTCGATGTGACCGACTCTGCCAGTGTCGAGATGGTGGCAGATCGGCTGTGCCAGGAACATGGGCGACTCGATGTGCTGGTTAACAATGCCGGAACCGTCGTGGATCGGCTCGCTGCGGACACCACGGCGGTCGAAATGCGCCACACCTACGAGGTCAACGTCTTCGGCGTCGTCACGGTCATTCACGCGATGCTGCCGCTGTTGCGCGCCTCGGTCGCGCCGCGCATCGTCAACGTGTCCAGCACCACCGCCTCGCTGGGGTTGACGAGCGGCGGTACGGATTTTGGCGGCGACGCCGACCGTCGAATGGCGTACTCGTCGTCGAAGACCGCGTTGAACATGCTCACCGTCCAGTACGCCCGCGCCTTTGGCAAGGACCCCGGCCTGTCCCATATCAAGATCAATTCGGCGACGCCCGGGTACACCGCTACCGACCTCACCGGGTACCGCGGCACCCGTACCGTCGAAGAGGGCGCCCGGATCATCGTGGATCTGGCCACGCTGGCCGATGCCGGTCCCACCGGCGGGTTCTTCAACGACCAGGGGTACGTGGTGTGGTAACCGAAAGCATCAACCGCAGTGGCATCTCCGCCGGTCTCGTACGGCTCCTGGCGATCGCTATCGCGGCCACCGTCGCCAACCTGTACTACGCCCAGCCGCTACTGGGTTCCCTAGCCGCCGACTTCGGTGTGTCCCAAGGCTCGACCGGATTGGTGGTTACCTTCGCTCAGGCCGGCTACGCCCTTGGGCTGGTGTTTCTGGTTCCGCTCCGAGACATTGTCCGCCCTCGCCCCCTGCTCGTTGCGTTGACCAGCCTGAACGCGGCCGCGGTGGCCGTCAGCGCGGCCGCCCCGACGCTGGCCGTTTTCGCTGTCGTCGCGGCGGTGGTCGGTATCGCGTCGGTGACGGTCACCATGCTCGTGGCGCACGCCGCCACCCTGGCCGACGATGACCAGCGTGCCGGTGTCATCGGCACCCTGCTGGGTGGGATGTTGCTGGGTGTCCTGCTCGCCCGCGGATTCGCCGGCGTGGAGGCCGGCTTACTCGGCTGGCGCACCGTCTACGTGGTTGCAGCCGTGCTGATGACCGCGACCGCCGCAATGCTGTATCACCGGCTCCCGACGAGTCCGAGTGAGCTGTCCCTTAGCTACCCGGCGCAACTGCGGGGCGTCCTGCACACCATACGGGTGCAGCCGATACTGCGGTGGCGTGCGCTCAACGGCGGGTTCGCATTCGGCGCCTTCGGGTGCTTCTGGACCACCGTGACCTTCCTGCTCGCCGACCATTACCAGCTCACCCAACTCCAGATCGGACTGTTCGCCCTGCTTGGCGCTGCTGGCGCGGCCAGCGCGATCCTCGCCGGTCGCTCCATGGCCACCCGGCCGCGACGCCAGCGCTGGCCCCTCGCTGCCGTGATCGGTGTGCTCCTCGTCGCGTCCTTTGTTCCGATCTACCTCGGTGGCACCCAGATGGGGTGGCTCATTGCCGGTGCCCTCCTCATGGACGCAGCCCTGCAGGCACTCAACACCGCCAACCAAGCCATGATCTACGACCTGCTCCCGCAGGCCCGCGCCCGGGTCAGCACCGTCTACGCCACCGCCATGTTCGCTGGCGGCGCGGCCGGATCGGCACTCGGTGCGCACGCCTATCAGCGCCACGGTTGGGCCGACGCCACCGCTACTGCCGTCACCTTCGCCGTGGCCGGGTTCGGCGCCCACTGCGCCGGCCGACGACACGAACGAACCCGGCTCGCAGACCAACCCGCGACGACGAGCGGAGGCATGCGGTAACCAGAGCGTGAGTGCGCCACCGTGGTCAAGAAACGACGGGACAGGGATTAGCGCACGGGCTGCTCAAGCAGGTCGGGGCGGTGCACGACCAGCGGTGTTGAGTAACTTTCGGGCCCGAACATGGCGGAATAAATCCGGCGAGATAACGCGGTGACCACGGCCGCTGCGGCCCGCGCGTCGAGGGCGGCCGGTCGCCCCAGCCTCTTGCCGGCCGCGGCCGCGACGGTCCCACGCCCGCGCGGGTGTTCTCCGAGATCATGTCCCGCCGGAACTCCAGGACGCCCGCCAGCGGTGTGTGCAGCGCCTGGCCGCTACTGACAGTTTCGTGGCGGGGGCAACTGACATCCGGGTGGCGATACCCGCTGACGCTGTCGTGGCACTTGGCAGTCCCGGCTCACTGACTCGATTCGCGCACCTTCAGCTGGAAGTCCACCACGATGTGCGACTCCCGCCCACTGGGTTTACCGGTGATCTGCTCGTGGAGCATCGCGATGGCGTTCCTGGCCAGCGCCTCCACATCCGGTGAGACGGAAGTGAGCGACGGCGTCGAGTAGCGTGCCTCCTCGACGTCGTCGAAGCCCACCAGCGCGACTTCCTGCGGCACCCGCAGGCCCCGGACTTGCAGCGCCCGGAGCGCGCCGAGGGCGAGGGAGTCGTTCATCGCGAAAACGGCATCGGGCATCGGCCGTCCGGCGTCTATGTACTCCTCGATCGCCCGCTGACCGCCCGCACGCGTCCAGTCGGCCCTGACCAGCAGTTCCGCATCCGCCGTCAGCCCTTGCTCCTCCAGCCCATCGAGAAAGCCTCTCACCCGCATCCGTGCCGTCAGACCTCCGTGGGGGTCGTAGCCGAGCAGCATCAACCGCCGCCTGCCCGTGCCCACCAGATGGCGCACCACCGCCAGGGACGCCTCCCGATTCGGGATGTCGACGTGAGGGACCTGACCCTCGAGCACCTGATCGCCCACCAGCACGATCGGATAACCCGCGCGGCGGCGCTGCCCGTCGTCCGGCCGCAGCGACATGGCCATCATGATGACGCCGTCGGACAGCTGGTTCCGAACGCCCGTCAAGACCTTCAGCTCGCGTTCCCGATCCGAGCCCGTCAGCTCGATCAGGACCGTGTATCCGAGCGCCTCGGCCTCGCGCACGACCACGCCCGCGAACTCGGCGAAAATGCGCGCCCTGAAGTCGGGGACGACAAGCGCGATGAGCCCCGTACGGGCGGATCGAAGGCTTCGGGCGGCCGCGTTGGGGACGTAGCCGAGCATCGCCATGGCGTCGAGCACACGCTGCCGCGTCTCCGGCCGGACGTACTCGTAGTTGTTGACGACATTGGAGACCGTACGCTGGGAGACACCGGCAGCGCGAGCCACATCGTGCATGCTCACAGCCATCAGCGCAACGCCTCACCTGTCGCCATCACGGCCTCATCGTAGTGTTCGCAGCCGCCCGATCTCATCGGGATTTCCGTCACCGGCCGACCGGCCGCCAAGCCGCCGAGCGGCTCGACCGCGAACCCGGCACCATCCGCCAGTGGGCCCGCCGCTACAAGGCGCGTGTCCTCGGACGGGCGGGCCATGAGATCGCTGGATCATCCTGTATCCGACGCGGGACCCCTCCCGGACCTTAGGTGATCAGGGCACGAGTGTCCTGCGAGCCCTACCCACGAGGTGCGGCGCCTCCTTTGGGCGGCCCCGGCACCGCGGCGATCCTAGTGCGCTCGTCTCGCATCAATCGACGTGTGGCCCGCTGGTTGCGCTAGCGTCAGCGGCTGCCGTTAACCGGTGGCGTCCCCTTGGACGAGTCTCATAGCCTGTGCGCTCGTGGCTGATGATCCGAAGATGCGCCCGGAGCGACGTGACCTCGGTCGGGTGTTCAACGAGGTGCCGGAGCTCTACGACCGGGTCCGGCCGGGATACCCCGACGAGTTGTTCGCGGACCTTGCCGGCATGACCGGGATGGACGAAAGGTCGTCGGTGCTGGAGGTGGGCTGCGGTACCGGTCAGGCGACGCGCTCGCTGGCAGCGCTCGGATGCTCGGTGACCGCGGTCGAGCCGGGCCGGGAGATGGCCGCGCTCGCGCGCCGGAGGCTCGCCGGCTTCCGCAACGTCGAAGTCGAGAGATCGACGTTCGAGGAGTGGGACGGCCGCGGCCGTCGCTTCGATGCCCTCGTGGCCGCGTCTTCGTGGCACTGGGTCGACCCGTCGATCGGCTGGCGTCGAGCGCACGACGTGCTCAATCCCGGAGGCTGGATGGCGCTGCTCGGCAACGTCGTCGTCCGCCGGCCGGGAGAGCCCGAGGTGTACGCCGAGACCGCCGATCTCCACGAGCGTTTCTGCCCCGGGAACCCTGGTTGGGGTCATCCGCCGCTGGAGGACGACGTGCGCACCACCGACGAGGGTTGGGGTCAGGTCGACGATCCCGGCGGCTTGTTCGGCCCGACGATCGTGCGCTGGTACCCGACCGTCCAGTGGCTCAACGGGGACGACTTCGCCGATCTGCTTCGCTCGACGTCGCTGTACCGCAGACTCGATCGCGACGTCCGTGAGCCCCTGCTCGACGCCATCGCCGAGCGCATCCGCACGCGGATGGGCGACCGAGCGTCACGCCGTTATCTGAGCGTCCTCCGCCTCGGACAGCGCGCCGATTGAGTCCAGGACGGCCGCCAGTGGCTTGTCATGCGTGCGTGGGAGGATGGCCTCCTCCGTGGTGAGCGGGGGTGGGAGGCGAGGGGCTGTGACGGAACTGCGGGAGACCGTGCTCGGCGACCCTGCCCAGCTGCCCGGGCCTAGTTTGGGTGGGCGCCTTTTCGGGGTCTTGCTGCTTCTCGTCGCGCTGGGGATCTGCGCGGCCGGGGTGAACATGACGCTGACCGCGGCCAAGGTGAAGGGCGTGCAGGGAACGCTGACCGTGGAGCGGTGTTGGAAGCAGAGCCGCAGCGGCAAGGCCTTCGACGAGCCGCGCTGCTCGGGGACGTTCCGGCCGGACGGGGGCGGCGAGCCGGTGGAGAACGCCGAGTACCGGGGAGGCGGCGCTGCGAATGTCGCGGTCGGCGAGGAGCTTCACGTGCACCAGGCCGGGGCGACGTTCAGGCTGTCCGGCGGCAAGGGTCTCGCGCAGGGTGTGATGGCGGTCTTCGGAGGGCTGGCTTTCTCGGCGCTGGCGGTGCCGTTCCTCGCGACGGGAATTCAGCCGCGCTGGTTCAGGCGCGGCGAGAACCGTACGCGGGTGCTGGCCATGGTGACGTTCGGGATCAAAGGGACGACGGCCGGACGCGTACGCAACGTGCTGATGCTGGTTGGGCTCGTGGGCATGGCCGTCTCGTACATCACCTACGCAGCCATGAGTTGAGGCGGGGCCGTATCGTCCGCCCCGCGCAGTCGACATTCGGCGAGTATGCCGGAACCCGCCGACAGCCGAGACTCTCTGCACCTGTCAAGCGGCAGGGCGTGGCCGGGGTGCCGCAGAAGTTTGGGTGAGGCGGAAGGTGAAGTAGTCGACAGTCGAGCCGTCTTTGATGAGGTCGTGGTGGGCGATGACCTGTCTGGTGAATCCTCCTTCGTCGGTGAGTTGCTTGAAGTAGGCCAGGTCACCCGATGTGCCGAAGAAGGTCAGCATGCGTCCGTTGGGCGTCAGGTGCTGTCTGGCGTTGCGAAAGAACGTCGTCATCGCCCGGTAGTTCTCGTCGGTGGTGGCGGCCTCGAGCAGGTCGCGCGCGGCGAACCATCGAAACGGCGGGTCGAAGATGATCAGGTCGAAACGGCCGTCGACGTGGCTGAACACGTCACTGTGGCGGGTTTCGATCCGGTCAGCCACGTTGTTGCGTCCGGCGTTGTCTCGGGCGGCCTGCACGGCGATCGGGTTGATGTCGACGGCCAGAACTCTGCCGGCTGTCGCGGCGGCCAGGATGGCGTTGACACCGCAGCCGGTGCCCATGTCGAGGACCTGGTCGTCGGGACGGACCTCGTTCAGCACGGCCTCACCCAGAAGATGCGACATGCCGGTGATCGGCTGCACTTCGGGCGGAACCACCAGAGTCCTGCCGAGGTAGGTGAACGTCTGGCCGGAGCCCGCCTCGATTTTGGCGGCTTCGTAGGCGCGCTGATGCCACTGGCGGATACGTTCTGCCTCGGCGGCGGAGAGCATCGGGGTGTAGGAGGAGCCGGTCGGCCGAGAGCGGGGCGGGTCGGTTTGGCCCATGCCGGAATCCTACTGAAGTGAATAACTGATCCGTCTCGGGCCGAGAAGAGAACAACATGCCCCAGAAGGTCTTCTGAAGGACGCGGGTCGACTCCAGGTCGTTGAGTGATCCGTTTCGGCGGAACTCCGTGCGGTGTTGAAGCGTTTTCACAGCGGGGATATCGTCCGCAATGGGGGGTTATGGTCGATGGGCCGGAGCAAGACTGCTCGGAGGAAATCCCGTCGGAAAAGTTCTCGTCCTGGGGAAGGACAGCACCGTTCCGCTGACCGCCGTCCTGGTCCGCGCTCCCGGCTGTTACGGCCACAGTGGGGGTTCTTTTCCTTCAGCGGCTTCGTCGCGCTCATATCGGCCATCGCGGCCCTCGTCGTCGTCACGATGACGGTGGAGGACTACTGGGGGCTGCGCAGAATCCAGCAGCACGGCCTCGGGGCGGAGGCCACCGTCGTCGACGTGCACCGCCCGCGGAAGAGACCGGAAGAGGTCAGGGTCAGGTTCGTCACCCGAGACGGCGCCACGATCGAGGCGTGGGTCGGGGTTCACCGGTGGGCCGGACTTGAGGAAGTGGGGGCCCGCCGGGAGATCCTCTACGATCCCGCCGATCCGGAGGGCGGCGTGCTGGACAAGGGCGAGACCTGGCTCCACGAGACACATCTGTACAGCGCCGTCGCCGTGCTGGTGCTCCTCGTGACGGCTTTCGTGCTCTGGCGTCCTAAACTCGTCTGGGCTGTATGGGACCGGGTCACCATCAGGCGGTGACCCGGTCCCGTCACGCGCCAGGCGGTCGCGGACCCGCGCCCTCCTCGCGGTACCGCGCGTCGTGCTCCGCCACCGGATCCGTCACTGAATCGGCCATGCCTGCCGACCCTGGTGATGAGTTGTCGCGCCCGCACCCGTCACACCTACGACAGGACACGACGAAGCGGAAGGATGACGTGATGAGTGCGGACATGCGGCTGGAGGAGCTGGGCGTGAGCGGTCTGGGCGAGGTCGACGAGCCGGCGTTCTCGGGGCTGGCGGAGCGGCACCGGAGGGAGCTGCACGTGCACTGCTACCGGATGCTCGGGTCGTTCGAGGACGCCGAGGACACCGTGCAGGAGACGTTCCTGCGTGCCTGGCGGCGGCGGGAGACCTTCGAGGGGCGGTCGACGTTCCGGGCCTGGCTGTACCGGATCGCCACCAACGCCTGCCTGGACCTGCTCGCCAAGTGCCGTCCGGAGCCTGCGACCGGCGGCGAGGTGCCGTGGCTGCAGCCCTACCCGGACCGGCTGCTCGACGAGCTGCCCGCGGGCGACGCGGACGAGCCGGAGTCCGTCGCCGTCGCGCGGGAGACGATCGAGCTGGCGTACCTGGTCGCAGTCCAGCACCTCGCCCCGCGCCCGCGGGCCGTGCTGATCCTGCGGGACGTGCTCGGCTGGCCGGCGAAGGACGTCGCGGAGCTCCTCGGGGACTCCGTCAACTCCGTGAACAGCGCGCTGCAGCGGGCCCGCGCCGGCATGCGGGAGCACCTGCCCACCGAGCGGCAGGACTGGACCGGCGGCGAGGAGGACGCCGGGACGCGCGAGCTGGTGCGCCGCTATACCGACGCCAGCGTGGCCACGGACATCGGCGGGCTCGCCGCACTGCTGCGGGACGACGTCCGCTGCTCGATGCCGCCCACGCCGGGCCTGCACGTCGGCCGCGACGCGGTGGTGAACGACTGGGTCGAGAGCGGCTTCGAGAGCTTGAAGCACCTGCGCGCCGTCCCCACCTCCGTGAACCGGCAGCCCGCCATCGCCTTCTACCTCTGGCGGAAGCAGGAGGGCGCGTACCTGCCGCTGACGATCGACGTCCTGCGCGTCACCGGCGGGGCGATCACCGAGATCGTCACCTTCCACGACGACCAGTTCCCGCGGCTCGGGCTGCCGGAGCGCCTGCCGGCGGACGGCACGGAGTAGCCCCGGTGTGGACGCTCACGCTGCGCGGTGGCGCGCGTGTCGCGGTGGTCGCGGCGGAGTGGTGCGACGCGTTCGGCGTCGTCACCCGCGGGCGGGTGCAGCTGGAGCTGCGCGACGGCGAGCCCGGGCCGGTCCTCGGGCGCGACGCCGGGTTCTGGCTCCGCGGCACCGGCGTCCGCGCCCTGCGCAACCCCGGCCGTCGCACGGCGAGGGTGCGCGTCGTCACCCCCGCCAGTCACCGAATGATGGAAGGACGACATGAACAGCATGAATGACACCGGGGGAGTCGCAGGCCCGGCATCGGG
This sequence comes from Nonomuraea purpurea, assembly GCF_042650645.1. Taxonomy (NCBI): domain Bacteria; kingdom Bacillati; phylum Actinomycetota; class Actinomycetes; order Streptosporangiales; family Streptosporangiaceae; genus Nonomuraea; species Nonomuraea purpurea. The sequence continues at coordinate 404,807 of NZ_JBHSBI010000001.1, forward strand.
CCAGACCAGCCACAGCCACCGACTTCTCGGGCTCGCCGGCACCGGCTTCATCGCCACGCTCGCGGCGAGCGTGGCCACCACCCTCGCCGCTGCGCTTGCCCAGGCCGTTGGCGTCGACTTCGAGGTCTCCGATGGTGGCGAGACGATCCCGTTGCCCGGGTTCGCCGTGGTGACCGGCTTCTTCTCGATCGTGGGCGTCGTCATCGCCGTCGCTCTTCTTCGTTGGAGCGCTCGCCCCGCCGAGCGATTCGTGTGGACGGCAGTGTCGCTGACCGCGATCTCGCTGGTCCCGCCCCTCCTCATCGGGGCGAACACCGCCACCACCATCGCCCTCCTCGTGCTACACCTCGTCCCTGCGGCGGTGATGATCCCCATCCTGGCGCGGAGCCTCCGCACCCGGACCGATTGACGATCCCGCAACGAAATGCCGGCAGGTGCCATAGGGAATTCCTATGGCACCCCCGGCCACCACGTCCACGCCCGTTCCCCCGGATCCCGGTCGATCAGCTCATTTCAGGGGAACCGTAGCCATTACAGATAGTCGGGCATTACGCCTTGCACCAGGTTGTTCAGCGCTTCATGGATATCAGTTCCGACAAGCATTTCCCCGGTTGAACCTATCAGCAACACTCGTCCCCGCTCGTCACCTGCGAGGGCGGCTCCGTCGCCGTAGAGGATGCCGATGGGGAACGCGACACTTCTGGCCATGCCGGAAAGTTGGGCGTACGCGCGAGGACTCAACAAGCCTATCGTGGGATCCAGTTGAAAAGGGTGCTTGCGCATTGTCCGCCCCGGCCCTGTGACGTTTACATCAAGTCCACCGAATTCCCGCAGCATGTCAAGCACGGTAACTGGTGGTTCCGCATACCCGAGGTCGTCGGAGAAACCCGGTCCGGCTTGAAGATTTCGACGTTGATGTATCACTCTGATTTCTTCGACCCAGCGGTCGACCTGATCTCCGATATTCCGTCCGGGCTGCCAACCGGCTTCGGTCAGCTTCTCGATTGTTTCGGCTTCGAGCAGCGTCCTTCCCATCGGGCATCGACCTCTCAAGGAAACCCCGGTGATGATCAAGGCGAGCAAGCCTACCGTAGTTCGTATGTCCTGCCCTGCCATTAAAGATTTCTAGCTCGACTTGAGTGAGTAGTTGCTGTGTACGGCGCTGAGCCATTTCGCGTCGATCTCTCGCCCGGTGATCCGGCTCGCCAACCGTAGCGCGGAGGTGACGCTGACCTCGATGTACACCGGATCCTCGATCCCTGGGTCATCCGGGTCGTCCAACTGGAAGGTGAGACCCTCCATGAGCGGGTCGAGGGCGTTCGGGTCGGCGCCTCCTCGCTCATCGGGCCAGTGGATGGCGAAGCAGGTGACGAGGACTCCGTCGATCGCCCAGTCCACGCGGTAGTTGTCGTGGCCGCACTTGATGCTGAGCGCTCGCGTGCCACGCGAGACTTCAGGCAGGAAAGTCAGCGGGGAGATGAGAAAGTCGAACAGCAAGGCCTGGGCCCAACCATTGGCCGTGCCGGCCCACATTCCGGGTCCGGGCTCAGCCTCTGGCCGCGCCAAGTTTTCGATGGTGCACCGGAACGCGCTGGAGGGGTCAGCGCCCAGACGCAGGCACAGTTCGTTGGCGCCCATTCCCTCCGCCCACACCAGGTGGAAGCCGGAGTATTCCTCGCTGTCGAAGCCGCAAGACACCATCAGGTCGTATAGGTCGGTGGGGTGAGACACGAGAAACTCTCCGTAAGATGGCGTGCTTGTGGGCGTGCAGTTGGGCGTCGGTGAGGAGCTTGCGGACCTGGCGGGCCTCGTCCTTGCCGATGGTGGCGACGTTGAGCCGGGAGAGCACCCAGCCCCAGCGGTTGCTCGATGATCCTTCCGTCGTGCGCCTCGACCACCGTCATCGGAGACGTCACCACCTCCGTCTGACCTCGGGCGGCAAGGTCAAGCCAGGCGATCATCTTGCCTGAGGCATAGGTGTCCGGTGGCGCCGGACACCACGGTCACTGCCGAGACCAGGGTGTTCACCGGCGGCGCCGGCGAATGCGTCCGGTGCCGTTGCCGGACATGGCCCCGGTCCCGATCGTTGGCGATAAGGTCACTACGACCTTCGATCGAGCGGCAACTCCAAGCGAAAGGAACACGGCATGACCAACGTCCGGCGGCATCTCGTTGAGGGTCAAACCTTCAAGCGGTTACGCGTACTCGCTCTGGTGTCCGTTCCCGCCGCATTACTGATCAGTGTGCCGGCTTCGGCAGACGCACCTTCCCCGAAGGCGTCGACAAGCGCGAGCTCCACCTGTTACGAGCCGGCTCGTGATCAGGTCCTGACCACTCAGCAGGGCATCGACCTCTTCAAGGCGTGCTCCGCGGCCAATGCGACTGCCGCCCCCGGATGGCACTGGATGGGCAACTACGGGGACGTCTACTCCCTGGCCAACGCCGCCAATTCATGGGGGGCCGGGCCAGGGGAGCTTCTCACCCAGATCATGAGCAACGGCCTTCTGGCCACGTTCATGTACTACTGAGAAGGCGGCTAGACCGGGGGGTATAACGGCACTGCCGACTTCCCCTTGGGGGTGTGGCCCCAAGGGGAGGTAAAGCGCCTTACCCCCAGCAGGATCGCCAGCGTTTCCACAGGTCAGCCCATTGTTGACAGGGCATCTTCATTCCGTCCCTTGAGTCCAACGCGCTGATCTGCGGAAACGTGATCCGGCCCTCGGGCCCCGCATACCCGGGCCGGAAAGACCTTTGCGTGCCGCCCGTCGTCACTCCTTGATGACCGCGTCCCGTGGTCCGCCGTAGACGGGGTTCTTGTCCAGCCGGTTCTCCGTCACGAGCAGTTGGATCACTCCCTTGGCGTTCTCCTCCGCCTCCCAGACGACCCAGTGGTCGCCGACAGGCTCCTTCTGCGTGTGGACGATGCCGAACCCCCCGGGGTTTCCAGGCGGAACGGAGATGACCGCGAAGATCACCTTCTTGCCGCGACGTCTCAGCTCGGGCAGGACCTCGCCGACGGTCTTCTCATCCACGCGCAGCCCCTCCAGTGAGCGGCCTTTGTAGGTCGCGAGGCGGAATTCGGGCTCGGTCACCTTCGGCGTGGGCGCGGGCACGGGTTCGCAGGGCGCCACCGGGCCCTCCATCAGATACGTGCTGGTGCTGTTGCCGCCGATGGTCCAGACGAACGTTTGACCGGGGCCGAACAGCTTGGCGTTGATGTGCATCTGCCAGCCCTTCGACTCGCCGGGGATGTTCTCCGGCACGCTGTACAGGCCGCGCGGAATGTTGTCCACGTGCTTGCCTCGCGGCTCCCGGCACATCATGCCCTTGGGGACGTAGTCCACCGTCGCGGGCACCTTCAGTTCCCGCAGCCTCCTCTCCAGTTCGGCGGCGTCATTGAAGTCGCGGATCTGGATCGTCACCATCCCGTCGTCCAGGTTGACGGCGTACGAGCTGGTCACGCCGCCCTGCGTCACGATCGGGACCGTCACGATACCGGCGGCGAGCGCGACCGCGGCCGCCAGCCCGAACGCCAGTCGCCTTGGCGGGTATCGGCGGCGGCTCCGCGGCGTCGTTTCGGGCTCCTGCGCGGTGATCGCGGCCAGCAGCGCCCGCGCCCCCGCGCCGGACGGCTCGCCCCCCTGGCCGCCGGGTTCGACCCGGGCCAGCGTCTTGATCGCCTCGATCTCGTCGATGTTCTTCATGGCGTTCCTCACAGCGGCCTCTCCGCCGGGACCAGCCGGCTCTCTGCGGTGACGTGCACGCCCGCCGCGGCAAGCGCGCGAGACAAGCGCCTGCGGGCGCGATGCAGCCTGATGCGGACGGCGTTGCGGGACAGCCCCAGCACTTTGGCGATCTCCTCGCGCTCCAGGCCCTCCCAGGCGAGCAGGGACAGCAACTCCCGGTCGTCGGCGGGCAGGCTCCTGAATGCTCGGCCGATCGCGTCCAGTTCGACCTCGGTGTCGGGGGAGTGCCCGTACAGGTCGACCAGATCGGCGTCGAGTTCGGCGGTGCGCGCCCGGCGGCGGTTGTCACCCCGGAAGTGGTTGGCCAGGACCTTGCGCGCCACCCCGTACAGCCAGAGCGTGGCCTCGGCGCCCTCCGGCAGTTCGTCCACCCTGCGCCAGGCGACGGTGAAGGTTTCGGCCACTACGTCGGCGGCGTCCTGCGGCGAGTCGCAGCGGCGCGCGGCGTAGGCCGTGATCTGGCCGTAGGCCTGGTTGTAGGCGGCCTCGAACTTGGCCAACCGCGCGTCATCCACGAGCGGTTCCCATGGCGAGTCTCCTTATCAGCTCATTTGCTCGGACATCTCTGCCTATGTGCGCGCACCCACCCATCATTTCCAGCGGGCCGGATTCCGGGAGCACGAGCATCGCCCTGACGAGGATGGGACATGATGGGAGAGCGCCCAACCACCGCGCATGCATGTTGCCGAGCCCGGTTCCGACGCGGCGACGCTCGTCGGCAAGGGCCTGGTCGAGCGGCGGCTGTTCAACGTCACGCAGGCGACGATGCGAGCCGCGCGGACATCCCGATCATGACGCAGGTCGGAGCCGCTCCGAAGGCCGCCCTTGAGGTTTCGTGGACGGAGCGGGAAAGGATTGTGGAGATGAGCGGCACTGGCGCAGGCATGCCGGCGCAGACGGGCAGCCGACGGCTGATGTGGGATGCGCTTCCGCCGGCCGTGCGCAAGCAGTTCGAACTGCTTGTCGGGCAACGGGTCGTGACTGCGGTCAGCCAGCCGGGCGGGTTCTCGGAGGGGCTGGCGGTGCGGGCGCGACTGTCGGACGGCTCAGGGGTATTCGTCAAGGCCGCGCATGCGCCGACGTCCCCCGCCGCGGCGAGCCACCACCGCCAGGAGATCGCCATCTCCCAGCGGCTGCCGATCGACGCGCCGGTGCCACGGCTGCTGCACGTCCACGATGACGGAGAGTGGGTGGCGCTGGTGTTCGAGGAGATTCCCGGGAACCTGCCGGCGCAGCCGTGGCAGCGCGATGACCTGGACCGGGTACTGGCCGCGATCTCCGACCTGGTGAACGCGCTGACCCCCGCACCGATCGACGCGTCGCTGCCGGCTCTGCCCAGACTGGGCGGATGGGCTGACCTCACCCAGCCCGTGGCGCGAGAAAGGATACGGGCGCTGTCTGGGTGGGCCGCGGACCACCTTGACGATCTGGTAGCCCTGGAATCGGGGGCGGACGTCGCAGGATCGACCTTGCTGCATGGCGATCTGTACCCGTTCAACCTGCTGCTGACCCCGGATCGTGTGGTCGTCATCGACTGGCCGCACGCATGGATAGGAGCGCCGTTCTGCGACCTGGTCACGCTGCTGTCCAGCGCACGGCTGAGCGGGGTGGACCCGCAGCCGATCGTGGAGAGCCATCCCCTGACCCGAGGAGCAGGGCGGGAGCAGATCGACGGGCTGTTGGCGCTGCATTCCGGCTTCCTGCTGCGCAGCGCCGTATCAGCCGGGCCGGACGCCGACCCGAACATCGTGGCCATGATGACGGCTCTGGGGCTGGCGTCGGTGCAGTGGCTGGCCGACCGGTGGCCGCCCACGAAGTGACACCCGGCGGGTCCGGCGCGTCGCCGCCATCCCGGGACACGGCGGGCGACTACTTGGTGTACAGGCCGATCGACCAGCGCACCGGGCGGTTGGGGTGTCCGCCCCACACACCCACCTGCCCGGTGACGGTGACGCGTGCGCCCTTCGGGACCACATGCTCGGTCAGCGCCATTGGATAGGGCCCACTCTTCCAAACGGCGCAGTTCACGGTCATGGCGACCTCCTCATCGTTGATCTTCAGCTTGAACCACGTCCGGGCGGCCGCTGATATTGCACATCCGGTCGCCGGCCAAAGATCGTTAGAAGGGTGGCTCTCCCCCGATCGGGTTCGCTTCCGGGCGTGTTCAGACGGGGTGATACGGAGTGTCACACCATGGATCTTCGCAATGCGCGATCTGTTCTTCCGGTTCCGGTGTGTCGAGGCGTCGCCCGGAAAGCTCGCCAGGAGTCCAGCGGATGCATTCGGGCCTTTGCCCGGTGCCGGTGCGGCAGAACTCCTCCAGAGCAGTCCGGATCTGGGGAACCGGCAGGGTGCTGCGCGGGTGGTGATAGCGGGGAAAACCGGGGTCGGAGAAAACATCCGGGTCGAAGGCGGGCGGGTGCGGGTTGTCCGAGATCCACACGTGCTCGGCGATGGCCGGGTCGACCGGCACAGCGCTGCCCTCCGTGACAAACCACGTCAGGGCGCCGAAGCCCGTCACGGCGTTCACTGCGATGTGCAGGTAGTTGTCGAAATCATGAGGGAAGACGTCCATCTCCAGGTGCCGCTCGGTGAAGATGAACGCCGCGGTCATGCCGCCGTCCGGCCAGTTGGGCTCAGGCAGATTCTCGAATGCCTTCTGGACCCACGCGGGCACCGGCTTCGGGTCGGGATCTGGGCTCGCGTCTGGATCCGGAAGGTTCTCGATGACCTCGGTGATCAACTGCGTCATCTCTGGCGGTGACTTGGCATGACGAATTCTGCCGTGCATGAAAGCGTTCAGGACCAACGTCCGTTCCCTCCAGCGTTCTCAGCAACGTCACTGAGGAGTACGACGCTCAACCATAGATCGTCACCTGAAGACAGGCGCCGCGTCGGTCCTCGAACAGACGCCGTCCCACGGCTTTCGAGATCAGGAAGCGACTTGATCAGCGGATTGCTTCCGACCAGAGCTCGGCTGGACGCATCCCAGCAACTCGACTCTCTCCCGACTTGGGAGCAGGCGGTCGCTTCTGGGACCATCGTGCGAAACGCCCCAGGAGACGTCTGTGGGCTGTCAAGCTTGGGCAGGTGGCAACGAAACCCCCCGCCGGCGACCGAAGAGAAGATCCTCCCCCGAGCGAAATGGGCGGCGTCCGCTTGACGCCGATCGGCGCGGCCCTGGCAGGCGCTTTGCTGCTGGCCATAGTCGGAGTAGCCGGCCTGGTCACGACTTTGCTGATCGTCTGGGGAAGTCCGGCGATGCAGCCAACTCCCACGCTGTCACTGGCAAGCCTCCTGGACATGATCAAAATCTCCGGTGGCGCAGTCGCCGGGGTCGGGGGCGTGATCGCACTCGTTGTGGCCTACCGGCGGCAGCGCGTGCTCGAGACGACCTCCGCGCTCGAACATGCCAAGGAGGACCGTGAACGCTCCCGCATGTTCAACGAACGCTTCGCCACCGCCTGCGGCCAACTCGGCGAGGACAGCGCGGCTGTACGACTGGCAGGCATCCATGCCCTCGCCGGACTCGCCGATGACTGGCCTGCCGGCCGCCAGACATGCATCGACGTGCTGTGCGCCTACCTACGCATGCCCTATGAGATCAACCCCGAGCCGGACGCCTCCGTGGAACATCGGCTCTATCTGCGGTCGATGGCCGAGGTCAGACGCACGATCTGGCGGATCATCGGGATTCACCTGCGGCTGGAGACAGAACCGTCGTGGTGCGGGCACGACTTCGACTTCACCGGCGTCGTGATCGACTGCGATGTTCCCTTCTTCGGAGCCCGGCTTTCAACCGGCAAGATGAGGTTCAGCGGCGCCCAGATCATCAGCGGAAACGTCTGGTTCCACAACGCGGAGTTCTCGGGCTGTGAGATGGTCCTGTCCAACATGGAGTTGAGCGGAGGTGAACTGTCGTTCCAGGGCGCGACATTCTCCGACAGTGTGATCTGGCTGGTGGGTGCGAAGTTCCGCGGCGGAGAGGTGTCCTTCGGCCATACCAGCTTCTGTGGCGCCGAGGTCTGGTTCCACAACGCGCACTTCATCGGCAGCAAGGCGGGGTTCGACCAGGCGCGTTTCCTGAGCGGCAAGGCCTATTTCGGCACAGCGATGTTCGACGGCAGCGAAGTCACATTCGAAGGCGCACGGTTCGAAGGCGGTGAGGTGGATCTGCGAGCTGCCTCCGGCGTGGACGCCGCCTCGTTCGCGCTGCCCTCCACCGCTCCGGGTCTGCTTCTGCCGCTTCCAGACCAGCGGACTAGCCAACGGGATCCGGATCAGCAAGAGGCCTGATCGCGGATGAGAAACTCGGCGCCCTTGGTGGATACGCAGGCTGTCGAGGGCGCTCTTGCGAAGGATCGCCATGGGGTTCTGCCTCCTCGCAGTCGGGGAAGGTCCAGTCGCATATCGTGGCCGAACACGACGGGCCTTCTGGTAACTGGATCCACTCGGGTGGAGGGGGCGTGAGGCCCTGGGCGGTCGCGGGCGCGCTCAGGAGTGAGAGCGGCAGCGTGAGGGGCGCGATCAGGGCAGCGCGGCGGTGCGGTCGGATGGATAACCCACCCCGAGCGTGACGGTGAGTCCTTCCTCAGCCGCCAGCACCTCACCGCCGAACTCCTTCCGTGCGGCGGCCCGGTCGTTGCCTGGCCAGAAGTGGGTCACCACCAGCCGGCGGGCGCAGCGGGCCCATCCACGGAGCCGACAGCTCGCGACAGTTGAAAAGGTGAGAGACCAGTACCCCGGAAGGTGCGCCGTTCGCCGTATCAGGGTGTCTCGCGCTGAAGGTGTTCCTGCGGCAAGTCGGCGATCGCGCCCACCAGGAGTGATCCGTTCAGCAGGTCGGCGGTGAACGTCACGCCGGTGAGGCGGGCCGCCATCGCGAACATCCGCGCGAGGCCGTGCTCGAACAGGTCGTTGTCCTGCTGGTCCCACTCCTCGTCCGAGCCCTCCTCCAAAGGCAGGCCGAACTCGCGCATGAGGTCGGCGAGCCGGTCGGTGTCGGCACCAGAGCGCCACTCGGGAAAAGTCGGGTCGAAAGCCGTGATCACCATGCCGTCCGCGGCGTAGTGGAAGTAGTCGCAGGCGTAGTTATGCCGTAAGACGGACACCACGTCGGTGCCGACCGACAGCCGCGCCAGCGTCGGATTGTTCGTCCCCGACCAGCCACACGGCTCCACCGCCGCGCACCCGTCGCCGGTGGCGACCACTCCGACATAGCCACCGCCGTCACCGCCGTCGGTCGCCACCGTGAAGTCGGAGACCGCCAGCCCCAGCTCGGCGAAGCTCATCTCCGTGCTCGTGCGGGCGCCGAACCGGCGCAGCACCTCGGCCGGGTCGAGCCCCCGCAGCAAGGTCACGCAGTAGATCTCGCCGAGGAGGTTGCCCCGACCGCCGTACGGCGGTTGCAGCCAGCGGAACGGCGTCAGCGCATCGATTGTCATGTCGCGATCTTGGCAGGCCCTACCGACATAGTCAGGCCCACTTCACCCTTCCGCACGCACCTGCTGTTCGAGAGCCGGCCTGTTGCTGTCGGAATCACGGAAAGTCCCGGCCAGGGGGGCCAGGAGCCCCGTCATGACCGCGCTGGAATGGGCACGGAAGCGGGGCACGCGGAATTAACTTGGGTTCTTGGCCTCTTCTCGCAGGTCAGAGCGAGATAATCTTGTCGGGCATGCTGAACTGGGCAGCCATAAACGCGAGGTTCGCGGCTCTGTCCCTCAAGCGCGGTGAGCACCAGGAGGTGGTCGGCGTTCCCCGGCAGCGGCGGCCGTGGCGCGCGCGGTGTCGGCCGGCGCGTCCGCCGTTCATCCCTTCTGCATGGGCCCGGAATCCCCAGAGGTGCATCGAGCCGTGTTTCTGAATCCCGCTGCGGCAGACCAGCGAGGTGCGACGCAGGAGACCGGGGGAAGGGCGCCGTCCGCGAAGCGGCCATGGTGACGGGGCAACGCCCCCATGCCATGGTGATCGCATGATCGAGAACCAGACCCCCACGCCGGTCCCGCTCCCCCCGCCCCTGCGTTACCTGACTGAAGACGAGAATAACCACGTCAAGAAGACCGCCTCCGAACAAACCCAGAATTATGGGATGGATGAGGCAGCGGCAATGGCAGTCGCCTACGCTGCTCTGGGCGCTATAGGCCTGTTCGGGACGCAGTCGATTCTTGCGGAAAGCAACGACGAGAAGTGCAACGCGCTGAGACTGGCATGGGACGCCGCGCAGCCAAAGGAGAGGATGTATCTCGGGCTGTGGTTCCAGTGCATCAGAGATCCCGGCCACGACAGCGACCACGTCGCCTACAGCATAGTTGAGTGGTCTGACGGCGAGCCCGGCACTGTGCCCGCCACCAGGACAGCCTGACGGCCTCACGGCGCGCTGCGCAGCTCAAGGGCTCGGGTCGCGGTCATGGCGAGGCCGGTGCCGCCGCACCGGCCGCCAGGGCTGCCTGCACGATGCGGAGCGCTTCGGCCGCGTCGAGGCCGACGCTGGCGATCACGGCGGCGTAGTCGGCGGCGGCCCGGCGGGCCCGCTCCCGGCCTTCCTCGCCGGCGGCCGACACGAACGAGCCCGCCCGCCCGCGTGTCTCGATCAGCCCCGCCTCCTCCAGCTCCCGGTAGGCCCGGCCGACCGTGTTGACGGCCAGGCCGAGGTCGGCCGCCAGGTGGCGAATGGTCGGCAGCCGGGCGCCCACGGCCAGCGTGCGGTCCTGGATCTGCCGGGCGAGCTGGGCCCGTAGCTGCTCGAACGGCGGTACCGGCGAGGCCGAATCGATGATGATCATTGGGCGCTCATGGCCCGCTGGGCCACCGTCGCGCACGACGGCGTCCTGGCATGGAGCGCGACGCACGCGGCCAGGCTCAGGACCAGGTAGGCGACCGCGGCGGCATTCCACCAGCCGGGCGCGGTGCCGAACAGCACCACCGGCAGCGACCATTGCACGTTCGGCGTGGTGAGCTCGCGGGCGTCTTCGACGCGCATGATGACGTCGGCGGTCAGCGACTCCTCGTCCTCCGCCACGACCGGGAAGCTGAGCAGGTGGCGCAGCTGCATGGCGGTGATGGCTGTCGCGCCGAGCAGGCCGATCAGCACGACGACGGCCAGCTGCCGCACGGTGGGCTCGGGAACGGCCAGGGCGCTTGCAGCCAGCACCATCGCGCCGGCGAACGTGGCGACGGCGAAAATGGCGAACGGCCGGCCGAGCACGGTCCGCCAGCCGGGCTGGATCGGATGGGCGGCCCTGCGCGACAGCGTCGCGCCCGCCCGCTGGTCGACGTGTCGCACCCACCGGTCGAGCAGGGACTGTGCCAGCAGTAGCCCGGCCACCGACGCGGCCAGGGCCAGCAGCGGCAGCGGGCGATGCGGCTGGAGGCCGCCGAAAGCGGAAGTGGCGGCGAGGGCGCTCACGATGATCAGCGCGGCCAGGATGACGTAAGTGGCCAGGCGGGCGCGTCTGCGGACCGCCAGCCGGCTGGCGAGCAGCGGGGTCGGGTGGGTGCCGGCCAGGTCGTGGCGGGCCAGCCACTCGCCCGCCATGCGCAGATCGGTCGTGCGCGTCGGTGGGTCGGTGTTCGGTAGCGGTTCGCGGGTCATAGCGCCCCCTTTGTCGCAAGCTTTGTATCAATAGGATGCGTCATTCCTTGCGACAAAGTCAACGTCCGGGACTCTCGTCGTCCTCCCACGTCGGGAGGAAGGTGCAGTCGTGGGCGAACTACTGGCGGGCCTTGGTCAGGGCCAGGACGCGCGGGTCGTCGATGGGGATCTTCGGCAGCGGCACGGCGTTCTCCTCGGGAGGTCGGAGACTGGTTGGCGGGGTTGCCCTCGGCAGCGGCCGTGAGGGTCTTGTGGACGACGCCGACGGAGACCTTCACCCCGCTCTTGTTCGCCAGTAACTCGACCTCGGCCTCATCCAATGTCCAGCACTCGATGAGGTCATGACACAGGCACGTACCAGTGACAACCCTCCCTGGTAGTTCGCAGCGGGCTTCCTTCGCGAAGTGTTGAGCGATGCCGATCCGGCCGATGCGCAGGTGGAGGCGGCCTTCCCACGTGCGGTGCCAGGAGGGGAGCGGGCCGGGCTCGGCGTCCCAGAGTTCGTGGCGGACGTGGATCAGACTGTTGGGGATGGCCGCGGTGGTGGTGATGTCGACGCCGTTGGGCCCTGCCCCGATCCTCGGGACGGTTCTACGCAGAGCGTCACCTGGTCCGGGGCTGCCTGTAGGTATGTCGTCCGCCACCTCGGTGATGAGAAATATCAGCGCGGTGAGGCCGAGGCTCAGTGCCACGAAAGCCGGTGTTCTGGGATGGCGGGCGCGGCTTCTCGGCGCGAAGCGACCACGAATGACTGCGACCACGAGAATCAGCCACGTTTGTTCGCTGGTTTGAGCGACGGTTGCCGGGTGCCCGGGCGCGGTGATTTCGGGGTGGGGCGAAGGGTGTCGATCGGCCAGCACGCGCCTTGGAGCACCCTCGCCAGGATCAGACGATCCCAAGGAGTAGTCATGATCACTAGCATGGGGTCGCGCGTGGACGATGATCGAGGCGCTGCTGGCAGCCGGGGCCGACCCATGGATCGAGGTGATGTGCGGGTGGTCGGCCGGACGGCTGGCGCTGGCCGGCCCGCGGGCATCGTTGTTCGCTTGCCTTCCCGGGGTCGTTCCGCTGGAGGAGGAGCATCGAGCCGCCATCCAGCGGGCGCGTGAGCGCAAGACGCTGCTCGATAACACGGCGCACCTGGGCGGGGAGTGGGCGGTGGGGATGGGACTGGCGCTGGTCGCAGGAATCAGCGCTGATGAGGCGATCCGGCGCCTGGGGGCCGACCCCGCGCGGTTCGCTCCGCATCCCCCTCGCCCGGCACCGTGGCTGTCCGAGGATGAGGATGATGAGGACGACGAGGATGACCTTTACACAGCCGGGTTGCAATACGTCGCCGTCACCGAAATCGCGGGAGGATGCGCCCTGGTGCAGCCGGAAGGCTTCGCCGTCACCCTGAACGAGACGGTGAACCCCTTGTCCGCGGGCACCCACTGCGTGGCGGTCTACTTCAACGCTAAGAGCGGCACACAGAGCAGCTACGTCATCGACGGCGAAGAGGTCGACCGCGATCCCGTCAGCAGTGACGCACGCCCCGGCGAGGATCCGGCGCGGACGCTGGACCGCTTCCTACTCCTGGGCCCAAAGCAGACAGGCCCCGATCGCAGCCGAGATCGGATACGCGTTCACGCTGCTGGGCCTGGATCCCGGCGACGGCTCCTGCGTGAAGGGACCATGGTCCAGGTGGGTCCAAGTCCCGGAGTGGAGCCGGTTCTGACGCGTCGCTGCTTCTCCGGCTGCTGCTTTCGATGTGGCGAGTGGTTGTCGTCCCGCTGCTGTCGAGAAGAACGCGTTCCTGCCGTCGACGCGTGTTGCTGCGATGCGTAGGTGAAGGGCGGGCTGCGGTGTGGTCCGACCCTTCGTGAGGACGCGGCCGGTGGGAGTTCAGCTGGCGGCGTGTTCGGCTCGGGCGCGGGTCTGGACAAGCCGGTAGGAGTCGGTGCCGGTCTCGAGGATGGTTCCGCCGAAGGTGAGGCGGTCGACGATGGCGGCGCAGAGGCGTAGGCCGAGCTCGTCAATGCAGAGCAGGTCGACGCGGCCGTAGCGGGCGATGGTCTTGTTGAGCTGCTTGTCGTCGGCGGCCTCGGCCTGGAGCACTACAACACGGTCCAACCTCACCGCAGCATCGGACAGTTGCCTCCCATCGCAAGCCGAAACAGGACCGCCGACCCCCATTGACCTTGCCAACCGCCGAGTTCACCGCGGAGCCATTCTCGGCCTGATCAACGAGTACCAGATCGCCAGTTGAGCTCGCCGAGAATCTATAGGTTGGACACCGAATCCTATTTTTTGAGCCCATAAGGTCGGTTGTGAACATTCCGACCGCTGTCCCGGTGTCGATCCCGGCAGCAGTTCGGCCCCACTTATCCAGTTATATCCAGCGAGAGGATGCCATTAGTAAGATCGCCACAAAATCGGCCGCCTCCTCGCTTAGTTGACTCGCCGCGAGGATAAGAAAAGGGCTACGACCTGCATTGGACACGAGAAATCCGTTTTGTCCACCGGAAGGGATCGGGCAGGTCGTTCTCTCTTACTATGAGGCGAATCGTGCAGAAATCAAAGCTACTGGTATGGCCGATGTCCGGCCTCACCTTCGTGGGCGCAGGCGCTCTGATCGCGTCCTCTGCCGCGCCGGCCAGTGCCCACACCGCCGCCACCGTGCAGCAGTCGTCGTGCCTCCTGGGAGCATGCGACGCGCCGGCGGGAGCGGCTGAAGCCGCGGTAAGGTCCGACGATCTGACTCCGCAGGACAGCTTCTCGGGTGAGAAGTGGGGCATCATCGGCCGCAACACGCTGGGCGGACCGAACGCGGTCTTGCGCGACGGACCGTACGGGCGCAGAACTGCCATGTTCGCGGCCACCCAGCCACCGCCCTATGGCGACGGCAGCCTGGGCATCATCGTCGGCAGCGGCAACGACAAGATCGCTTTCGGCAACGAGACGATCTTCGCCGGAGACAGACTCTCCTCTATCCGCACGCTGAAGTACTGGGTCTTCGCCGGAGTCGACTCCCTGACCGGGGTCATCCTGCCGAACATCACCATCGAGGTCGACCCGAACGTGGGGACCGCCGACTACACGAGCCTGGTCTTCATGCCTGACCGCTCCACCAGCCCATCCGCTCCGGCGACACCCGTCCCGAACGTCTGGCAGCAGTATGACGCCAGCGCGACCGGAAGCAGATGGTTCGCGACCGGCACCACGGGCACCACGATCGCCTGCACCCAAGCCACGCCGTGCTCATTCGCCGATCTCAAGACCAAGCTGCCGAACGCGGTGATCAGCTACAGCTTGGGCATCAGCAAGGGGAGGGACACCCCCTTCATCGGCGCCGTCGACGGGCTCCAAGTCAACGAGACCGTCTACGACTTCGAGTTCTCGGGCGTGCGTACGAGGTTCGCCCGCTGAACGTTCACGGTGTAGCGAGCTTGCTCCGGCGGCATGCCACCGGAGCAAGCTCGAAAATCATTTGTTGAGCGCGGCGACCAAGAATGCTGACGTCGTCAGGGTCGCCGGATGCCGCTCAAGGCCGAAGTTCTCGTTGCGTAAGGTAGGCAGCTGATGCCGGCCGTACGTGTTCAGCTAGCTTTATGGGCCAATCCGCCGCGGTGTCGTCGTAACGCGCTGACGTCCGTCAGAATCGCGAGAAGCGGGGATGCCGGAAGCGCCCGTCCGACAGTGATCCGCTGATCCCGGGTGGCGATTACGGCGCCTGGTAGGGTTCCTTGCCCCGGGGCCGTCACTAGGAACCTTTGTGACGTTCTTCGCGTCCTACATGTCATACGTATGTTCGTTACTGCGGCCATCACCGGGATTGGCATTCTTGTCGTTCCGTCCGCCTCTGCCGCGGCAGCCGTATCGGCTCCCCAGGGGTCGTGCACGTTCACCTGGTTCAACATCGACAACCGTGACGTGCTCACCGCGGTCTCCGAGGGGAAGACGTTGGCAAAAGACGAAAAGTGAGTCCCGTCCATGCAGGTGTTGCGGTCGGGCGTCGCGCAGGTGACCGGGGTGAAGCTTGACAAGCCGCAGGCGGCGATCACGTCGTTGGGCAAGCGGGTCCGCCAGTCGTTGGTGCCGAGCGGCCAAACGTACCCGTCCAAGGGCCGTCACGGTGAAACCTCTTTCAGCGGCGCGGGGCGGTACGTCGTCTACCAGGTGGCGCCTCACCTCGTAGACGCCGACTTCCTCGTGGAGTGCGGTGGGAAGCGGCTCGGCTCGGGACACGCCACCTCCTGGCAGTACGGCGACTTCGGCGGGGCGGCGCAGTGCGGCGTCAAGACGGGGGACAAGACTCGCATTGCCGACATGGCGCTCCAGCTGGCCTGCTAAGGCCCGAACGGACTTCTGGGTTGCAGGCTTCGGGCCCACTGTCTGCACCGGGAATGATGGCGTCATCCATGCGGGGCCGGAGCGTTCTCGTGTGGCGAGGTCAAGTAACTGAAGGCGGATGGCCGCGGCGGCTACGTCACCCCATGCGGGCTTGCCTCCCGGTGGAGTTGCTCGATCAGGGCGGCCAGTTCCCGATCGCCGCTGATGCCGGCAAGAGTCTGTTCGAGGACGTTGACATAGGTCGCGCGCGCCGCGGTGACGACTTCGCGGCCGCGATCCGTGATCTGCGTGTAGACCCCACGCCGGTCGGTCGGGCAGTGGAAGCGTTCGGTCAGGCCCATCCGCTCGAGCCGGGCGACCAGGCGGCTGACCGAGCTCTGCTGGAGCGGGATCGCGTCGGCGAGGACTTGCTGGCGCAGGTGACCGCCATCGTCGGAATAGGCCAGCGCCGCGAGGGCGGTGTACTCGGAGACGGACAGGCCGTGCTCATTCTGAAGGGCGCGGTCCAGCGCCTCCTGGACGACGGCTTCCAGACGTCTCAACGCCTGCCAGCGTCTTTCGAGGTCCGACGGCAATTCGATGCGCGGGACGCGTCCGGTGACCTGCGGCATTGGACCTCCTCCTTAGAAGACCAGTTTGACACAGTTTCCATGCATGGACAATCTATGCATAAGCAAACGTTGTACGTACATGGGAGTTCTCATGCGTGTCTTCGTCACCGGCGCCACCGGATACATCGGCGGCTCCGTCGCCGACCGGATGCTGCGGACCGGCCACCAGGTCACCGGCCTGGCCCGCAGCCCCGAGAAGGCGCGGATGCTCGAGCGCCTGGGCGTGACCCCGGTCCTGGGCACCCTGGACGACCAGGCCCTTCTCGCCGAGCAGGCGCAGGCCGCCGACGCCGTCGTCAACGCCGCTGACAGCGACCACCCAGGCGCCGCGGAGGCGCTGGTGGAGGCGCTCGCGGGATCGGGCAAGCCGCTGCTGCACACCAGCGGGTCGAGCATCGTGGGCACCGATTCCCGAGGCGAGCCGTCAGGGGAGACCTTCGGAGAGGAGATCTTCGATCCGGAGTCGTCCTGGCGGCCGGCCGACGACAAGGAAGCCCGGGTGGCGATCGACCGGTATGTCCTGGCCGCCTCCGGCCGTGACGTCCGGACGGTGGTTCTGTGCAACACCCTGATCTACGGCCACGGTCGCGGGCTGAGCCGCGACAGCGTACAGATCCCCGCCCTGGTCCGGCAGGCGCACAAAAGCGGCACCGTCCGCAGGATCGGGGCCGGACGCAACATCTGGTCGAACGTCCACATCGACGACGTGGCCGACCTCTATCTGCTCGCGCTCGATGCGGCTCCCGCCGGGTCGTTCTACTTCGTGGAAAACGGCGAGGCGTCGTTCGCCGACATCACCGCCGCCATCGCCGAGGCGCTGGGCCTGGGACCCGCCGAGGCGTGGGACATCACCGCCGCGATCCAGGAGTGGGGCTATGAGGCCGCCGTCTTCGCACTCGGCTCCAACAGCCGGGTCCGAGGCGAACGCGCCCGCGCCCAACTCGGCTGGCGGCCCCGCCACACGTCCGTCCTGGACTGGATCAAAAACGAGCTGACCAAGGACTGAGCTCAGCCCACTCCAGCAGGTCCGCCCGCGACCCCCGATCGACGTGCCCGCACGCCAGGCTGGCCATCGTGCGTTTCGCCGAGCACACCCTCGGCTGGCTGCCCACGGGGTGACGCCCCCGCGGACCCGACGAACCGCGGTCGGCCCTGGGGAGATGCTCGCCGGCGCCGGAAGCGGCGCGACGCCGCCGGGCAGGAGGGGCTCCCGGAGGCGTCGCGGCCGATGTCCCTACTTCGACAGGTAGAGGGTCTTCCAGGTGCCCGCGTACAGGCAGTTGAGTGACGGCTTGGCGGCCTTGCGCTCGCTGCAGACCTTCAGCTCGACCTGGTAGACGTCGTGGTACTTGAACGAGAAGTTCTGCGCGGTGCGGTACGAGCAGCCGCGGACCCAGCGCTCCCGGAACGGCAGGTTGTTCCCCGACCGGTACGTGATGCGGAAGACGGCCCAGCCGCACGCGGGGCCGCGCGTGTTGTCGTAGACCTTGCCGGAGACCTGTACGACGTCGGCGGTCGGCAGCACCTCGTGGTCCTCACCGGTGGCCGTCAGGGTTCCGGTGGCCTTGGCGGCCTTGCCGGGGGCGTAGTAGGGGCCCCACGCGCTGGTCGCCGCGTCGGCGGCCTGGGCCGCGGGGGAGAGGGCCGCGACGGTCGCGAGGGCGGTGGTGGCGGCGATGGCCAGGCCGGATAGAGTACGGGAGATCGGCATCGGGGGCCGTCCTTTCAGGCGGGATGGCCATACTGTGCGGTGCACCGATTTCAACTGACTTGCCGGACAACGGCG
This sequence comes from Nonomuraea purpurea, assembly GCF_042650645.1. Lineage (NCBI taxonomy): Bacteria > Bacillati > Actinomycetota > Actinomycetes > Streptosporangiales > Streptosporangiaceae > Nonomuraea > Nonomuraea purpurea. The sequence continues at coordinate 422,873 of NZ_JBHSBI010000001.1, forward strand.
GTCGATTGCAACTGACTTGCCGGGAATCCGGCGTCGCTTTCAACCCTCCGGCCCACTGCATCCCGTGAACGCCGTCCGGCGGAAGCTCACCCGTGCCCGCGACTTCGCGCCCGCGACCAGAAAGGCATCCGTACAAAGCGATGAAGCGCTACATCCTCACCGGCACCCCCATCCGGTAGAGGAGGGGGTGTATTCGGAGACGGACAGGCCATGCTCGTTCTACGGCGCGCGGTCCAGTGCCTCCTGGACGACGGCTTCCAGACGTCTCAACGCCTGCCAGCGTCTTTCGAGGTCCGACGGTACGCGGGACGCGTCCGGTGACCTGCGGCGTTCGGGCTGAGCCGCCACAGCGTGCAGATCCCCGCTCTGGTCCGGCAAGCGTGATCTTCAACGTGTCGGCATCGACGCTGTACCGTCACGGCCCGTATGGGCACAATGGCGCAATGGCAAGGCAGTACGACAACACCGACGTGTTCCGCGGCGCGAGCTTCACGAGCGCCACCTTCGCCGCCGCAGAATTCCGCGACTGCGACATGCGCCAGATCAAGATCGTCGACTCCGTGCTCGTGGACGTCAACGTGTCAGGAGACGTGCGCAACTTCCTCGTCAACGACGTGGACGTCACCCCCTTCGTCGAGGCCGAGCTCAACCGGCGACACCCCGAGCGCGTCCAGCTGCAAGAGATGCGGACAGCCGATGACTACCGCGCGATGTGGGACACCATCGAACGGCTCTGGCTGGAAACGGTCGCCCGCGCGGAGAGGCTGCCGGAATCGGCTCGCCACGAACGGGTCGACGGCGAGTGGTCCTTCGTCGAGACGCTCCGCCACCTGCTCTTCGCCACCGACGCCTGGGCAAGCCGGACGATCCTCGACGAACCGATGCCGTTCCACCGGCTCGGCCTCACCCAGACCGGTTATCCGCCGGCGGACGCGGCGGCACTCGGCATGGACCTCGACGCGCGCCCGTCGTACGTGGCGGTGATGGAGGCGCGCGCCGGCCGCATGGCGCTGGTGCGCGGCATCGTCGACGACCTTACCGAAAACGAGCTCGCACGGATGTGCACGCGCGCACCCGCGCCCGGCTATCCCGAGGAGCCGCGCTCGGTCGGCAGTTGCCTGTTCGTGGTGATGATAGAGGAGTGCGAACACCGCCGCTACATGGTGCGCGACCTCGCGGCGCTCGAAGCGCGCTGACGCTGGGCCCGGGGTGGCGGTCAGGGCCAAAGAAATATCAGCGCGGTGAGGCCGAGGCTCAGTGCCACGAAAGCCGGTGTTCTGGGCTGGCGGGCGGCTTCCCGGCGAGAAGCGATCACAAGCGTGGCAGCCAGGGCGAGCGCGTTCAGCAGATGCAGGCCGTACCACACGACGATGGGGATTTTCCCCAGGATGGTGCCGGACAGCAGGTCGTCGGCGGATCCGTAACCGGCCAGTCCGCTGAGCAGGGTCAGGCCCAGGCTGAGCAGCGCGGGCGGGTATCGGAAGTGTCCGAGCATGGCCCAGACGACGGTGCCCAGCACGAACAGAGCCAGGGAGTTGTGGTGCATCTGCCGGATGAGCAGGCCGCCGCGCACGTCGAAAGAGATCCGCAGGACGTGCTCGTAGGCGGCGCTCATCGGTACACCGCGTAACGGCTCATAGCCGCCGTCGTACGACACCATCTGGCCACTGGGCGTGTAGTAGAAGGCCAGGAAGCCGCCGGTGAGCAGAATGGCCACAAAACAATACAGGAGTATCTCGCCGACCAGCTGTCTCGCCCGTTCCATTCGGTATATTCCACCACAAAACCAATGCCGGTCGTACGCGTCCAGCTGACTTTAAGGGCCAATCCGTCGTGGTCGTCGTAAGAACGGGGGCGCCGGAAGCGCTCGTCCGGCAGTGGGGGATGCGCAGGAGAGCGTCCACCCAGACTGATGAGGTGACTATGATCAATGTTCAGGTGCGCACAGAGAGTGGCGAAATCGTGCTGCACGGATCCTGCAGGCTGGATTGGATGGCGACGCTCCAGCACATAGATGAAGACACCTTCCCGTTCTTGGGTAGCTTGCTGCCGTACGCGGACACGATGTTCAATTCCCGACAGGCCGAAAGGCTGCGCAAGGAAATCGCCAACCAGTCCGTCCGCGAGGCCCTCGGAGAAGATTCGGCGATAGAGATCGAACGACTCTGTTTGGAGGTGGAAAGTGGATCACACCTCTATCTGTGGTTTCTGGGTGACTAGAACGTAATTGCTCCATCGAGTGTTTTCCAACCTGAAACCGCAGGTCGAGGGCTTGCCGCGCAGGAGAACTCGCAATCGACCGTGCGGTCGCCGACCGGCCCTACTACTCCGGTAAGCACAAGAAGCACGACATGAACATCCAGATCCTGGACCTCCGGTTCCCTGCCCGGCTCCGTCCACGACCTCAAAGCCGCCCGGATCTGGGACATCCTGCGCCGTCTCAAGGCCGCCGATCTGTTCACTCCGGCCGATAAGGGTTACGTCGGCGCTGGTGAGCACGTGCGCGTGCCGTACAAAGGCCGTAACAAGCCCGCCTCGCAGAAGGCAGGTGCGTGCCGTCGCGACGATCGATCACATCCACCGGCCGGCATGTCCGCTCCTGCCGATGAACGGTCGCACGATCAGCCGTCGTCGCGACACAAGCAGAAGGGGTGACCAGCCGGGTCCAAGAGCACCCGGACATTGTCTCGCGGCTGTTCCGCGGCGACCGAAGCTCCGAGGGCCACAGCCTCGGCGACCGCGGAGTCCAGGTCTCCGACCTGGAAGTCGAAGTGCATCATCGGACGCTGCTGCCCATCGACAGGCGGCCATACGGGAGGTTGGTAACCGGTCGCCTGCTGGAACACGACATAGATGGATCCCTCAGGAGCAGCGAGAATCGTCGTTCCTGGCTCCTCATGGCCGATGGGCCACCCGAGCAGCTCGGAGTAGAACCTCGCCAGAGCGCCGGGATCGGGCGCCTCGACGGCGGTTCCCCACCACATACCCCCCGTTCGAGATCGCACCGGTGCACCCTCCCACGTAAGCGTCGATGTTGGCCGCGGGGACACGCTACAGCCAGTTGCGGACGTTCTACTTCCGGAATGGCGACCCGTTGGGGATCATCGTGGCGCACTGCTCGGACGCACCACGATCCCATCGTCGAACACTGTGTTCGGCCCGCGCACGTTCACACATGCCTGACCCGTATGCCGACAGGGCACCCTCAACCACCTACCCGCCCCAAGGTGATGGCAGTCTCGCCAGACGAGAACGCTTCAGTCCTGAGTTTGCCCCGCCCGAGTGGCGTAGCACCTTTACTGCTGCCGGACGCCGGTTTGCGCGGCCTGCTCGACTCGGGCGATCAGGCGGCTGTTGTGGAGGGCGTGCGCGAACCCCGGGGTGTGGTGGGTCCCGTTCGCGATGTCGCGCGCCAAGCTGGCGTACACCTCGCCCACGTTGATGGACGCACCAGTCCAGATGTCGGCGGCGGTCGGGCCGGTTTCCGTGGCGGCGGGGCTGTCCGGCGCGCTGAAGTCCACGTTGGAGGTCAGCGCGAGGTCGCCGACCTGAACGCCCGCGGGGTGATTGCCGGTCAGCTTCAGCCAGCCGTTCGATCCGCGGACCTCCAGGGTGAAGTGGGCGTCGCTCGCGGGTACGCCCGCCAGGATCTGCACCCCCACCGGGGCGCCCGACGAGGTCTTGACGATGGCGTCGAGGTGATCCGGGACCTCCCGGACGGAGGTCGCGCCAGTGTCTACCAGCTTCACCTCCGGCCAGAGGAGTTCCGTGCGCGCGTCGATCTCGGTGATGTCACCGAGAACCGCCTCGACCACATCCAGAACGTGGCCCGCCGCGATCGTCAGGAAGCCGGCTCCTGCCGCCGCCTGGTCGAAGTACGCGTACGCGCTCACCGACTCCGGGCCGTTCCCGAACGTCGTCGCGGCGACTCGCGCCGAGAGCAGCCGCCCGAGCCGACCCTCCGCGATGATCTCTGCCGCGCGGCGCACCGAGGGGTTGAGCCGGCCCTGCAGTCCGATCGCCGTGTGCAGCGAGCCGGCCGCGTGAGCCATCTCTTCTGTCTGCGCAACGGTCGCGCCCAGCGGAGACTCCGCGTACACGGCCTTGTCCGCCGCGAGAGCTGCGAGCACGAGTTCGCGGTGAGCCGGGACTTTGACGGCCACAGTGACGAGATCAATCGACGGATCGCGGATGAGCTCGAGCGGATCGGCGAACCAACGCTCGGCACCGAAGGCCTCGGCAGCGCTGCGGGCACTCTCCTCGTGCCGTGTCGCCACGGCCGCCAGGACGAACTGCGGCTGTGCCGCCAGCGCGGGGATGTGCGACGCCCCCGCCCAACTCGCCTTCGTGTCCGCGCCGATGATGCCGACACGAACCACATTGCTCGTCATGATGTACAGCTCCATTCATTCATCTGCGACCGGGGTACGGCCGTTCCGTACCGCCCGGTTTATTGCTTCTGTTGGTTGATCACGCAAGGACGTGGCTTCCGCCCTGCGGCCTCTCAACGGTCGATGGCGGCCATGTCGGGCTCGGCATGGCGATCTCCGGACGCCGGCGGCACTCTGTTCAGACGGGCGATCTGGCCGGCGGTGAGTCGGATGCCGTCGGCAGCGCTGTTTTCCTCGAGCCGGTCAACACGCTTGGTGCCCGGAATAGGCGCGATGCCCTCTCCCTGTGCGAGCAGCCAGGCCAGAGCGACCTGCGCGGGCGTGGCCTCGACGTCGTCGGCGACCGCACGCACCTCCTCCACGATGCGCAGGTTGCGCGTGAGGTTGTCACCGGCGAACCGGGGATTGGTGCGACGCCAGTCGGCAGCGTCCAGGCCGTCAAGGGAGCGGATAGTGCCGGCGAGGAAACCGTGCCCGAGCGGCGAATAGGGAACCAACCCGATCCCGAGCTCACGCAGCGTGGGCAGCACCTCGGCCTCGAGGTCGCGCGTCCACAGCGAGTACTCGGTTTGGACGGCGGCCACTGGATGAGTCGCATGTGCCCGGCGGATCGTCGACGCGGACGCCTCCGACAGTCCGATGTGGCGCACCTTTCCCGCAGCCACCAACTCGCTCAACGCTCCCACCGTCTCCTCGATGGGCATGCCGGGGTCGACCCGGTGCTGGTAGTACAGGTCGATGTGATCGGTTCCCATCCTCCGCAACGACCCGTCGACAGCTGCGCGGATGCTGGCGGGGGTGCTGTCTGGGCCCGGTCGACCAGCGTGGGAGAGCAGGCCGAACTTGGTGGCGAGAACGACTTCGTCCCGACGACCTTTGACGGCGCGACCCACCAGTTCCTCGTTGACGTAGGGCCCGTACACCTCGGCAGTGTCCAGATGCGTGACGCCGAGGTCCACAGCGCGCTGAATGGTGCGGATCGACTCGGCGTCGTCACGGCCGGCGCCGGTGTAGAACGCCGACATCCCCATGGTCCCAAGGCCGATGCGCGAGACCTTGAGCCCTCCTAGCGACGTGGTGTGCATCCGATGGTCCTTTCCTGGATCGCTTCGCCAGCCCCACGTTTCAGTGCGTGGCGCGGAGGGGAACTTGATTCATCAATAAGTACTCCCTAAAACTTGAAGAGTCAACAAGCCCTGGCTAGCATGGCCTCATGGCGAAAACCACAGCGGGTGCGAAAGGACAACGCCACCGGCGTCCGCGGAACGAGTCGGTATCCGATGTGACGGCGCCTGCCGCAGAAGGGTCCGGCGCGGGGGAGTCCACCGCACCGGTTGTCGAAACGCGATGGCTGAGCCGCGACGAGTTGGCGGCGTGGCTGGCCAACTCCGCGATCATGATCAGTTTGCCGGCTGCCCTGGACGCGCGGATGCAGCGCGAGGCCCAGATGACGTTCTTCGAGTACATGGTGCTCTCGGTCCTGTCCGAGCAACCGGCGCGCACGCTACAGATGAGCGATCTGGCCGCGCGAACGTCGGCGTCGCTGTCACGGTTGTCGCATGTCGTCGGACGGTTGGAGAAGCGCGCACTGATCGCACGAACCCGGATCCCCGGCTCCGGCAGGCGCACCAACGCGACGCTGACCGAGGCCGGTTACCAGGCCGTCGTGGCGGCGGCACCGGGACATGTCGCAGCGGTCCGCGAATACCTGATGGACGAGCTCGAGCCCCACGAGCTGACGACGTTGCGCCGCATCGGCACCGCAGTCGAGGCCGCCATCAAGCGCGGGCAACTCGACGCGGGCTCTGCGGCGCCGACTCCGCCCGACACATCGGCGTCCTGACGGGCTGTTCAGCGCTGCAGACCGTCCCATGACCATCGGGGAATGCCCAGGCCCTTCGGGACGTCATCAGCGGACTCGGGGTAGCGTGCCATCGTGGTTGTGGTGGCCCAGGCGAAGTAGTCGTGCAGTACCTGGGTGAGAGGCGCGTCCAGCCCCACGTCTTTCAGCGCCTGGTCAAAGCAGGCGATCGCCCGGCGATCCATCTCCTCGTGCGGGCCGTTGCCACTGTGCATCCGCACGACCGACGTCTCGTCTCCATAGCTGCCGGAGTAAGTGGCAGGGCCACCGAGCGCCTCGGCCCAGTATGCGGCGAGTCGTTCGCTGTGCTGAGGGTGGAATCCATGGCTGAAGGCGTGACTCACCACGTCGTCGGCCATCACCCTGGCGTGCCACGCTTCGGCCAGGCGCAGCAGGCCCTTGCTGCCACCTGCGGCTTCATACACGTTCTCCATGCGCTGAGGGTGCCAGGGCCGGAGCAAAGACCACAATGGTCGTCCCAAGGCAGAGCGGCACCGTCACGCTCACCGGCATCAAGAACTAGACGGGAGGCCGCGCCACGTCGCGCGCCTCCTCCAGCATGGCCAGGGCGCGGGGCGCGCCGGGCAGGCGCTCGGCCAGCGCCTCCAGGACGGGGAGCAGCACGCGCGCCGGGATGGCGCGCGCCGTGAGGATCTCCGCCATCCAGCCCGCGAAGGAGGCGAACAGCTCGGGGTCGTCGACGTACAGGGCGGCCCGCAGGTGGTCGACGATGGACGCGACGTCGTCGGCGGGGCGTCCCAGCCGGTGCTCGGCGTAAGCCGACGCCAGCTCGGGGACACACCGGGTCAGCTCGTCCGCGACGCCTCTCACCAGGTCCGCGGCGGACCCGGTGAGGGCGGTGTACTCGGGGCCGGCCAGGTGCGCCGGCTCCGAGGCGCTCCGGCCGGACGCGGGCGGGCGCGGCGGCGGCCCGCCGGCCAGGAGGTCGGCGGCGGCACACGCGTCGGGGGCCCAGGCGTCGGCCCCGAGCAGGCGGGCATAGCGCCCGTCCGGGCCGAAGGCGGCGCCACCGGCCAGCACCGGCGTGCCCACCGCCTGGCATGACGTGATCGCCGCGTGGGCGGTGGGCAGCCGGGGCGCGAGCGAGCCGGACAGCGCCGCCGCGTCCGGGTTCGTCTGGTGCAGGTGGGCGACCAGGTGCGGCGTGGGCACCTGCGCGCCCAGGTAGTCGACGTGCCAGCCGCGCAGGCGCAGCACCTCGGCCAGCAGCCGCGCCGGGAACGCGTGCCACTCGCCGTGGACGCAGGCCACCGTGATGCGGCCCCTGTCCGGCTCCTGGTTCCCCCGTGCGGAGGGGTGCCGGGCGAGGGCGGCGAGCACGCGCTCGTTCACGGCCGTGGCGGTGTGCTCCTGGGCGATCGTGATGCGGTCGGCCATCCATTCCCGGCCGACGCGCGACTGCACCGCGGCGACGACGTCCAGCAGCAGGGTCTCCATCGGCATCCCGGCGTCGAGCGCGGCCAGCGCCGCGTCGGCGGCGGCGTGCTCGTCCCCGGCCGTCGCCGCCGCCCACAACGTCTCGACGTGTTCCTCGACGTCGTCCCTCATGGCAGCCGGTGCCCAGAGGCGCGGTGAGACGGCTCCTGGGGCGCGGTGATGGCGACGACCGCCATGTCGTCGTGCTCGCCACCGCCGACCCACTGGCAGGCCAGCATCTGGACGCGATCGGCCAGGGCTTCGGGGGGCATGCCGGCGCACTGCCGGAGCTGCTCGCACAGCCGCTCCTCGCCGAAGAACTCGTCGCCGAGCGGTCCGCCCCTGGCCTCGACGATGCCGTCGCTGTAGAGCAGGCACGTCTCGCCGGGCTCCAGCAGCACCGATTCGGTGACGCTGGTGACGTGCTCCACCAGGCCGATCAGCGTGCCGGCGGCGTGGACCGGCTCCACGCGGCCGTCGTTGCGCAGGATCAGGGGTGGCGGGTGCCCGGCGCTGGTCACCCGCAACGCGACCTGGTTCTCGCGACGCTCGATCGAGACCAGGACAAGCGTGACGAAGCTCCTCGGATCTCCGTGGGTGAGCATCGCGCCGTTCAGCAGTTCGAGCACCCGATGGTGGTCGTCGGCCAGCGGCACCAGGGCGCGCAGGATGTCGCGGATCTTGCCGGTGAGCACGGCGGCCTCCAGACCCTTGCCGGACACGTCGCCCAGCACCACCAGTGGCTCCCGGCCGGAGCCGCCGAGGGGATGCACGTCGTAGAAGTCGCCGCCGACGTGTTCGCTGTCGCCCGCGGGCCGGTAACGGGCCGCCAGCTCCACGCCCTCCAGCGGCGGCGCCTCGGGCGGCAGCAGCTCGGCCATCAGGGTCTCGACGATGGCCGCCTGCTCGGCGTACAGTCGCGCGACTGAGATCGCCGCGCCGGCCCATGCGGTGAACAGCGGCGCGAACACCTTCTCGGCCTGCGAAAAACCGGCCTGAGGGGTACGCCGCAGCAGCACCAGCGCTCCTGCGGCCAGACCATGACCGGGCAGCGCGATCACCGCCACGGAGCCCACCTTGCCGCCCCGCTCACCCAGCACCCAGCCGGGTACCTCGGCGGGATCGAGCCACCGGGCGGGCGCCGGAGGGAAGCCCTGCAGCGCCTCCGCGAGCCCCGGGACCGTACGGGGATCGACGGACTCCCGCTCGTGGGACACCTCACCTCGCGAGTCGCAGGAGACGATCGCGTACCGGCGAGGGGCCAGCGGCAGGACGACCAGCGCGGCGTCGGCGAGCCGCCGGGCGGCCAGGCGCGCGGTCGCCTCCAGGCAACGCTCCAGGTTCAGCGACGACAGCAGCTCGACGGACGCCTCCACCATGAACGCGGTCCACTCCCGCTCGGCGCGCAGTTCCTCGGCGGCCCGCTGATGATCGTCGACGTCGACGAGCCACCACGTGACACGGTCACGGTCGGCGTGCACGGGATGCGCCTCGAACATCGGCCCTCCGACGGGCCCGCAGGCCCTCTGATCGGTATGGAACCCGGCGCAGACCTCGCGGTGGGCCCGCGACAGCCAGGCCGGGGCGACCCGCGCCAGCGGTACGCCGGCGGCGGCGCCGGCGAGAAGCAGCCGGGCTGTCTCGTTCGCGTGCTCGATGATGCCGGCGGTATCAACCGTCAGCATCGGGTATGGCGCGTCCTCCCACACCATCCCGATCGTGCCTCGCCCCAGATTCCCCTCCAGATCCGTCACTCTACGGGCTGCGGTCCGTGACCTTTGTCACGTCATATGGTTCTTTGTAGTATCTTTCACCCCCGCTGGCCGACCCTGTAACGCGGCGGGTCCGTGGGCCTCCCACGGCTCCCGGGACTGTTTCGAATTTGATCTTTGGGTGATCTGAGGTCTTCATGATCGTTGGGATGCAGCGCATCCTCGTCGTGGGCATCAGCGGGGCAGGCAAGTCCACCATGGCACGGTCACTGAGCAGTCGGCTCGCCGTGCCCTACCACGAGATGGACGCCCTGTACTTCGCCGGCCCCGGCTGGGCCGAGAACGAGCGATTTGCCGCTCAGGTCACTGAGATCACCCGGTCACCCGCCTGGGTCTTCGACTCGTTCGGCTACCCGGAGGTCCGTGACCTGCTGTGGGAGCGTGCTGACACCATCGTGTGGCTGGACTACCCCCGGCGGGTCATCATGCCCCGGATTCTGCGGCGGTCGCTCCGAAGGACGCTTCTCCGTGAGTCGATCTTCAACGGGAACCGGGAGACCGTGGCGGAATGGTTCCGGCGGGATCATCCTGCCTGGTGGGCGTGGTCTCAGCACGCGGCGCGACGAGCGGACATCCAGCGGCGCATCGATGATCCACGCTTTGCTCCTTTGCGTGTCTTCCGCTTCACCACCGTCCACTCGTCAGCCACCTGGCTCAGTTCCGTGGTCACCCGCCGGCCTCGGTGAGACGCTCCGGTCCGGACGCGCTGGTCATGCCGGCCGCAGGCCAGTCCGGCCGACTCCAGGGGGCCGGCTCGGCGAGGGCGCGCAGCGCTTCACGGGAGTCACGCCCCGCCCCGGCCGAGACCTCGGCGCCGTTCTGATCGCGGGCGATGGCCACGACGAGCCCTTCCACGGGATCATGGGAGAGCGCAATGGTGTGGCCGCCGACCAGCAACGCATCGGCGGCCGAAGAGCTCGAGGGACCCGCCCTGTCCAGCAGGACATGGGCCGCGACCAGGCCGGCGACCGGGGTGCGGTGGCGGCCCAGCAGCACTGGCTCCCCGTAGGGGTCGGAGACCTGGCGGACGAGGTCGCCGAGCTTGGACCGCGCCGTCGACACCGGCACGAGGGGCAGGCCGCTCCACACCCCGCCCACCTTCGACAGCGGCACCAGCCCGGCCCATTCCCAGCGCTCTCGGGTGATCATGACAGTGCTGCCGTTTTTGGCTTCCTCCACGAGCGAGGCCCAGCGGGCGCGCGCGTCTTCGACGGAGAAGGGGACACCGAGCAGCGCCACGAGTTCGTCGTACGACAGCCGTTCTTTGTTGATCACCCGATGACCGTAAGGCGCCTTACGATACTTTGCAAGCTGCCTTACATATTTGGCGACGTGCGGCCGTGGCGTCCTCGGCCAGGAGGTTGCGGAGGCCGTCGCCGGTGCGGGAGCGGACGGCAGCAGGGGCGTTCAGCATAGGCAGAAGGTCACATTTCGAAGTCCTGGTAGCCATAAGCGGCGGTTTGCCTAAAGTGCCCGGGGAGCGGGTGCAGTTCGACCACGTCTCCCTCGCGTGCGATCTCCCCGCGCAGGGGTGGCACCTCGATGCGGTCCCAGTGGACGCTGACGTCGACCGTGTCCCCGAGTGCTCCGGCGAACATGCGGTAGGACAGGGTCTTCGTCTCGTCCGCTGCTTCATCGTCCGCCTTGAAGTCGTATCCCACCGGCTCCTCGGGCCCGGTGAACGTGATGTCCGGGTAGCCCGATATCGAGATTGTGAGAAACGGATGCAGATCGATAGAGTCGGTTTGCTTCCCCTGCTGGTAGACGTCCAGGGTCAGGCGGGCGCCGTACCAGCAGAGCAGGTACAGGTTGATCTCCTCCGCAAGCTCTGCGGCCAGATCGTGCTTTATCTCTTCGAGGCTGCCTCGAACGTAGTGGGTGCCCTTCCTGGCTCCCCCCGGATCGACGCCGAAGGCCAAGTCGTAGAAGCTGTGCGACATGCGCGTGATCTTATAGGTGGGCCACAGCCGCGTTGCCGACCGAATCGATGCGCCGCTCTCGGGATCAGGCTCAGGCGGCCCGTGCGAGCTGGTCCAGCGTACGCTTCAGGGCCGACTCGCCACGCTTGAACACCGGCTGTGGATCCACTCCTGCCGGGCCCTGCCATCGCAGGTAGACGGCGAGCGCGCCTTTCCGTACGGCTACCGCCACATGAGCGCTCGCTGTGGACGAACCTGGGGTCGGAGTATCCACAAGGCCCAGACCACCTGCCTCGGTCACCGACCGGGTCCAGCACCTCATCAACTCAATGATCGAGAACGGTCACGGCCCTACAGGGTCTGGACGGGACTCATGGACGAGCACGACGTCTCGATCTCCTGCAGCACGGTCAGGCTCTATGTCCACGATCAGGCGCGCTGACCGCTCAAACTTCGGTGTCACCGCCCAAGGTTCCCTGCCGCTGCTTCTGATGGTCGCAGCGATGTTTCCACTACCCAGGTGTCGGGGGGCGATGGAGGGTTCCGTCTCGGAAGGCGCGGCGCAGCTCTCACCAGGCCTCGCCCATGAGGATCTGGCTGAAGGTCTTTTGGGCGTCGGCGGTCAACGCCCACGCGGTTTCGTGGACGGTCCCGTTCTCGCGATCCGTGCGGCGGATGAATGCCTGGCCGGCGCCTGCGCACAGTTCGTAGACGGTGTGGCGGCATTCGCAGGTGTGGAGGACGATGCGGATGCGCTGAACCCGGTGCGCAGGCTCGTACCAGGTGAGCTTGGTGTGGCCGGGCTTGAGCGGCTGGGCGTGCAGCCCGTGGTAGTCGGGGATCTCGTCGCGTTCGGTCACCGGGTCCTCCCCTCGAAGGTCTCGACGAGGTTCCTGAGGACGAAGTTGACGCGAGCCAGGACCAGCGCTTGGACGTAGTCGCCGCTGGACGGCAGCCGGTAGCCGTGCTTCTCCAGTACGGCCTGGATGTCGGCTGACAGCAGGGGCGTGAATCGTAGGTCTGTGGTTGAGTTGCCCATGGGTCGGACCTCCGTTGTCCGATTTAGGGTCCGTCTCAGCGTTGCCGCGCTGGGACGGGCCTGCTGTTTCTCTGCCTCACCATCGAGGCGCTCTGCGATGAGAAGGGTGGATGCTCATCACCCATCCGTGAAGGGGCCTGACGGTCACCCATGTCCTTTGCATGTTCCGTCCCGCCGGGCAGTTGGGGGTGCGGTGTTCGGGGAGTTGTTGGCCACTCCCTGACTGTTGCACTCTGTGACCAGGCAACGCCATGGCGTAGCACCGCACTGGCGCTGCATCCACACTGCACTTTGACCGCAGGCCCGTCACGACGCACAGTAATCTTGAAAGCACGCCCTACGTGGAGGTGCGGCAGTGGACCTCTTGACCACCTGGACTGGCAGCTCGGCCGCCGCGCTCAGGCAGGCTTTCCGCTACACCCAGATTGAGTTCGCCCGCCACCTTGGGGTCGCACCCAGGACGATCGCCAATTGGGACACCACCCCGACTCTCGTCCCAGGAACCAACCAGCAGCGCATCCTGGACACAGCTCTTCGGATGGCCCCTGGCGAGGTTCAGGCCCGGTTTCGTCTCCTGAACTCCACGGCAGGCATCTCCGCCCCCTCGTTCGTGCCGGCGCCGCGAGATCAGGAGCTTGACGACATGAATCGACGGGAGTTGCTTCGCCTGTTCAGCATGGCGGGAGTAGCGATCGCCGCTCCGCCATGGGATGACGAACTTGACGTGCAACGGGTCCTGCACGCTGGACGGACCGGTCGGGTTGATCATGCGGGCGTGGATCAGTTTGAGGTGCTGAACTCGCACCTGTGGAGGGTGTTCGTTCTCGCACCGTCCAAGGCAAAGATCTACCCGCTCGTCCAGGATCATTTGGCGGTTCTCGTCCGCACCCTCCAGCACCCCAACGGCCCAGAATTCCGGCAACGCCTGTGCGCGCTGACCGCTGACCTGTTCCAGCTCGCGGGCGAGATCTTCTTTGACGGCGACCAGTACACCGACGCCGCTCACTGCTACACGCTGGCGGCCACCGCAGGCAAGGAGGCCGACGCCTTTGACCTGTGGGCCTGTGCGATGACCCGCCACGCCTACATCGGCGTCTACGAGCGGCGGTTCGACAAGGCCGAGCCTATGCTCGATCTCGCGCTGCGCCTTGCTCGCCGCGGTGACAGCAGCCTGTGCACGCGACATTGGATCGCCGCTGTCCAGGCCGAAACGTGGGCAGGGCTCGGCAACCTGAACGCGTGTCAGCAAGCCTTGGACCAGGCCGAGCTGGTTCGGGACCTGAAGGGGCCGGTGCACAACGGCGGATGGCTGCGCTTCGACGGGGACAGACTGGCCGAGGAGCGAGGGACCTGCTACGTGACGCTGCGTCGGCCGGACCTGGCGGAACGCGTTCTGACTGAGGCATTGGCGCAGGAGCTGTCAGAGCGGCGCAGAGGGGGAGTCCTGATCGACTTGGCCGCTCTGGGTCTCCAACGCGGGAATCGGGATCAGGTGGTGTCGTACGGGGACCGCGCTGTCGAGCTCGCCAGGCAGACGGGCTCAAAGTTCATCGCTCGTCGCCTGCGCGGCCTGCAAGATCAGATGAAGCCAATCCTTGGTGATCAGCGAGTGGGCGTATTGAACGCGAACATCAGCAGTCTGATCACGTCAGCAGCATGAGTAGAAAGGACTGATCGTGAACGAGTTGGGGCGGATCTTCCGGGAAGCGTGGATCAGCGGCGTGTTCAAGCACTACCCCGGCGAGCCGAAACCTGGCTACATCACCCCATGGGAACAAACGCCCCAATGGGAGCGTGAGGCCGCGACAGCCGTCTGCGAACAGGTGCGCGCCTTCATCGAAGTCACAGGTGGCAACACGGCCCAACTCACCCGTGAGCAGCGTGGACGGTTCGTCGCCATCTGTTGGATCGGGCAAATCTACAAGCACATCCCGGAGCCGAAACCTTCGTACGTCGCCGACTGGGGCGGGCTTCCCGCATGGCAGCGAGAGACCGACGCCGACATCTTCGATCACATCGAGCAGATCACGAAGGCGTCGGCACCAACAACGCCCTGACCCCTGTAGGGCAGGCGGGTAACCGAGATGTCCTTTTCGACGGGCCCTGCGCCATTTCCCGCGAGCTGTGAGGCTCGACCTGCCCGGGGCCTGGCCCTCGTCCGACGCAATGAGGCCCTCGACTCGCGTACCTGGTCGAGGGCACATCGATCGTGACCGGCCGGAAGGTGCTGGGCGGCGTCTGCGCCACGCTGGACCAGGCCGGACACGCTCCTGCGGCGGACACCCGGCTACGACCCAGGTGTAGGGGGCATCTCCATCGAGTCGTTCTGTACCGGCGATGGAGGGGGTTTCATCTCGGAAGGCGCGGCGCCGCTTTTACCAGGCTTCACCCATGAGGATCTGGCTGAAGGTCTTTTGGGCGTCGGCGGTCAGCGCCCAGGCGGTTTCGTGGACGGTTCCCTTCTCGCGGTCTGTGCGGCGGATGAAGCTCTGGCCGGCGGTGGAGCACAGTTCGTAGACGGTGTGGCGGCATTCGCAGGTGTGGAGGACGATGCGGATGCGCTGTGTCCGGTGCGCGGGTTCGTACCAGGTGAGCTTGGTGTGGCCGGGCTTGAGCGGTCGGGTGTGCAGTCCGTGGAAGTCGGGGATTTCGCCGTGCTCGGTCACCGGGTCCTCCCCTCGAAGGTCTCGACGAGGTTCCTGAGGACGAAGCCGACGCGAGCCAGGACCAGCGCTTGGACGTAGTCGCTGCCGGACGGCAGTCGGTAGCCGTGCTTCTCCAGTACGGCCTGGATGTCGGTTGACAGCAGGGGCGTAAATCGTAGGTCTGTGGTTGAGTTGCCCATGAGTCGGACCTCCCGTGTCCGATTAGGGGCCCGTCTCAACGCTTGCCTCGCTGAGACAGGCCCGCCGTTTCTCTGCCCCACCATCGAGGCGCTCTGCGATGTGCATCTCCACGCTGACGGCGTCCTGCGGCTGTCATCTCGATGACCTTTAAGCCGCGGCCGCCTACTTCCGATATGTCAGGCTGAGCCAGCCTCGGCGGCACCCGCGTAACGTGATTCCGCGCGATCGAGACGGAAAGCGGAAGGTCGTTATTTCTATGCAGTTATAACGATTTGCCCATGCCTCTTCCGCTCTGCTCATGTTGTGGCCTTGAAGGCGGCACCTCATGTTGCTGATCACCTCCATATCGGACGCGGGCATCCGTTCGCCGAACGCGACGGAAGTCGTGTCTTGTGCGGTTGCGTGGAACCTAAGCATGAGCAATATTTGCGACTAGCAGGGCCTTCATCTCGCGAAACCGAACGACAAAAGAAGACGTAGGCTCTGTATTGGCTGTCACAAGCCTGTCGCTCTATCGCCGCGTACTGCTGTGCGCCTGGTCATAGAGTGGGTGGCGCGACGATCGGAGAATGGGAGTGGAAGCCAACGCCAACGATCAGATGTCCCCGAGGGTGCGCTTCGCCTCCGAGCTTGAGCACTACCGAAAGAAGGCGAAACTCTCTCAAATATCCCTAAGCTCCCGAATGCGATGTCACACTTCCCTCATTAGCCACGTCGAAAGAGGCCGGCGAACGCCAACGCTTGAGTTCGCCGAGGCGGCAGATCGAGCTTTCGAGCTAGACAGCCACTTCGTGCGCCTTTACAGGAAAATTTCCCAGTCTCCCACTCTGGGCTGGTTTGCGCGATGGGTGGAGGAGATAGAGCCTCAGGCGGTAATCCTTCAATCATGGGATCCGCTGCTGGTCCCAGGGTTGCTCCAGACCCCGGAGTACGCGCGGGCCATCTTCTCCACGACGTCCCCTCCCGACCGGGTGGAGGAGCGAGTTCAGGCGCGAACGAGACGCATGCAGATCTTCGACGGGCCGAACCCGCCGGCTTTCCTGGCCCTGATCGACGAGGGCGTGCTCGATCGTCCCATCGGAGGTCCGACAGTTCTCCTGAATCAGCTTCACTACCTGCAGAAGCTATCGCAGCACCCGCGAATCACCATCCAGACGGTGCCCGTCGCGGCGGGCTGTGTGGTCGGCATGATCAGCGCATTCGCGCTCGCACGTCTACACGACGGTACTGAGGTGGTGTCGGCGGACTCGATCCTGTTGGGCCACGTCACCGGCGATCACGATGCAGTAGCGCAACTCAAGGTGAGATATGACACCATCAGAGCGGACGCACACCCACAAACAGTCTCGCAACGGGCAATAGGGGATGCGATAAGAAAATGGTCGAAGTGAACCTGGATCAAGCGGAGTGGCGCAAGGCGACTGCCAGCGGCGATACCGGCCAGTGCGTCGAAGTGGCAACCAACCTTCCGAATGTCGTAGCCGTGCGTGACAGCAAGAACCCGTCTGGCCCTGCGTTGATCTTCACTCACGATGAGTGGAGCGCGTTCCTCCACGGCGCAACGCACGGCGAGTTCAACGTCTGACCGACCAAAGGCATTGACGAGCTCCATAGCCGTTACACGGCACGGTCGTAACCGGCGGCTCTGCCCGCCGGTTACGACCAGTGGTTCAGCACAGCTGAGCAGGTTGTCGCGTACAGGCCAGCTTGAGGTGCCCAACCGTCCTGGACGCCGACGTCGGCTGGAAAGGACCTTCCGATGACTGACACCCCGAATCCTCGTTTCTATGATTACGTCACCCCCATTTCCGTCTCGAAGAACGACTCCTACGACTTCAAGGCCACCGGCCCGGTACGGCGGGCCGGTGTATACGACCAGCAAGAACGGTTACTGGGAGACGTGTGGACCGATGGTCGTCAGGCTGCGGGGTTCTCCCTCATCGACGACCCTGAGCCGGACATGGGCTATGCGGTGGGACGCATGGATCGGATCCTCACTCAGGCATACAAAGCGGGAATTCCCGCCAGCGAGCTTCTAGACCCAGCCTTGTACGCACCGGACTTCGAGTTGAGCGTTGCGCTGTAAGCCTTCACTCCCCACGGGAGTGCATCGAAATGGGCCGGGCAGATTCGAGATCCTGCACCAGCGCCGGGTCCTTTAACCGCGCTTCGAGCGCCTACCCCAGATGGTTGCGCACTCCCTGGATGAAGTCCCGCCATTCGCCGACGCGTCCACCTGTGAAGCCGTGACGCTTCAGAGTCAGTTGGAGAGTCCGCTTCAGCGGATGAGGTGACTGCATGATCGCCTCGTTCCGCAGGGCCAGGCGGGTGAGCTGGCCCGGCTTGGGCAGTTGGTTGCTCTTCTGGCTGTTGCAGGGCCAGTGTGCAGGGGCGAGGTTCCAGATCGCGTCCAGGTCGATGTTCGCACCAGCAAGGAGCCGCTTGAACGAGTACGGGAACACGTGGTCGACCGCGACGTCATCGACGTCAGGGATGAGCGGATCGGCGCAGATGATGCAGCGGCCATGCTGAAACCCGATGACGGCCTCGGTGACCCCCGCGACCGAGCGCCGACGTTCTTTGTCGGTGATCTGCATCGCCTCCAAGTCGACGGCGACTCCCTCCTCGACCAGGCTTCGGCCCACCCCGGCGGCGAAGGAGGTCTCAACGATGCTCCACCGCGCGGCCAACTCCGCCTGCAGGCTCGGCTTCTGCTCGGACAGAGCGACCTCACGGAGATGGTCGGTCAGCTTGACCACACGTTCCCGAGAGGTACCCGCTACTTCGTAGAAGTGGTGGGGTACTTCAGTGCTGCCACCGCCACGCAAATTATGGAACTTCTGCATCACCATGTCGGTCATCGACTTCATCGCGACAGCGAGCAGCTTCTCGGTTGGGGAACCGAGCCGTACGGACTCAGCGGCCTCCTCCCGGGCCACGGACAGGAAATCCGATTCGCTGGCAACCACCTTCGGCGATGCCTGCGGCGCTTGAGCCAGGTGCTCCACCAGGCTCATCGCGTACGGCTTGGCCAAGTCCCTGAGGAGGATGTCGGTACGTCCTTCGGCGGCGGCGCCCAGCAACGCCCCGCCCAAGGCGAACTTGTAGGTACGCACGTTGGCGCCCATGAGCACCGCCAGTCGCCATGAGGAGCGGGCGGTCGGTTCTTCGCGGAAGAACTCCACAGTCATTCGTCTATGCCAGCCTTGATCGCGATATTGACCGATTCAGGGTAGTTCGCGATCACGGGAATGTCACTGGGGCTCGATAGGCTCAGGCGCCTTGCGTGTAGGTCATGGGGGAGTGGAGGACGCCGAGCATGGGCAAGCTGGTACGGGACAACATTCCGGATATAATCCGCCAAAGCGGCAGAGAACCGGTCATTACCGTCCTCGACGAGGTCGACTATCGCAAGGCCCTGCTGGCGAAATTGTTTGAAGAGGCCGCCGAGCTCAACGAAGCCTCCCGCGCCGAGGTCGCGGAGGAGATCGCCGATGTGTACGAGGTTCTTCGCGCGCTAGCTGCGGTCCACGGGCATGACTGGGCTGTGATCGAAAAGGTGGCAGCCGCTAAGCGTGAGGAACGTGGCGCATTTCGTGACCGCCTCTACCTGGCGTGACACCGTCCTACACCAGCATGAGTACTGCCGCCGGCCAGACTACCGCGGAGAAGGGCGTGACAAGCTTGACACACCAACCTCTTTAGGCAGAGGGCCTGCGGTCGGGGCGCCTCCCATAACGACTCCGCATGTAGCGCGGACGAGCGGCCGTAACGCGTGACATCGTCGGATTTGTGGGGGGCGAGACAGCCGGTTTAGAAGAAGCCCTCAGTCGCGTGGTGCGACTGGCGGGCGACCACATCAGCGCGCTCGACTCCAGCATGCGCCACATGGCGGCCCACGCCTGGGTCGGCGGCGGCGCGGGCCCCTTCACACAGGCCACCCGCGACCAGCGCACCCGGCTTCAGCGGGCCTTTGAAACTGCCGCAACGCAGATCGTCGAGCGCATCCGCGCCCTCGGCGGCCAAGCCACCGTGCCGTCGCTTTCAACCCCGCTCCCCGTCGCCACGTCCACGGGCGGCGGCTACGCCGGGATGAACGTGGAGGCGATGACCCGCATGGTGGCCGACCTGGAGCGCGCCGGGCACGACCTCCCCGCCGCGGGAAGCCTGCTCTCCGCAGCGCTGGCCTCCGCATGCGTCAGCGCCACGCCCGCCCAACAAGTTGCGGCAGTGGGCTCCTGGGCCACCGGACAGGCCACCGACCTGCGCAGGCGACTGACCGTACTCCAACAGCGTCCCGACGGCGACCTGGCCAACGCGGCCGTGCTCGGCTTCGGGCTCTTCGGCGGGTCCGCCCCCGACCCGAGCGGCCTCGGCACCATGCTGACCACTGCCGCGACCGGCGACCCCTCAGCGCTGGAGAAGGTCGTGGCGGCGCAGAACACCGGCAAGGACCCGACTCTCGCCGCCCGGGTCAACGCCTGGTGGCAGCTCCTCGACCCGGCCGCCCGCCAACGGCTCATCAACGCCGCGCCACAGCTGATCGGCTCGCTCAACGGCGTACCCGCCACCACCCGCGACAGCGCGAACCGCGCCTACCTGGGCTTACGCAAGGATGCTCTTGCCAAGCAGTTGGCGGAGCTGGAGCAGCGTATGAAGCAAGGGGGGCGGCACTTACGCATACGCACGGAGATCGATGCACTGGAAGCGGAACAGCGACAGATCGAGGCCGTCGAGAAGAGCCTGGCGATGGGCGCAGTCAACGGTCGCCCACCGGCCCTCCTGCTCCACTTCGAACTGGGCGGACTCGGCAAGACCGCCATCTCCTTCGGCGACCCCGACAAGGCCGACTCGGTGGTCACCTCCGTGCCGGGTACGGGCAGCACCTTAGAGGGGATCGGCGCTGACGCGACCCGCGCCGCGACCCTGTGGGACCGGGCCAACGCTTCTGCCCCCTCCCACACGAAAACCGCTTCGATCATCTGGCTCGGCTACCAGGCACCACAACTCGACGCCGGAATTCTCTGGGCCAACACCTCCGTGGCGTCGCCCAACCTCGCCCAGGCCGGGGCAGGGCCACTGGCCAGCTTCCTCGACGGTCTCCACACCACCCATCAACCGGCCGGCACACCGCGATTCACCGTGCTGGGCCACAGCTACGGCAGCGTGGTGACCGGCATGGCCGCGCAAACACGGAAAGGGACCTTCGCCGACCAACTCATTCTTGTGGGAAGCCCCGGGACGATGGCGGAGCGGGCCGGCGATCTCGGAGTCAAGCAAGTCTGGGTGGGCGAGTCACCGCAGGACCCCGTCGCCGACCTCGGACATCTTGCAATCAGCGGCGGACGGAACCCCATCTCGGGCCTGCTCAACCCCTGGTTCCCGAATGGTGCGGGCCCCTTCGGGACCGACCCCAGCAACATCGCCTTCGGCGCCAACCGCTTCCTCGTCCGTCCCACGCCAGTGTCGGGTCCCCTGGCTTTCACCGGGTACGACATTGGTGCACACTCCGGTTACTGGGACAGCCAGTCCGCGTCTCTGAAAAACATGGGATTCATTATCAACGGCCAGTACGATCAAGTATCGAAGCTGCCGACGCCGAAACAGGCGCCGCCTCCAACGCCCCATCTGACGCCGCCACCTCCGCCACGCCCTTCACCGGAACCGGTGTCCCCGCCGTCGCCCACCCCACAGCCTTCACCCACGCCGACGGGAGACTAGATGCTCCGCGCCGTCAGGTTGATCATCGCAGCAGTGGTTCTCGTCGCCGGGTGCGCGCCCGGCGGAGTCCTGGGAGGAGCCATGAATCCATCGGCCGACAAGCCCACGATCACCAAAGCACAGGCCCTCACCCGGATCGAGCAGCTCATCGACGGAACTGTCAGCGTCATCCACCCCAAGCCCCAACTGGAGCTGTATCAGCCCAGCCTCAACGATGGCCTCTGCCTCGACCCGCTGGATGGAGGCTCCGAAGACCGGATCGTGGTCAGTCGCGAGTATTACCTGCGCGGACTGCCCACGGCCGAAGACACGCTCAAGGAGGTGATCGCCAAGGTGAAGGCGTACTGGCAGAGCCAAGGCCACCACATCTCGGGCCAGAACGAGAACGGTCTGCAGCTCTACGGGCGCTCCCGCCCCGACGACTTCCTTATCAGCATCGGCTGGGCGGCTGGTGACGTGCTCACCCTTGGCGTCAACTCCACCTGCCTCTGGCCCAACGGAACCCTCGAACCCTCCTCCACCCCCTGACACCGGCAGCACCCCGCCCGATGACCATGCTCGTGTACATCACCGCGACCAAGAGCCTGCATCCCTTACGACGCAACGGCGAGCTGCGCGAGGTCCGTCAGATCAAGGACCTCCACCGACACCACTGCCAGATCTGCGGTCAACGGCTCGAACTTCCCAACGGCTTCTACGCCGAGGGCGCCCACATCCGCCCGGTCGGCAAACCCCACAGCGGCCCCGACGAGCCGGGAAACCTCCTCTGCCTCTGCCCAAACGACCATGTTCTCTTCGATCGAGGAGGTCTCACCCTCACGGACGACCTCCAGATCTTCGACGAGTTCGCCGGCCAGTTCAGAGGAAGCCTCCGCCTGGCTCCACAGCACATGATCAACATCGCGCACGTCGCTTACCACCGTCAGGTGGTTCGCCAGAGTTAATCGACCTGGGCCATCCGCCCTTCGGTCTCCCGCACCGTTGCCAGTACGCAAGGCGTAGACACGGTGATCGATCCGGACACCAAATGTTTCGGCCCGTAACAGGAATGCATCTCGCCGAGCCGATCTGTCATGTTGAACATGTGACACCAGTACTTGGGATGCCGTCGTCGGCCGATGACCTGCCCGCCCGGAAGAAGCTCAGGGACCGGGCGGTGAAGAGGGAGCGGCTGGGCAAGCAGATGAAGGTCACTGTACGCGGAAAAGTGGGCCGGGCAGGTTCGGATCCTGCCCGGGGCTCTTATACGCGCGGTTCCAGCAGCCCCGCGAGGAACTCCTGTGTCGCCGGATCGACCGAGTACACCACGGTGCCCATCATGCCGCGAGTCAGCAGCACCTTGTAGGTGTTGCGGATCAGTTGGTCCGCCTGTTCGTCACTGACGCTCCTGCGCACCAACTCCGGGTCCTTGCTGGCGCTGCGGACAGTGACAAGCTTGCCGTCGCGATAGACGAGGTCCGGGCCGAAGATCACGCCGTTCCAGTCGTACTCGAAGCCCTGCGCGGTGTAGACGCACCCGACCTGCTCGAACCCACCCGGCGCCGAGGCCCACAAGGCGCTGGCCGGAGCGTTCCCCACGGCCCTGTCACCCTTGACGTTCCACGGCCGTGCCCAGTCACCGACCCGCACATCGGTAACCAGGGTGTCATCTCCGTTCGGGGAACTCCAGGACCAACAGAACCCAGCAGTCATCCGCGACGAATAGCCCGCTTCCAGCCTGTCCCGCAGCAGGGCCTCCAATTCGTAGGGCGACTCGGCGAGGGAGACCGCGAAATGGTCGTCACCTGTCCACTCCTCCGGACCGCCGCCGTCCAGCCCCAGCAGGCGCAGCACCCACTCCTCGTACTTGCGGCTCCCACCGCAGCGGAACTGGGCGTCCAGATCGACCTGGTGCACGGCGAGACCGAGAGAGTGAGCGTGGGCGGTGATGTCGGCGACCCGCCCCATCTCGCCCGGCCGTACGACCTGATGTTCATCCAGCAGGAAGACCGGCACCCTCGCCGCGTTGATCAGCTCGTCCACCTGAGGTCGGCCCGTCCGTTGGGTCGATCGGGTGAACCTGTTGGCCGAGGTCTCGCGGATACGGTGGGCCTCGTCGCAGATCAGGACATCCAGATCATTGGGCTTGGCGGTCATGAAGTTGTTGAAGTACTTGAACATCGCCTTCATCCGGCCTGACCCCTTGGCGACGACGCGCCTCATCGTCTCGGTGAAGGAGCGTGAACCAGTGGCGTGCAGAGCCGAATAGCCGCGGTCGGAGAGCTCACCGAGCAGGGACAACGCGATGACGCTCTTGCCGGAGCCAGGCCCCCCGGTGATGATCACCACCTGCTTCGAGTTGCTCGCACGAGCCTTCTCGACCGCATGCAGCACCATCTCGTAGGCCAGGCGCTGCTCGGCCAGCAGGACGAACTGATCGCGATTCTTGATCTCCCCGGCGGCAACCTTGAGGAGTTGCTTGGACGGCCGGATGGAACTGGACAGCAGGCGATCGGCCGCCGCAGCCCCAGACCCGGGCGCGAACTGCGCCTGGAGATAGTCGACGAACTGACCCCGGCGCGTCTTGCTGAAGAGCCGGGTGCGCTCGTCCTCGACGTGGTCATAGAGATCGTGGATGTCCGGGTCGCGGGCGTTGTGCAGGTAAGCCACCCCGCGCACCGCATTCCGGTGCTGGTCCA
Organism: Nonomuraea purpurea; assembly: GCF_042650645.1. NCBI lineage: Bacteria > Bacillati > Actinomycetota > Actinomycetes > Streptosporangiales > Streptosporangiaceae > Nonomuraea > Nonomuraea purpurea. The sequence goes on from NZ_JBHSBI010000001.1 coordinate 446,537, forward strand.
GGGCTCCGACGAAGTCGGCCAGGTATTCGCAGTAGCCCCGCACCTGCACGACCGGGTGAAGCTTGGGACGATCGCCCATGCCGGACACCAGGACGAGATCAGCGTCGTCCTCGTACAGCTCGGCCTGGCTCCACTGCTTGAGCTCGACGATCAGGTAGGAGTCGGCTCCCGTACGGCGGTCGTGCCCAGCGAGAATGACGTCGGCCCGCTTGCTGGTTAACGGGAGCTGGTACTCGATCAGCATCTCGACGCCGCCAAGGCCGGCCTCGACCAGATCTCGGGCCAGAATCGGGATGCTCCGGTCCCAGGACCTACGTTCTCCCTTGCCCGGGTTGATGCCTTGGGTAGCGCGCAGGTTGTCAGCGATCACATCGCTGAGGACGCGCTCGGGCACCGACTCAGACACCAACTGGACCAGGCTTTCCGCCGAATGCCGGAAAACGGCCACGGATGTACCCCCAGGCAGCACGAAAGACTCGTGCGGTATGGGGGCATGTCCGCCATCAACGCGGAAGCCCGTCGGGCCGCATCACCGATACGTCCAGAAGACTACCGGGATCTTCCCTCGACCTGGCCACTGAATTTGCCAACGAGACTGGTGCCACCGGTTGCCGGACTGGGTCGCACCAGCGTTCATATCGGCTGATGGTGCCGTGAGGCCACTCAGGGGCCGTAGTTCTGTCAGAGACCGAGCATCATGCCACTTCGGGTGACCGAGTGACGCGTGTCGCTACGAATCGCCTTATAAGCTGTCGGAGTGGGATTATCTGATCTTCGTCGGAAAATGATCCTCGACGCCATCGCTGAGTACGACGAGATGGGCCGGGACGCATTCCTGAACACCTACAGGTATCGACCAGCACGCGACTACTTCCTGGTGCATGAAGGCCGGCGCTATGACTCGAAGGCCATCGCCGGAGTAGCCCACCGAGGAGTTACAGGCCAGCCACTTCTCGCAGGGGAGTTCTCCGGCGGCAGAGAGACCGTGGCCCGCCAGCTCATCCGTCTGGGGTTCGACGTCACCGCTCCTGGGCTGGCAATTGGCGAGAACACGATCGAGAACTTGCTCCTGAAGATCGGATCTCTTCGCACGGGCACGTCCAGGCTGACCGGCCGGCCTCGCCGTCATCAGCCATTGACGCTGTTATGGGCGCACGGAAGGGCCGCACAGGACGAACCGCGCCTGGAGCAGTGGCAGCAGACCAGCACCGACCTCTCCGCACTCATCAGCAAGTTCGGCAATGCCGACGACCGGCCGAACCCCGAGTTCCCCATCCTGCGGTTGTTCCACGACGGCCTCTGGGATCTCGATGAGTCCGACGTTCCGCCCGCCAGCACCAGCATCGCTCAGCGTTGGATGCGTGATCACGCCCCGACGAGTGGCCTACGGCCATGGGTTCACACCATCGTCACGCAGCACGCGGACGTGCGCGCGCAGATCGTGCTTCGGCTCCTGGACAAGTACTTCGAGGGCGACGATCACGAGGCACTGCTCATTGCGGTTGGCCTGGTGACCGTCCCTGACGCGGAAGTGGCCTTGATCGACGGCTCGCCGTCCCCACAACGGCGACAGTCCACAACCATGCGCGTGATCCGCGACTCAGCTCTCGCGCAGCAGATCAAGAACCTGCACCGACACCACTGCCAGATCTGCGGTCGACGGCTCGAACTTCCCAACGGCTGCTACGCCGAGGGTGCCCACATCCGTCCGGTCGGCGAACCCCACAATGGCCCCGACGAGCCGGGAAACCTCCTCTGCCTCTGCCCAAACGACCATGTTCTCTTCGATCGCGGGGGTCTCACCCTCACGGACGACCTCCAGATCTTCGACGAGCTCGCCGGCCAGGTCAGAGGCAGCCTCCGATTGGCCCCGCAACACAGGATCAACATCGCGCACGTCGCCTACCACCGCCAGGTGGCTCGCCAGAGTTAATCGACCTGGGCCATCGGCTGGGGCCATGACGATTGCCTACTTCGCCATTCGCTGGCCGTGGTTGAGTAACCGACGCCAAGGCCGGACTCTCCTTTATCGGGCCTGCTTGCGGTCCTGGCGATTCGCTCATTTCGGGAGGTGGCGCCCCCTGAGCATGCTGACTTCCTCGCTGGAGGGGATCACTTGCACGTGCCTCAGCCTGGGCCACGTCGATCGTGTGGGACGCGCAGTGTGCTGGAGGCCGAGCGGTTGCAAGCCCCTCAAGCGGCGCTCCACCACCCCCGCGCTCGGGTTGGCCTGAACGAGGCGATGCTCGTGTGTATCGCCAAGGCTAGGGGAGCCCTCATATGCGTGAATCGCTGAGTTCGCAGGCACAAGAGCTTCGATGAAGATCGGCCTCCGGGAGGCTGCGCGACCCCGATCGATACGCCACCCGGCAGTAGGCAGCATCTACCGGTAGGATGCAATCGACTTTCTTGGGGTTTCGTGGGCAGAGCTAGACTCTGGTGGCTCTCCATAGCGCACGTTGGCCTCACATCTGAGGGGAGCCGATGATCAACGAGCCGTGGGTCTCCGTCGAGGGCGTCGCCAGACACCTCGGGGTAGCAAAGGATTCCGTGTATCGGTGGATCGAGGCGCGCGGCCTGCCCGCCCACAAGATAGGTCGCCTTTGGAAATTTAAGCTCTCGGAAGTTGACGAATGGGTCCGGGCGGGCGGCGCTGACGAACACGACGAGGGCTCAAGCGGACGGTCCGCCAGATGAGCATTCCAGTGATTGACCTTGATCTACTGCTCCGGCTCCGGGTCGTGGTTGCGCGCTTCGGTGAGATGGACAACGCCAAGTGGTGGAACACCAAGGGCCAGCTTGGCCGCTTTGGCGTAGCTGCCCTACGACGAGGTTTCCCTCGCACGCACCGGTTCGCGCAAGCGCGGTCCGTCTTCACCGTAGCGGCTCACCGCTGCGACGAAGTCTTCAACCCACCAGGCTGCGTGACGCTCTGGCGCCTTCCTGAGGCGATCGAGGAGGAGTTCGATGCACGCTGGGAGCATTGGCTAGACAACGCCAGCGATTGGGCTTCCTTCTTCGAGCAGGTCGAGCAGATGAACGACACTGACCTGGCTCGTGTGCTGCACGAGTTGCGGTTGGTTGACGATCAGGATCTCGATAGGTTGGCGCGGCTGCGCCGCTCAGCCGAAGGGAGGACTGTGGCGTTGCCTGGCCTGTTCTCGGACAGCGACGAGAACATCCGCCTCCTGGCATTGGGATTCGCACGCGGAGAGCCCGGCGCGCTCGCCGTCCCCTACGCGCGGAGAGCCGAAGCATGACAGCAATCTCCCGAGCCAACGTGGCGTCCTCCTTCACCGTCGTGAAGGGCGCGATGATCGCGGAGACCTACACGGCATTCTCCCGCTGGGACTTCGCGCTGTCCAAGCGGGAGAACTTGGACCGGCTCCGGTTGGACAACTCCATCGGTGCTGGCAGCACTACGTGGCTGCGCGATGTCGCCAAGGTGCTTAACCGCCGCTACGAACCGGCGGGTCGGGACCGGCCGCTCGTGCGACTGGCTCAGAGCGGTTGTGACCTCCATGAGTGGAAGCCAATACTGCTCTGGCACATGACGCGCGACGAATTTCTGGTACGCGATTTCTTGCAGAACTGGCTCTCTGATGCTTACGATTCTGGCGCGTTCCGAATCCACTCGAGCGACGTGATGGCCTACCTTTCCGCTATCAGCAGCCGCGGTGGAAGGACTGAGCATCCATGGTCCGAGACGACAAAGAAAAGAGTCGCGGTCGGACTGCTCCACATCGCATCAAGTTTCGGCTTGTTGCAAGGGGCGGTTGCTCGAGAATTCACCGGATATCATCTTCCTGAGCGTAGCTTCATATATCTGCTGCACGCGATGATGGAAGAACTGGGAAGCCCGAGCAAGGTCATCGCATCGCCGGGCTGGCGCCTGTTCTTGCTGCGACCCACTGATGTCGAAAACGAGCTGCTCCGGTTGCACCAGTTCCGCAAACTCGACTATCAAGTGGCAGGCAGCATCGTACAATTGTCGTTGCCGTGCGCTAACTCTGAACGTTACGCGGAAAGGATGGTAGCGTGAGCAATCTCGAAGAGCGCCTACGACGCGATCTCGAACCCATTCTTGAGATGGCTGACCCGCGACCGCGTATAAGCGCATACCACGACATGCCCTATGCGATCTTTCCCTACAAGCCCAGCGACGAATTCCAGCTACGCACTCAGCTGACGATGCTGGAGATCAGGCTCAGCCAGAAGGGGAAGCAGGTGCACAGCATTTCTCTGGCGGAGTGCCTGGATGAGGCGATGCGCTCACAGAATACGCTCGAAGACTGGTTCGCCGTCGAACGCGAACAGGGCGTTGCGACCATCGTCGAAACCGTTCACGCTGTCCTCTCGGAGTACTCGCCGCTTGTAGATCATGTTGCTGGACGTATGCCTGCCCACCCCGACCCACTATGCGACATTGTGTTCATCGTCCGTGCTGGCGCTCTGTTCCCGATGTACCGGACGTTTTCCCTGCCCGAGCAGTTGAAGGGCCAGGTCCACGTTCCGACCGTTCTCTTCTACCCCGGAGAGGTGGAGGGAGCCGGAGGTCTGAAGTTCATGGGAGTACTTGACGCCGAGCACAACTATCGCTCGAAGATAATTTGATAGGGGCTCTTCCGATGACGACAGACCAGCCGATCAAGGAACTCTTCGCCAACGACATCCATCGGCGCATCGAAGAAGTCATTAAGGTCGACCAGACTAACGAAGAGATCATCCGTGATGAGATCAATGAGTACGTGGTCACCGATGCCATCCGCCGACACTACACCAGGATCCTTGAGGAGTACCGACAGGCGCCGAATAATCCGCGCGAAGGCATCGCCATCTGGGTGTCGGGGTTCTTCGGCTCAGGTAAGTCGAGTTTTGCCAAGATGCTCGGCCTCTCCATCGAGAACAGGACGGTCGACGGGGAGCCGGCCGCCGAACGTTTCGTCAAGCGCGCAGGGGACAACCGGATACAGGTCCTGCTGCAAGCGATCAGTGAGCACATCCCTACCCACGCGGTAATCTTCGACGTCTCCACTGATCGGGGTATTCGCAGCGGAAATCAGACCCTCACTGAAATCATGTATGGCCTGTTCCTGCAAAGCCTTGGCTACGCCAAGGACCTCGATCTGTCGGAACTGGAAATCTCCCTCGAAGAGAAAGGTGAGCTGCCCCGTTTCGAGCAGGAGTACGCGCGGCTCTTCCGTAAGGACTGGAACAAAGAGAAGGGCAAGATCGCATTCGCGTTGAGTGAGGCCAGCCGAGTCCTGCATAGTCTTGATTCAGAAACGTACCCGGTGGCGGACTCTTGGGTGAAGGCGGTCAAGAATAAGGCCGACATCACGCCGGGTAAACTAGCCGAACGTGCGACTGAGCTGATGAACCGGCGCCGGCCCGGCCAGGCTCTGATGTTTGTCGTCGATGAGGTGGGCCAGTTCGTCGCCCGTGACGTACAGAAGATGCTCGACTTGCAGGCCATCGTTCAGCGCCTCGGCGTGATGGGACGCGGCCGGCACTGGGTGGTCGTCACCTCTCAGGAGAAGCTCGGTGAACTTGTCAGCGGTCTTGACGATAAGAAGATCGAGCTGGCCCGGCTCATGGACCGCTTCCCGCTCCAGGTGCATATGGAGCCCTCGGACATCTCTGAGGTGACCAGCCGCCGCGTTCTGCTCAAGAACGCCACCGCGCAGCAGATCCTCGGTGCACTCTTCGAGGAGTACCGCGCGCGCCTCGCGCACCACAGCCGACTCACCGCTGAGATCAAGCTGCCCGAATTGACCAGGGACAGCTTCGTCGATCTGTATCCGTTGCTGCCGTATCAGGTCGACCTCATTATTCAGGTCGTCTCCGGTCTACGCACTCAGTCCGGCGCGAGCAGGCATGTCGGCGGCGCGAACCGGACGATTATCAAGCTCGCACAGCAGCTTCTGATTAATCCGGCGGTGGACATGGCTGATCAGCGAGTCGGCGCGCTGGTCCGGCTAGATCAGGTCTACGACCTGGTTGAGGAGAATATTGGCTCCGAGATCCGTGCCAAGATCGCAACGATACCCCGCGAGCTGAATCACCCGTTCGCCCAGCGGGTCGCGAAGGTGATCTGTCTGCTCCAGTACGTCAAGAGTGTCCACCGCAGTGCGGAGAACATCGCTGCCGCCCTCCTGCCCGGCGTTGATAGCGACTCCCCACTCGCTTCCGTCCAAGAGGCGCTGCGGGAGCTGGAAGCGGCCCATAAGGTCCGCCGAGGTGACGACGGTTACCGCATCCCGACGCCCGCAGAGGACGACTGGGAACGCCTGCGCAACGGCATCAGCCCTAAACCCGGGGATGCGCACCGGCTCTACGCCGAAACCCTAGCCAGCTTCTGGCAACCTCAACCCTCTCATACCCTATTCGAGACCAAGATTTTCAAGGCTGGTCTGGCGATTCACGGCCGTGACGTCGCTAGCGGCGACCTGGCCTTCCAATTCCATCTGGCCGACGAGGGACCCGACTTCGACGCGCTGGCAAACGAGCTGCGCGGCCGTAGTCAGCAGGAGCGCAGGCACGTGTTCTGGGCGGTACCGCTCGACAACGGCATCGACCGGGAGATCGTAGAGGTCTTCCGGTCGCGTGAGATGCTCGTTCGCAAGGAGCGGGAGACCAAGAGCGAGGATGCTCCCCTTCTGATCGCCGAGGAAAGGCTGCGCCAGCGCCAACACCTGGACCAGCTTCGGCGTCTGCTCCGTGCGGCATGTCTGACTGGCCGGGTGTACTTCCGTGGTCACGACCGCAGCCCGGACGAAAGGGCGGTAGAAGTCTCGAAGACGGCTGCGGAGATTCTCGGACAAGTACTGCCCGATGTCTTCGACCGCTTCCAGGAAGCCGCCGCGAAGCTCAACGACGTCCGCAGGGGCACCGACGCGATCTTCACCGCCCAGAATCTGCGAGGTCTGCCGAAGGTCTTCAGCCAGTTGAATCTGCTCCGCGACGAGAATGGTCAGACGGTCTTCCGCGTCGACAGCGGCCCGCTCCGGGAGGTTCTGCACCGGATCGAGGAACGGGCGAACTATGGAGAGATGGCCAGTGGGAGGTACCTGGCTGACGAGTTCGCCAATGAGCCGTTCGGATGGGATTTTGAGGTGGTCCGGCTGCTGGTGCTGGCCCTTATGCGTGCTGAGAAGATCGAAGCAACCAGCAAAGGACGGACCCTCAACGCTGTGACCAGCGTCGAAGCGCGTGAGACCTTCTCAAACAACAATCTTTTCCGCCAGGCGTCCTTCCGTCCGCGGAAAGGCATCGAGTTCGAAGAGCTGGTGAAGGCGAGTGACGCTTTCTCCGACACCTTCGGAGAAGACTGCCGCGAACTGAACGCCAACGCCATCGCCGTCGAGCTACGCCAGCAGATCGCCCGCCATGAGGATGTGATCACCTCGGCACAGTCGGCATTGATGGCACACCGTCTTCCCGGCGGTGCGGTCCTGGAAACCGCAATCGGGCAGATGAAGGCGATCCTGCGTGGGTCGGCAGAGGAGGCCATTGCTACGTTCAATGCGAGCCACCGGGTGATCAAGGACGCGATTAGGCGCGCCACCGAGCTTGAGCAGGCCCTCACCGAGTCGCGCCTGCATGATCTTGAGCGGGCCCGTCAGGCGGCCGAGGTAGCTTGGCCTGCGCTGAAGGTCGAGCCTGGTATTGGCCCTGATTTGGAGTCACGAGCCGCGGAGTTGCCGGACCTTCTCGCGCGCGAGACGTTCTACCGCGATCTACCTGCGATAGAACAGCACGCCCGGGCGATCGAATTGGAATTTGCACGCCGATTCAACGACGCTCAGCAGGCGCGCATTGATGCCTACACCACCGCATTCAAGCAGCTCACCAGCGAGCCCGGCTGGCATGATCTGGACGACCAGACGCAACAGGCCATCGCGGCTAAGCTTTTGGCTGGCCAACGCCCACTGCCACACACGATGCCGCTCCCACTGCTACGTTCCGAACGTGACGCCTGCGAAGGGCGCCTTCGAGAGGCCATCCGGCGGATACAGGAAACCCTCGAAGGGGACCGTCTGGTATCCGTCAAAGTCAACTCCTACTTCTCCGGCGGAATCGAGACAGAGGAACAACTGGACGCCGCACTCGCTGGCCTACGCGAGGAGTGCGCACGACTGATCGGCGCGGGAAAGAAGGTCGTGTTGTCGTGACCGCGCCTTTCAATCTAAATGAGCTAGCGCGCCGGGAGAACGAGCAGACCGAGTGGAAGGAGAACGTCGCCGATGTCGACGATGTTGTGGCCACGCTCAGCGCCTTTGCCAACGACCTGCAGAATCTCGGCGGAGGGTACGTTGTCTGCGGCGTCCGCGAGGAAAATGATGAGCACGGCTTCCCCACCTTGGTGCGCCTTGGCCTGACCGCGAGCAGGCTCAGGGAGATCGAGGGTACGGTGTTGTCCCGCTGCCGGGGTCTGGTCTCGCCGCCGATCACGCCGTTGGTCGAGGAGTTGGACACAGGGGACCCGCAGCGGCGAATTCTCGTCTTCGTGCAACCGGCCACTGGCAGCGCGCACACCTTCCGTCGCCGCAACGACGGTGCCAAGCACTACGTTCGGGTCAGCCGATCCACAATCGAGGCGAGGAACGGGACCCTCAAGGATCTCCTCGTCCGCAAGGGAGCCCTTGAGCCGTGGGATCGTCGGCTATGCAACGGAGCCACCGAGGCCGACCTCGACTTGTTGGCCCTACGCGAGGCGCTACAACGAATGGGGGTCTTCTCCCGCGAAACCGGCGTCGAGCCGTACCTGTCGCCGGATGTGCAACTAAGCCCCTTCGTCCCATCACTGCTGGCCAGCGAACCGCTGACCGGCGTTCTGCGGCCGCGGAACTTCGCGATCCTGCTGTTCGGCCGGGAAACCCAGCGCTTCATTCCCGGAGCCGTCACATACTTCTCCATCTATCCCGGCGTGGATCGTTCTGATCCGCACGCCGAGCGGCACGAACTGGCAGGAAACGTACTCGAGCAGGCGCTGCGGCTGCAGGAACTGCTCAACATCCAGTCGTACACAGCCTTCGACAAAACCGACCCCACCTCCCCGAATGTCATCAAATATCCGAAGCGTGCGCTCTACGAGGCGATGGGCAACGCGTTGGCCCATCGCGACTACGAACTACTCGACCCCACGCGGCTGACTGTTTTCTCGGATCGGATCGAAGTAGCTTCCCCTGGCCCGCTGCCTACCGGGGTTGACATTGAATCCCTTCGCAAGGGAACGGCGACTCCGAGATGGCGGAACCAGTCACTCGCCTGGTTCTTCTCCCGGCTGCAACTGGCTCAGGCGGAAGGACAGGGCATCCCCACGATCTTCCGGTCGATGCGAGAAGAAGGGAACCCGCCACCGATATTCGACACCGATTCGCTCAGGGTGCTTTGCGTACTGCCGGCCCATCCACGGCATGCTGCGCTACGCGACCTCCGCTCAGCCGAACAGGCTCTCGCCTTGGGTGATCTGGAGACGGCACGCAGACAGGTGGAGCGGGTACTGACCAGCGACAGCCACAACTTCCGGGCGATCCAGTTGTTCGCCGAAGTTCACCATGCTCGGCGCGACCCCGACGCAGTGTTGGCCTGGGTCCGGCAGCACCTCGACCAGATCGAGTCACTACCTGCGCAGGTTTTGGTGCAGCTCGCTGAGGCTCTGGAGAACGATCAGGCTACTGACGAGCACCAGCAACTGGCCAGCAGGCTGCTGTCACTAGCTGCCCGTGGCCGACTGGAGGAGCGCGAACTGCGGCGCATCGCGGTGGCCATGAGCCGCGCGCACGACTACCAGAGCGCGCTGGCGCTGATTGAGAGAAATCTGCTCGAGCACCCAGAGTGGCAGACGAACCCGTCGCTACGCCAGCTCCGGGGGGACGCCTTGATTGGGCTGGCGAAGCTGTGCCGCGGAACTGCGAAGAACCGTGACATCGCCGAGGCCACTCGTCAGCGGGCATGGCGCGAGTTCCACACCTACCTGGACCGGGCGGAACACGATCTACGCGACGCGGTCGCGCACAGTGTCGATCAGAGTCTCCGCGATCAGATTCAGCGCAATCTAGACTATCTAGAAAGGCTCAGGCGGGACAACCAGCCCCCCCAGAAACGAACCCCGCGCACTCGCCGGAGAGGGCACCGTGGATAGGCAGACCCGCAGCGCTATCGAGCGCGCCACCCAACGCGCCCGTAGTCTGTTGGAGGACGAATTCGCCGAGCAGCTCGAAGCCGACTTCGACGTGCTCCGCAGCGGTGAGGTCTCTCCCCAGCCCAGCCCACATCTGACTCCTCACCAGGTCTACCAGCGCAGGAAGATCGTCGCGGTGCTGGAGCACAAGCACGCCACCGGCATGACCACGGCCGCCGCCGTCGCCGACTACATCCGCGACGCGGCGTTCACGACCCTGAACCGGTTCGTGGCGCTGAAGATGCTCGAGGCCCGCGAGCTGGTGCAGGAGTGCCTGAGCAGAGGCGAGGAATCGGCCGGATACCGCGAGTTCTGCGGGATGGCGCCGGGCCTGCCGCTACTGCCCGGCGGGGCTGCTTACCGTCTCTACATTGAGTCGCTCTTCGATGAACTGTCTACTGAGGTGAAGGTACTATTCGATCGGCGTGACCCGGCATCGGTGCTGTGGCCGAGGCGTGCCATTTTCGACGGGCTGCTCGCCATTCTCAACGACCAAGACCTGGCTGACATCTGGGCCGAGGACGAGACCATCGGCTGGTTCTACCAGTACTTCAATGGCGACGACGAACGCCGGAAGATGCGCAACGAGAGCCAGGCGCCCCGCAACAGCCGGGAGCTGGCCATCCGGAACCAGTTCTTCACACCCCGGTATGTGGTCCAGTTCCTTACCGACAACACCCTCGGTCGTATCTGGTACGAAATGCGTGGCACCGACACCGCGTTCGCCGACCGGTGTGAGTACCTGGTCCGGAAGCCGGGCGAGCGGATTGCACCACGGCCGAAGAAGGACCCTCGGGACATCCGAGTGCTCGATCCCGCCTGTGGCAGTGGCCATTTTTTACTGTACGCGTTCGACCTGCTCACCACGATCTACGAGGAGGCATACGGCGACCTGGAGAGCCCCGCCAGCGAGGTGACTGGACGGCCCCTCGTGGAGGATTACCCGACCCTTGAGGCACTCCGACAGGCGATCCCAGGCCTGGTCCTCTCGCATAACCTGCATGGCGTCGATATCGACCCACGCTGCGCGCAGATCGCCCAATTGGCTCTGTGGATGCGTGCCCAGCGCGCATACCGCGATTTCGGCATTGGGCGCGCAGAACGCCCCCAGATTCGGCGCTCGAACATCGTCGTCGCCGAGCCGCTTGTCGCTGACGATCAGGTTGCCTCCGATTTCGTCGAACGCCTCGACGACAAGGAACTGGCCCGGACCTTCAACGAACTGGTCGACGCTCTAGCCTTGGCTGGCGACTTGGGGTTGCTGCTCCCCATTGAGTCGGGCAGTTCTCAGCCGCTAGCCCCCGGCTACGAGCATGATCTCCTCACTCCTCCGAAAGAGCGCCTGCACGAGGCGCTGTCGCGCTTCGTAGCGGACCCAGCCACCCGCACCAGCATCCGACGTCGCCTCTTCGCCGACGATGCCACTCACGGCCTCGGCCTACTTTCCATAGCGGACCAGCGCTACGATGCCGTCCTGATGAACCCCCCATTCGGGGCATGCAGCGCCATAGCAAAGACTACCTTCGAAAGGTACTATCCGGACACCAAGAAAGATGTTTACGCAGCCTTCGTTCAGCGCGGCATCGGATTGCTAGGGTCGCGCGGTCGACTCGGCGCAATTACATCGCGCAGTGGTTTCTTTCTCTCGAGCTTTCGAGATTGGAGGAAGGAGATTCTTCAAAGCATTGCACACCCAGTTGTCGTGGCCGATCTTGGTTATGGCGTCCTGGATGCGATGGTAGAAACCGCAGCCTACTGTCTTGAGGCGCAGACATGACAGTCTTTTTTCGTTTGATGGAAATCCACGCGGAGGCGAAGGCCGAGGCGCTGGAGGAGCTTGTCAAAACGACGAACGGTGTTCGAAACGAGGCGATACTTGACGGTCAAATATTCGAAAAGCATCCTTCGGAATTTTCCGCAATTCCTGGAGCGCCGCTCGCGTACTGGGCGCCGGATAAGTGTCTTAAACTCTTCACCGCCGATTCGAATTCCAAATTCCTGCAGGTCGTATCGACTAATCCACTCAATGCTGATTTCCGCTATGCGCGCGTCTGGTGGGAGCCCAACCAAGTAGCGCTCGACTCGGATTGGCTTCCTTGGGCAAAGGGCGGCAGTTATTCACCGTTCTATTACGATATACATACTGTCATTTCGTGGAGCAGCAGCCGTTCCTCGTATCGCGGATTCTTGGGCACCGAGAATCGACCACTGGAAAGACCGGCAAGCGTCCAACATTTCTTTCGGCCTGGACTAACATGGCCTCGACGTACCCAGAGCGGACTGGGGATGCGAATAATGCCTGCTGGCTGCGTGTTTGCAGACAAAGGGCCTGCAATATTCGTCCCGGGAAATAATTTCGACGATCTATTGGCATTGCTTGCCATAACAACAAGCAATGCATATTGTTACCTAGTTGAGCTACAAATGGCGTTCGGATCCTACGAGGTCGGTGTAATACAGCGGACACCCGTACCACATCCACTCGCCAATGATCGGCGGGCATTGGCATCACTTGCCCGGCTGGCGTGGTCCCTGAGACGCCAAATCGATACGACGAATGAGACATCACACGCATTTGTGTTGCCTCCCCGGCTCAATGAGCGCATCACCGGACTGGACAAGCAGGCCATCGAACATCAATTTCGACAGGCTCGGCAAGAAATCGATGACCTGGCTTTTGCTTTGTATGATATAAACAAAGAAAGTCGAGCGGATATTCTGGCATGGAGGCATCATCGAACAGAGCCGAACGACGGCGACATAAATAACGATGACGAACTGGATGACGACGGCCAAACACCTACAGACTCGACCACCGCTGTCGTGTCATGGTTGGTTGGGGTTGCGTTCGGGCGTTTTGACGTTCGGCTAGCCACAGGCGAGCGACCGATTCCGCCCGAGCCGGAGCCGTTCGATCCGCTTCCCACCTGCTCTCCCGGGATGTGGCCTGAAGACGAGGAGAGGCCGATACCTCCGCCAGACATCCTGGTGGACGATGCCGGTCACGCCCGTGACATGGCCTCCCGCGTGTCGGCAATTGCCAGCACCGTGGACGTATCCGAGCCGGAGAACCTGCGCCGGTGGCTAGCGAGGGAGTTCTCCCCGCTGCACATCAAGATGTATTCGAAGAGCCGGCGCAAGGCTCCCATCTACTGGCAACTGGCGACGCCGTCGGCAAGTTATTCTGTCTGGCTCTACATCCACGCGTTCACAAGGGACACGATGTACCGGATGCAGAACGATTACGTCGTACCTAAGCTGATGCTTGAGGAGCGCCGTCTAGAGACCATGCGGCAGGAGCTTCAGGACCGGTCGACGGCGGCGGAGCGTCGTGCGCTCGCCAACCAGGAGATCTTCGTGGATGAGCTGCGCGGCTTCCTGGACGAAGTGAAGCGGGTAGCACCGCTGTGGAACCCGGATCTCGACGACGGCGTCATCATCAACTTCGCGCCGCTGTGGCGCCTCGTCCCCCACCACCGACCATGGCAGAAGGAGCTCAAGGCGACTTGGGACGCGCTCTGCGCTGGCAAATACGACTGGGCACACCTCGCTATGTACCTATGGCCTGAGCGTGTCGTCCCGAAGTGCGCGACGGATCGCAGCCTCGCCATCGCGCACGATCTGGAGGACGTCTTCTGGGAGCGGGTTACGGAAGGTAAATGGTCAGCCCGCCCGACACCCACCCGACCAGTCAACGAACTGATCCAGGATCGGACGTCACCGGCGGTCAAGGATGCGCTGCGGAACCTGCTCAGCGCTCCGACGGCTGCCAGCGGCGGAGGCACGCGACGTCGGCGCGGCGCTGCCAGCCTGAGCAACGGTGGAGGCCGCTGACATGCACCCGCTGCACGATTACATGGCGAAGCTCCTTGCTGACAGGCTAAGCGCTCGGAAGGTCGTTGTTTGGTACGACCAGCGAAGCGAGTTCACACCGTTCGTGCACGAGGTTCGCGGTGGTCCACGTGCCGGCGCTGTGCCTGTGCCGGTGTCTGTGGGTGGAACCCACGTCCAGCTCGTCGAGTACGCTGGGTCGATGTTCGAGCTACGGAACGCAGTCGAGCCATACGTGAACGGCGACGCGGCCGACGCCGTCGTCGTATATCTCCCTGGCTGTGCCCGTGATCCCCGTGGCTCGGTGCTCATGGAGCTGGAAGAGGCGGGCACCCGGTGGAATCCGAAGCTGGTGCAGCTCGCTAGGAACCTGCTGCTGAAGACCTACACGCTCGGTGTGGTCGATCAGATGCTAGCGGCTGACAGGAAGCTGACGTACGAGGATCTGGCGCGGATGGCCGAAAGCGACGGGCCGGAGCCACCGTCGATCCTGAAGACCATTTTTCGTGATGCCCGGGACGGCGATGCGATGCTAGGCGCCTGGCTGACGGACGAATCTCATGACACCGCCATCAGCGCGAAGGCCGCCACGACTGAACTCATCTCACTAATCAAGGCGAGGCTGGGTCTGGAGCTGCCCGACGCCGCCCTGCCGAAACTACGGGCAATCACGGCGCGCTACGTTCTAGTCAACGAGTTCCGTATGGATCTGGTGGGATCGGCACCGGCGACTCTCGAAGGGGTCCCGACGCCGCCCTCCGCCCAATCCACCTCGGCCGTGCGAGAGCTGGCCACGCGGCTACGGGCCGACTTCTCGGCCGCCTACCCAGCGCTGGCCGACCGGGTGGAGGATGAGCTGCGTCTACGGGACATGAAGGTGCCCGGGGGCGCGCTCGGCTCGATTGACACTTTTCGTTTTGAAGAGCGTGAGTTGCTGAGCCACTGCGCCGACCTGATCGTGGAAGCGCGGTACGACGAGACGCTCGCCATTGTCACCCAACGAGAGCGCAGTTTCTGGCTGGTGCTGAACGTCGGGCGTAAGGCCCAGTGGGAAGCGGTCCGCCGGATGGCGGAGCTGGGCCATGAAGCGGTACGGGTGCGCGCCGAGTTGGGCCGAGCCAACGGTGATGCGCGCACCTGGCTCACCCGGTACACGGACGCCCCATGCGAGTGGTACCGCGTGGATCAGGCCCAACGGCGTCTAGAAGCCTGGGTGGCCACCCTAGACGACGATCCAGACGAACGACCGCTAGGTCTGGTGCGGCGGGCGTACGAGGACACCTGCTACCTCATGGCAACAAGCTTCGTCGAAGCTCTGCGCTCATCCGACTGGATCATCCCCGATGCGCTGCACCAGACGCACGTATACGGTGAGGTTGTCGCGGAGCAGCCGAAACCCGTGGCGTACTTCCTGGTCGACGCGATGAGGTACGAGATGGGCGTCGAGCTGGCGAGCCGGCTGCCGGAGAGTTCGGAGGTTTCGGTGCGGCCCGGCGTCGCTGCGCTGCCTAGCATCACGCCCGTCGGGATGGCTGCCCTGCAACCGGGCGCTTCCGCTAGCTTCTCCGTCGTCGAGGAAGGCGAGAGACTCGGCGCCAGGATCGAAAGCACCTTTCTTCCGGATCTGACTGCGCGGCAAAGATACATCAAGGCCCGCACCCCGAAGTCGGCCGATGTCTCGCTTGCTGAGCTGCTCAGCCTGCCACCGTCGAAGTTGGCGAAGAAGCTTAACGACGCGCATCTCGTGGTGGTCCGATCGCAAGAGATCGACAAGGTCGGCGAGGCGGGGTTCACCTTTCACGCCAGACAGGTAATGGACACGGTCATTGACAACATTGCCCGGGCGATCCGCAAGCTGGCGGCTGCTGGCGTGGGCTACGCCGTTGTCACCGCAGACCACGGCCATCTCTTCTTCGCCACCGACCGGGACGAGTCGATGCGTACGGACCCACCTGGCGGCCGCACGGTGGACCTGCATCGACGCTGCTGGATCGGTCACGGCGGCGCAACACCGCCGGGATGCATCCGGGTCGCGGCGTCCGCTCTTGGATACGACTCAGACCTCGAACTGGTTTTCCCGGCCGGGTCGGGGGTTTTCAGAGCCGGAGGGGACCTCGCCTTTCACCACGGTGGTGCGACTCTGCAGGAGATGGTCATTCCCGTCATCACGATCAGGACCGCGGCAGGTGCGACCAAGCCTGACACCACCGCGAGCGTCACCGTGACGGAGACCCCGGAGACCATCACGAACCGGATCTTCACTGTCACACTGTCGTTGGGGAGTGGACAGATGATGTTGGGAACGACCGGAATGGCCGTACGCGCCATGCTCATCGCAGACGGTAACCAGGTCGGCGCGGTCGGCATGGCGGCCGGAGCGGAGTTCGATCGCGCCACCGAACGCATCCAACTCGAACCTGGCCGGTCCACCACCGTAGGCTTCCAGCTCACGGACGACACCGTCGATTCACTCCAGATCGTCGTGCTGGACCCGGAAACGGACGCGGAACTGTACCGGTCACGGACCAAGATCCCGGTACGGCTTGGTGTGCGATGAGCGCGGAGCCCATTCCCCGCGACATGCTGGACGACAAGGCCAACCGGCTCTTTGCCGGCAAGGTGGTCCGCAAGGACCTGGTCCGGAAGGTGAAGGTCGGTGCGAACGTACCGGTCTTCGTCCTGGAATTCCTGCTGGGTAAATACTGCGCATCCTCCGACGAGCTGACCATCCAGATGGGTCTGCAGGTCGTCAATGACACTCTCGCGAACAACTACATCCGCGCCGACGAATCGATGAAGGCGCAAGCGATCGTGAAGGATCGCGGGCGCCACACGTTCATCGACAAGGTCAAGGTCCGCCTCGTCGACTCCGACTACTGGGCCGAGGTCACCAACTTCGGACACAAGCATGTCCACATCCCAGCGCACTACGTCCGCGAGTACGAGCGGCTGGTGATGGGCGGGATTTGGGCCCAGGTCGATATGCGGTTCGAGTACGACGAGGAGTCACGGGGCAAGAACCCGTTCTGGATTGACCGGCTGATGCCGATCCAAATCGCCACCTTTGACCTGGAGGAATACCGGAAAACGCGCAGCGAGTTCACCACCGACGAGTGGCTAGATTTGATCATCCGCAGTACGGGTTACGAGCCAGATGAGATGTCCCGCCGGCTGAAGTTGCTCTTCCTAGTCAGGCTGATCCCCTTTGCCGAGCGTAACTACAACCTCGTCGAACTAGGGCCGCGAGGCACCGGCAAAAGTTACGTGGTACAGGAGGTCTCTCCGTACTCGGCTCTACTCACAGGTGGCACGACGGTCGCCAATCTCTTCGGGCACCTGTCCGGACGGCAGAAAGGCATGGTGCAAATCTGGGATGTCGTCGGCTTCGACGAGGTCGCCGACCTGCAGAAGATGCCCAAAGAAGTAATCACGACGATGAAGACCT
Source organism: Nonomuraea purpurea (assembly GCF_042650645.1). Taxonomy (NCBI): domain Bacteria; kingdom Bacillati; phylum Actinomycetota; class Actinomycetes; order Streptosporangiales; family Streptosporangiaceae; genus Nonomuraea; species Nonomuraea purpurea. The sequence continues at coordinate 463,999 of NZ_JBHSBI010000001.1, forward strand.
ACTGCGAGTCAGGTACCTTCCAGCGCGGGCAGGAGGCGATGTCCGGCGACGCTAGCATCGCCATGTTCGGCAACACCAACCAACCTGTCGACGTGATGGTGCAGACCGGCCACCTCTTCTCACCGATGCCCAGCGTCATCCGGGATGATATGGCCTTCATCGACCGCATTCACTACTATCTCCCTGGTTGGGAGATCCCCAAAATGCGCAACGAGCTCTTCACCAATCACTATGGGTTCGTTGTCGACTATCTCGCCGAAGCGCTGCGCGAGATGCGCAAGCACAACTACACAGAACTAATCGACCGGCACTTCTCGCTCGGCTCGCATCTAAACGCCCGCGACCGAAAGGCGGTACGCAAGACAGTCTCCGGTTTGGCGAAGATCCTGTTCCCGCATGGCGAGGTGGCTCGGGAGGAGCTGGAAGAGCTCCTGGAATTCGCGCTGGAGGGTAGGCGGCGAGTCAAGGAGCAACTCAAGAAGATGGGTTCTTTCGAGTATTACCACACTTCGTTCGGTTACACGCTCCAGGAGACCGGCGAAGAGCGTTTCGTGGGCGTGCCTGAACAGGGCGGACGAGATCTGATCTCAACAGATCCGTTGTCGCCGGGTACCGTGTACAGCGCCGGAGTCACCTCCGACGGCACGGTTGGCCTGTACCGCATCGAAATCTCGGTCTCTAGCGGGACCGGCAAGCTGAAGCTCGCCGGTGGCGTCGATGGTGTCACTAAGGAATCAGTCCAGCGCGCGTTCAGCTACCTGTCGACGAAGAAAGTCGAACTCCTTGTTGCCCAGGATTTGGATGTCTCAGACGTTCACGTAGAAATTATTGATCTACTCGGCAATCGCGTGGAGGCGGAGCTCGGAGTAGCGTTCCTTGTTGCTTGCTATTCGGCCTTGCGAAAATCGCCGGTAGGCCCTGCACTACTCATATTGGGTGATATGAGCGTTCAGGGAAATATCAAGCCAATGCGCTCACTCACAGAGCCGCTGCAAGTTGCTAAAGACAACGGCGCCAAGCGGGCACTCATCCCAATTGAGAACAAGAGAAACTTTCTTGATGTGAGTGCTGAAATCATGGAGCAGGTCGACCCAGCCTTCTACGGCGACCCCAAGACAGCCGCCATGAAGGCTCTTGGAGGGCCATAGAGAAGTCGGGGGCTTCCGGTACTCGGGCCTGGCGGCTCTGCGCTCCGCGTCGGCTTGCCACCGAATGACACGGTTGCTTCGCGATCGGGCGGGGGAAATGCAGGGGATGATCTTCGTGGCACATACCCTGCGGGAGGCTATTTCCCCATTTCAAACCGCCTGAAGAGATGGAGAAGCCCGCACTCTCCGAAGGCGGGTGTCCGGACGAAACGGACGTGAGTTCATGTTCGCCTGCCGGGCCAGGTCCTCCACCGTGAGCGGCTGGTCCAGCCGCCGCATCACCCAGGGGAGCAGCTCGGCCAGGGGGTGGCGGTCGTGGGCGGGCACCGGGGTGGTGACGAACTGGGCCTGGCCGCCGGCCCGGTGGGGTGGCACGACCAGGCGGCGGGCGACCACGTTGGCGACCGCCGAGCCGTGATCGCGGCGGATCAGATGCAGGCACAGGTCCATCGCTGCCGCCTTGCCCGCGGACGTGAGCACGTTGCCGTTGTCGACGTAGAGCACGTCCGGGTCGACCTTCACCCGGGGATAGCGCGCGGCCAGCTGCTCGGTGTGGGCCCAGTGCGTGGTCGCGGACAGCCCGTCCAGCAGGCCGGCGGCGGCGAGTACGAACACGCCCGTGCACAGGGAGACGACCCGCGCGCCCGCCTCGTGGGCTGCGCGCACCGCTTCGACCAGGTCGGCCGGCGGGGCCGAGTCGACGTCCGCCAAGGCGGGGACGATCACGGTGTCGGAGTGCGCCAGCCGGTCGAGCCCGCAGTCCGGCTCCAGCAGAAACCGGCCGACTCGGACGGCGTGCGTGCCGCACACCCGGACGTCGTACCACGGGCCTGGCACGGCGTCCGGGGCGGAGCCGAACACCTCGTAGGCCAGGGACAGCTCGAAGTGCAGCATCCCGTCGGTGGCGGCGACCGCGACGGAGCGCGGGACAGAACTCATGTCGGAAATTGTACGGGTCATGTCGTTTCGGACGCTGGCACCGATGGGCCGACGGCGACAGGATCTCCGCATCGGATCACTTCGAGCACGAGGGAACAGACATGGGATCGGGTCGGAACGTGGCAGTGTTCGGCGCATACGGGCACACCGGGCGGTTCGTGGTCGCGGAGCTGCGCGAGCGCGGATACGTCCCGCTGGCCATCGGCCGCGACCAGGACAAGCTGCTGGCGCTGGCGCAGACCCAACCGGGACTGGAGACGCGGCAGGCGTCGGTCGACGATCCGGCCTCGCTCGACCGCGCGCTGAACGGCGCGACCGCCGTGATTAACTGCGCCGGTCCCTTCGCCACGACCGCCGCCCCGCTGGTCGAGGCGGCGCTGCGCGCCGGCATCCCGTATGTCGACGTGGCGGCCGAGATCGAGGCGAACGTTGACACGTTCGCGCACTTTGCGGAGCGCGCCCGCGCCGCGGACACCGTGGTGGTCCCGGCGATGGCCTTCTACGGCGGCCTCGGCGACCTGTTGGTCACCACCGCGATGGGCGACTGGACGGCGGCGGACGAGGCCCACATCGCCTACAGCCTGAGCAGTTGGCACCCCACTGCCGGGACGCTCGCTTCGGGCACGGTCTCGGGGCAGCGGCGGGGCGGCCGCCGTGTCCGCTACACCGGCGGACGGCTGGAGTACCACGATGACGCTCTGCCGACCCTGGAGTGGCCCTTCCCGGCTCCGCTCGGTCCCCAGAGAGTCATCGGAGAGTTCACCATGGCCGACGTCGTCACCATTCCGAGCCACCTGGCCATCCCGGATGTGCGCACCTACATGGCGGCCAAGGCGGCCGCGGACCTGTCCGCTGCTGACGCCTCGGCGTTGACCGCCGTCGACGAGCGCGGACGCTCCGCGCAGACCTTCGTCGTCGACGTCCTCGTCCGCTCGGGCGGAGCGGAACGTCGCGCGGTCGCCTCCGGTCAGGACATCTACGCCATCAGCGCGCCGCTCGCGGTGGAGGCCGTCGACCGCATCTTCACCGGCCGGACCAGGACCACCGGCGTCGCCTCCGCAGGCGCGGTCTTCGACGTCCCGGACTTCCTCCACGCCCTGTCCTCGCACCTCTCGCTGCACGTTCCGCTCGACACACGCGGCTGAACCGGTCAGCGGGTCGGGGTCCGGGGACGGTTCCACCAGAGGGAAAGGGAAAGGGCCGCGGTGATGAGGAGGGCGCCGCCGGCGGCGAAGGCGGCGGCTGTGTCGACCCGTTGACGGATGACGGTGAAGCTGCCGGGGAGCGCGTCGAGGGCGCTTTGGAGCTGGTCGGCGTTCTCGGCGCGGTGGTAGGAGCCGCCGGTGGTCTTAGCTATCTGCTTGAGTGCGGGCTCGTCGATCATGCGGACGTTGCGGTCGAATCTGCCACGACCACCGAAGCCGCCGCCCCAGCCGCCGAAGCCGCCGTCGAACTGGGAGTTGTCGCAGACCATCGGGGCCGGGTTCGTGGTGCCGAAGCCGATGGTGAAGACGCGGACCCGGCGCAGCGCCGCCTCCTGGGCGGCGATCTGCGGGTCGACGCCCTGGGTGTTGGCGCCGTCGGTCAGCACGACGATCGCGGCACCGGCGTAGCCTGCCCCACCGCTGCCGGTGGGGTTCGCGCCGGTGGGGGCGACCGACGGGTCGACCTCCGCGATCGCGTCGATCGAGGCGAGCATGGACTGTCCGATCGCGGTGCCGCGGGACACAGTGAGGCCGTCCAGCGCCTTGATCAGTGACTCGGTGTCGTCGGTGGGAGGGACGAGCAGGCCCGCGCTGCCCGCGAAGGTGACCAGGCCGATGCGCGGCCCGCCGCGCTGCGACTCGATGAAGTCCGCGGCGGCCTTCTTGGCGGCGGTGAGGCGGTTGGGGTCGACGTCCGTGGAGCACATGGAGCCGGAGGTGTCGAGCGCGAGCAGGATCGTCGCCGACGTCATCGGCACCGGCACCGACGCCTGCGGTCGCGCGGCCCCGACCGCGAGCAGCGCGAGCCCGGTGATGAACAGTGCCGGGGGGATCTTCCGCGTCCAGCGGGTACGGCCGGGCAGGGCGCTGCGGACGAGCGCGATCGAGGTGACGCGCACGGCGGCCCGCCTGCGACGGCGTCGCGCCCACGCGCGGATGGCGAAGATCAGCGGGATGATCAGGACGGACAGCAGCGCCCACGGCCATGAGAACGACATTCAGATCACCCGTCCTGACCGGAGCACGGTGAGCGCCGCTCCTGCGGTGAGCAGCGCGAGGGCGAGCCCGATCAGGGCGCCGGCGAGGGGGAGCGGCTCGTCGGAGACGGTGAGCCGCAGATCGATCGTGTCGGCGATCCCGTCGAGCCGCGCGGTGTCGGAGGCGGGGTGGTAGGCGCCGCCGGTGGTCTGCGCGATCAAGGTGAGGGTGTCCTGTTCGAGCGAGGTCTGCAGGTGGTAGCCGTCGACCTGCACCGTCGCCCCGGCCGTCGTGCCGACCCCGACGGTGTGGATCTGGACGCCCGCCTGCTGGGCCAGGGCGGCGGCCCGTTCGACGTCCGCGCCCTGGTTCTGGCCGTCGGAGAACATCACGATCGTCGCCGACGGCCAGTAGCCGAGGTCGGGTGCGGTGCCGTCGCGGCCGATGGCCGCCTGCTTGCCGGTGATCGCCGTCAGTGAGGCCGTGATGGCCGTCCCCAGTGAGGTGCCGCCGGTGATCTTCAGCCGGTCGATGGCCTTGAGCGCGATGGAGTGGTCGGCGTCGGGGCGTGCGGTGGTGAGCGCGCCCCGTTCGAACGCGACGACGCCGACGTCCACGCTGTCGGGCTGCGCGGCCACGAACGCGCGGGCCGCCCGCTGCGCGGCCGCGAGCCGGGTGGGCGCGACGTCGTCGGCGCCCATGCTGTTGGAGACGTCGATGGCGAGGATGACGGTGCCCGCGGTGCGCGGGACCGGCACCATGGCCGCCGGTCCGGCGGTGGCGATCGCGAGTACTCCGACGCCGGCGATCGTCAGGCCGGTACCGAGGTACGCCCGGCGGCCGGTCGGCACGGCCGAGGCGAGCGCCGCCGTCCGGCGTCGCGCCGAGACGACGGCCGCCCAGGCGAGCGCCGCCGTGACGAGCAGTCCGACGGCCAGCAGCAGCGGGGAGGACAGGGTCATGGCGACCGGTCCCGGGTTCGGGAGACGACCTCGACGAGCGCCTCGGCCAGGTCACGGTCGGTGTCGATGCGGTGGACGGGCACCCCGGCCCGGCGCATGCCCGCCGCGAGCCGGGCGTCGCGGGCGTCGACGGCCTCGCGGAAGCGGACCCGTAACAGCGGGTCGGCGGAGTCGACGACGAGCTGCTCGCCGGTCTCGGCGTCCTCGACCACGATCAGCCCGGCTTCGGGGAGCACGTCGTCGGCGGTGTCCACGATCCGCAGGGCGACCACCTCGTGCCGCCGGGCCAGGCGCTGGAGTGAGCGTTCCCAGTCGCCGTCGCCGATGAAGTCCGACAGTACGACGATGAGGGCGCGGCGGCGCGCGAGCCGTCCGGCCGCATCGAGCATCTCCGCCAGGTCGGTGGTGGCGCCGCGCGCTGCGGAGGTGCGTTGCAGCTCGGCGCCGATCCGCAGCGCGTGCCGCCGGGAGGTGCCGGGCGGCACGACGCGCAGCATCCCGGTGTCGAACAGCAGCGCGCCGACGCGGTTGCCGCCCCGGCCGAACAGCCGGGCCAGGACGAGCGCGAGCTCGGCGAGCACGTCGTGCTTGGCGCGTCCCGGACGGCCGGCCGCCATCGACGCCGACCGGTCGAGCACGAGCCACACCGTCAGTTCGCGGTCCTCGGTGAAGACGCGCAGGTACGGCTCGTCCAGCCGTGCGGTCACGTTCCAGTCGATGTGCCGGGCGTCGTCGCCGTCGCCATAGGCGCGCAGCCCGGTGAAGTCGATCCCGGAGCCTCGGTGCGCGGTGCGGTGGGCGCCCTGGAGCCGGCCGTCCAGCCTGCGGACGACCTTCCACTCCAGGCGGAGCAGGAGCTTGTCGGGGGCGGTGGCCATGGCAGCTCAGCGGTTCTGCAGGACGACGTCGGGCACCCGGACGGCCCCGAGAACCCTGGTGACGATCGTGTCGGCGTCGACGTCGTCCGCGAGGGCCTCATACGACAGCACGAGGCGGTGGCGCAGCACATCGAGCGCGAGCTCGGACAGATCGTGCGGCAGGACGTAGTCGCGGCCGCGCAGGAACGCCAGCGCCCGGGCGCCCGTGACGAGCGCGATGGACGCCCGAGGGCTCGCCCCGTAGGTGACATACCGTTCCAGCTCGCCGAGCCCGGCCGTCGCGGGGGAGCGGGTTACGGAGACCAGCCGTACGGCGTAGTCGACGATCGCCGGATCGACATACACCTGTTGAGCGCGGGCCCGCATCGCGATCAGGTCCTCGGACGTCACCATCGGCTGTGGCGGCTCCGGCGGACGCAGCGCCCTTTCGACGATCGCCTGCTCTTCCGACTGCGTCGGATAGTCGACGACCACCTTCATCATGAAACGGTCGACCTGCGCTTCGGGCAGCGGGTAGGTGCCCTCCGACTCGATCGGGTTCTCCGTCGCCATGACCAGGAACGGCTCGGGCACCCGGAACGTCTCACGTCCGATCGTCACCTGATGCTCCTGCATAACCTCCAGCAGGGCGCTCTGCACCTTGGCGGGGGCGCGGTTGATCTCGTCGGCCAGCAGCAGGTTCGCGAACACCGGGCCGAGCTCGGTCTTGAACTCCCCGGAGTGCTGGTGGTAGACGCGCGTGCCCACGAGGTCGGCGGGCACCAGGTCGGGGGTGAACTGGACGCGCTGGAAACTCCCGGCGATCGCGGCGGCCAGCGACCGCACCGCGAGCGTCTTGGCCAGGCCCGGCACGCCCTCGACGAGCAGGTGACCGTCGGCGATCAGCGCGACGGCCATGCGCTCCAGCAGCATGTCCTGCCCGACGATCGTGCGTTTGACCTCGAACAGCACGTGTTCGAGCGGATGGGCCGGCTTGGTCGAGGTCATATGGTGTTCCTTCTCGTCGGTCAAATAAGGGGCCCGTCGCCCGGCGGGCCGTCGCCTTCGTTACCGCCCAGGGCCGCGCCGATCGGCACGGCGAACGCGATGCCGGCGAACGCCTCGTCGCCTCCCGGGTCGGCGATCGAGACGACGATCCCGATGACCAGGCCGCGAGCGTCCAGGAGGGGGCCGCCGGAGCTGCCCGGGTTCACGGAGGCGTCGAACTGGATGAGCTCCTTCAGGTCGCCGTTCTCGGCGGACCTGTTCAGGCCCGACACGACTCCGGTGGAGACGCTGTAGGTCAGGCCCAGCGGATTGCCGATCGCCATGACGGGCGCGCCCACGGTTACGGCGCCGCCGAGTGTTGCCGGGACGACGATCTCCGGGAGTTTCGCGGGCTTGAGGGTGGCGATGTCGCGCTTGGGATTCGACGATGCGACGACGGCCTTCGTCTTGGTGCCGTCGGCGAACGTCACGGTGATGTTGTCAGTGCCTTTGACGACGTGGTGCGCTGTCAGAATCGTGCCGTCCTCGGCCGCGATCACCCCGGTTCCGAGTGACTTGCCTGCCTGGATGACCGCCACCGACGGACCGACCCTCTTGAAGACGTCGGCCGTCGTGAGCGTCGCACTGGGCGTCGGCGTCGCGCTCGGCTTGGGCGCGGCTCCTTCGCCGTTCCCACCGCTGCTTCCCAGCCAGTACGCCAGCACCGCCACGACGACGAGCGCACTGCCCCCGATGACAAACCGCCGAGTCCTCCCGGCCACAGCTCCCTGAGCCTCGGCCGCACCGGCCTCCTGCGGCACGCGCTCCATCGCTCCATATTCATAAAACTCAGCTCAAAGTGCTACAAAGCCCACCTGAGAACTCCATGAGAACCGATCCGCGGAGCCCAACGCGCGCAGCACGGAGACGAGTCAAGGATGGCGACGCCAACGGCGGCGGGAACCTTGGTGGCGGCAGGGCAGAGTCGTTATCGGCACAGGCTTCGCTCGGCGGTGGAGATGAGTGTCGTCACGGTCTGGTCGAGGGGCAGCGTTCGGCCGGTATGCAGCAGGTCGAAGCTGTCGAAGCTGGTCAACAGCCAGAGCAGGTCGGTGGCCTGGTCGAGGGTGACGTCCGGGCGTAGCGTCTCCTGCTCGTCCAGGCGCTGAGCGAGTTCGGCCATTCCGGCGGCGCGCCCTTGCTCCATCCGTTGCACCGCACCGCCGACCGCGGCGGCGTCCAGCAGCGCCATGGACGCCAGTACGCGCAGTATGTCCCGGTGGGCCGCGTACATCTCGACGATCGCGTGGATCGCACCACGCAGCGCCTCGCGGGCGTCGGGATGGGCCGACGCTTGGAGCATGCGGTCGAAGCCGCCGCGCTGCAGCAGTTCAGCCCCCACCGCGTCAAAGAGCCCGGCGCGTGAGCCGAAGACGAGATAGACGGTGGGACGCGCGACGCGTGCCATGCGGGCGATGCGGTCGATGCTGACCGCTTCCGATGGCGCCTCGCGCAACCGTTGGAAGACCGCGTCGAGGATGCGGCGCCGGGTCTCCTGCGCCGACTCCGCGCGCAGGCGCTGTTCGTACTTCCGGGTGGTCATGGCCCTCATCCTAGCATTGGCTTGACACATCGTATTTTGGAATACATATTGTCATCCGAAATGAGGAGCGGCAGCCGCACCCGACAACCAACGCGAGGAGCCCGACATGCACGTGACAATCCGCTGGAAGGTCAAGCCCGATCAGGTGGAGCGCGAACTGGAGTTGCTGCGTGCCGTCTATGAGGACATGCACGCGGTCCGGCCAGAGGGCCTGCGCTACGCCACCTTCCAGCTCGACGACGGGGTGACCTTCGTGGACGTCGCCGAGATGGCCGACGGCCCCGGTGTGTTGCAGCAAGTGCAGGCATTCCAGCACTACCGGTCCACCCTGGACGAGCGGTGCGACGAGCCCCCCGTCGTCACCGTGCTGCACGAAGTAGGCGCTTACCGCTTCCCCTGACGCCATCCCGCAGCCAGACACACACGAGCGTTCCGAAAGGCAGACCCGTCATGCGATCCACGATCCAACCGCCCACCGCCGACCAGAGCGAACTCACCAGCGGACCAAAGGTGGCAATCATCGTCGGCAGCACCCGCCCAGGCCGCAAGGCCGAGACCGTCGCCTCCTGGGTGCACGACATCGCCGCCCGTCGCAACGACGCGACCTACGAGGTGGTGGACATCGCCGACTACCCGCTACCCCATCTGGACGAGCCCGTCCCCCCGCGCGCCGGCCACTACAGCCACCCGCACACCCAGGCCTGGGCACAGAAGATCAGCGCCTTTGACGCGTACGTCTTCGTGACCCCGGAGTACAACGCCTCGGTTCCCGGTGTCCTGAAGAACGCCATCGACTTCCTGTATGCCGAGTGGAACGGCAAGGCCGCAGGATTCGTCGGCTACGGCATCCAAGGTGGTACTCGAGCCGTCGAGCATCTGCGGCAGGTCCTGAGCGACCTCGAAGTCGTCGACATACCCACGACGGTCGCCTTGACCCTCGCCGACGACTTCCAGGAACACATCCACTTCACACCGAGCACCGCACCGACCAAGAACGTCGCACTCCTGCTTGACGAACTCGTAGCGCATCTGGCGCAATCGAAGGGAGCGGAACACGCGCACTGACCCCCGTGAGCGATCATGTCTTGAACGCTCTCAGCTGTCCCCGTGGCGGCCCGGCAAGAAGGCGAACCGCGCCGCGCTCTGACCGGCGGGGGCCAGGAGCTGCCCGCAGCAGGCCGGTCAAGTGCTCGGCGATGGTGAGCAGTTCAGCGAGGGCGCGGGAGGAGTAGGCCTTGTCGGCGGCCACCGCACCCGGGCGGGTGCGTGGACGGCCGATGGGCAGCCGGATCTTGATGCGCTCCAGCACGACGCGGAACTGCGGGCTGTCTCCGGCTTGGCCGGGGGTGAGGGCGAAGGACAGCGGACGGCATCGACGTTCGGCGGACAGGTGGACCTTGGTGGTCAGCCCGCCCCGCGAACGGCCCAGCTGGGCGGCCTTCAGCCGGAACCTGCGCCGCCGTCGTAACGGTCGGCGCTCATCCCCATCTCCGTCTTCACCGGAAGTCGCCGTCGTGGGGGTTTGCCCCTTTGGCGCAGCCCCTTTTCCTGCTCGGTGGCCTCTTCCGACGCCGTGGCCAGCTCGCCGCCTTGGACTATCCCGGCGGTGTGTCGCCGGCCAGAATCTCCTGCACGTTGGTGCGCGTCCTGCTCGAAGTACGCCGCCTCGGAAGCTGAGATCGTGTTGCTGTGACCGAACTCGTGGAACGTGTCGACGATCAGGACCGTGTGCTGGGCGTTGTGGACAGGGGTGATGCGATTCGTCGTGGGTGGCTGCATCGCATTGCCACCACTGTCTGCCGTGATGAGCTGGGAAGATTCCTGGTGTGCCGTCGGGCTGAGGGACTGTCCAGATATCCCGGCTATCACGAGGTGTCATTCGGCGGGGCAGTCGATGTTGGGGAGTCATACCAGGCGGCGGCCGCGCGCGAACTCGCGGAGGAGTTAGGTATCGACGTCCCGGTGCGCGAGGTGGTCAAGTTCTTGTGCCACGGCGAGATCGGCTCGTACTGGCTCGGGGTACACGAAGCGGTCATCGCCGGCGACGTCTCGCCCGATCCCAAGGCGGTGAGCTGGGTGGGCTGGCTGACGAGCGCCGAGCTGAGCGAAGCCGCGGGGCAGCACCGGTTCATTCCAGATGGGCAGGAGGCGCTCCGCCGGTACCTTGAAGCACGTTCGGCTTCACCTGGACTCTAGACCCGTACGCCGACACCGAGCAGATTCTTCTCCCACAACTCACCCAAGGAGTACTCCGCCAGCCCTGCCGGGGCGAGGCGGTTGAAGACCGAGGCTTCCCGAGCGCGTTCGACGACGATGAGATCGTCTACCTCGAACTGGCTCATGAGCGTCACCGACTGTGTGGCGATGAGGACCTGGCTGGAACTGCTCGCGGCGCGCAGCATCTCGGCCGCTGGATGGTTCGGACGATCCTTCTGTAGGCGGCGTGGTCTTCCTGCTGAAGGCGAAGCAGGACGGCGGCCAGGTTTCGGGCATCAGGATGCAGCGCGATGTTGTCGGAGGCGAACCCCGTCTGCTTGACGGGGGCGTTCGCGCTGGTGTCGTGGAAATGGAAGACGCGATAGCCCCGCAGCGTGTCAACTACATGTTCGGCGACGGACGACAAGTCTCGCTCATCGATCTCATCCGAGAGGCGGCTCTCCCGATGTCTCCGTCCCAGGACATGTTCTTCGCCACGCAACTCGATGCTTTCAGAGCCGAAGATCAGCTCATCGCGAGCCGCCGGGATGAGTTTGCCCCAGTACTCGTTGGACGCGAATTCCACCGACGAACAGGTTCAGCTCTTCGTCGATGATCCGGCCGAGTAGGCAAGGACAGAGATGAAGTTGCTCTTGCCCGCACCGTTGGCACCGATCAGAACATTGAGATCACGCAACTCCACCTCGGCGGAGCGGATCGAGGTGTATCCCCTGATCCTGATCGACTGCAATCTCTGCGGTGCCATATCCCCAGCTTAGAGTGATCCACCCATGCGGCGCGTCCACCCTCCTGCAGTCGGTCCGTTGCTGTAGCCGCGCTGGTCAGGGGTTTAGGCGGAGTGAGACGGCCGGTTCCGCTGGTGCCTGGCGTCGTGTGGTGAAGACGACGTGGGAGGCGCACATGATCGCCCGGTCCGCCAGCACCGGCCGATCGGACTGGTCGTAGGTGATCCGGGTGCTCATGAGTGCGGCGGCTCCTACCGGCTGGTTCAGGAGTTTGGCCTGTTCCTCCGTCAGGACCACTGGCTTGATCGCCTCGGTCGCCCATGCCAGTGAGATCCGGCAGCGTTCTTCGATGAGCCGGTAGAGCGGTGCCCGGTTCAGGTCCTCGTCCTTCAGTTCGGTGGCCAGGTCGGGAGGGACGTACGAGAGTTGGTGGATCACGGGGGAGCCCTCGACGACGCGCAGGCGTTCGATGATCGTGAGGGTGGTTTCGGGTGTCAGCCCCAGTTCTGCCTGGACCGAGGCGGGGGCGGCTTCTTGGCGTACTCCGAGGAGTACCGTCTGGAGGTCGATGCCCTGCTCGGCCAGGTCTTCGGCGAGGCTGCCCAGGTTGTTGAGCTGGTAGGGGATCACGGTTCCCGCGACGAAGGTGCCGAGGCCGTGGCGTTGTTCGATGCGGCCCTCGGTGCTGAGGCGTTGCAGGGCCTGGCGGACGGTCATGAGGCTGACGCCGTAGTGGTCGGCCAACTCCCGCTGGGAGGGGAGTGGCTGGCCTGCCGCGTACTCGCCGGTGTCGATCTGGGCGAGGAGGTCGCGGTAGATGGCCTGATACTTTGGCTCACCTCCCTGCGTGCCCGCGAGGCGAGGCCGAGGTTTTCCCCGAGGGAACGTCGACATGTCCATCTCCCTGCTGAAAACCAAAGCTTATCCGCGCCTGCTGGCGCACCCCGCCGGGGAGATGCCATGCTCCGGGCCACAGAACCCGTTAGAGGAAGCGCACCATGATGATCCGCCGTGTCCTGACCGTAGCCGCCGCGGCGGCTCTCATCCCCCTGTGGCCGGTCGCAGCCGACGCCACGAGCCATGCGAGGTTCGCCACCTTCAACGCCTCGCTCAACCGCAACGCGGAAGGTCAGCTCGTCGGTGATCTGTCCACGCGGGACAACGCCCAGGCCAAGGTGATCGCGGAGATCATCCAGCGGACGCGGCCCGACGTGCTGCTCATCAACGAGTTCGACTACGACGCCGATGGCAAGGCCGCCCGCCTGTTCCAGGACAACTACCTGTCGGTGGGTCAGGGTGGCGCGCAGCCGATCGGGTACCGGTACCGGTTCACGGCTCCGAGTAACACCGGGATCCCTTCCGGGCTCGACCTGAACAACGACGGCACCGTGGTGACGACGCCGGGCGCGCCTGGGTATGGGGACGACGCGCTGGGCTTCGGGGCCTTCCCCGGGCAGTACGGCATGGTGGTTTACTCCAGGTATCCGATCGACGAGCGCGGCGTGCGCACGTTCCAGAAGTTCCTGTGGAAGGACATGCCGGACGCGGCCCTGCCCGACGACCCCGCCACGCCGGAGCCCGCCGACTGGTACTCGGCGAAGGAGCAGCAGGTGGTGCGGCTGTCGTCCAAGAGCCACTGGGATCTGCCGGTGCGGATCGGCCGCCGTACGGTGCACTTCCTGGTCAGCCACCCGACGCCGCCCACGTTCGACGGTCCGGAGGACCGCAATGGGCGGCGCAACCACGACGAGATCCGGTTCTGGGCCGACTACACGCAGCCGGGGCGCGGCGGCTACATCTACGACGACCGGGGGCGGCGCGGCGGCCTCGGGCAGGACGAGCCGTTCGTGATCGCCGGCGACCAGAACGCTGACCCGAACGACGGCGACAGTTACAAGAACGCCATCCGCCAGCTTCTCGACCACCCCAAGATCGACAGCAGGTCAGTGCCGTCGAGTGAGGGTGCGGCCGAGGCGGCGGCGCTCCAGGGTGGCGCGAACGCCACACACAAGGGCGATCCGAAGTACGACACCGCCGACTTCTCCGACACGGCCCCGGGCAATCTGCGGGCCGACTACGTCCTGCCCGCCAAGCGTCTGAAGGCGGTGGGTGGCGGCGTGTTCTGGCCGCCCGCGGCCGATCCGCTGTCGCGGCTGAGCGGGGTGTTCCCGTTCCCGAGTTCCGACCACCGCCTGGTCTGGCTGGACGTCAAGCCGTAAGGGAAGCCGGATCGTTGCCGACGATCCGGCTTCCGGCCGCGTCAGAGGGCGGCGATGCCGGCGGCCAGGCGCATGGCCGGCAGTTCCACCGGCTCCCGCCACACGTACGCCGTCGCCTCCTCGGGCCGGAGCGTGATGTCCGGCGTGCCCCTGACTCTGATCGCGAACCTGAAGTCCGCGTGCCAGTGCTCCGGCGCGTCCCTGGCCGGGTGGGCGGGTGCCTGGTGGACGTCGATGTCCACGGGCATGACATCCGTCATGGCCAGGGAGACCACCTGATGCCATGAGATGCCCGTCTCCTCCTCCAGTTTGCGCAGGGCCGTGTCGTACAGGCTCCTGTCGCTGGGGGAGATGTGGCCGCCGGGCAGCACCCAGCGGTCCAGTCGCCGGTGCCGGATCATCAGGACGCGGCCGGTGCGGTCGATGGCGGCGGCGCTGCAGGTGACGTGGAGGGGCAGGGTTTTGCGGCAGGAGATGTTCTGCCCGGGGCCGAGGGAGTGTGTCAGCCGGGCGACGTCGGGGGCGCGGTGGGGGAGGGCGTCGAGGTAGCGCGCCAGGACACCGCGGATGCCCTCATGGGTGACGGTCATGGCCCTTTATGGAAGTGGGTCTGTCACATGCGCGCAATCGATTGCCGGACTTCCGGGGAAAGCTGCTATATGCCGCATTCAAGGGTTTTTGGCCCTGTCCAGGGCGGTCGGCGGAAAGCGGCCCCGGCCACCGATCTGCCGGGCGGCGGGCGCGTCACCACCTCGCCGATCGCCGCGCTCCCCGACATGGTCGCGCGCCGCGAGTGAGGGCAGCTCTTTGGAAACCGCCTCCATACGCTGATATCCCGCGCCTGACAAGATCTTGTCAGGGCGAGAATGCGATGTTTTCCTCATGCGCAGGATGCCCGCAATGTGGCGTGGTGTCCCCTGGCACGTAGGAGGGAAATCGTGTCAACCAAGCCCTGGTTACGCTCCACTCTCGTCGTCGTCGCGCTCGTCGCGTCGGCTCTCCCGCTCGCGGGGGCCGCTCATGGCGAACCCGGCGGGCAGGCTCAGAAGATCCATGACTTCCAGGCCGAGCAGAACGAAAAGCCCGACCTGGACAACCGGCAGGGGCAGGTGCCGCCGCCCGCCGGCGTCAACGCCCGCAGCGCGGGTCCCCAGGCCGAGGTGCGATGGAACGTTCTCGGCACCCCGGCGGCCGTCATCAGCGCGCAACCGCTGGCCGAAGGGCTCGGCTCCGATCCCGAGCAGGCCGCGCGCGCCTACCTCAAGAGTCACGAGAGCGCCTTCGGCCTGTCCGCCGAGGCCGTGGACGCGCTGGAGAAGGTCGCGGTCAACCCCATCGGCGCCGGGCACGCCGTGCTGCTGCGGCAGCGTTTCGGCGACCTGCCGGCCGGCGTGGACGGCCTCGTTGCGAT
Organism: Nonomuraea purpurea; assembly: GCF_042650645.1. NCBI lineage: Bacteria > Bacillati > Actinomycetota > Actinomycetes > Streptosporangiales > Streptosporangiaceae > Nonomuraea > Nonomuraea purpurea. Next base: position 479,250 of record NZ_JBHSBI010000001.1, read on the forward strand.
CGGCGTCGTCAACGGGGCGGTACGGCACGTCACCTCCTCCCTGTCCCGCCGGACCGAGGCGCCGCCGGCCGCCGCGATCAGCGCGCAGCAGGCGCTGGAGATCGCGGCCAGGGACGGCGGCATCGACCTGGCCAAGGCGGTGACCAAGCAGGCGACCCCGGTGGCGGTGCCGGCGCCCGACGGGGTGCACAGCGCCTACCAGGTCGTCGTGATCGGCGGCGAGGACGGCGAGGCCGCCGGATACACCACCCACGTGGACGCCGTCAGCGGCGCGATCCTGACCCGCGAGAACCTGGTCGACCACTTCGAGCCCGACAACCCGCAGTGGTCGGTGTTCCCGGCGAACCCGCGCGACGACTACTCCTCCGCCGACACCCGCCAGACCTGGTGCCACACCGCCGCACCCGGCTGCGACTACGTCAGCGGCGGCGACCCGGCGACGGGCAAGGCGTGGGACGTCGACCACGCCGCGAACGAGCCCGCCAACTCCAGCCTCGGCAACGCGGCCAAGACCTTCGAGAACCGGGCCAGCGGCGACGCCTTCAGCGTCGGCACCCGCTCCAACGTGCTCACACCGAGCAGGAACTACGCCTTCCCGTGGCGTAACACCTGGTACAAGGCCAAGTGCGACCCGGCGACGTTCGACCAGAGCGGCGAGGCCGACCTCGAGGCCGCCATCTCCAACCTCAACGTCCAGCACAACCGGATGCACGACTGGTCCTACCGGCTCGGCTTCACCGAGACCGCCTGGAACATGCAGGCCGACAACGGCGGGCGCGGCGGGCTCGGCAACGACCCCGAGCAGGGCAACGCCCAGGCGGGCGCGCGGGTGCTGTCCGTGCGCGACAACGCCAACCAGATCACCGGGCCCGACGGCGTCGCGCCGATCACGAACATGTACCTGTGGCAGCCGATCGCGGGCTCGTTCTACGCGCCGTGCGTGGACGGCGACTACGACATGTCGGTCATCGGGCACGAGTACACGCACGCGATCTCCGGCCGCATGATCGGCGGCCCGAACGCCGGCTGGAGCGGCGCCCAGGCCGGGGCCATGAACGAGAGCAACTCCGACCTGGTGGCGATGGAGTACCTGTACGAGTACGGCTTCCGTCCGGCGGGCCTGACCCCGTACGTGACCGGCGGCTACGTCACCGGCGACAAGCGGCGCGGCATCAGGAACTACGACATGTCCAAGTCGCCGCTCAACTACAGCGGCCTGGGCTACGACATCGTCGGCCAGCAGGTGCACGCCGACGGCGAGATCTGGTCGGCCACGCAGTTCGACGTGCGGGCGGCCTTCGTCAAGCGGTACGGACAGGGCACGCAGAAGCAGCAGCGCTCCTGCGCCGACGGCAAGACGCCGGTGGAGCGGTGTCCTGGCAACCGGCGCTGGGCGCAACTCTCCTTCGACGCCCTGCTGCTGATGGCCTCGGGCGCGGTCAGCTACGTCGACCACCGGGACGCGCTGCTGGCGGCCGACGCGATGCGCTTCGGCGGCGCCAACCAGGACATCATGTGGCGCGCGTTCGCCGAGCACGGGCTGGGCGAGGCCGCCGCGAGCAACGGACCCAACGACCCCGACCCGAGGCCCAGCTTCGTCAACCCGGCGGGCAAGAACGGCTCGTTGCAGCTCAAGCCGCTGGGCGAGGCCAAGGGTGCGGCGCTGCGGCTGTACGTGGGCGACTACGAGGGACGCGTGGTCCCGGTCGCCGACACCGACCCGGCCACGCCGCTCGGGGACACCGTGGAGATGACGCCGGGCGTGTACGACTTCGTGGTGGCGGGCAGCGGGTTCGGCCACAAGCGGCTGACGTTCGCCGTGCTGCCCGGGGTGAAGCTGCCGCTTCCGCTGCCGCTGACCCGCAACCTCGCCTCGGCGGCGGGCGGCGCGAGCGCGTCAGGGGACGGCGTGAACCAGCCCAAGCTGATCGACGAGACCGAGGCCACGAACTGGGCCTCGCTCACCGGGGCGCCGGCCGGCAAGTCGGTCGTCGTGGACCTGGCGGGCGACGCGCCGGTCAAGGTTCGCAGGGTGCAGGTGAGCGCCATGCTCCGGCCGGCCGTCAGCGACCCGGCCGATCCCGGGGCGCAGAACCGGTTCTCCAGCCTGCGCGCCTTCGAGGTGCTGGCCTGTAGCTCCGGGTGTGCCGACGCGGCGAACTTCAAGAAGATCTACACCAGTCCCTCGAACGCCTTCGACGCCGAGCTGCCCCGGCCGCGCGGCGCGGACATGATCTTCAAGTCGTTCGACGTACGGGCCACCAGCGCGACGCACCTGATGATGCGGGTGGTCAGCACGCAGTGCACCGGCAACCCGCGCTACGCGGGGGAGCAGGACAACGACCCGAACTCGGCGACGGACTGCGGGACGGCCAGTCCGGCGCGTGACCAGGTCAGGGCGGCCGAGTTCCAGGCCTTCTCCCACTGACCGACCCCGTGGTGACCGAAGGCCCGGCGCGTGCGGCGCCGGGCCTTCGGTGGCGGCATCAGAAGATGCGGTACTTCTTGCCGCAGTTGTCGAACTTGCCGGCCCAGCAGGTGAAGGTGTAGACCTTCTTGATCCCGCGTCCGCTCCAGCTTCCGGTGACCTTGCCGTCCCAGGATCGGTTGAACTTGTGCCACTTGCCGCCCTGGTAGAACTCGAACCAGACCCAGCCCTTCTTGCCGCCCTTCTTGTCCACCCCGTACCACTTCGTGTGGACCTTGCCGCCGCTCTTCCACGTCTTGCCGAACGTGTAGGCCTTGCGGTCGCTGGAGAAGAACTTGCCCCACTTTCCGCCCGAGTAGGCGGCGGTCGCCTGCGTGGTGGTGGCGGCCTGAGCGGTGGCCGGGCTCAGGGCCAGGCCGGTGACGGCCATCGAGCCGGCGAGAGTGGCGATGGCGAGTGTCTTACGCATTTCGGGTTTCTCCCCCTGTCGGTGCTGCCGGTTGTTGTCCGGCAGCAGGGACATTACGGAGATCCCGGGGGATCAACTGTGGAGAAATCCACACATCGAGGGTGATCGGTGACACACTCCCCAGAAGCGTGAGTACGTCAGCGTCCCTTGACAGTGAAGCTGTCCGTCTGGAACGGCATGAACGGCAACTGCGTCGACTTGGCGGTCCTGGCGGCGTCGGGGCCGCACGTCGCCAGCATGAGGTACTGGTAGTTCGCCACGTCGATCGGGTGCGGCTCGGTGTCGTCGAGGCGCTGGTACTTCATGAGGTTGATCCCGAACGAGAGCTGGCGGTTGCCGTCCGGGGTGGCCAGCGACTGCGTGCCCATGCCGAAGACGCCGCCGTCGTGCCCCCAGAACCGGCCGCACGGCAGGTCGACGGCGTAGAGCCCCAGGCCGTAGGTCGGGGATATGCCCTGCACCGGCACCGTCTTCTGCATCTCGCCGAGTTCGGCCGGGCCGATCAGCTCGCCGCGCAGTAGCGCGCGGTAGAACCGGTTCAGGTCGTCCATGGTTGACACCATGGCGCCCGCCGTACCGCCCCACGACATGTTGTAGACGCTGTAGTCCTTGGGCGGGTCGATGAGGCCGTACCACGACTCGTACGCCTTGGAGTGCGCTCCCGGGATGAACGGCGTGCGCGGGAAGGACGTGTTGCGCAGGCCCGCCTTGCGGATCACGTTGCGGGTGATGTACTGCTCCGCGGGGACCCCCGTCACCTTCTCCAGCAGCAGACCGGCCAGCACGTAGTTCGTGTTGGAGTATATGCCGGGCGTCGCCCCCGGCTGCCCGGTCGCGGGCGCGTCCACGCCCATCTTGACCAGGTCCGATGCGGCGAACGTGCGGAAGCGGTTGTCGTCCAGGCTCTTGCCCGAGGGCTCGAGCAGCGACGGGAACGCCGAGGGGATGTAGTCAGCGATGTGGCTGGTGTGGTTGAGCAGCATCCGCACGGTGATCTGCTGCCCGCGCTCGCCCGGGAGCAGATCGGGCACGTAGCGGCCCACCGGCGCGTCGAGCTCGACCTTCCCGTTGGCCACCTGCTGGAGGACGGCGACCGAGGTGAACGTCTTGGTGATGCTGCCGATCCGGTGGACCATGTTCGGGGTCACCGGGCGGCGGGTCTTGACGTCGGCGACGCCGGCGGCGCCCTGCCATGTCGCGGCACCGTCGCGGACCTGCGAGTAGATGCCGTACATGCCCGCCTCGTGCACGGCGTCCAAGGACTGTCGTAGCGCCTGCCGGTCGAGACCGGCGGACGCCTGGGCGGGCACGGCCGCGACGCCCGTCGCGAGCAGCGCGCCCGCGGTGGCCGCGACGGCGAGCTTCCTGAATCGGCGATTGACCATGGTGATTAGCATGATCCATTCCGGACTCGCCGGGAAAGTCCGCTGTGTCATCGACCCTTCATGACACCGGTCATGCCGGATTCATGACAGGCAGTACTCTTCAGATCTGAACGCATGAGGAAAGGACAGCGCGGATGCCCCATGCGGCGAGGCCCACGGTCACGCTGCACGACGTGGCCGCGGCGGCGGGGGTCTCGGTGTCCACCGCGTCCCGGGTCCTGGGCGGCAGCACGCGCAAGGTCGCGCCCGAGTACGAGGCCCGCGTCCTCGCGGCGGCGACGGCGCTGAAATACACCGTGGACGCCCCTGCCAGGGCGATGCGCCGGGCCGGCGACTCCATCCCGAAGAAGGCCGGCTGATCACCCGCGGCAGTACCCGTTCACGCCATCCCCGCTGACCGCCCCTCGTCCCTTACGTCACGATTAGCCCCTTAACAGCAGCCTTGACGCTTACGTGAGGGCCATGCAGACTGCGGAATGCGCTTTCCGAGCTGACGTCCGACGCCACATCCTCCAGGAGTTCACCTTGCCTCAACGCAACCACCGGGCCGCGATCGTCGGAACGGGCGGCATCGCCACCGCGCACGCCAGGGCCATCGCGGCCTCCGGCGGCCGGACCACGCTCGTCGCCGTGGCCGACGTGGACCTCGACCGGGCCAAGGCGTTCGCCCAAACCTGGGACGTCACCCGCGCCTACGCCGGCCTGGGCGAGCTGCTGCGCGAGGAGCAGGTGGACGTGGTCCACCTGTGCACGCCGCCCAAGCTGCACGCGCCGCAGGCCGTCGAATGCCTGCGGGCCGGGGTGACGGCGCTGGTGGAGAAGCCGCCGACGTTGTCGCTGGCCGAGTTCGACACGCTGATCGAGGCCGAGCGCGGGTCGAGCGCGTACGTGGCGACCGTCCTGCAGCACCGCTTCGGCGCGGGCGCGCTGCGCCTGCGGCGGCTGGCGGACGCCGGCGAGCTGGGCCGCCCGCTGCTGGCCACCTGCCTGACCCAGTGGTACCGCGACGAGGAGTACTACGCGGTGCCGTGGCGCGGCACGTGGCAGTCGGAGGGCGGCGGGCCGACGATGGGGCACGGCATCCACCAGTTCGACCTGCTGCTGTCGGTCCTCGGCCCGTGGCGCGAGGTCACCGCCGTCGCCGCCAGGCAGGCCCGCCCGGTCGACACCGAGGACGTGTCGATGGCGCTGGTGACGTTCGAGAACGGCGCGGTCGCCACGGTGGTGAACTCGGTGGTGTCGCCGAGACAGACCTCCGAGCTGCGCTTCGACTACGAGCGCGCCACGGTCGAGGTCGAGCACCTGTACGGCTACACCGACGACGACTGGACGATCACCCCGGCCCCCGGGCAGGAGGACGTCGCGGAGCTGTGGGCGCAGGGGCGCAGCACGGTGCCGAGCGGCCACGAGGGCTGGCTCTGCGCCGTGCTCGACGCGCTCGACCGGGGCGAGAAGCCGCCGGTGACGGCCGAGGACGCCAGGCGGACGATGGAGTTCATCGCCGCGCTGTATGCCTCCGCGTTCACCGGCGAACGCATCCGAAGTGGACAGATCACTGCTGACAGCCCGTTCGCCCGCAGCATGGAGGGCACGGGCGCCCCGTGGGAAAAGGTGAGGAATCCGTGACTCTGCAGGTCAACCACGCGCTCGGCCGGTCGGTCGCCGTCACGGCGGGCGAGGTCGAGCACAACTTCTGGGGCGGGCCGACGTATGTGCACGGCCGCTTCTACGTGCAGCTCGACAACAACGGCAGCGCTGCCCACCGCGAGATGACCGACCTCCAGTCGCCCGCCGGGGCGGGCGGCGACGAACTGCGCGGCACCCGTGCCGAGTGGTTCGGCTTCCGCGGCCGGCACGACGAGAGCGGCGAGTACTCGACGGTCGTCATGGTCGACGACACCGCGAACCCGCGGCATCCGCCACAGTGGTTCGCACGCAGCGAGGAGTTCGCCTGCCTGTGCCCGGCGCCGTTCTTCGGCGAGGAGCTCACGCTGCCGGACGGCCAGGCGCTGCGCTTCAGGTACGCGGTCGTGATCGCCGACGGCGACCGGGGCGAGGACGGCACCGCGCTGCTGGCCAAGCAGGGCAGGGACGCGCTGGCATGACGTTCCCCGGAGGCACCTCGATCAGCCGGCTGACGGTCTACTCGGGCACCGCGTGCGCCGACGGCCTGGAGGGCGGCACGCCGCACCTGCACACCGCCTCCACCGAGGCGTACGTGGTCGTCGGCGGCCACGGCGCGCTGCAGACCATCGACGTGCACGGCCTGCGCGAGACGGAGCTGAGCGCCGGCTCGACCGTCTGGTTCACGCCGGGCACCATCCACCGCGCGATCAACCGTGCCGGGTTGGAGGTCGTGGTCGTCATGCAGAACGCCGGGCTGCCCGAGGCCGGCGACGCGGTCATGACGTTCCCGCCCGAGATCGTGGCCGACCCGGAGCGCTACCGGCAGGCCGCGACCCTGCCCGTCGGAGGGTCCGACGCGGACGTCGAAGCCGCCGTAGCGCGCAGGCGCGAGCTGGCCGTGGCGGGCTTCCTCCAGATCGCCGACGCCCTGCGCGCCGGCGACACCGGCCCGCTGCGCCGCCTCTACGACAGCGCGGTCGCCCTGGTACGTCCCAAGGCGGCGGCGTGGCGCGACATCTGGGAGGACACGGTCGCCCAGGAGACCCGTCACACGGCGGAGATCCTGACCGCGCTGGAGCGCGGCGACGGCGCCCACCTGCTGGACTCCGCGCTCATGGAGAGCCGGCCCGAGCGGCGCTGGGGCATGTGCGGCCACCTGCGCGCCCATGACGTCGCCCACCCGATCGTCCACACGCCCTGATCTACCCGATCATGCACACGCCCTGATCATCCCCCGCCCCGGCGGGCACCCCCTTCCAAGGAGCGTGGCAATGCCACATGTCCGAAATTTCCTGCATGTCATAACGGGAGCTGTCATGGTCATGGCGCTCGCCCCGCCCGCCCAAGCCGCCACGGCGGCGCAGCGGGGCACGACCTACTACGTCGACGCCGCCGCCGGCGACGACACCGCCTCGGGCCGCGACCGGGCGCACGCGTGGAAGAGCCTGACCAAGGTGAACCAGACCACGTTCGCCCCGGGAGACCGCATCCTGCTGCGCGCAGGTCAGCGGTGGGCCGGCCAACTCTGGCCCAAGGGCTCGGGCCGGCCGGGCGCGCCCATCACCGTGTCTACCGTGCGGGCACCTCGGGCATCGAGTCCTACTTCGCCGACGACGTGACCTTCCAGTTCAACGAGGTGTACGAGACGCAGCAGAAGGCCGGGGGAGCCGACTCCAACGGCATCGACCCCGACAAGGGCACCACCCGGCAGGTCGTGCAGTACAACTTCATCCACGGCAACGGCGACGGCGTGCTGCTGTGCCAGTTCGCCTTCGGCGACGCCGTGGTCAGGAACAACGTCATCGCCGGCAACAGCCGCTACCAGATCTACCTGCACTCGGACCCGGCCGCGGCCGCCAAGATCTACAACAACACGATTTATAACGACAAATCGGAATACCTGGTCTATGGGTATGGCAAGTACCTCGACGCCCGCTACGACCTCACCAACCACGTCCTGTACTCGAGGCGGTCTTCGCGGTCAACGACGTGATGGCCATCGGCGCCATGACGGCCTTCCGCGACGCGGGGGTGATCCCTGGCGTGGACCTCGCGGTGGCGGGGTTCGACGACGTCGGCTCGGCGGTGGACGTCGTCCCCGCGCTCACCACGGTGGCCGTGCCGCTGCGCGAGGCGGGGCTGAGCGCGATGCGGCTGGCCCTGTCCGACGACGACGGCGACGCCCGGATGCCCGCTGAAGTAGTACTACGCGAGAGCACCCCGGAAAAAGGAGGCGCGGCGCCGCCGTCCCCCACGGCATGATCGTCAGGTATGGGCTACGACGAGCTGATCCGCGACGCGCTCGCCACTCCGTTCGAGGGCTGGGACTTCGGCGTCTTCCACGGCCGCATGACCGACGACGGCGATCTGCCATGGGACTACGAGGCGCTGGTGCGCGAACGCCTTCCCGCCGCGTCCTCCCTGCTCGACCTGGGCACCGGAGGCGGTGAGCTGCTGGCCTCGCTGGCCCCGCTGCCGTCCCGCACCGCCGCCACCGAGGGCCACCCGCCGAACCTGCCGGTGGCCCGCGCCCGCCTCGCGCCCCTGGGCGTCGAGGTCGTGGCGGCCGGCGGGACGCTGCCGTTCCCCGACGGCTCGTTCGAGCTGGTCGTCAACCGGCACACCTCGTATGACCCGAGCGAGGTCCGCCGCGTGCTGGCCGACGGTGGCACGTTCGTCACCCAGCAGGTCGCGGGCCGCGACCTCGAAGAGATCAACCAGGTCCTGGGCGGCCCGCCGCACGAGGGCCGCGACTGGGACCTCGACTCCGCCTGCGCGGAGCTCGACGTCGTCTGGCGGCAGGAGGCGACGTACACCACCACGTTCCACGACGTCGGCGCGCTGGTGCTGTTCCTGCGGGTGATCTCCTGGCAGGTGCCGGACTTCGACGTGGACCGCTACGCCGACCGGCTGCGCGCGCTGCACGCGGACATGGAACGCGGCCGCCCGCTGCGCGCGACCGCCCGCCGCTTCGCCCTGCTCGCCCGTTCCGATGGCAAGGTCACGTCCGTGCGGCGGCGGAGCTGTTCAGAGGCCGGGTCATCGTAAGATCAACGCCGGGACCAAGCGTTCGAGCGGAGAGTCTAAACGAAAAGGCATAGGGTGGTCGTGAGGGGAGGCCGGAGTGGCTGCGGTGACTCGACCCAAGGTCGATAGCATTTCGCTGAGTGATTTGGTGGAGTTTGCGCGTGATGGCCGGATACGGGTCCCCTCGTTTCAGCGCTCCTATCGATGGGAGCGCAGCGATGTCGCCGCATTGTTCGACAGCATCCTCCGAGGCTATCCCATCGGTAACCTGCTGGTCTGGCAGCGTCCTGCGCCCTCCGGGACTGTGGTGATCGGCCACTTGCACGTCGAAGCTCACGCGGTCGGTGACGCTTATTGGGTGGTGGACGGGCAGCAAAGAATCACCAGCCTCGTCGGCGCGCTCACTGCCGACGAGGACATTGCAGACCCGCGCTTCCGCATTTATTTCGATCTGCAGCGTGGGACGTTCGTCTCGTTGCCTCGCCGGCATCAGCCAGGTGAAGACCAGTTGCCCATGTCCCTGGTCCTGGACACAGCGCGGGCAAATGCTTGGATTCGTGCTCGGATTCATTTGAGTGAGTCGCAGATTGAGCTGGCCGACCAGATGGTGGCCGCCGTCCGGGACTACAAAGTTCCTATGTATATCGTCACCGGTGAGGACGATCACGCACTGCGTGACATCTTTGATCGGATGAACACCTTCGGGAAGCCGTTGAAGAGCGCTGAGGTGTTCAACGCGCTGCATTCGATCACCGGAGAGCAGAAGCCCGGCGACCTGCGTACGTTGAGTGCGAGCGTTCGGACGTTCGGCTTCGGTGAGCTGTCCGAGCAGATTCTCATGCAAAGTTTGCTGGCCATTCGGAGCCCGAAGGTAGACCGGGACTTCCGCAACGAGTTCGTCCACGACGATGACCGGCACGACGCATTCCTTCGCACGGAGCGGGCCCTGGGCCATGTCATAGCTTTTCTCCGCAGCGAAGCGGACATCCCTCACGCCAAGCTTGTGCCCTACGCTCTATACGTCCCGGTGCTGGCCCGGTTCGTCGCGACATTCGGCCCGCCGCGAGGCAGAGCCGCCGAACTGCTCCGTCGCTGGATCTGGCGAGGAGCCGTCCTCGGTGTGGCGCCACAAGGCAACACGGTCGCATTGCGCCAGGGCGCGGCTGCGGTACACACCGACCCGCTCGAAAGCGCTCAACGCTTGATAGAACTCCTGCCGACCACGACACCATGGAGGCCGGATCTCTCCCAGACTCGCCTCAACCGCGCCCAAGCCAAGGTCAACATTCTCGGCTTGCTATCTCGGGAGCCGAGGAACCTTGGCGAGTCCGATGCGTTCGGCGAGCCGGTCGACATCGCAGAGCTGCTCGAGGCCGGCACGCCGCTCGTTCCAATTGACGTCGCGGATGTGTCCAACGGAGGCATGGCCAACCGTATTGTTCAGCGGCCCGGCGATGTCGGTGACCTTGCCGAGCTTCTCCTGCACCAGCACCTCGACCAGCAGCTGCTGGCCAGCCACTGCCTCGACGCCGAGTCCCTGGCGCTGCTTCGGAGCGGACGCTGGACAAGCTTTCTGGAAAGGCGCGGCACGGAAATCGAGACGGTCATCTATGACCATGTTCAGAGTCGCGCCCTGTTCGGCTTCCCGGACGGGCCGGATCTGACAGAACTCTTCGATGAGGGGGGAGAACTTGACTGAGGCTGCGGCCGGAGTGTTCCTCGGAGACCGTCGGGTCGGCACTCTGAACTATCGCGACGGCAGTACGTGGTTCGACTACGAGGATAGGGACCCCGCACACCCGATCTTGGGCCAGGCGTTCGAGGCCAACCCGGATAAGCGCCGGGCGGCGAGCGGTTCCGTGCCGGAGTGGTTCGCCAACCTACTGCCCGAGCAGGGCAGCGGGTTGCGCAACCTGATCGGCAGGGAGCTCGGCAGGTCCAATCCGCACGACTTCCAAGTCCTCATGTTTCTGGGGGAAGATCTTCCTGGAAACGTTCGCGTGGTCTCCGAGTCCGCCGTCCCCGTCATGCCGGAGCCGACTGCCGAACCACACGACGACGGCACGGGAACAGTGCGGTTCTCCCTGGCCGGTGTTCAGGCGAAGTTCTCCATGCGCTGGGAAGGCAAAGGACTGGTGCTGCCGGTCTCGGGGAGGGGAGGCGACTGGATTGTCAAGCTTCCCGACCGGCGCTTTCCCGAGGTTCCCGCGAACGAATACTCCATGCTCACGTGGGCGAGCCTCGTCGGCATCGACGTGCCGGAGATCCGGCTCATCCACGGGACAGATCTGCTCGGCCTGCCGGACGGGCTGATCCATCCGGAGGAACGGGCTTTCGCCGTGCGACGATTCGACAGGCCCGCTGGGGGACGTGTCCATCAGGAGGATTTCGCGCAGATCAGAGAGATCGCCGTCGCCTCCAAATACGATCGGGCGACCTATGCCGGACTGGCCCGCTTCATCAACGCGCTCTGCCCTCAGGACATGGAGGAATATCTGCGCAGGCTGGCTGCGATCGTGGTCATGGGCAATCTCGACGCACATCTGAAGAACTGGACACTCCGCTATCCGGACGGCGTTACGGCGCGGCTGTCTCCCGCCTACGACTTCGTCTCGGTGTCCGCCTACGACGACTTCCGCGCGGAAGAGCTGGCGTTCCCCGTGAACGGCGGCAAGGTCGCCAAGCTCATCACGCTGGACAATTTTCGTAGCCTGGCCCGACGCGCTGGGCTGGAGGCCGACCTTGTCCTGCGCGTTGTAGGGGAGACTGCGGCCGCGCTGGTCGACACGTGGCCGCAGGTCAAGGCGGATTCGGCGGTTCCTTCCTTCGTCTCCGCTCACATTGAGCAGCGGCTCAAGTCGCTTCCCCTGCTGGCCCGGCGGTCGGGGCCTCAGTAGGTCCAGCTGCTGCGCAGTTCGGCCTGCCAGCCCTTGTCCGGGAAGTAGTTGTGGATGATGAACGCCGGCCCGAGCCCCTTGGCGAAGATGTTGTCGCGCTCGTGCCGCAGCTCCAGCGGCCCGCCCACGTCGCCGTTGCCGCGGTTGTTGTCCTTCCAGATCTCGAACTGCTTGATGCAGGTCCGGCCCTGGAAGTACTTGTTGCCGCAGTTCGGCGCGGACGGCGGGAACCACACCTGCTTGTGGTAGAAGTCGACGTCGGTGCCGCCGGGGATGAGGATCTTGCCCCACGCCTCAAGGCAGTAGGCCTGCGACTGGATGTTCCACTTCACGTAGTGCTGCTTGCCGTCCAGCGACAGGATCGGCCGCATGTTCTTGCAGTTGACGTCGCCGATCTGCTCCTTGGTGACGCGCTGCTTGAGCATGCCCTCCTTGTTGCCGTAGCCGTCCAGCACGACCCAGTCGCCGACGCGCTGGAACTTCTCGTAGTTCGCCGGCGGCCACTTGGCCGGGTCGCCCCACCGGATGTAGGAGACGTTGCCGCCCTGCGGCTCCCACGACCACTGGTTGCGCCAAGAGCCCGACCAGAACTGGCCGGCGCTGCGTTCGAACATCCGCGAATATTCGCCGTAGGTGCCCAAAGCCGTCGCGTTGCCCGCCTGCGGGACGCCGACGATTAACGTCAGGGCGATCGTCATGGCCGCCGCCAGCGACCTGCTGTATCTCGAGAACATTGGCCGAGGGTAACCACGCCGCTCCGCCGCGTTGGGCCACTTCAACGTTTTCCGAAATGGACGGCGGCCCCGTACGCTCCCCCCGCAGACAGCCAGCCAGGAGGTACGTTGACCGACTTCGACCCCCAAGACCTGGAACGCATCACCGCGCGGGCGGAGGAGATGCTGGCGCGCGTCGAAGAGCTCAGAAGCGAGATCGACGTGGTCGTCGGCCGAGGAGAGGCGGCGGACGGGCAGGTGCGCGTCACCGCGGGGGCCTCTGGAAGGCTCCAGGACGTCGTGCTCGCGCCGCGCGCCATGCGCCTGGACAGCCAGAAGCTGGCCGAGGCCGTGCTGCGGGCGGCCCAGGAGGCCCAGGACGACGTGGCCAGGAGGGTGGAGGCGGTCATGGCCGGCACGCTCGGCGCCTCCCTGCCCGATCAGCAACTGCTCGACGACCGCTTCGGCAACGTGCTGGAGTCGCTGGAGACGTCCCTGGAAGAACAGCTCCAGGCCATCGACGAAAGACGCGGAGATCTCCGCTGACGCTTCCAGGTTATTTGAAGGGACGTCGTGACGTGCGGGCCTCGCCCTAGCGTGTCGGCGGACACGTATGCGCATGGATCTTGCGGGATGTGAATCGGTGGCCATTCGGTGGCGAAGCGCGGCGGGACGGCGCATGGCGGGAATCGTCGCCGCCGCGCTCGTGGCCGTTCTGGTGGGAGTCGCCCTGTTCGTGGGCACGGGCGTCTCCAGCGCCCGGCCGAAGCTCGCCGACGTCGGAGCCTGGCTCGCCAGCGCGCTGAACGGCGAGGTGGTGCACGCCAACGGCCTGTCGGGGCAGGTGGACGGCCGGGTGGACCTGGCCTCGGCAAAACAGGGCGCGAAGCAGGGCGAGGCGCTGAAGGTGGTGCAGGACGGCGACAACGTGCTCGTCGTCGACGAGTCCACCGGCAAGGTCAGCCGCATCGACCCCACCCAACTCGAAGTCGCCCAGACGGGCACGCTCGGCGCGGGCGGCACGCAGATCGTCATGGGGGCCGGCAAGGCGTACGGGATCGATCCGCGCGCCGGCACCGTGCAGCAGCTCGACCCGCTGACCGTGGACACGATCGGCGCCGCGATCGCCCTCAAGGCACCGCTCGGCCAGGCCGGCATCGACAAGAACGGCACGCTGTGGGTGCCGGTCCCAGAAGAGGGCACGCTCGTCCAGGTCAACGGCGCGCAGCAGGGCAAGGCCGTCACGGTCGGCGAGCCTGGCGACCCGCTCACGCTGACCATCGCGGGCGGCACGCCGTTCGTCACCAACTCCGCCGGCGCCTCCGCCATGGTGATCGGCTCGACCGGCACCCGGCTCCAGGTCTCGCTGCCCAGCACCGTCACGGACGCCGGCAGCGGCGGCCTGCTGGTGCCGCCCGTGGCCGAGAGCCAGACCGTGCCGATCCTGGCGCCCAAGCAGGGCGCGCTCGTAATGGTCGACACCGCCAGCGGCGCGCTGACGACCGTGTCGGTGAAGGGCGGCAAGCTCGGCGCGCCGCAGGCGCTCGGGCGGCGGATCTACATCGCCGACGAGAAAACCGGACGGCTCATCGTGTACGACACGGTGGCCAAACGGTTCGAACCCGACAAGGTCGTCACCGGCAAGCCGGGGCCGCTGGAGGTGTTCGTCAAGGACGGGCTGCTCTGGGTGAACGACCAGTTCAGCGAGACCGCCCTGGTCATCGAGAAGGACGGCAGGGGACGCCGGGTCGGCAAGTACGACGAGGCGCTCGATCAGAAGGACACCCCGACCCCGCTGCCGATCCCGACGTACACGCCCACCGCCGCGCAGCCCACCGTCGTCCCGACCCATCCGACCAGGCAGCCCACGGGCGGGCCGACGGCCGTCCCGACGAAGACGAAGACGGCCGTGCCGACCGTGACCGTGACGGCGACCCCCACCCCGTCCCCGACTCCGACCCCGACCGAGACGACGCGAACCCCGACGCCGACCCCCACGCCGACGCGTCCCCCCGAACCGCCCGGCACCGTCACGGCCAACTCCGGGCCCGGCTGGATGGAGATCGTCTTCACCCCGTCCGGGCAGGGCACGGTCACGGGCTACACACTGAAGGGCGCGCCCGGCGGCGCGGACGTCACGCCCTCGCGCGTCAAGCCCGACGGGCCGTTCCAGTTCAGGGTGAACGGCGGGCAGTGCGACCAGGAGTACACCTTCCGGGTGGCCGCCGAGTACGAGGGCGGCGAGGTCGTCTCGCAGCCGTCCATCCCCGTACGCCCCTGCGTCGCCCCAGGACGCCCGGCCGGGTTCGAGGCCAAGGGCAAGAACCACGGCGCGGACCTGACCTGGTCGGCGCCCGAGAACGCCAAGGACGCCACCTACATCCTGGAGGGGCCGGGCAACCACCCCGGCACGCCCGGCGGCACAGGCGCCGAGGTGACCGGGCTGAAGAACGGCCAGTCCTACACCTGGACGCTGCGCGCCAAGAACGCCGCAGGCGAGAGCCAGGAGCGCGCCGAGGTGACGGCGAACCTGCAACCGCCGCCCGCGCAGTTCCGCAACGCCAACAACGACCACCGCGACACGCTCATCCGGCCGGGGCCCAACACCGATGGCCAGGCCGGGCGGATCCCGCAACGCGAGTACATCACCATGACCGTCATCTGCCAGCAGAGGGGCGCCCCCTACACCGACAACGACACGGGCCAGAGCAGCGACGTCTGGAACAAGGTCGAATCGCCCCGGGGTAACGGCTGGCTCAACGACGTGCTGATGGACACCCCGAAGGGGGGCTTCCCCGCGGCCCCGCTCTGGGAGTGTGAATGATCACCAGGGCAGGGTGGGGGCTGGCGGCCGCATCGGCGCTCGTGTACGCCGTGGGCGCGCCCTTCGGCTACGCCCAGTCCGCGGTGCTGGCGGTGGCCGGGCTGGCCGCCGTGGGCGCCGGCGCGCTGTGGACGCTCAGGGGCGCGGGGCTTTCGGTACGCCGCGAGGTGACGCCCGTGAAGGTGGCGCGCGGCGATCCGGCGGTCGCGACCCTGCACGTCCGCAACACCGGCCGCCGGCGGCACTCCGGGCTGGTGGCCCGCGACACCTGCCGGGGCACCTCCGTCACGGTCGAGGTGCCCTCGCTGGCCAGCGACACCGCCAGGACGGTGTCCTACCGGCTGCCCACCCGGCGGCGCGGCGAGACGCCCGTCGGGCCGCTCGTCCTCGACCGCACCGACCCGTTCGGGCTCGCGCGGCGCTCGATCGCGTACGGGCGGCGCGACCTGCTGCTGGTCAGGCCGCGCACGGTCACACTCGGGCCGCTCAACGCCGGACGGCAGCGCCACCTGGACGGGTTCGCCTCCAGGTCCGCTCCGGGCGGCGCGATCAGCTTCAACGGCCTGCGCGACTATGTCATCGGCGACGACCTGCGGCACATCCACTGGCGCTCCACCGCCCGCACCGGCGTTCTCATGGTGAAAGAACTCACCGACGTCAACCTGCCCAGCACCGTCGCCGTCCTCGACACCCGGCACTCCTCCTACGAAGGCGACGACGAGTTCGAACTGGCCGTGGACGTGGCCGCGTCGGTGGCCTGCTCGGTGACCCGCGACCGCTTCCCCGTGCGGCTGCTCACGGGGACGGGCGAACTCCTGCACGCCAAGGGCGGGCCGGGGGAGTCGGAGGAGGTGCTCGACCGGCTCGCCGTCGTGGAACGCTCACCCGACGCGGAACCCCCGCTGCACGCCCTGCGCAGGGCCGGATCCGGCGGGACACTCGTCGTGGTCAGCGGCACGTTCGCGGCCCTGGCCGACGCGGCCTCGGTGCGGCGGCGGTTCGACCTGGTCCTGTACGTACGGGTCGGCGACCCGACAGAGGGCGGGATGCCGGGGGCGGCCGGGGTGAACGTGATCGAGATCAGCGACCTCGACGACCTGGCGGGCGCATGGCCGAACTGAACGGACCGCCCGGAACCCACCCACCGCCCGCACCGTCGGGACTGGGCCCGCTTGGTGTGCGGTCGGGTGGGCCTGGCTCGGTGGTGCGTAGGGTGGCGTCTGTCGGTCTTGTGGGGTTGCTTGGCGCGATCGCTGGGCTGGCGTTCGACGGGGTTTTCCCGCTGGCTGCGCTGATTCCCGTTGTCGCGCTTGCCGCCGGGGTGCCGTGTGTGCTCGCGCTGCTGCTGGCCGGCCGGTTGCCGCTGTGGGGGGCGATCCCGGTGAGCGTGCTGGCCTGGCTGGTGGCCGTGTCGGCGACCGTGTTCAGGGCGGAGGCGTGGCTGGGGGTCGTGCCGAGCCCGGCGTCCGTCCGCGCGGCCCTGCTCGGAGTGCGCGACGCGGGCGGCTGGCTGCTGACCACCATTCTGCCCGCGGCCCCCGACAGCAAGGCGATCGTGCTGGTCAGCTTCCTGGTCTGGGCCGCCACGACGGCGGGCGCCGAGGTCGCGCTGCGCACCACGGCCGTCCTGCTGCCGGCCCTGGCCGCGCTGCCCGTGCTCGCGGTCGCCGTCGTCCTGGGCGTCGGGGGCGCGGGGTCGGCGGTGCCGTACGCGGCGGTGTTCGCGGCCTGCGCGCTGCTGCTCGCCCTGGTCAGGGCGGCCAGATCGGCGGGGACGGTCGCGGCCGGCGTCCCGTTGCTGGCCTGCCTGGTGCTGGCCGCCGTCGTCGCCGGGCCCGTGCTGCCCATGGCGGAGCGACCGTACGACGTACGCACGCTCGTCGAACCGCCCCCGCCGAAGCCGATCGACGGCGTGAGCGCGCTCGACCAGGTGTCGGCGTGGCTCCAGAACCCCCAACGCGAACTGTTCACCGTCACCACCACTTCCGAGGCGAACCTGCGGCTGGCCGTCCTCGACACCTTCGACGGGGTCACGTGGACGTCGAACGCCGGCTTCGTCCCCACCGGCGGCCGGGTGCCCGGCTCGGAGAGCGCGAGTGACGCGGTCCGGCAGCGGTTCACCTTGCAGCGGCTGCCGGGCCCGTGGCTGCCCGCCGCCGACCGGCCGACGCTCGCCACCGGGGCCGGCATCGTGGTCGATCCCGCGACCGGCATGCTGGCCAGCACGCAGGCGCGCGAGGGCATGACGTACGAGGTGACCTCGGGCATCCGCCGCTACTCGGCCGCCGAGCTGCGCGCGGCGACCCCCGCCCAGGACCCGGGGGCGCTGCGGCTTCCCGACGGGCCCGACGGACGTACACCGCCGCAACGCGCCCGGCTCGCCGAGATCGCCCGCCGCGCCACGGCTGGAGCCAAGAGCCCGACCCAGCAGGCCGCCCGGCTGGCCGCCTACTTGCGCAAACACGCCAAGAACGATGTGACCTCGGCACCTGGGCACGGGTACCGCAGCATCGAGTTCTTCCTGACGGAGTCGCGGCGGGGGACCACCGAGCAGTTCGCGGCATCGTTCGCGCTGCTGGCCCGATCCATCGGCCTCCCCACCCGCATCGTCGTGGGCTTCCGCCCCGGCACCCCCACAACCACCCCGCCCCCCACCCCGGACGGCCCCGGCGCAGCGGGCTCGAAGGGTACGGCTGGCTCGGGCGGTACGGCGGGTGCCGACGGCTTCCCGGGTGTTGGTTGGCCGGTGGGGTCGGCGGGTGGTGGCGGTGCGGTGGGTGCCGATGGCTTCTCGGGTGTTGGTGGTGAGGGAAGGCCGACGAGTGTTGGCCGGCCGGTGAGGTCGGCGGGGAGTGGTGATGTTGCGGGGGGTGTGCGGCAGGTGCGGGGTGGGGATGTGCTGGCCTGGGCCGAGGTGCGGTTTGAGGGGATCGGGTGGGTGCCGTTCTATCCGACGCCGTCCCGTACGCACTCGGGAGGGAACGGCGACGTGGCGGAGGGGGCGCCGAAGCAGGCGCGGGAGATCGAGCAGGCGATCAACAGCGACTCCTCCCAGCCCAAGCCGACTCCCAAGCCCTCCAACCCGTCGACCCCGACCGGCAAACCCCGCGCGGACGGCTCGTCCGACAACCCGGCCGTGTGGCTGGCCATCCCGGCGGGCATGCTGGTCGCGTACCTGGTCGCCGTCATCGTCGTCCCGCCCGTACGGCGGATGCGCCGCCGCCGGGCCGCTTCCCCTGCCGCGCGGGTGGCGGGAGCGTGGCGTCAGACGGTGACCAGGTTGCGCGGGGCCGGGATCCCGGTGGCGTCGGGCGCGTTGACGGCACGCGAGGTGGCGTTCCTGGCGGAGTCCGGCCTGGGGCCGCCGGCCCGCGAACCCCTGACGGCGCTCGCCGACCTCGCGAACCTGGCCACGTTCGGCGGGGCGCCCATCGACCAGGCCGACGCCGACCTGGCCTGGCGTCACTACGCCGGGGTGGACGAACTGGTCCGGCGGAAGGCCGCACTGCCGGAACGCATCCTCCGCAGACTCTCACCACGATCCCTGCTCGGTAGTTAGCGCGGGCCTCACCGGACTGCGGCGGCCTGGGCCTGGCCAGGGTGATGGGGCGGTTGGGTCGGTATCGGATCGCGACGATTGGCCGGTAGTCGGCGGTGAGGGCAGGATGTCCGGCGGCTGCCGTCGGGCTGGGGTTACGACGGGGACGGCGTCACCATGGGGAGCACGATCGGGGGTTGGACCTCGTCGTTCTGCTGTTGACCGGGGTTGGCCTCGGTGGCGCCGCGGATGCACATCGCGCCCGACCAGGCGACCGACGACGGCTGGCCCAGGGCGACCACTGTGCCGACCTTGAAGCAGTAGCCCGTGGCCGAGTCCAGGCCGCCGACGGTGTAGGTGTTGCTGCCGCTCGCCGCCGACATCATCCGGTCGCCAGGGGCCATCTGGACGATCGTCGGGTAGCCGTTCTTACGGACGGACTTCCATGCGATCGTGACCGTGGAGCCGTTGTCGGAGACCAGTTTGAGGCCCTTCGGACGGTGGACGGCGATCGTGGCGGGGTCGGTGGTCTGGCGGCGGAGCGGCGGCGGTGACGACGTCTGCCTGGTGGGCTGGTTTTCGGCGGCCTGCGAGGGGGGCCGCTGGTCGTCCTCGGGAGATGAGGTGCGCCCGTCGGATTGGGGGAGCGTGTCGGGGGCAGGGCTCGCGGGGGTGTCGGCGGTCGCGGCGACGGGCTCCTGCGCGGCCGGGGTGCCGAGCCGGCCGCTCATCGCCAGGGCGACGCTGCCGACGCCGAGCAGCAGGACGAGCGCCGAGGCACCGGCGATCAAGAAGGGCACCTTGCTACGCCGCCGCGGCCCCACGACCGGCGCGCCGCCGCCGTCATCGTCGGGGGAGGCGGTCGCGGGTGCGGGGGCGGAGAACGGCTGCGGGCCGAAGGGCGGCCTGACCTGGGAACGGTCGGGGTCCACCGTCCACACCAGCTCACGGGGCACCGACTGCTCGGCGTCCGGCGGGGAAACGGGCAGCCGCGCCGTGGGCGGCGGCTGGTTCGGGTTTCCGCTTGTTTCCGCGGTGGGCAGGCGCGCGGTGAGGGGCTGATTTGGGGGCGTGCCAGGAAGGGCACGTTCGACAGCGGTGAGGTCGGTGGCCGCAGGGCGGGCGGACGGGTCCTTGGCCATCGCCCTGGCCAGCAGGTCGGCCAGCTCACCAGGCACCGAAGCGGGCAGCGGCGGCGGCTGCTCGGTCATCACCCCGAGCACGAACCGTCCCGTGCTCCCCGGCCCGTCCAGCGCGAACGCGGGCCGTCCGGCCAGCAGTTCATACATCATGGAGCCCAGCGCGTACACGTCGGACGCCTGGAGCGGCGGCCGGCCCTCGAGCTCCTCGGGGGCGGCGTGGACGGAGGGGAGCGTCCCGTCGGGGAGTTCGACGATCGACATGAGTGCGGACATCGCGAACCCCGTGAGCGCCACCCCGCCCCCGGTAGTGATCACGTTCTCGGGGGTGACGCGTCCGTGCACGCCGCCCGCCGCGTGGGTGGCCGCGAGCGCGCCCGCGACCGCCCGCAGCAGTTCCACCGCCTGGTCCGGCGGCATCGGCAGGCTGCGGCCCGGACGTTCGGCGAGCGTGAGGCCCTCGTGGAGGGGCGTGACCAGGTAAGGCCGTCCGTCCCCCGTGGCCCCCACCTCCAGGACAGGGATGATGCCCGGCTGTCCGGCGAGGGAGTCGGGGAAGCCGAAGCCGCGCACGATGCGTTTGAGCGCCCGGCGTTCCACCCGGTGGCAGGCCAGCGTCTTGACCAGCACCTCCGTGCCTGACGTCTCGGCCCGCGCGAGGTGCACGGCCCAGGGGCCGTCCTGCCCCGCCCGCTCCAGCAGCCGGTAGCCGCGGACCCGCTCGGTGAGCACCGTCATGCGATCACTGACGGGCCGCCCATGTCATCGCTGTCGAAGGCCTCGTCCTCCACCAGCGAGGCCCTGGCGCGCTCCCGCTCACGCTCCTGACCGCCGTTCGCCGCGCCCCCCATCGGCGGGACCATTCCCATCGGCATCCCGGACGCGCCCGTGCTTCCGGCGCCGGCCGCCGGGCCTCCCGCGGCGGCGCCGAGCTGCGTGACGGGGGAGGTGCCAGAAGGGGGGCCTGGCCCGCCGACGGGCAGCCCGGTCTGCGTCTGCGGTGGTTGGCCCCCCAGGGACGGCGGTTGCGGCACGTTGGCCAGGTTCGTCGTGGATGGGGTCTGCGGCAGATCGGGCGTGTTGAGGTCGGGGGTCTTCACGTCCGGGGTCTTCATGTCCGGGTTCTTCATGTCCGGGCTGCCCGGGACGGTGGTCTGCGGGGGCTGGAGTGACGGGTCCTGCCGGCTTGGGTCGCCGAAACCGGGCGTCTGCGTGCCGGGCACGTCGAGGCCGGACTTCGGACCGGTGAGCCCGTTCAGGTCGGGGCTCCCGTACGGCGAGGACAGGCCGGCTCCCGGGTACGAGCCGGACCCGCCGGGCAGTCCGCCTGGGGGAATGCCGCCGAGCCCGGAGCCGAGGCCCGTGCCGGGCAGCCCGGTCTGCGGCGCGGTGGCGCTCTGCTCCACGTACCCGTTCATGGCGTTGTAGGCGTCGCCCATGAACGCGTTGAGCAGCTGCAGGTGGTGGCGCGCGATGGCGTGGGCGTTGTCCTCGACGGCGCCCATGCCGTCGAAGAGGTCGTCGTCGATGCTCATGGAGCCCGTCCTGGGGACGTTGCGCTGGAACCACGGCAGCACGTCGCTGCCGTACCACTCCAGGGGACGGCCGACCGAACTGGCGGCGTCGTAGATGCGCGCGAGGTCCTGCTGCAGCTCGTTGATGGTGTTGAGAACGCCCTGAGCCGAGTCCCCGCCCATCGTTTTCGCGATGATCTGGGCCTGCTGGCTCAGCTTCTCCACCGAATCCCGGCACATCCCGGCGATGACCTGGTAGTTCTTGCCGGCCTGGGCGATCAGCTCGGGCTTGGTGTCCTCGATGAGGGCGGCGATGCCGGCGCTGCTGTCGGAGTCGCCGCCGTAGAGCGGGCGGACACCGTCGGGCTGCGGCGCCCGCGGGTCCTTGAGCGCCTCCTCCCAGAAGTCGGTCATCTCGGCGTCCTCAGGTTGTCGGCGCTGGACTTGTCTGCGCCCGTGGCCGTCTTGACCGTGTCGTCGAGGGCCTGCACCACGGCCTCGTACACGGTGAAGACCCGCTGGATCGCGCCGTCCACCGTGGTCTTGGCCCGTTCGGTGGTCACCCACAGGTCGTTGGCGGCCTGCCAGGCGCCGAGGTCCTGATCTTTCAGGGCCGAGAGCGTGAGGAGCACCTTGAGGCCCTGGCCTTCGCCCTTGCCCTTCAGGCGGTCCAGGTCCTCGCGGAGCTGCTCGATCGGGGACGACGGCCGAGGTTTGCCGGTGTCGGGGTCCATGTAGGTTCCGACGTCGACGAACTGGCGTCGCTGGACCGCGTCGGGGTTGACCGGGTTGTCGGCGAGCAGTTGTTTGCCTTCCGGGTCCTTTCGCGACCACGGGCCGCCCGGATAGCCTCCGACGCCGTAGTCGAGGAGATGGTCGGCGTAGGCGTCCTCGACGTTGCGGGCCTCGAAGTCGTACCCCTCGCTGCTGAAGCCTCCCTCGTAGGTCTCGGTGACCAGCGGCCGTTCTTTGTACGACCGGCCCACGAGAGGACGCTCGTCCCCGTCGCCCCCAGGTGCCCCCATGATCACACTCCGTGTCCACGTCGACGGACATGCCAACGCCATGCCTATCCCGCGGCCCGGGGCTCAGCGCTTTATTTCAAGATATTTCTAAGAGAGCCGCATAAATCGGAAATATCGGCAGACTTCGTATCGTGCCTTATCCCTGGTACGGCGCTGCGGCCATCGGCCTGGTGCTCGCCATCGCCCCGACCCCGCCCCCGACCCCTGCCCAGAACCGCTGCGATCCCGAGCCGGGCGTCGCCGAGGTCACCGGCAAGCCGTGGCCGCAGGAGCGGCTGAGGTTCGAGCGGGTGTGGCGGCTGACCAAGGGGGAGGGGGTGACCGTGGCCGTCGTGGACAGCGGCGTGGACGCCACGCATCCGCAGCTCGCCGGCGTCGTGACCCGCCGGATCGACCTCACGGGCACCGGCGCGCGCGACTGCGCGGGGCACGGCACGGCGGTCGCCGGGATCATCGCGGGCCGCGACCTCACCTCGCGCGGCGTGCCCGTGATGGGGGTCGCGCCCTCGGCCAGGATCCTGTCGATCAAGCAGACCGAGGGGCAGACGGGCGACGTGTCGCGGCTGGCCCAGGGCATCAGGCGGGCGACCGACCTGGGTGCCGGCGTGATCAACGTGTCCATGCAGGCCCACGACCATCCCACGCTGAAGGCGGCGGTCACGTACGCGCAGGGCAAGGACGTCGTCATCGTGGCCGCGGCGGGCAACGTCAAGCAGGACGACGGCGCGGTCACGCCCGCCTACCCGGCCGAGTACCCCGGCGTGATCGCGGTCGGCTCGGCCTCGCCCGACGGCCGCAAGTCGGAGTTCTCCAACGAGGCGACCAGCATCTCGGTGACCGCGCCGGGAGCCGGGGTCACCAGCGCGTGGACGGGCGGCGGCTACCGTACGGGCCTGGACGGCACCAGCTTCGCCGCCCCCTTCGTGGCGGGCGTGGCCGCCCTGGTCAGGGCCAGACATCCGGACCTCGACCACTGGCAGGTCAAGCGCCGACTGGAGCGCACCGCCGAGGGCGGCGGCGCCGCGGGCACCGGGGCGGGGCTCGTCAACCCGCTGCTCGCGGTCACCTCGGTGCTCCCGGACGCCGAGAGGAGCGGGCCCGCCGTGCCGCCGATCGTCCTGGCCCGGGCCCCGGTCCCCGACCCGAGGACGCGCGGCATCGCCGTGATGATCACCGTGGGCGCGGTCGGGGCCACCGTGCTGCTGGTGTTCCTGGCGCTGACGCTGCCCAGGGCCCGGCGCAGGGGTTGGCGGGCGGGAGGGGCCCCAACATTTACAGGAAAGTTGAAATCGTAGCCCGGTACATAATGGCCGGTTACCTTGAAGCCCGATGTGAAGTTCTCCGGCTCGGAAAGGAACACTATGACAGAACAGCCGACACGTTATGTAGAAGGCAGTATCCAGACCGCTGCGGATCGCGCGCAGCTCGCTCACGGAAACATTCAGCAGATTTACACCCGGCTCGAGTCGATTCCGAACACGCTGGGCGAACACTGGAAGGGCGCTTCCGCCGACACTTTCAAGGCAGTGTGGAACGAGTGGATTCCCCAGTTCCAAATCGTGCTCCGTGAATTGGACGAGATCGCCAAGGAGTTGCACGGCACGGAGATCCAGTACACCGAGGCGACCACCACCGCGAACGACCTAGTCGGGCGGCTCAGGTCCCAGCTCGACGCCACGCTGCCGCCTCCCCCGCGGCCCTGAAGAAACGGAGCAGCACGATGACCTATGACGACCGCATCATTCTCACCAATTTCGACGAGATGGAAGAGGTCGCGGCCGAGCTCGGCCGCGCCTACGCCAATCTGGTCGGCGAGCTGGCCGACCTCGAAGACGATCTGCGCAAGCTGGAGCAGGCCGGCGACGGGTGGGGCGGTTCCGCCGCGGCCCTTTACGTGGAATCCAAGCAGCAGTGGAACAACGCGGTGGTGGCCATGGGCGACACGATGCAGAGGTTCGGGCCCTCGCTGCACGACGCGACCCAGATCATGCGGGACGCTGAGCGGGCCAACGTTCAGCGCTGGGGCACCTGAGCCACGGTGAACGAGCCGCTCATCGACCCGGCCGCCGCCGGGGAGAAGATGATGTGCAGGCCGGAGGTGCTGCTCGACGTGGCCGCCACGCTCGAAGAGGACCTGGAGTCCCGGCTGGAGGCGGCCAGGTACAACATGCCCGACCTGTGGGGCGCCCCCGGGAGCTGGGACATCGCCCAGGAATACGCCCACACCGTGAGCCGGGCCCGGCTGGCCACGGAGGACTCGCTGGAGTTCGTCCTGGCGCAGGTCCAGCGCGTCATCGCCGACCTGCGTGGCACGGCGAACGCCGTCCGGGACGCCGACCAGCGGGCCGCCGGGGCGGCGCCCCGTACCGGATAGAGGGACGAGTTGCCGGAGCCAAGACCGATCAAGGAAGGCTGCCTGCAGGGCGGCAACCCGAACGCCTACGGTGGGCGCGAGCAGATCCGCGGGCTGGTCATGGGCACCAGGCCCGACGAGTTCGGGCCGGTCGCGGACGCCTACAGGCAGACGTCCAGGCTGCTCACCGAGACCATCGCCGCACTGAGGGAGTCCGCAGGGCGGCTGGTGGCGGACGGGAACTGGGGCGGCGAGTCGGCCAGGGCCATGCTCACCCGGATGAACCGCATCCAGTCGTACCTGCAGGCGCTGCGGGGCGGCGTGGACGGTGTCCCGCTCTCGCTGGAGAACGTGAGCCGGGAGCTGGTCTCGGCCAAGGAGCGCTTCGACCAGGCCACCGAGCAGCGCACGCGCAACGTCTACGCCATGGGGTCAGGGGGCGAGATTCCGGTCAACGACGCCGACGAGGACGCCAGGCAGTTCATGGTGCGGCTCAACGGCGTGTTCCACAACGCGCACGCGGAGCTGCCCGACCGCCTGCCATGGGACGCCGCCCTGGCCTCCCAGGCTCCTTACCTGCCGCCCGACGGGCCCGCCCCGACGCCGCCGGTACGGGGCGGCGACCTGCCGTTCGAGGACACGGCCCCGGTACGCCCGACGACCGACCTGGCGGCCTCGCCCGGCTACCAGGCCACGTCCGCCGGCCCGTTACCGGGCGCGTCCACCACGCCGGGTGCGATACCCCCGGCCGCCGCTCCTGCGCCACCGGTGACGACCGCGCCACCCGTCGGCGTCCCCACCCCGCCCTCGGCCGGCCGCCCGCCGGGCACGACCTCGACGGCCTCCGCGCCGAACGCCCAGCAGCCCAACGGCGACCCGAGGAACGCCCGGCAGCCCATCGGCCCGGTGCACACGCCACCGCCCGGCGTACCCGCCCCGCCCCAAGGCCGCTCGCCCATCGAGCAGGCCGCGCCCCCAGCCGGCCGGCGGGACCCGGACGTGGCCACCGCCCAGCAGGCCAGGGCTTCGGAGAGCGGCCCGTCGGTCCGGCCGGGCAGCGTGCCCGTGGTGGACGCGTCCTGGCCCGCGACCGGCCCCGCCCCCGCAGGAGCCGAGCGCGCCACGACGGGCGGCACGGGCATGCCGTTCATGCCCATGGGCGGGATGGCCGGGCAGGAGAACCAGACCGGCCGCCGCACGGGCAACGCGCGCGGCGGCGGCGACGACTTCTTCCGGCCCGCGGTCGACTGCGGCCCGCCGGTGGTGGGATGAAGGCGGAGCCGACCTCGGCTAGGTGGATTCGTCCAGGTAGGCGGTCTGGATGAGCTTCTCGCCCGAACGCCGGTCCACGTACATCCCGCGCCCCGGCGGCAGTTGCCTCGGCCGGAGGTTGCCGAAGAGTTGTCCTTCGTCGCGGGGCCCCGACAGCAGCACGGCGGGCGAGTTCAGCTCCTTCAGCCGCCGGACGATCGGATCGAGCATGGCCCGCCCCGCGCCGCCCATGGCCCGGCCGAGCACCAGGTGCAGGCCGATGTCCCTGGCCTGCGGCAGCAGGTCGCCGAGCAGCGCCAGCGGGTTCGTCGCGGTGGCGACCAGGTCGTAGTCGTCCACGATGATGTACAGGTCCTGGCCGTTCCACCAGCTTCGGGTCCTGAGCTGCTCGGAGGTCAGGTCGGGCGGCGGCAGCCGTGACTGCAGGACCTCGTGCACGCCCTTGAGCAGCGTCGAGGCGGCGGTGCTGGAGGCGGCGTACCCGATGCGGTGCTCGGTGTCGGTCGCGTCCAGCAGGGAGCGGCGGTAGTCGATGACGATGTAGCGCGCCTCCATGGCCGTGTGGGCGGTCGCGATGCCGTGCGCGATGACCCGTAGCAGGTTGCTCTTGCCGCTCTCGGTGTCGCCGAAGACCACGAAGTGCGGGTCGGCCTCGAAGTCCAGCGACACCGGCGCCAGCGCGGCCTCGTCGATGCCGATCGGCACGCCGGAGCCGCCCTGCGCGGCGGGCAGCGTGTGCAGGGGCAGCAGCGCGGGCAGCAGCCGCACGGGCGGTGCGGGGTGCCCGTGCCAGGCCGATGAGGCGGCCTCCACCAGGGCGGAGACGCCGTCGGCCAGGTCGTCGACGCCGGAGCGGCCGTCGATGCGCGGCAGCGCGGCCAGGAAGTGCAGCGCCTCGCGGGTGAGCCCTCGGCCGGGGGCGCGCTCGGGCACGTTCGCCGCCGCCTTGCGGTTGATCTCGGAGTCGAAGGTGTCGCCGAGCCGCAGCTCCAGCCGGGTGCCCAGCAGGTCGCGCACCCCGGCGCGGAACTCCAGCCACCTGTTGGCGGTGCCGACGACGTGGATGCCGTAGCCCAGGCCGCGGGTGACCAGGTCGCCGATGTCCGGTTCGAGCTGCTCGTACTCCTGGCGCAGCACCGACCACCCGTCCACGACGAGGAAGACGTCGCCCCAGCCGTCGCCCTCGTAGGCGCCCGAGGCGACCATCCGCCGGTAGGTGGCCATGGTGTCGATGCCGCGCTCGACGAACAGCCGCTCGCGCCGCTCCAGCAGCGTCTTGACCTCGGCGACGGTTCTGCGGACCGCGTCGGCGTCCAGCCTGGTGGCGACCCCGCCGACGTGCGGCAGCCCGGCCAGCGCCGACAGCGTGCCGCCGCCGAAGTCCAGGCAGTAGAACTGCGTCTCCTTGGGCGTGTGGGTGAGCGCCAGTGAGGCGATCAGCGTGCGCAGCAGCGTGCTCTTGCCGGTCTGCGGCGCGCCGACGATCGCGACGTTGCCCGCCGCCCCCGACAGGTCCAGCCAGTACGGGTCGCGCCGCTGGTCGAACGGGCTGTCCACGATTCCGGCCACGGCGTGCAGCCGTCCGGCCCGTTCCTGGGCCGTGCCCGCCGCGGTGAGCCCGTGCTCAGGGGTGGCCACGACGGGCGGCAGCAGCCGGTCCAGCGAGGCGGGCTCCTTCAGCGGCGGCAGCCAGATCCGGTGCGCCTCGGGGCCCTGCCCGGCCAGCCGCCCGACCACGATGCCGAGCAGGCTGTCCTGCTTGCTCCTGTCCTCGGCGACGGGCGGCGGCTGCGCGACGACGGGCGGCAACGGCACCCGCTCGGGCCCGTACCAGACGATCTTGCCCTGGTGTCCTGGCCGCGCCGTCACCGCCGGGCCCCGCACCGCGCCGGCCTGGTAAGGCCCCGACACGTACGCCGCCTTGAACCGCGTCATGCCCGTGGTCTCGAACATCAGGTAGGCGTTGCCCGGCTCGGGAGGCAGCGAGTACGCGTCGGCCACCCCCAGCACCGCGCGGCTCTCGGCGGCTGAGAACGTCCGCAGGCCGATCCGGTACGACAGGTGCGTGTCCAGCCCGCGCAGCCGTCCCGACTCCAGCCGCTGCGAGGCCAGCAGCAGGTGCACGCCGAGCGAGCGCCCGAGCCGCCCGATCATCACGAACAGCTCGATGAACTCCGGCTTGGCCGTCAGCAGCTCGCTGAACTCGTCGAGCACGATGAACAGCGTCGGCAGCGGCCGCAGCTCCGCGCCCTGCTCGCGGGCCTGCTCGTAGTCGCGCAGCGAGGCGTGGTTGCCGGAGGCGCGCAGCAACTCCTGGCGGCGGACGAGCTCACCGTGCAGCGCGTCGTGCATGCGGTCGACCAGCGGCAGCTCGTCCTCCAGGTTGGTGATGACGGCGGAGACGTGCGGCAGCGTGTCGAGGCCGAGGAAGGTGGCGCCGCCCTTGAAGTCGACCAGGACGAAGTTGAGCGTCTCGGACGAGTGCGTGACCGCCAGGGCCAGCACGAGCGTGCGCAGCAGCTCCGACTTTCCCGAGCCGGTCGCGCCGACCACCAGCCCGTGCGGCCCCATCCCGCCCTGGGCCGCCTCCTTGATGTCCAGTTCGACCGGGCGGCCGTCGGCGCCGAGGCCGATCGGGACCCGCAGCCGGTTCCTGACCGGGCGGGGCTGCCAGGTCACCGAGGGCGCGATGCGCCGCGCGTCGCCGATCCTGAGCAGGTCGGTGAGCGTCGTGTTCGCGGCGAGCGCGTTCTGCTCCTCCTCGGCGCCCGCGCCCGTGCTCGCCCGCATCGGCGCGAGCTGCCGCACCAGGGCGGCGAACGCGGGCGGGTCGATCCTGTCGGGCCGGCCGAGCGACGACCTGACCTCCTTGCCGAGCTCGTCCTGCGCGATCCGGACCACCTCGTCCTGGGTGACCTCCAGGCGCAGCGTGAACTGTGACGGCGCGGGCGGCGTCGAGCCGCTGAGGTCGATCACGGTCACGCCCTCGATGACGTCCAGCGCGAGCTGGCTGCCCGCGGGCATCGTGCCGCCGTCCACGACCACCACGTGGTACGGCAGTGCGTCCGGCGAGAGCCCCTTGCTGAAGCGCGTCCGGTCCTTCAGCTCGAACCCGAGCAGGTCGTCCAGCTCGCCCAGATCGCCCACGACCAGCCGCACCGGGCCCGCGCCGTCCTCCTCCGAGGGGTGCAGCGCGTGCGGCAGCCACTTGACCGGCTCCCACTCGCGGCCCGCCGCGCACACCGAGATCCGCACCTCCTCGGGCGAGTGCAGCGCCGCCGCCTGGGCCAGCGCCGCCCGCACCAGTCCGCGCGCCGCCGCCGGATCACCGGTGATGACGATCCTGGCGAAGGAGTGCAGCGCGAGCGCCACGGGCAGCCCCGGCACGGTGGCATGGGTGCGGACGAAACGCCGCAGCGCCCCGGCGGTCACCGGGTCGAGGTCCTCGATGGGCCTGCTCTCCGGCGGGATCATCGGCAGCGCCAGCCGCTGCGCCGACGTGGCGATCCTGATCTGGGCGAAGTCGTCGTCGCGGGGCCTGCGCTCCCACAGCCGCGAGGTCATCACCAGCGACCACAGCGCGGACGGGTCGGGGTGGTTCCAGGTCATCGCCTTGTGCTGCTGCGCCGCCGCGCCGCGCACCCGCTTCCTGACCTGCTCCAGATAGCGGTAGTAGTCGCGACGCTGGCCGTTGAGCTGGTTCTTGCGCTCGCCGGAGTTGCGCATCATCTGGCCGACGGACATGCCGACCATCGAGACCGCGAACAGGCCGCTGGAGACCAGCATGAGCGGGTTGCCGGTGTTGCCGCCGGTGAACATGAGCGCCATCGCGCCCGCCCCCGCGATCATGGGCAGGTACGTCAGCAACTGCGTCATGCCGCCGCCGGTGACGGTCTCGGGGATCTCCGGAGGAGTTTCGAGGAGGATCTCGCCGCCCGGCGGCTCCGGCGGCCGGCGCCGCTCCGGTCTGCGGACCACGATCAGGCTGCCGCTCACGACGCCATACAAGCCGCTGACGTAGCGAAACAGGCCATACTTCAAAATTCCTGAACGTGTTGGGAGCTTCGCGTTCGACGCGCGATCCATACACTCGTCCGGGTGAGCGCCACCGGAACCGACCTGTGCCGGGTCACCGTCGTGACCCCCCGCGGCTTCCTGGACCTGGGCCTGCCGCCGGACATCCCGCTGGGCAACCTGCTGCCGACCCTGCTGCGCGTCGCAGGAGAGGGGCTGGCCGAGGCGGGCCTGGCGCACGGCGGCTGGGTGCTGCAACGGCTTGGCGGCCCGCCGTTCGACCTGAACGCGACCCTGTCCGAGCTGGCCGTGCACGACGGCGAGATGCTGCACCTGCGCCCGCGCGGCCACGAGCTGCCGGAGATCGTCTTCGACGACGTGGCCGACGCCGTGGCGACGGGGGTGCTGGAGCGCACCGGCCGCTGGCAGCCGGCCGCGACCAGGGCGTACGGGCTGCGCGCAGGCGCCGTCCTGCTCGGCGGGGGCGCCGCGGCGCTGCTGCTCACCGGGCCGCCCTGGCTGCCCGCCGCGCTGGTCGCGCTGACGATCGCGCTGGTGCTGCTGCTGGTGGCCACCGCCCTGTCGCGGGCGCTGGGAGACGAGCGCTCCGGGGCCGTGATCGGGTACGCGGCCCTGCCGTACGGGTTCGTCGCGGGCCTGGTCGGCCCCTCGTCGGACGCGGCCGTCTTCCAACCGGACAACCTGCTGGCGGCCTCCGGCGTGACGTTGATGCTGGCCACGGCGACCGGGTTCGCGGTCGTGGGCGGGCTGCCCACGTTCCTCGGCCTGGCCGCCGCCGCGCTCTGCGCGCTGCTGGCCTCCGGCGTGGTCATGGCCTTCGGCCTGCCGGCGGCCGGGGTGACGGCGGTGCTGGCGGCGATCCTGGTGGGACTGACGACGACGATCCCGTCGTTGTCGTTCCGGCTGGCCGGCATGCCGCTGCCGGCGCTGCCCACGACGGCGGAGGAGCTGCGGCGCGAGAGCGGCGACCTGGACGGCGAGTTGGTGATCGACAAGACCGTGGTCGCCGACCGCTTCTGCACCGGCCTGCTCGGCTGCGTCTCGCTCGTCGTGCTCGCCGCCCAGGTGCTGCTCGTGCTGGAGGGCACCTGGGCGGCCATCGCCACGAGCATCGCGCTGTCGCTGGCGCTGCTCATGCGGGCCCGCGTCTTCGAGGGCCGGGGCCAGCGGGCCTGGCTGATGGGCACGGCCCTGCTCGGCACGCTCCTGCCGGCCGCCGCCCTGGTCGTGACGGCGCCCGGCGCGGTGATCGTCTACGGCATCGTCCCCGGGCTGGTGCTGCTCGGGCTGGCCGTGGCGGGAACGGCGCTGTGGCTCACCTCTGGGCGTCCGTCCCCGTTCTGGGGTCGTGCGGGCGACATCTTCGACATCCTGTTGATGATCGCCCTGGTCCCGCTGTCGCTGGCCGTGATGGACCTGTACCAGACCATCCGCGGCCTGGTCAGCTAGGGGCGGTCGCGGACCACGTCGTCGATGTTCCTGCCGCCGTCGGGCGTCTTGACCGTCCACTCGAAGTGGCCCCCGGGCAGCAGCCCGTTGTTCGGCGGCTCGGTGAACGTCGGGATCTTCGCGGTGTCGGCGGAAGCTTTGCCGAAGTCGATCTTCGCGCTGCCGTCGGGCCGCATGAACGCCAGCTGCAGGGCCGCCGACCCGCCCATCGCCGCCGCCAGGCCACCCATCACGCCCTTGAGCCCCAGCGAGCCGAGGAAGCGCTGCAACTGCCCGGTCGCGGCGGCCAACGAGGCGTTGGACTGCGCGGCCGTCGTGCGCATCGCGACCCTGGCCGCGACCCTGGTCTGCGGCGCCAGCGAGAGGGCCTGCAACGCGATCAGCCGCAGGTACGTCTCCTGCGCGATCTTGGCCGCCGCCCCCCAGTAGACGGCGAACCCGTCGCCGATACTGTCCACGTGACCCGCGACCCACTGCACGTTGGTGCGGAAGGCGTCCACGTGCGAGCGCAGCCGCTCGGTAGTGGCGGCGAACGCCTTCTGGTCCTCGGCGACCCAGTTCGTCCCCGACGCGGTGATCAGATGGGTGAGCAGGTTGTTGACGCCCTTGTCGAGCTGCCCGCCCGCGCCTGCCTGGAGGTTGGAGGCCGTGGTCCAGATGCCGGGCACGTTCGCCACGGCGGGCACGGTGGCCAGCAGTCCGACGACGATCGAGGGCTCCAGCCTGGCGGCCTTGCGCAGGGTGTTCTGCACCTCCGCCGGGTTCGGCGGGTTCTTCGCCTTCAGCGGGGAGCCGTCCCCGGCCCGGCCTGCGACCCTCGGCGCCCGGGTTTTCGGCCGGGGCCTCATGGCCGCCTGACCCGCTGCACGGCGAGGTCCTCGGCGGTGCGCCAGTTCTGCTCGGCGAACCTCAGGTGCTCGCCCTCCCACGTGTTCAGCACGTCGAGCAGGGTGTCGGTGTCGCGCAAGAAGGACTCGATCAACGATTCGTAGAGGACTCCGACCGTCCACTCGCCGACCGCACCCCAGCCGGGGGCGTCGACGGCCTTGTTCTCCTCGAAGATCTGGCGCACTTCGGCGACGGCCGGGACGATGCTCTCCCTGATGTCCCTGCGTACCTCGCCGATCGCGTCGGGGGTGATGTAGCGCGTATCCGAATTCACGATCACCAGACTGTAACGCCCCGGGCCGCGTGGGCTACGTTCGTCATCTATTGGTCATCGAGCATTCCCGATTGCGATACCGGGCATCCTCTCCTTTTTTATCCCGATAAATTGGGGTAAGCAGGGGTCTATGTGAGTTGAGGGGCGGGAGTGCACAGCCAGCGCGACCTTTACCAGGCATACCGCCTCACCGTTCAGCGCATCGGACTGGCCCTTCTGCGCGCCCAGCCGAACCAGCCCGAGTGGCCGCTGCGCAGGCAGAACGTCGCCTTCCTCGCCGGCATCATGGTCGCGGTGCTGCTGTGCGTCGGCTTCGCCGTCTTCGGCCTGCTGCGGCCTGGCGGCGGCGCGAAGGCCCTGGAGGCCCCCGGCACGCTGATCATCGAGCGCGAGACCGGCGCCAGGTACGTCTACAACCAGGCGCAGCGCCGCCTGATCCCCGTCGCCAACTACGCCTCCGCCCGCCTGGTCCTGTCCGCCCAGAGCGTCAAGGAACGGGTCGTCGCGCGGGAGGCCCTGACCACCTACGAGCGCGGCACGGCCATCGGCATCCCCGGCGCGCCCGACTCGCTGCCCGCCCCTGCGAACCTGGCCCGCGGGCCCTGGGCGGCCTGCGTGCAGGAGCGGGCCGAGCCGACCGGGCGCAAGCCGTACGTGACGCTGGCCGCAGGCCGCCAGATCGGCGGGAGGCCCGTTGGCGAGGGCGACGCGCTGCTCGTGGACGTGGGCGGACAGACGTGGGCGATCTGGCGCGGCACCCGCATGCGCGTCGCCGACGGGATCGCCCGAGGGCTCACCGCGACCGCGCCCGCCGCCGTCCCCGTGGCCTGGCTGAACGCCCTTCCTGAAGGCCCCGACCTGGCCGCACCGCCGATCAGCGGACGCGGCAGGCCGGTGACAGGCCCTGCGGGCAAGGCCGCCGCCGTGGGCCAGGTGTTCCTGGCGGGCGCCGTGGCGGGCGGCGAGTCCCGCTGGTACGTCCTGCTGGAGGACGGCCTCGCCCCCGTCACCCAGGGCCAGGCCGCGCTCCTGCTGAGCGACCCCGACAGCCGGGCCGCCTACGGTGGGGGAGCGGTGAAGGAGATCCGCATCGACGCGGCCACCGCCAACGCCGCCCGCCGCTCGCGGACCGCGATCCCCGCCGACGGCCTGCCCGCGACCATGCCGCGCATGGCGGCCTACGACCCGGCCAGCCCGCTCTGCGTCGTCTACGCCGACACCGGCACCGGATCCACCCGCGCCCGCCTCACCACCGGCGCCACACTGCCCGCGCCCGTCGGCGACACCACCGACCTGGTACGCCTCCCGCCCGGCAGGGCGGTGCTGGCCGGCGTCCTGCCCGGCGATGGCCAGCTCAACGCCGTCCAGTCCTACTACCTGATCACGCCGGACGGCCGCCGCTTCGCCGTACCGGGGACCGACGTGCTGGGCAAGCTGGGCTACTCCGCCGGCCAGGCCACCCCGGTCCCGGCGAACATGCTCCAGCTCATCCCCGAAGGGCCGGTGCTCGACCCGGCGCGGGCGGCCAAGCCCGTGCTGGAGGGCGGTCAGTAGCCCCGGTAGGCGCCGCCGCCGCGCATGCTGACCAGGCCGGGCACGTCCGAGACCGAGCCGTATGTGGACATCGCGTACCGCACGCCCGCGATGATGTTGTCCACGGGGTTGTAGACGTCGCCGTGCCCC
Organism: Nonomuraea purpurea; assembly: GCF_042650645.1. Classification (NCBI taxonomy): domain Bacteria; kingdom Bacillati; phylum Actinomycetota; class Actinomycetes; order Streptosporangiales; family Streptosporangiaceae; genus Nonomuraea; species Nonomuraea purpurea. Next base: position 513,789 of record NZ_JBHSBI010000001.1, read on the forward strand.
GGCAGCATGTAAGCGTTGAAGGTGGGCCTGATGGTCTGCATCAGGCCCATGGACGGATGGCCCGCCGCCGCGTTGGAATCCCAGTTGTTGATGGCGTGCGGGTTCCCCCCGGACTCCTTCATGATGATCGTGTGGATGTCTCGGGCGTTCGACTGGTCCACGGATATGCCGTTCGCCCTGAGTACGGCGATCGCCTCGTTGATCCAGTCGGTGAGCCGGCCGGGCGGGAGCGGGCCGGTCGGCGGCGGGCTTCCCGAGCCGTGACCGCCACCTGAGCTTGACGTCTTGGCAGTCGCGGTCGAGCGCGGCCGCTGCTGGGCCGGCGACCAGGTCAGCGTCCGGCCGGGCGCGGGCGCGAACGGCTGCGTGTCCGGCTCGGCGACCTCGTTGCCGACGTTCGGCACCGCGCTGAGCGTGGTCTGGATGGCGCCCGCCGCGTTCGCCAGCTTCGTGCCGGTGGCGGCCAGGAGCTGGTCCAGCGCCGTGCGGGCCGAGCCGAGCGCGCCCTGCATGCTCTGCAGGACCTGCGCGTCGGTGGGCCGAGGGTTCGCGTTGTACTGCTCCCGCGCGGCGGCGGCGTAGTTCCCGCAGATCTCCAGCGCCTGCGCCTCCGCGGAGCTCAGCGCCTGCGCGGCCGCGTCGAGGTGGCCCGCGCAGTCACCCAGCGCCTGCTGCAGCCGGTCGCCGCAGCCGGCCACCTTGCCCATGTAGGCGGCGAAGGCGTCGGCGCTGCCGCCCTGCCAGGCGTCACCGACCTCGGCCACCGCGGTGCGCACGGCGCCGGTGTGCTGCCGGCCGGTGCTCGCCGCGGTGCGCCACGAGCCGGCCGACGACGAGATCGCGCCCGGGTCGCCGACCAGCTTGAGAGCCCGATCGGCCAGCTCCGCCCCGCCCGGCACGGCCCTGACGTCGTCGATCGCGCTCATGCGGCCTCCTTCGTCGGCCTCATGATTGCTTGCTTATTGATGACCTCGACAAGCTCGCTCATGCGGCCTCCTTCGTCGGCCTCATGATTGCTTGCTTATTGATGACCTCGACAAGCTCGCTCATGCGGCCTCCTTCGTCGGCCTCATGATTGCTTGCTTATTGATGACCTCGACAAGCTCGCTCATGCGGCCTCCTCCGTCGGCCTCATGATTCCTTGCCTATTGATGAGCTCGCTCATGTGCGGACCGCGGCGCCGTCGGCGGCGGCGACCGTGCGCTCGACGGCGTCCAGGGCGCGCTCGACCCCCTCCAGACGGCTGCCCAGGGTCTTGGCCGCCAGCTCGGAGACCCGCGCCAGGTCCGCCACCGCCGAGACCATGGCAGACGACCCGGTCACGTCCGCGAAGGCCGCCGCGTCCGGGGTCTGCCCGGTGAGACCGGCGAAGGCGCCGGACGCCGACTTGGCCGCCGCGGCGCACCCGTCCAGCGCGTCGCGGTGGAACTTGAGCACCATGCATCCCCCCGTTATCGCCGGAACAGTTCCAGCAGTTCTTCCGCCCGATGGGTGCGGGCGATCCACACCTCGCGCCCTCGGCGCTCCCGCGTGATCAGCCGCCCGGCGCGCAGCCGGTCGCAGTGGTAGGTGAGGCCGCTGGGCGCGATCTTCATGTCGGTCGCCAGCATGGACATCGTCATGGGCTGGTCGAGCGCGCAGAGCAGATCCGCTCGGACCGGGCCCACGAGCGCCGACAACTCGTCCACGGCGGGCGCGACGGGCTTGCGCCACAACGAGTCCGCGCCAGGGACGGGGTAGGCGATCCACACCGCTTCGGGGTGGTCCAGGCTGACGATCACCGCGTCCCTGCCGGCCAGCATCGGCACCAGGACGATCTTCCTGTTGCCCAGCTCGTAGGTGCTGGACTCCACGTCGGAGATGAGCAGGCCGCGCCGGCCGTAGGAGATGCGCTCGCTGAGCGAGCCGAGCAGCAGTTCGGGACCGCCACGCACGGCGGTGATGCCGACCCGCTCGATCTCCCTGTCGAGCAGCGGCCTGGCGCGTTTCCACAGGGGTTCGGTGGTGTTCCAGACCTCGGAGAGCGCGCTGGCGTAACCGCGCATCCAGCGGCCGGGCCGGTCGGCGGCCGACCGCCAGTGCGGTGGCGGGGTTCCCGGGCCGAACGCCTGCTCAAGATCCTTGATCAGGTTGTCGGACGGCGTCTCGTGCAGCACCTGGATCTGGGTCTGCACCGTGACGTCGCCGCTGACGGGGGCCTGCGGGACGAGGCAGTCGGGCGCGACCGAGCGCCCCGGTGCGGCCAGCGGCTTGACGGCCTCATGGCCGAGCGGCCCGACACGCGAGGCGATCGCCCGCCGCCACAGCTCGGGCAGGCCGCGACGGCGGCCGGCGAGGGCGTCGCTGATCATCGCAAGGGCGGTCAGGTTGGGAGAGATCGAGATGAAAAGCTGTGGTGTGGAGCGCACGCGCAGTTCGCTCCACACGTCGGTCCGTGTTACTTGGGCCCCCACAGGTAGGACTGTAGACATTGATCACATGGCCGGATGAATGCTTCAACGATGCTCGAAACATCCGTATGTGGATGATCTACGACCTACGTAATGCGAACGCTTCTTGCTTCGAAGGTACCGATTCGCTCTGGGGTCAAGTCCATGACATGTCCTCTTTGGGCTGCTGTGTTGGCTTTCGCCGGTAACCTAGGGCCCTCCACTAACTTCTGACTTAAAAGCCCCTTACAGCCCACTGATCACTCAGCTCCGCCAGACCACCGGCTCCTTGCGGTAGTCGTCGCTGTCGAACTTGGCGCCCACGATGTCCACGTCGGGCTGCGCGCCGGTCAACCTGCAGCTCATGAACTGGGCGCCGGCCTGGGCGAAGTCCTTGGGCGCGCTCTCCCGCTTGCAGTCGCCCAAGCTCCCGGTCAGCACGGCGCCCGTGCCCCGGCCGTCCGCGGTCACCGGCGAGAGCAGCGGGCTGGAGCTGAAGGAGTGGTCGGCGCCGTCGACGTTCTCAACGCGGAAGCGGATGAACCAGGGCGTGATGCCCTTGGCCCGCTCGCCGTACTGGCGCTGCAGCTCGGCGGGGTCACCGGCCTCGACGGCGGTGACGGTGATGCCGATGGGGCCCTTCCTGGACGGCACCACCGCGCGCTCGCCGATCTTGAGCTGCGTCCCCGGCGCGGTCGTCTTGACGGAGGCCGGCTCCGCGTTGTCCTGCTCTGGAGCACTCTCCTGCGCCGGGGTGCTCTTGTCCGGCTCGGGCGGCGCGGCGGGCCCACTGGACTGGGCGGGCGCCTCGGCGCTGGTCTGGCCTGGAAGCGTCGTGCCGCATCCGGAGATCGCGATGGCGGTTGCGCCCAGAACTCCTATCAGTGCTCGTCGCATGGCCACCGAATCATGGGTCGTGAACATGCTTGTCGATACTCGGGCACAGTGAGCGGAAAGTCGATGACACAGACTCCACGATCTCTTGACCGACAGTGCACTGCGCGTCAGCCGGTCGCTTCCTCCTCCGCTTGGGGGTCGTCGGCGACCGCCACGCCCGTCGCCTCCTCCGCCAGTGCGGCCAGGCGCCGTTCGGCGCTCTCGACCACCTGCAGGTCGGCCTTGATGTGCGCGACGGCCGCGTCCACCAGCAGCGCGACCAGGGGGCTCGCCGCGCTCTCCCGCCGCAGCCTGGTCAGCCCCGCCAGGTCCGACAGGTACGCCTGCCGCTGCGCCCGTGTGAACTCCTCCAGCGTGCCGGGCCCCAGCCGGGTGGCGGCCAGCAGCTTGAGGAACAGTTCATCGCGGAAGCCTCCGGCGCGCACGTGGGGGGTGCTCGCCCAGCCGGTGAGTTCCTCCGCGCCGGTGCCGGTGAGCTGGTAGAGCGTCTTGTCGGGGCGGTCGCTCTGGGCGACGTGGCTGCGGACGACGTGCCCGTCCCTGACCAGGCGGTCGAGAATCTGGTAGAGGTGTCCGATGTTGAGCCCGCCCCATTGGGGGCCGATGGCCGCCTCGAAGCGGGTCTTGAGTTCGTACCCGTGGCTGGGGCCGTCGGCGAGCAGGGCGAGAACGGCATGACTTAGCGGCATATGTCGATCATTCCCTAAATTGTCGCAATGTACGAGCGTACATTGTGGCAATGTATATCGGCATGGGAGTAGCAATTACCCTTCGGGGGGTCAGCCGTGCCCACGGCTCCACCAAGGCGCTCGACGAGGTGAGCCTGGAGTTCGCCGCAGGCGGCGCCACGGCGCTGATGGGGCATTCGGGAGCGGGCAAGTCCACGCTGCTGCAGGTGATCGGCGGGATGGACCTGCCGGACTCCGGCGAGATCCGCATCGACGGCCACGCGTTACCGCGTCGCGGCCTGGACGCGCACCGGCGGCGGGTGGGCTTCGTGTTCCAGCGCTTCCACCTGCTGCCCGCGCTGAGCGCGCTGGACAACGTGCTGGCGCCGCTGCTGCCGTACCGGGTGGGCTTCGACAGGAAGGCGCGGGCGCGTGAACTGCTGAAGGCGGTCGGGCTGGCGGAGCGGGAGCGCGCGCTGCCCTCGGAGTTGTCCGGTGGTCAGCAGCAGCGGGTGGCCATCGCCCGCGCGCTGATCGGCCGGCCGCCGCTGCTGCTGGCCGACGAGCCCACCGGCAACCTCGACAGCGCCACCGGTCAGGAGATCGTGGATCTGCTGCTGGGCCTGCGCGAGCAGTACGGCATGACGATGCTCATCGCCACGCACAACCCCGAACTGGCCGCGACGTGCGACCGGCTGGTCAGGCTCGCCGACGGCCGCGTCACCGGCGACGACCTCGTCTCGCCCGCACCCGACGTGCTCGACCGCATCGGGAGGCTCGGATGATCCGGCTGGCCGCCGCGCAGCTCAGGCACCGGGCGGGGCGCGCCCTGGTGCTGCTGCTCGGGATCCTGGTGGCCGCGACCGGGTTCAGCGTCCTGACCGGCACCGCGCGCACGCAGCAGCTGGAGATCGTGGGCACGGTGAGGGACAACTACCGTGCGCAGTACGACCTGCTCGTCCGCCCCAAAGGCTCCGTCACCGCCATCGAGCGCGAGACCGGCATGGTCAGGTCCAACTACCTGTCGGGCATCCACGGCGGCATCACCCTCGACCAGCTCGCCACGATCAAGAAGCTCGACGGCATCGAGGTCGCCGCGCCGATCAGCATGATCGGCTACTTCACCGGCAGCGGCACCGTGCAGGTGCCGGTGACCGACGCGCTCGGCGAGGGCGAGCGCACCCTGTTGCGGGTGGAGCGCACCCGCGTGGCCGACCGGGGGCTCACCAAGATCCCCCTTTCCCCGCACTACCAGTACCTCACCCACCGTCCGCTGACCTTCACCTTCGAGGAGGGCGACAAGCTCGACCTCACCACCGAGAACCTGGGCTCCGGGAAGGAGGTCAAGCTCGGCAGGTCGCTGACCTGGCCGCGCCCGCGCACGGACGACCCCTTCGACCGGGGCCCCACGACCGACGCCTGGTCCACCCGCAGCGGCAAGGGCGAGGGCATGGCGCTACCCTGGGGCAAGGGCGCGCCCAGGAAGGGACAGGCCATGGTCGAGGTCTCCCAGGAGTTCCCGCTGCTGCTCGCCGCGATCGACCCCGAGGCGGAAGCCAGGCTGGCCGGGCTGGACAAGGCGGTCGTGCTGGGCGACTACCTCGGCGGCAAGGCGGCGCTCACCAAATGGGACGTCCCCCTGCTCGCCACCAGCCGGCCGATGATGGACCAGAGCGAGGAACTGGTCGTCAGCAGGCTGCCCGCCGAAGCGGCCAAGATGGTGGCCGACGGCGCGCCCGCCGCCGAGCTCAGGTCCTACCTCGACTCCCACAAGGGCACCGAGGTCAAGAAGGTGAGTCTGGAACCGGACCAGTTCTTCGAAGACCTCCTTGACACGTGGACGAACCAGGGCAAACAGCTCGACAGGAACGTCTTCTCGCCTCTCACCCGCTACTGGACGGCCGGCCCGGTCGACTACCGGCGGGACGCGGTGGGCAGGCTCACGCCCGAGCGGGTGACCAACCCGGACAAGATCTGGCAGCAGCCGAGCAAATGGTCCGAGGGCGCGCCCATCGGCTCGGCCGACGCCCAGTTCCGCCCGCTGACCATGCGCCCGCTGGCCACCGGCATGAACGGCGAGGACGGGCTCGGCGGGCCGCTGATGATGAAGCTCATGGGGCGCTTCGACGCCACCGAACTGCCCGGGTTCACCGAGCTGTCCAAGGTGCCGATGGAGACCTACAACCCGCCGTCCGTCACCGCCGCCGACGCCCGCACGGGCGGACTGCTCGGCGGCGAGAAACTGCTGCCCACCGACAACGTGGCGGGCTACCTGCAGGCACCGCCGCTGCTGCTCACCGACCTCGGCGGCATGGCCAAGATCGCCGGCCGCGACAAGAAGGGCCCGCTCACGCAGGCGCCGCTGAGCGTGGTCAGGATCAGGGTCGCCGGCGTGACCGGGCCCGACCCCGTCAGCAGGGAGCGCATCTCCGAGGTGGCCCGCCAGATCGTGGCCGCCACCGGTCTGGAGGTGGACATCACGATGGGCGCCTCCCCGTCGCCCGTCACCGTCGACCTGCCCGCCGGCTCCTACGGCCGGCCCGCGCTCGCCCTGCGCGAGGACTGGGTGAACAAGGGCGTCGCCTACCGCATCCTCGACGCCGCCGACCGCAAGTCGGTGGTGCTGTTCGTGCTGATCCTGGCCGTGTGCGGGCTGTTCGTGCTGAACGCCGCCTCCGCCGTGGTCCGCACCAGACGGGCCGAGCTGGGCGTGTTGTCGTGCCTGGGCTGGTCGCGGCCGAAGGTGTTCGGCGCGGTGTTGTGGGAGGTGGGCGCCGTCGGGCTCGTCGCCGGGCTGCTGTCGGCGGCGCTCGCCGTGCCGCTGTCGTCGTGGTTCGGGCTGCAGGTCTCGCTGCCCCGCGCGCTGCTGGCCGTGCCCGCCGCGCTCGTGCTCGCGCTGGCCGCGGGGGCGGTCCCGGCGTGGCGGGCCTCGATCGTGCCGCCCGTCGCGGCGGTACGCGCCTCGGTGCGCGCCCCGCGCAGGGCCGGCTCGCCGCGCGGCGTCACCGGGCTGGCCCTGGCCGGTTTGACCAGGGTGCCGGGGCGCACGCTGCTCGGCGCGGCCACGCTCATGGTGTGCGTCTTCGCGCTCACCGTCCTGCTCGCCGTGACCTACGGCTTCAGCGGCCGGGTCGTCGGCTCCCTGCTCGGGGACGCCATCGTCGTCCAGGCCAGAGCGGCGGACTACGCGGCCATCGCGGTCATGTTCGCGCTCGGCGCCCTGGCCGTGGCCGACGTGCTCTACCTGGGAGTACGCGAACGCGACGCGGAGCTGGCCACGCTGCGTGCCACCGGCTGGCCGGGGCGGGCGGTGACCCGCCTGGTGTTGTCGGAAGGCGTGGTCATCGGGCTGCTCGGCGGGCTGGCGGGCGCGGCGGCCGGAATCGCCGCCGCGGTCGCGCTGGCGGGCGAGCTGCCCGTGGTCGTGATCACGGGTGCGCTGGCCGCGGCGGGGGCCGCCGTGCTGCTCGCCGTGCTCGCCTCGGCGGTGCCCGCGGCGGTGGCAGGACGGCTGCGGCCGGCGTCCGTGCTGGCTCGGGAGTGACGCCCTTGCACCCGAGAACAAAGGATCCATGCCCGGGACAGGGGGTTTTTCCTACGGTGGCCGATTGGGGCCACTGGCTTGCGGGCCCTCGACGATGGCAGGCTGCCCGCATCCGCTCCGGTCCTCCTGCGAATGGGTGGCCGGCGTGGAAGGTCCGCAGTGTTTCATCGGAAGGAGCGCAGTAGATGACTCAAGACGCCAACCGCGTCGCGGCCAAGCGCATCAACGACCACGTGGAGCTCTTCCACCTGGACAACCCGGACTCGGTGCTGGATGTTCCGCGCCGCGACTGGGAGGCGTTCACCACGGCGGTCAAGTCAGGTGCGTTCGACCTCGAGACGCTCAACCGGCAGGCTCAGGAGAGCCTGGCCTGACCTTCCCCTGTAACACCGCATGAAGAGGCGCCCGCTCCCGCGCAGGGGAGCGGGCGCCTCCCGCGCTCGTCAGCCCCGGCCCGTCCAGTAAGCCTTGGCGCGCTCCCAGGCTGCGCCGCCGACCGCGCGCCCCAGCGTGCGGCCCTGCAGGTCGCCGGCCTTGAAGTGGATGCCGCCGTACCTGCGCGACATCCCAGCCTGGTCGGCCGCCTCGGTGAAGGTGTTCCAGCGCAGCGTCACGTCCTGCGCGGGCGTGACACCCGGCTCCACCTGCGAGGCCCCCTTCGCGACCGTCGCCTGTTCGCCGAAGGCGTCGCCGCCGGTGAAACGCTTGAGCACCTCGGCCGCCGCCGCGCTGAAGGTGCTGTGCCCCGAGACGTACTCGGCGAACGGCGGCGTCGGGAACGTCGATGCCTGGTAGGGCACCCACGAGGCGCCGTCGACCGTCCGCCCGCCCCACGTCGGGATCCGCTGCCCCCGGTAGAGGTGGCGGATCGCGGTGATGGGCCGCGCCGAGTCGTGGTCGCGCTTGACCTCCCACGAGGCGATGCCGGCGTCCATGACGGATCCGGCCAGCGCGAAGAACATCTTCACGTCCTGGTCCAGGGTGTGCCGGTCGCGTGCCGAGATCCGCTGCGCGAACAGGGACCAGTGGCCGGGCGGCGTCTCGCTGCTGGGGCCGTCCGCCCAGTACTCGGCGATCGCCTTCTGCTTGTCGGTCAGCGCGGCCGTCACCGACACGATCTCCGCGGACTGCGCGCCGAACCCGGGCGAGCCGTACGGGACGGGCGCGGGCACGGCGTCGGCGAGCGAGCGGGCGGAGCCGCTGAAGGAGGCCACCTGGCCCCAGTGCGGCGCGAGGAACGGCGGCGTGACGACCGCGCCCGCCCGGTTGACGAACGTCAGCGGCGCCCACCGGCCGGGGTCGTTCAGCGTGGTCAGCGGCTCGGCGACGACCACCGGGGCGTTGACGGGCGCGTATCCGGTGGTGTCGGCGTAGCCGCCGAGCTGGTTGGAGCCGTCGGCGTGCCGCTGGTCGAGCACCGCCCCGCACGCGCTCACCCCGACCTGGGCGGGCCGGCTGGACGGGTTGGCCGGGTCGTAGCCCAGCTCGGCCATCAGCGCGTCGAACCCGGCCCGCTGCGCGGGATACAGGTCGACCGCCGCCAGGTGGGCGGCGAAGCTGATCGCCTCGTTCTTGTTGGCCTCGGTGCGCTCGGAAGCGGGCCTGCGCAGCGAGCCGCCGAGCCGGGTGCCGACGGCGACCGCGTCGTAGGCGGCCCACGCGTCATAGGCGCAGGTGTGCACGATCGCCAGGGCCCTGGCCACCATGGGCGGCCCCAGCGTGCCGGTGCGGATCGCCGCCAGCAGCGCCTCGTTCCACCTGACCGCCACGGTGGGCCCCGCGGCGGCCTGCGCGGGTGCGGCGGGCAGGATGAGCGCGATCATCGTCGTCAGGGCGACCGCCGTCGCGCATAAGGATCGTCGTACGGACATGCGATGTCTCCTCGTGTCTCACGGGCCCCCGTGTGCCCAACAGGAGGAGACGATGCCATATTCGAACACATGATCGATCTAGCCGCAAGGCTACAGTCATCTCCCCGAAATTCCGGCGGACCGCGGTCTGGTTTCCGGATGTTTCGGAGCCGGCGACCGAAACTTTCGGAAACACGGTGAAATATTGTTGACGGTGTTCGAGATCGAGACTTAGAGTCCGATGGTCAACGATCGGAATGAGCTTTCGAAACTTTCAGCCGCACCGGCCGACCACGCGAAGGAAGCCATGACATCAGTGAACGCGCCGGGCCTCGCGCCCTGGCGGGACCGCGCCCGCGCGATCGACGAGCGCGTGGAGACCCTGCTGGCCGAGCTGACCCTTGAGGAGAAGGTCGCGCAGCTCGGGTCCGTCTGGGTCCAGAGTGACGAACCGGGCAAGTCCGCCCCCCTGCAGGACCAGTTCGCGGCGGTCGGCGGGCTGGAGGAACGGCTGCGCAACGGGCTCGGCCAGCTCACCCGCGTCTTCGGCACCGCGCCGGTGAGCCCGGCCGAAGGGGCCGCCCGTCTGCGCTCCCTCCAGGAGGAGGTCATCGCCGCCAACCGGCTCGGCATCCCGGCCATCGCCCACGAGGAGTGCCTGACGGGGTTCGCCACCTACGGGGCGACCGCGTACCCGACACCGCTGGCCTGGGCGGCCACCTTCGACCCCGCCCTGATCGAGCGCATGGCCTCGGCGATCGGCGCGGACCTGCGCGCGGTCGGCGTGCACCAGGGACTGGCGCCGGTGCTCGACGTGGTGCGCGACTACCGGTGGGGACGGGTGGAGGAGACGCTCGGCGAAGACCCGTACCTGGTCGGCCAACTCGGCGCCGCATACGTGCGCGGCCTGGAAGGCACCGGGATCATCGCCACGCTCAAACACTTCGCCGGCTACGGCGCCTCACGGGCGGGCCGCAACCACGCGCCCGTCAGCATCGGCCCGAGAGAACTGGCCGACGTCATCGTGCCGCCGTTCGAGACCGCGCTGCACGAGGGCGGCGCGCGCTCGGTCATGAACTCCTACACCGACCTCGACGGGGTGCCCGTCGGAGCCAGCGCCGACCTGCTGCGGCGGCTGCTCCGCCAGGAGCTGGGGTTCGGCGGGACGGTCGTGTCCGACTACTGGGCGATCCCGTTCCTGGCCTCCATGCACGGCGTGGCCGAGGACGACGCGCAGGCCGGGGCGCTGGCGATGCGGGCGGGCATCGACGTGGACCTGCCCGAGACCGGCGGCTACGGCTCACGCCTGGTCGCGCAGGTGCGCGCGGGCCGGGTCGACGAGACGCTCGTGGAGGAGTCCGTACGCCGGGTGCTGCGCCAGAAGATCGAGCTCGGCCTGCTGGACGGAGGCCCGCTCGTCCCCGACGGCGCCGACGAGACGGACCTGGACAGCCCGCGCAACCGCGAACTCGCCACCACCGTGGCGGAGCGCTCCATCGTGCTGCTCAGCAACACCGGCGTGCTGCCCGTCGAGGCGGGCACGAGCGCCGCGATCGCCGTCATCGGGCCGTGCGCCGACGACCCGCGCACGCTGCTGGGCTGCTACGCCTTCCCCAACCACGTGCTCGACCGCTACCCCGAGCACGGCATGGGCCTGCCCATCGCCTCCATCAGGGAACGCCTGGCGGCCGAGTTCCCCCACGCCGAACTCCGCTACGCGCGCGGGGCCGAGGTGTCGGGTGGCGACGCCTCGGGGATCGCCGCGGCCTCGGCGGCTTCGGACATCGCCGCGGCCTCGGCGGCTTCGGGGATCGCCGCGGCGGCCGAGATCGCAGCGGGGGCCGACCTCGCGCTCGTGTTCGTCGGCGACCGGGCCGGGCTGTTCGGCGGCGGCACGTCGGGGGAGGGCTGCGACGCGGCCGACCTGCGGCTGCCGGGGCTCCAGCCCGACCTGGTCGAGGCCGTACTGGCGACGGGGACCCCGACTGTGCTCGTCGTGGTCTCCGGACGGCCCTACGCGCTCGGCGCTTACAAGGACCGGGTGGCCGCCGCGGTCCAGGCGTTCTTCCCCGGCGTGGAGGGCGGGGCGGCGGTGGCCGGCGTGCTGAGCGGCCGGGTGAACCCGTCCGGGCGGCTGCCTGTGCAGATCCCGAACTCGCCCGCGATCAACCCCTCCACCTACCTGCAGGCGCCGCTGGGCCGGCGGGCCGACGGCATCACGGTGCTCGACCCGACGCCGGCGTTCGCCTTCGGCCACGGGCTGTCGTACGCGGCCGTCGAATACACGGAGATCACGACGGACCGGGCCGAATACCCCACGGACGGCACCGTCGAAGCCACGGTGACGGTCCGCAACACCGGAGACCGGCCCGCCGAAGAGGTCGTCCAGTTGTACGCCTCCGACCCGGTCGCCCAGGTCGCCAGGCCCGCGCTGCAACTCGTCGGGTTCGCCAGGGTGAGGCTGGAGCCGGGGCGCAGCCGCGAGGTGACGTTCGAGGTGCCCTGCGACGCGTTCTCCTACACCGGCATCGACCTGCGCCGCATCGTCGAACCCGGAGCGATCACGCTGGCCGCCGGCCCGTCGGCCGATGAACCGCCGCTGCGCGCGGTCGTCCGGCTCACCGGCGAAACGCTCACGCTGGGCTCGGTCAGGCGACTGACCACGCGCGTCAGGCACACCTGAGATACGTCGGGGTGGTCGAGGACGCTGTGCGGACGGCGCACGCCGGCCTCGATCAGGCGCCGTTCACGACGTCCAGAGTCCAACGCCGTGAACGCCCCCGTGCAAAAGCCGCGCGGCTATCGAGAGCGGGTCCCCAGATGCTGAGAGATGCGCAGGAGGTAGCCGTCCGGGTCCTGCACCGCGAACTGGCGCACGCCCACGGCGTCGACCCTGCGGTCGTACCAGCGCTCTTCCAACGGCAGCCACATCTCGTAGCCGGCAGCGAGCAGCGTGGTGTGAATAGGGTCCACGTCATCCACGTCGACAGTGAGGTTGATCCCACGCCCGTAGGGGTGGTCCAGCTCCGCGCGCGGGTAGAGACGGTCCCGGCTCAACGGCTGCTCCAGCATCAGGTCCGCCCCGTCACGCTCCAGGTAGGCGAATCGCTCCTGGGGACGCTCGTAGCGAATCTCGAAGCCCAGCAGGCGATAGAAGGCCAGACTGGCCTGGATGTCGGAGCAGATCAGTTCAGGAACAAGTCGGGACACCTGGTCACTCTGGCAGGCCCACGAACACTCCAGCAAATCTCATCATCGTGCCAAGGGGTTTCACCTCGAGGCCGAGGCGCTCCCGCCCGCACTACGGACACCCGGGCGCAGCTCGGCCAGAGGGCGCCGGTCCCATACCGTCTCAGGTCCGTCCTGGTTGACGAGGTGCAGACTACGGGTGATCACCTCACGGTTGGGCAGTCGCCCCCGCAGCCGTGGGGTCTGAGCCGCGCGACACCACACCTGCCCGAGGCCCCTCTGCCGTGGGCCGGCACCAGGCTCGACCCCGACACCCAGCTCACCGCCTTCCTCGACGACTGCCTTTAAAACTCGATTTTCCGGAATTTCGATTTTATGGTTGAATCGCGGCATGCAATCCATCCTCAGCATGCTTCTGACCACGGCGCTGGCGGCCCCTATGACCAGTGCCGTGGCCGTCGCCCCCGCCGACCTCAAGGACGCTGAGTCCGTACTCGCCTACATCCGCGCCCATCCCGACGACGTCGCACTGGTGACGCAGGGCATCAGCCACAACGCCGATCGCCTCACCCCCGTGGCGTCGGCCATCAAGATCATCCATCTCGCCGCCTACGCCGACGCCGTGCGCGAGGGAAGAGTCAAGCCAGGCGAACGCGTTCCCATGGCCCTGTGGAACTCCTACCACTTGCCCGGCACCGACGGCGGCGCCCACGAAGCGGCGCTTGAACGGCTCAAGCCCGGTGCGAGCGTCACGCTCGACCAGGTCGTCTCAGCCATGATCGAGGAGAGTGACAACGCCGCCGCCGACCTACTGCGCGACCGCCTCGGCCCCGGCGCGCTACGCAAGATCGCACAGACTCACGTGGGCACCTTCAACGGCGAGATGCTACGCGCCTTCGGCGGCTGCACGCTGCCCGCCGACGTCTGCCTGAACAACTACGTCAAGGCCGGTAAGCAGGTGCAGCTCACGCTCCCCGGCTTCGCCCGGCAGGCCGCCTGGACCACAACCGTGACCCGCATCTCTCCTGGCGTTCTGCGCGGCGTGCTCGCCGGACTCAGGAAGGACAAGACGGCGAGCCGGCACCTGGAGTGGCCGATGCGCCAGCCAGGCGCCGACCCTGGCAAACTTCTCATGGGCACCAAGGGCGGCGCCCTGCCCGGCGTCATCAGCGAGGCCACATACACCGTCCGGCCGGGTGAGAAGCCACGCGAGACCGTCCTCGCACTCAGGCGACTGCCCGAGGCAACCTGGCTGTCCGGGATCCGCAGCTATGCTCATCAGCAGTTCATTGTGCGGATGGCAACCGATTCCGCCTTCTTCGAGAAGGTCCGAGCAGCATTGAAGTGAGGCAACCCTGACCAGCGCCAGCGAGCGGCTCCAGGACCTCGAGGCGCGGGTCGCCGCCCTCGAGGCCGCGCGCACCCCCCCTGAGCCACCGGCGGTCGGCGACGACACCGGCCTGATCACCTACGGCGGGCAGGCCAGGCTCGGCGACCACTACTGGATGTGGGAGGTGACCCGCAGTCCGGGATGGTTGCTTCAGCAGCCGACCGGGCCGCTGGCCGCCGTATTGGCCGCCGCCGGGCACCCGGCGCGCTTCGAGATCCTGCGATTGCTGGTCGTCGGGCCCAAGCCGGTCGCCGACCTGCAGGCCGAGTTGGCGCTCGCCTCGCCCGGCCAGTTGTATCACCACCTCAAGACGCTGGCCTCGGCCGGACTGATCGAGCAGCCCGAGCGTGGGGTTTACCGGGTGCCGTCACACGTGATCTTCCCCATCCTGGCCCTGGCCGCCGCCGCGGTCGACGTGGTCGAGCGCTCCGGCGCTCCGGTGGAACCTCGCAATCCTCCTGGCTGAGGTTCAGGGATCGGGTGCCTGTTGTCGGCGGGACTGGTGCGGCCGTTGCCCGCCAACATAGATCACGATGATCGGAGATACCAATGAACACGGCCGTGCTGATGATCTTCATCATCGCCGTCATCATCGTCGCGGTGATCGCGATGAGGGTGTTCAAGAAGTAGCGGTGAGGGGCCGGGGCCGTATGAGATTCGGCAGCGCCTTTCCCGTGATGTTCGGTCCCCGGCCCAGTCGGCTCCTGGCCCAGGGCGTTACTGCCGGTACGGGATGACGGCGGGGACCGAATGGTGGAAACCCGCGTCCATCAGGACAGCGGGCGCGCCGCCGTGGTCTCGTGCAGATAGATCATGGCGTCGTAGGACTTCCCGAGAGAGACCATGCGCTCGGGTTCGGGCCAGAGCCTGCCGGCGTCACGCGTAGGCCGCGGCCTGTCGAGCCAGGCGCGGGCCGAGGCGGACGTGGTGCGCATGTCAAGGAAGTAGTCGGAGGAACTGACCCGGCTGAGTAGATGGTTGTTGCCTCCCTTCTGGGGAGGCCCGACCGTGACGGTTCGCCACCGGCCGTTCGCGTCCTGCGCTCTGAAAGACCCCTGGCCGAAGGCGAGACCGATGGTGAGGTAACGGGTGCCCAGCCGGTCGCGCAGGAAAGCGCCCTGCACCTTGGGGTAGAGCTTCGCGTCGTACGGCACGTACGCCACATGTGCGTTGTGCGCCGACAGCAGGATCCTCGCCCCCGTGTGCTCACGCCACCACGCGACGTTGTCGGCCATGATCTTGTCCCGGTACCGGAGGCCCTTGCTCACCTGCTCCGGGTCGGTGGTGTCGAAGGACAGCGCGGTGGCGCTCTGGACGATTGAGCGCGCGTTCTGCACGCCCCACACGTACGTGTCCCGCTCCGGCCCCGGATGCCGTCGCAGCAGGTCCAGGGCCTGGTTGGCCTGGGACACCAGGGCTTCGCGCTCGGCAGGCGGCAGGCTCAAGAAGGCGTCGGCGTCCCGCACGGCGCGCAGCTTCCGGTAGTGGACATCGATCTCGGGCAGGAGAGCGGGCTGGTACCGGCGCACGTAGTCGGTGACCATCTTGATGAGCTGCGCGCCCACTGCGGGATAGTTGGCGTCGTCGCCCATGAACTGAATCTTCCTCACGTGCTGCGTGTTGTAGTCGCGCATCCACCTGATGAGCTCCAAGTATTCCTGGACGGCCCACATGTCCAGCTTCCCGAACTCCTCCTTCATGATCACTCTCGGGTCGCCCTTCCCATGGAGGACGTAGTCGTTCAGCCGCAGCCCGGCGCTCCAGCCTGCTTCCAGCGAGAACGTCGTGAACCCCTTCTCCTCAACGAGGTAGCGGAACACCCTGTGCTTCATCGTGAAGAACTCGCGTGCTCCGTGCGTGGCCTCGCCCAGTCCCACCACCGTGGCCCCGCTCACAGCCCGGCCGAGCGGGCGAAGGTCACCCAGATCACCGGACGGCGCGGTGTGACGCAGGATATGGGCCTTGCGCCGCAACTCGGGTACGGGATCGGGACCGCTTGCCGCCGCAGCAGGCGGTATCGAGGCGGCCATCCCTACGACCACCACCAACGCGGCGGCGAGGGATGAAGAGAGCCGGCGCTGACGGGATGCGCTCCGCATACTTGCTTCTCCTGGTGGATCGGGTACTCCGTCCAGCCAGCATGCCCGCGGGGCTTGAGGGTGCGCGATACGGACAGCAGGAAGATCGGTGGTGTGGCCGGCACTACCGAGCCGGTCGATCCGGCCCACCGCCATCAGCCGAGGTCGCGACACTCGCCCCAGTACACGCGTTGATGAAGGGCTGACGGCCGATCAGCCGTCATGCCGCCAGGGCCTTGTCCGGAGGAAAGTGTGGAAACGGCGGTGAACACCGCGCGAAAGCCGTCCCGAGGGAAAGGCCATGTGACCCATGACCCCGTCCGCCGTTACGGCCGGAGAACTCTATTTCCGCCGCTTTTTGCCCAGGCTGCCCTGCGTTATCGTGAGACCGGTCTTGTGCCCATATCGCGTGCGGACGGCTCATGGCTCACCCCGGCACCACGAGATACGACTCGGCGACCCGTCAATTGGAAAAGGCGGTCGCGCGTACGTGTGCGGGAGTGCGGGGCGCCGTGGGATCACTGGCCGTCGTCGCGGCGGTGCTCGGCGTGGTCCCGCCGGTCTCCGTGGCGTGGCTGGCGCCGATGCTGGCGGTCCACCTCCTCTGGACGGCGCTGTTCCTGCGCGTGCTGTTACGCGAAGGGCCGCTGCCCCGCTGGCTGGTGGCCGGTGATGTGGCCATCACCGTCGCGCTCTGTCTCGCGCAGCGCCACCTCGTGGCGGAAGAGGCGCTCGACAGCGGGTCGAGCTTCGTCGCGGGGCTGGTCACGATGACGATCGTCGTCGCCGGGGTGGCCTGGAGTGCCAGAGTGGCGGTGCCCGTCGGGCTGGTCGTGGCGGGGGCCTACCTGGCCGGGGTGCGGATCGCCTCCCCGACCCATGACGTGGCCGGGACGCTGGGGATCCACCTCGTCCAGTTGCTCGCGATCGTCATGCTGATGACGCTGCTGCGCCGCGCGGTCGCCTCGACCGACCGTTTCCTGCGCGAGCGGGCGCGCGCCGAGATCGTGCTCATGGTGGACGGGCTGCGCCGCGAGGACGAGCTGAAGCAGATCAGCAGCATCCACGAGACGTCGCTGCACACGCTGACGATGGTCGGCATGGGCACCTACGACGCGCCGTCGCCCACGCTGCGCGCCCAGGTGGCCGACGACCTGACGGCTCTGGAGAAGCTGCGCGACACGCCGCTCGCGGACCCCTCGCCCATCGCCCTGGACACCCTGCTCGACCAGGTGGCCGGTCGGGCGAGCGGGCTCGACGTACACCGCGAGCTGACCCCGGAGACCGTGCCTGGCGACGTCGCGGAGCGTTTCGCCCGCGCCGTCAGTGAGGCCCTGGCGAACGTCGCCCTGCACGCCGGCGTGCGCGAGGCCGAGCTGATCTCCAGCAGGAGCGGCGGCGAGATCCGCGTGGAGGTCGCCGACGCGGGCCGAGGGTTCGACCAGGAACGGCTGCCGCCCGACCGGTTCGGCGTGCGCGGCTCGATCCTCGAGGCGATGCGCTCCCTGCCGGGCGGCGGCGCCGAGATCTCCTCGGGCGCCCACGGCACCAGGGTGCGGCTGTGGTGGCGGCCATGACCGAGCTTGTCGAGGTCATCAATAAGCAAGGAAACATGGGCCCGACGGAGGAGGGTTCATGACGGAAGAGATCGAGCAGGTGGCGCAGCGCTACGCCCGCTACACCGCGCTCGGCGCCGCCGTGATCACCGGGGTCTGGCACCTCGGCTACGACCTGACCGTCACCGTCACCGGCTGGCACACCTTCCGCTGGCCGATGCTGGCGGCGGCCGCCTGGGCCGTCTACTCCACGATCTTCGTCGTCGGCCTGCTGACGCTGTCGCGCACCTCGCGGGGCCCGGCCAGGATCAGGGAGCTGGCCGTGGCCGCGCTGGCCGTCGAGGTCGCGGTGATCGTGGCCTGCCGGCCGGACGGGCTGCTCGGCATCAGCGACTGGGCCTTCGGCTCGGTGGGCTGGCTCGGCGTCATGCTGGTCTGGAACCGGCCGCGCTGGCGGGCCGAGCTGATCGCGTTCCTCGTCGCGAACGCGGCCATCATGCTGACGGCGATGGCCGTGGCGGGCACCATGGACCGGGTCTCCATCAGCAAGTACCTCGTGGTCATCGCCGGCGGGGTCACCATGCAGCTCGGCTACACGGCCGGCTGCCACATGCTGCTGGCCCGCGCCGAGGACGCCGTGCTGCTGTCGCGCCGGCTGGCCGCCGACGACGTCTGGCGGGAGTCGGCCCAGCGCATCCACGCCGACCGCCTGCGCCGCTACGCCGCGATCAGGGATGTGGCCGAGGACCTGCTCCAGCAGCTCGCCGACGGGGCCGATCCCGGCGATCCCCGCGTACGCGCCGACTGCACGGCCGGGGCCATGCGACTGCGGCGGCTCATCACCGAGCGCGAGGACGTGCCCGACGCGCTGGTGTCGGCGCTGCGCGAGCGCATCGACGCGGCCGAGCGGCGTCTGGTCCTGGTGACGGCGCCGCCGTTCGGCGGCAATCTGCCTCCGCTGTCCGATGGCGTGCGGGAAGATCTGCTCAGAGCGCCCCTTCGCGTCCTGGACGGGGCCAGGTCGCGGGCCAGGGTCACCGTGTCGGCGATGTCGACCATGGTGAGCGTGGCCGTGGTGGCCGACAACGAGGATCTGCAGGTCGACGCCGATCCGGTGCGCGAGCCCAGCGGGGTCGTCGTCACCTATCAGCGGCAGGGAGGGGAGGTATGGGTCAACAGCATGTGGCAGCCGGACCGGTGACCGTCGCCTTGGTCGAGGACCACCAGGTGGTCGTGGACGGCGTCAGGTCGTGGTTCGGCCCGCCGAGCCCGGTCGAGCTGGTCGTCCAGGGCCCCACGATCGAGTCCGTCCGCGGGGTCGCGGCCGACGTGCTCCTGCTCGACCTCAACCTGAACGGCACCATGGTCGTCGACCGGGTGGCCGAGTTGTGCGCGGGCGGGCAGCGCGTCATCGTCTTCTCCGAGCATGAGGAGCCCGAGACGGTCCGTGCCGTGCTGGACGCGGGCGCCTCGGCGTTCATCGGCAAGGGCCGGGCCACGCGCGAGTCCTGCCTGGAGACCATCCTGGAGGTGGCGGCCGACCGCCCGAGCGTCACGCCCCCGATGGCCCAGGCCATCGCCACCGACGAGGGTCCGCACCGGCCGCAGCTCTCCGACAAGGAGCGGGCGGCGCTGCTGTACTGGTTCCAGTCGATGTCGAAGGCGTCGGTGGCGGCCAGGATGGGCATCAAGGAGCGCACCGTGCGCCAGTACATCGATCGGGCGAGGGTGAAGTACGCGGCGGCTGGACGTCCCGCGCCGACCAAGGAGAAACTCCTCATCTGCGCCATCCAGGACGGACTCGTCCAACCGGACGAGGTAACCGTCTACACGTCCCTGGCGGCGCGCACCGACGAACCTTAGCGGAGGGCTTGAGCCGGTCGTTCCGGGCCCCCTGACACTCCGGTGACCCGCTGATCATCTCGGTACAGAGCAGAGTTAGACTCCGTCGCGGGTCGCACCGGTAGATCTTGCGAAGCGTCTTTACATGATGGGTCCTCACTCGCCCCCCCCGGAGGTAGCCGCCCCCATGACCCGGTCCCGCGCACCGCAGAACCTGTTATCGCCCCTGGTGGCGCTCGCCGTCCTGCTCACGATGCTCCTCGTCCCGTTCGTCTCCCCGCCCGGGGCGGCGGCCGAACCCATGCGGGCTGCCGACACGCCCGCACCGTCGGCATCCGCCCGGCTCGACGACCCGGCGGCGCAGGCCCTGGAACGCCTGATCGGGACGGCGCGCGCCGAGCAGGTCACCCTGCGCACGATCGACAAGGGCACGGGCCGGGACCGGTTCCAGGTCTACGCCGAGGACGGCCGTCTCGTCGTCGCCGGCACGACCCCCGCGGTTCAGCTCACCGGCTTCGGCTACTACCTGCGCCAGGTGGCACACGCCGACATCGCGATCAACGGCTCCCAGGTCGATCTGCCGGAGAGCCTCCCGTTGCCCGCGGCTCCCATCGCCAAAGACTCCTCGGTGGACCATCGCTTCGCCCTCAACGACACCAACCAGGGCTACGCGGGGCCGTATCTGAGCTGGGAGGAGTGGCAGCGGCGGATCGACGTCCTGGCGCTGCACGGCGTCAACGAGGTGCTCGTCTACGAGGGGCAGGAGGCCGTCTACCAGCGGACCTTCATGGAGTTCGGCTACTCCGAGCAGCAGATGCGCGAGTGGATCCCGCAGCCGGGCCACCAGGCCTGGTGGCTGCTGCAGAACATGTGCTGCACCGACAGCCCGATCTCCCAGCAGCTCATCGACCAACGGGTTGAACTCGGCCGCAAGATGGCCGACCGCCTGCGCTCCCTGGGCATGGTTCCCGTGCTGCCCGGCTATTTCGGCACCGTGCCGACCGACTTCAAGGCACGCAATCCGGCGGCCAACACGGTCCCGCAGGGCACCTGGAACAAGCTCGAACGCCCCCACTGGCTCGACCCGACACATTCGATCTTCGCGCGCGTCGCGGCCACGTTCTACCGGGTGCAGACCGAGCTGTTCGGCCCCAGCACGATGTACAAGATGGATCTGCTGCACGAAGGCGGCAGAGCCGGCACGGTCAACGTCGCGCAGGCGTCGCAGGCGGTGCAGAAGGCCCTGAACACCGCCCACCCGGGGGCGATCTGGACGATCCTGGGATGGCAGAACAACCCGCTGCCGGCGACGCTGCAGGCCATCGACCGCAGCAAGATGTTCATCGTCGACGGCATCAGCGAGGAATCCGGCACCACCGACCGGGACAAGGACTTCTTCGGCACCGGGTACGCGTTCGGCACCATCTGGAACTTCGGCGGTCACGTCAACCTCGGCGCCAGGCTGACGGTGTGGAACGAGAAGTTCCACGACTGGCGGGCCAGGTCCGGCACGAAGATGAACGGCATCGCGCTGATGCCGGAGGCCATCGACAACAACCCGGCCGCGGTCGCGTTCTTCGCCGACCTGCCCTGGCAGGACGGTCCGGTCGACATGCGGCAGTGGTTCGACGAGTACGCCACCGCCCGGTACGGCGGTGACGATCCGCACGCCAAAGCGGCCTGGCGGATTCTGCTCGACACCGTCTACAGCTGGCCCGCCGGCGCCGACAGCCGGCACGTCACCGGTCTGTTCGACGACCAGCCCGGCCTGTCGAACACCGGCTACCCGCTGCAGTACGACATCGCCGCCTTCGACAAGGCGCTCGACGAACTCCTCCAGGTCGACCAGGGCCTGCGCGGTTCGGGCGCCTACCGCTACGACCTCGTCGACGTCGCCCGGCAGGTGCTGGCCAACCACAGCCGGCTGCAGCTGCCCAAGATCCGCGCCGCGTACCGCGCCAAAGACCTCGCCCGCTTCGAGCGCCTCACCGGCCAGTGGATGGACCGGATGCGGCTGATGGATCAGCTGCTGGGCACCGACGAGTACTTCCTGCTCGGCACGTGGCAGAAGGAGGCCCGCCGGCAGGCCGCCACTCCGGCCGAGGCGGCGACCCTGGACTACAACCTCAAGTCGCTGGTCACGCTCTGGGCCACCGGCGCCGAACTGCAGGACTACGCCCGTAGGGAGATGAACGGTCTCGTCGGGCAGTACTACGCGAAGCGCTGGCAGCTGTTCTTCGACAGTCTGAAGACCGCGCTGCGCGCGGGCAAGGAGTACCCCGCGAAGATCGACTGGATGGCCGTCGCCCAGGACTGGTCCAAGGCCGGCACCGACCTCGCCGCCGAGCCCCGGGGCGACGCCTACGCCGAAGCCGGCAAGGTGGCCGCACTGCCCGACGGCGCGGTGACCGTCGGGGTCGACCGCAAGGGCGTCAAGCCGGGTGAGGCCGTGCAGGTCACCGCCGTGTTCACCAACAACAACACGCTGCGGGCCACCGGTCAGGTGACGCTCCGGCTCGACGCCCCGCAGGGGTACCAGGTGCAGGCGACCTCCCCGAACGGCGCCGACAACCTCGCCCCGCGCGACAAGCTCACCGCGACGTGGACGGTGACCGTTCCCGCCGATGCGGCTCCGGGCGGGAGTCCGGCGCTCGACGTCACCGCCTCCTGGCGATCCGACGACATCGCCCAGGAGGACACGGCCTCGACCCGTCTGCTGGTCGCCGGAGCCGCGCCCGCCTCGTACCGGACGATGCGCAACACGCAGGCCGAATTCGCGCCCGTCAGCGGTGGGATCGCGATCGCGGCCAGTGGTGCCGACCTTTGGCGGGAGACCAACGAACTGGCCACCGCCTACCGTACGAACGCCCTGGCCGGCGGGCGGCAGCTCACGAGCACGGTGCAACGGCAGGACGGCGCGGCGGACTGGACCCGGTCCGGGCTGGTGGTGAGCGACAACCTGGGTACGCCCGGCTCCACCGGCTACGCCAACATTGCCGTCACGCCCGGTCGTGGCTGCGTGTTCAGCTGGGACTCCGACGGCAACGGGCAGTTCGACTCCTACACCCAGGTGGGCGGGTTCGCACCACCCGTGCGGGTCCGCATCGGCAAGTCCGGTGACCGGCTCACCGGCTCCTGCAGCAGCGACGGCAAGAACTGGGCGGTGGTCGGGTCGGCCCGCGTTCCGGGGGCCGCCGCCACGCTCGACGTCGGCCTGTTCGTCAGCGCGGCCAACCGGCACACCGGCCGGCAGGCCGTCGCCGTACTGACCGATCCCGCGTCGGCCGCGTCGACCGCACGCGACGGCTCGAACGACACGTTGCGGAGCCTCCGCAAACCGGTCACGGCGCTGAGCTCGGAGCCGAATCGGGGCCCCGAGCACGCCAACGACGGCAACCGGGCCAACTCGCCGTACTTCTCCGGCCAGATGGCCTGGGACACCACCTGGTGGAAGGTCGACCTGGGGGCGGTCAACAACATCTCCCGCGTCAACGTCCGCAACTATGTCGGGGGCGAGCGCTATTACGAGTACCGGCTGGAGGGCAGCCTCAACGGCACCACCTGGTACACCATCGGTGGCCGCCGAGGCCCTGCGGCCGCCACCGACGCCGGAGACACGATGACCACGGAGGCCAAGGCCCGGTACGTCCGGGTGGTTGGCACGCACAACACCGCAAACCTGGCGTTCCACCTCACTGAGGTCAGCGTGTACGGCACCCCGGCCTGATGGTTCCAAGGCGTGGACCCGGTCGCCAGGCCGGGTCCACGCCGCGCTTTTTCGGGATGTCATACGGGTTCACGGAAGCCCTCATCCAGCGCCACCCGGTGGGATCCGACGAGCTGCGGCCACCCGTCCGGGATCAGCCAGAACGTGTGGAGCATTCAGCGGCTCTCCTGACGCCGCTTCGCGCCATTGAACCGGCGCCGCTTCGCACTGACCGGCGCCATTTCGCGCCATGACCGGCCCCGGACGCGCCACCCGCGCGTCCGGGGCCGCGCCTCGATGCGGTCCGATTTATCGGAAATTTCGGCCATTGGGCGAGTTGAAACTTTCACTGGCCTGCCGCCCACCGGGAAAGCCCTTTCCGCTGCTCATCGACACCATTGACCAGGGTGCGACAGAGCGCAACAAACGCTGACAAGGCCCGTCATTTGTATGGCTTTATGCGGTCAGATACCGTCCCTCCACCGGGAGCTCTCCTACCAACCGGAAACCCCCGACCGGAACACGGAGACCGCACTATGTCCCATTTCGCACGCTGGGCGAAACGCGCCCTGGCCCTGCTGATGTCCATGACGGTGATCTTCGCGATCTCCTTCACCGAGACCGCCTCGGCACACGGCACGGTCACCGACCCGTCGACCCGCAACTACGGCTGCTGGCTGCGCTGGGGCAACGACTTCCAGAACCCCGCCATGCAACAGCAGGACCCCATGTGCTGGCAGGCATGGCAGGACAACACGAACGCCATGTGGAACTGGAACGGGCTCTACCGCGACAACGTCGCCGGCCAGCACCAGACCGTCATCCCCAACGGCCAGCTCTGCAGCGCCGGACGGAGCCAGGACGGCCGCTACCGCTCCATGGACACGCCCGGCGCGTGGAAGACGACGAGCCTGCCCGCCACGTTCAACATCCGCCTGACCGACCAGGCCCTGCACGGCGCGGACTACATCCGGGTCTACATCACCCGCCAGGGCTACAACGCCCAGACCACGGCCCTCGGCTGGAACCACCTGGAACTCGTCCGCGAGACCGGCCGGTACGCGCCGAACGGCACGTACATGATCAATGACATCAACAAGGGGTCGCGTACCGGGCACCACGTGATCTACACGATCTGGAAAGCCTCGCACATGGACCAGACGTACTACCTCTGCAGCGACGTCACCTTCTGACCAAGCGCCCCCGCCGGACGCACCGCGTGTCCGGCGGGGGCGACGTCGCGAACGAGGCCAGTTGGACGCGCGTAGGGCGGTGTTGTGAGCGAGGGCCCAAAGCGCGCCGCAAATCGATCAGTTCATCGGCCAGGCGTACTCGAACTCGGAGAGTTCAAAACCCTGCTCGAAACGGCACATCCGCTCGTCCGTACGGCGAGCGCCGTGTCGTTCGTAAAGGCGATGGCTCGCGTGTTCGCACTGAGCACCTCCAGATAAACCTCCCTGCAGGGGTGCTCGTCCGCCGCCCACGCCAGCCCTCGCCGCAGCAGTTGCGTTCCGGTGCCTGAGCCGGTGCTCCCCGGCCGACGTGAAGGTTGTCAAGCAGGATCCGCCCACCGGGAGCCGGAAGCAGGTAGACAAAGCCGAGCAGCTCTCCATCGCCGTCGTGAGCGACGAACAGCCCCGATCCCGCACAGGCGAAGCCAGCCGTTCCCGCCACAGCGTCAACCGGTCATCGGTCAGGGGCCCGTTCAAGAACCTGTCGGGCATGGTCCCCGCATACGCCCAACGCGCCAACTGTCCACGTGCAGAGCAACGATAGGGACAACGTCGTCAATCTTGCCGTTTCTTATTTGCATGGAGCGCAGAGCATCCCATACGGGAACGGGCTGGCCTCGAGGTGAGGTTCGGGGACCACCCCGACGTACCTTAGGTGTGCCTGACGCGCGTGGTCAGTCGCCTGGCTGAGCCCAGGGTGATCGTCTCACCCGTGAGCCGGACGACCGCGCGCAGCGGCGGCTCCTCGGTCGACGGGCCGCGGTCAGGGTGATCGCCCCGGGTTGGACGATTCTGCGCAGGAGTAGATCTGGTCTGGGGTTTCCAGGCGGCCATAAAGATCGCTCCCCGGCCAGTGGATGATCGTTTCCGGGTTTCAAACGGGAATGATCGCGCCGAACTGCCAACCGGGGGACGCGCCATCGGTGTGGCCGTAAGGGATGATTGCCATCCGTGACGCGTCGGTAACCGGGTGCCCGGGCGGAAGTGGTTCGCCTGCCAGTGTCAAAGAGGGAAGCAAGTCGGCCGTCCAGTCGATGTGTGGCGCTCCGTCGTCCCCGATCTGCAGATGCGGTGTGAGATCGATGTTGGCCAGTAGTTCTCCTTGCTCGAACATCGCCAATTCGACCGATCCGCAGTCGCCATCTCCGTCCTGGAGGACTGCTTTGAGGCGAGCAGCGAGATGATGGTCGCAGGTCCAGCGCAGGACATCGAGATCAGCGGTGACCACGGTGTCCGTTACGACGTCGCCATGCAGGGGGTCGGCATCGTATGCGATCTCCAGCAGGTACCAACTGAACCTGCAATGACTGGGTCGGCCGTGGTCCCTTTCCACAGGTATCTGTTCGGCCCAGCGGATTTCGGTGCGCAATGTCTGGAACCGCCTCGACCATTCAACGGCCTCTGGGTGCTGCTGCCAACGCAAGGCGGTGGCGAGCAACCCCACGGCGAGGGAATCGCCTGGATCGATCGAGACTGCCTGTCGTGCTGCGGTAACCATCCCCTCCAGCAGTCGGCGTCCTTCGGAGTCGGAGTCCGACAACGGAGGCTGGTAGATCGGGTGCTCGATGAGGTGAGCTGTCCAGTCCGCCTCACGGACCGCCAGCAGGCCGACTGCGGCCGACGCGTCCGTCGGGTCAGTCCGCAACACGTGTTCCAGCAACCGCACGGCCTCGTCGTGCCGTGCTTGAATTGCCGTCCCCCAGATCTCCTCGGGTTCCTCCGCCTCTTCGTCGTCGATCTCGTCGACCCAGTCACCGTCATATGGGTCATGGGCTCGCATTTCGCGCACCTGCCACAGCAACAGCGCGGCCAGCAGTCTGGCCGTGCCGCGATCGCCGGGGTCCAGATCCCGCGCCTGTCGGAGCCAGGACTCGGCCGGTGTTTGCCGTCCGGAACGGGGGTCATCGAACAGGTCGACGGTGTTCCACTCGGGGATGAAGCTGTGCAGCCATCCCAGTTGCGCGGCGGCTGTCGCATGACCGGCCTCGGCGGCGGTACGGAGCAGCTCGCAATATTCGTCAATGTGCCCTTCGCGCTTGAGACGTCCTGCCCGGCTCATGATGACTTGGAGGTTCTGATCCTGCGGCATGCCAGGATAGTAATGATCGACTTCCGATCACGCGACGAGAACGATGGTCGCCGGCCCGGATACACCGGTTACCTCGGTGAAGATCACTCCGCGTGATCGTCACCTCATATTCGCCGCAATAACGTGCCCCATATGCTTCGGAACATGGGGCTCACCTCTGGCTGCACTGACCATGGCGGCGAGAGGCACCGACGCCCCTCGCGTGGCGACCACGACGGATCCCCTGAATGCGAATGCGGCAGTTAGAGGTGCAGGGGCGAAGCAATCGGCCACAGCGTCACGCGCAGCGGGTGCGGGCGGTTGGACCGCGTCCTTGCGGAGTCTCGACGTACGCTTCGACGTAGACGCAGCCGTGCGTGGTCAGCAGCATGTTGCCGTAGCTCGATGAGTACTCACCGCGGTACACGCTCGGCGCGGAGACGCCATCGGCTGGGCGGTAGGCGGTGATGTGGACCGCCCGTTCTGGGCTGTGCGGTCCCAGGACGAGCGCCCAACTCGCGGTGCAGGCCGCCTGGTGGCGTAGCCGCAGCCGGCCGAATTCCGTGCCGTTGGGTAGGTGAACCGCCACGTCGTCCAGCGTGATGACCTGGGCGACGACGTCGGGTGAGCCGCAGCCCGACCGGATGGGGTCCATCGCGTCGGCCGGCGCCCCGGGGACGGGGAGTTGCTCGCTCAGCGCACGCCATCGCGTGGGCGTTCGGCTCGGCTCCGGGGCGCGGGAAGATTGTGTACCGAGCGTGGTGGACCAGACGACGGCACCGGCGATGAAGAGCAGGACCGCGCCCGACAACAGGGCGAGCATCCACCGGGCCCGGGGTGTGAGCCGCTCCTGGCGAAATCGGCGCGCGGACGGATGGGATTCACCTTCGTCTGGCGGGTCCCCGGGGAGGTCCGTCCGTGTCACGGGTTCACCTGACGGGTGACCCGCCGTAAGCCACGCCGAGCGCCATCCGGCCGGGTCGTCGCCACACGCCTGCACGAAGGATTCGACCACCTCCCAGGACGGCAGTTCGCGCCCAGCCTCGGCCTTTGACAATGTGCTGTGAGCGTAGCCGGCGCGGTCGGACAGTTGCCGTATCGTCATGTGGCTCTGCGCGCGTAAAGCACGCAGGCGTATGGCGAAACGTTCGACTTCGGTGACGCCGGATAACGGCTGCTGCTTCCGTCCCATCGTCTCGCCCTCTGCTCAGGTGCGCGTTTGGACGATTATCCTCCAGGGGCCCCGCGCCCACCAGCCAACCGTTCGCCCTGGTCACGGGCCCGGCGAGATTGGTCGATTGTTCATCATTGTTCACGTTGGGCGCTTGCCGCTTTCGTTCGGGCGGGCGGCCGACAAAAGTATGGGGAGTCAAAACAACCGCCGCGAACACGCGGTTCGCCCATCAGGAAAAGGGCGGCGCAGCAGCATGCGTTCAAGGATCGCGAGTGGAATCTCTTCAGTGACAACTGCTCACACCACCCGAACCTACCCACCCATCGAAGCAGAGGAATCGGCTGTGTTGTCCTCCACGATCAGACGGGCGTGGTCCGTCGTGTCCCTGACCATCCTGGTGAGCGTCGGCACAGGTCTGAGCACGGCCGACGCCGCGACGTACCGTGTGACCGGAGCGGACTCGCGAGGGCTGGCCATTCAGAGCGAACCGCGCGTCGGCCACGTCATCCGGTACGTCCCCAACGGGACCGCGCTCAATGTGGCCTGCCAGATCAACGACGGCGGTCAGGTGGACGGCAAGGTGCACAAGGGCAGGCCCTTCACCACCTGGGACCGGCTGTCTGACGGCACCTGGGTCTACGACTGGTACATGTCCACACCCACCGTCGGCGCCGACGGCTATTCCCCCGGGGTCAAGCGATGCGGCGCCACGTCCGGTGTTCCGCCGGTCGCCGCCGGCTGTGTCGACTGGCCCGCCTCCAAGTTCCTGCAGACTCCTCTCACGCGAGCGGCCAACAGCGGCGCCGGTTACGCGTGGCAGAACGGAAGCTACTACGACGAGGGCTTCCACAAGGGTTGCGGATCGGCAACCACGATGAATCAACACTACGCGCTGGACCTCGGCATGAAGCTGGGCGACCCCGTACTGGCACCAGGCGGCGCCGGGACCGTTGAATACGCCGGCTGGGCGCCCAGCGACTGGCGGACCTGCGGGAAGTACGTGGTCATCGACCACGGCGGCGGCTGGTGGAGCGTGGTCTGCCACCTCGACCAGGTGAAGGTCAGAACCGGACAGACGATCACCGACAACACCATCGTGGGGACCGTTGGCGGCACCGGCGGATTCGCTCCGCACCTGCACTTCTCCCTGATGCGCAACGCCAAGATCACACCGAGCGGCGGCGTGTACGGCGGGCAGAGCGCCCGGCCACGCCACATGCGCCACCTGGGGTGCACCGCAGGCCATTACGACCACATCACCAAGGGCCAGAAGGTCTGCCACTGACCATCGGCATCACGCGCGCGAGTGGACACAGGAGCCGGCAGTCGCGGTCACCGTTCTTGCATGGGCCAGTTGTGGCCAAGAACGGGCCGCGACTGCCGGCTCCTCGCCATGCCCCGCCGATCTTCACTAGACTTGCCTGCCATGGGTGCTGAGGCAGGCATGCACTTCGGCCCGGTCGGTGAGCTGGCCGGGCAGGTCGACGAGGCGCGCACTGCCGTGGAGGAGGGACGCCGGGCGCTGGCCGAGGGGCCCGGGGCCGTCACCTACGCGCCGGTGCCCGTCGTGCCGGGGTCCAACGCGTTCGGCAACACCTCGAAGGCGACGGTGACGGGATCGGCGCACGCGGATGTGCAGGCGGCCGCGGACAACCTCGCGGAGATCCTCATCGGGGTGCTCGATTCCGACGGCGAGCGGATTCGCCGGGTCATCAGGGCGTTCAAGGAGCTCGAAGACGACGTGGCGGATCGCATCTTCGCGGGTGCCAGGCAGGGGTTCGGTGTCTACAGCGCTCATGTTCACAGCCACGGGCTGCATGAATACGATGACTTCGTCCGCACTGGGCAGATCGACCGGCTGCACGAGGCGATGAACGGCGGGCCGTCGCTGCTGGGCGGTGACCTCAACGTGGTCACCAACGACGGCGTCAACCCGAAGAACAACAGCTCCGGCGACGCCATCAACGCCTTCGCCCAGGAGGGCTACACGGTCTACTCGGGGGCGACCGACGAAAACGGCGACGTCGTCGGCACCTCGCCTTCCGGCAGTCGCATCGACCACGTGGCCGGTTCGCCCGCGTTCATCATGGACCAGCCCCGACTGATGGACGGCGCCACCTCCGACCACGACGGCCAGGTGGTCGACGTGCAGGTGCCGGACTGGTAGGCCGCTCAGCGCGGCCTGATCTGCACGTCCGTCGCGGCGGCGGAGCGTCCTTCGCCGTCCTGGATGCTTCGGTCGCCCCCGCCCGGCTGGTTGGCCGGCAGCGGGATCTCGCCGCCGTCCACGTCGAGCTTGACGCCGTTGCTGCCCTCCGCGCCCGCGATGACATCCCCTTCCCGGACGAGTACGGCATTGCCGAACGAGGCGTTCAACCTGTCACCGAGGATGGGGAAGTTGTCGCTGGCTTGGTACTTCGTGCTCGCCTCCGTGTACCTGACCTCCCAGGAGTCGCCCGTACGGCTTTCGAGCTCTCTTTCCAGGCTCCCGAGGTCGTGCTCGAAGACCTCCTGCACCGTGGCGATGTCCGCATCCTGGCTGGCGATCGCCTGCGCGATGGCATTCATGTCCCGGGAGTCGGTGCCGGCCGAGTCGCCGGGTGAGTTGCCCGCGCCCTGGCCGACGTTGAGGTTGACCAGGCGTACCGAACGAGGCTTCCACTGCTCGGCTATCAGGTCGAACTGCCGGCGGTAGAAGTCCAGGTCCTGCCGCTTCTCCTCAAGCACCGTGTCCACCCGCCGGCGGATCTCCTCGGCCACCGAGATCGAGCCGTTGACCAGGCTCGTCTGGTCGGCGTCGGCCGGCCGGAACGTCACGGTCTCGGCGTCGGCGCTCGAGGGCACCGCACTGAGCTTGTCACGCTCGTCATCGAGGAGCCCCTGCTGCACCCGGAGCGTCGTGGCCGTCAGATCGAGCACCTGCGCGATGTTGTCCGCCCACGCGCCGGCCCGCTCGATGTCGTCGGCCAGCCGTTTGCGGTAGTCATTGAACGCATCGGCGGTGTCGCCCGTCCAGTGCTCCTTGGAGAACACCGCTCCTGCCGCGCTGGTGATCTTCTCCTCCGCGCCGCTTACCTTGGAGCCGAGGCTCCGCCAGGTGCCGGCCAGCAGCTCCAGCCGCCCCGGGTCGGCCCGTAAATCCCACACGTCCGAGGTGGTGATGGACGCCTGGCTGGTCTCAGTGGTCTCACTGGTTGGCTCCGGTGCCATGGAGATCACCCTTACATCAAGGCAGCATGACGCGCAAGATCCCCGGTCAGCCGGAGCCGGACGTGCTGGGTCGCGCCCTCAGGGCGGGCGTCAGGGGAGGGGGCGGGTGGAGGCGCGTATGGCCAGCTCGATCGGGTGCACGCGTTCCGTCCCCATCGGTGCGGCTCCGGACAGCAGCTCGAAGAGCAGTTCCGCGCAGCTTGCCCCCGCCTCGCGTGGGCGCAGGTCGATGGCGGTGATCGGCGGGTCGGCCTGACGTGTGCCCGCGTTGTCGACGCATGAGGCGAGCAGCACGCCGGCTCCCGCCTCCCGCAGCAGGGGCGCGACCTCGGCGGCCGCCCCCGCGGGGGCGCACACCAGCGCGTCCGGCCGTTCGCCGGCCACCGAGAGCAGGGCGCGGGTGGCGGCGCGGACCTCGTCGCCGGTCGCGTCGAACGACACCCGCCGCACCAGCGGTGTCACCCCGCCCGCCACGCACCAGCCCAGGTAGCCCCGGTGGACGTTGGCCGCCCAGTCGCTCTCGTCGCCGGCCACGATCAGCGCCGGCCTGGACGCGCCCGACTCGCGCAGGTGGTCGAGCAGGCGGGCGAGCATCGCGGCGTGCTGCGACCACACGACCCCGTCGGCCTGCCGGTCGCCGGGGAAGCGCTCGCACGAGACGGTCGGCAGCCCTGTCGCCATCAAGCCCTCGACCACCGGGTCGCCGCCGAGCGGGTCGCCGAGCACCAGGCCGTCCACGCGTGGGGGGCGCGTGCGCCGCTGGCCCGAGGTGATCAGCGTGACGTCGTAGTCGTGCCGCGCCGCCTGCTCGACCACGCCGAAGACGAACGACATGTAGTAGGACGAGCGGGTCAGGACCTCGGGCACGTGCAGGCCGATGGTGCCGGTGCTGGCCCTGCGCAGGTGGCGGGCCGAGCCGTTGGGCACGTACCCGAGCCGCTCGGCGACCCGCGCGACCGCCTCCCGTGTCGTCTCCGAGACCCGCCCGGAGCCGCGCAACGCGTCGGAGGCCGTCGTCTTGGACACCCCCGCCTCCTTGGCGACGGTGAGGATCGTGACCGGCTCGTCTGCTGCTTGCACGCCCCGATGGTAGTCGTCCCTTCCCGCCTCTCCGGCCGCCCGGTGCTCGGACGTTTCGGTAAACGGTCTGTTTCGCGTGCCCTCTGGGTCTTGTCTCGGGCGCTTCACGCAATTAAGTTAGCCGAAACTTGCCGGAACGTTCCGGCAAGCAGAAAGGGGCGGAACGTTGCACCTGGCCACCGGGAAGCACCCCGCAGGGACAACCGCACCCGCTGGGACGAACTGCCGCTCGTCTCCGGCGCGGTGATCTACGACTTCTCCACCAGGGACACCGCCGTCTATCCCGATGCCGAGCTGGGCAGGGCAGCGCTGCGCAACGCCGTCGAGGGCAGCTTCCCGGTGGGCCGGTGCGGCGCGGGCCGCACGGCCAGCGCCGGCAAGGTGGACTTCGGGCGGGCCGAGTTCGCCGGGCAGGGCGCCGCGTTCGGCGTCTACGGCGAGGCCAAGGTGCTGGTGGCGACCGTGGTCAACGCCGTGGGCGCCGTGGTGGACCGCGACGGCGCGATCGTGCGCGGCAACTACCACGAGGGGGATGGCCTACGCCGCCACCCGCGCGAGGACTACGCCGCCGCCGTCGGCGACCCGGCCCCGCCGGTCATGGGCAACACCACGCTGACCGTGCTGGTCACCAACGTGAAGCTGTCCGACGTCGAGCTGCTCCAGGTCGGCCGCCAGGTTCACAGCTCCATGCACCGGGGCATCCAGCCGTTCCACACGATGAACGACGGCGACGTGCTGTTCGCGATGACCACCGACGAGGTCGATCTCGCGGGCGTCAAGCCGACGGGCCTGGGAACGCTGGCCTCCGAGGTCGCCTGGGACGCCATCCTGAGCGCGGTGGAGTGAGGATGCCCTACTTCCCCGCATCCAGCGAAAGGTTCGCCGCTCTGCCGCCCGGGGTAGTGGCCTTGCGCAGACAATCCGCGGCTCGCTGGCCTGCTCCTAGAACTCATCAGGAGGGTTCATGACCTTTCCCGTGTTCATTTCCACGCAGACCGAGCCCCGTGCCCGTGGCAAGGAGCTCGGCACCCACCAGCGCAAGCAGATCACCGCAAACCTGGCCGGCTACTCCGACCTGTTCGCGGCCGCGGGAGCCGGCCCCGCACAGGTCAGGATGTGGGGAGAGCGGGCGCTCGACCGCGCCGCCGACTGGGCGCCCGCCCTGGCCGACGAGATCGCCGGGATCGCCGCGGGCGCGGGCCTGGAACCATGGCAGGTCGCCGTGGTCAACGCCCGTACCGAGATCCTGGCCGCGATCGACGCGACCGGCGAGGGGGAGTGCTCGACCTCCGTCGTGCTGCCGGGGGCCGGCCGGCCGCCGCGCACGGTGCAGACCTGGGACTGGCACGACCACCTGCGCGACGCCCCCATGCTCTGGGAGCTCGAACCCAGGCCGGGGCACGTGGTCAGGACGTTCACCGAGGCCGGGGCGCTGGCCAAGATCGGCGTCAACAGCGCGGGGCTCGGCATCCACTTCAACATCCTGCGTCACGACTCCGACAGCGCCGACCTCGGCGTGCCCGTGCACCTGATCGCCCGCAGGATCCTCGACGAGGCGGCCAGCGTCGAGGAGGCCGTCGGCGTCGCCCGCTCGGCGAAGGTCTCGGCCTCGACCGTCATCACGGCCGTGACCATGCGGGAGGCGGCGGCCATCGAGATCTCCCCGGCGGGCGTGGCGGCCATCCCGCCCGACCCCGGCGGCGTCCTGCTGCACTGCAACCACTTCCTGGACGCCGCGCTGGCGGTGGGGGAGCGGCACGCCACCGAGCGGCCCTTCACCTACGTCAGGCACCAGCACCTGCGCGACCACGTCAAGGGGCTGTCCGACGAGGACCTCACCGCGCGGGCGCTGGCCATGCTCAGCCACGGCCCCGACGACGCGCCCGTCTGCGCCCACCCTGACTTCACGCAGCCGCTCAATCAGCGGTGGGAGACGCTGGCCACGATCGGCCTCGATCTGCCGGCCGGGCGGATGCGGGTGCACCAGGGCGGGCCCTGCCAGGTCGCCGAGGAGACCTGGCAGACGTTCTAGGTGTCACTTGAACGCGGCGATCCCGGTCAGCGCCTTGCCGATGACCAGGGAGTGGATCTCGGAGGTGCCCTCGTAGGTCAGCACCGACTCCAGGTTCACCGCGTGCCTGATGACCGGGTACTCCAGGGTGATGCCGCTCGCGCCGAGCAGCGTGCGGCACTTCCTGGCGATCTCCAGGGCCTCGCGGACGTTGTTGAGCTTGCCGACGCTCACCTGCTCGGCCGTGATCGTGCCGGCTTCCTTCAGCCGCCCCAGGTGCACCGCGAGCAGCAGGCCCTTGCCCAGTTCCAGCGCCATGTCGGCGAGCTTTTCCTGGGTGAGCTGGTAGGAGGAGAGCGGCTTGGCGAACACCTCGCGCTCGCCGGTGTAGGCGATGGTCGTCTCCAGGCAGTCCAGGGCCGCCCCCATCGCCCCGAACACGATCCCGAACCTGGCCTCGTTCAGGCAGCCGAGCGGCCCGGACAGGCCCCTGGCACCGGGCAGCATGGCCCCGTCGGGCAGCCGGACGCCGTCCAGCACCAGTTCGCTCGTCACGCTCGCGCGCAGAGAGATCTTGTGCTTGACGTCGTTGACGGTGAATCCCGGCGTGCCCGCCGGCACCAGGAAGCCCCTGATCCCCTCGTCGGTGCGCGCCCACACCACCGCCACGTCCGACACCGAGCCGTTGGTGATCCACATCTTGGTGCCGTCGAGCACCCAGTCGCCGCCCTGGCGCCTGGCCGTGGTGCGCATGCCGCCGGGGTCGGAGCCGAAGTCGGGCTCGGTGAGGCCGAAGCAGCCGATGAGCTCGCCGGTCGCCATCGCGGGCAGCCACTGCTGCTTCTGCTCCTCGCTGCCGTATTTCCAGATCGCGTACATGGCCAGCGAGCCCTGCACCGACACCAGGCTGCGCAGCCCGGAGTCGGCGGCCTCCAGCTCCAGGCAGGCCAGGCCGTAGGAGAGCGCGCCCATGCCGGCGCAGCCGTAGCCGTCCAGGTGCATGCCGAGCACGCCGACCGCGCCGAGGGTCCTGGCCAGCTCGCGGGCGGGCAGTTCTCCGGCCTCGAACCAGCCGGCGACGTGCGGCCTGATCTCCTTGTCGCAGACGCGCCTGACCGTGGTCCTGATCTCGCGCTCTTCCTCGGTCAGCAGCGTGTCCAGGGCGAAGAGCGCGGTCGGGGCGATCATCCGTCCGTCCTCCCTATTTTGGATCCAATATTGAAAATCCAATATGGCACAGTTAGGGTGCATTTACCATGGACGTTCTGAATCTGATTGGCGATCACTGGGCCGAAGGGGAGGGCGAGGAGTTCGCCGACGCCAACCCCGCCCGGCCTTCCGAGGTGGTGGCGCGGGGCCGGTTCGCCTCCGCCGCCGAGGTGGCGCGGGCGGTCGCCGCGGCCCGCGCGGCGGCGCCCGGTTGGGCGGCCACGCCGCACCACGCCCGCGCGGCCGTGCTGGTCGCCGCCGCCGATCTGGTGGACGCCGCCGCCGACGAGTGGGGCGCCGAGTTGGCCCGCGAGGAGGGCAAGACGTTGCCCGAGGCGGTCGCCGAGGTCCGCGGCGCGGCCCGCATCCTGCGCTACCACGCGGGCGCGGCCGATCGGGAGAGCGGCGAGATCTACGCCTCCCCGCGACCGGGCGAGAAGGTCCTGGTCGTCCGCAAGCCGGTCGGCGTGATCGGGATGATCACGCCGTTCAACTTCCCGATCGCCATCCCCGCCTGGAAGATCGGCCCCGCGCTCAGCTACGGCAACACCGTCGTGTGGAAGCCGTCCTCGCTGGTGCCGCTGCTGGCCTACCGGCTGGCCCAGGCCCTGACGTCGGCGGGTCTGCCCGACGGCGTGCTCAACCTCGTCTACGGCGAGGCCGAGACCGGCTCGGCCATCGTCGGCCACCCCGCCGTGGACGCGGTCTCCTTCACCGGCTCCACGGCGGTCGGCCGGGCCGTCATCGCGCGCTGCGGCGAACTGGCCAAGCCGGTGCAGACCGAGATGGGCGGCAAGAACGCCTCCATCGTCCTGGCCGACGCCGACCTCGACCACGCCGCCGAGCAGGTCAGCCTCGGCGCGTTCCGCTCGACCGGGCAGAAGTGCACGGCCACCTCACGGCTCATCGTGGACGCCCGGGTGGCCGACGAACTGCTCGAACGCCTCGCCGCCCGCGCCGCGGCGCTTGTCGTCGGCGACCCGCTGCAGGCCGGAGTGGAGATGGGCCCGCTGGTCAGCTCGGCCGCCCGCGACCGCGTCTGCTCCGGGGTCAGGCGGGCCGTGGACGAGGGCGCCAAAGCGCTGACGGGCGTGGAGCCGTACGACGGCGAGGGCTGGTTCGCGCCGCCGGCCGTGCTCTGGCTGCCGGGGACCGGGGTGGACTTCTGGCGCACCGAGCTGTTCGGGCCGGTCGTGGGGGCCGTGCGGGCCTCCGGCACCGAAGAGGCGCTGGAGCTGGCCAACCTGAGCGACCACGGCCTGTCGGCCGCTCTGTTCACCAAGGACCTCGGGGTCGCCATGAAGGCCGTCGAACGCCTGGACGTGGGCGTGCTGCACGTCAACTCCGAGTCGGCGGGGACCTTCCCCTACGTGCCGTTCGGCGGGGTCAAGCAGAGCGGGTTCGGGCCCAAGGAGCAGGGGCGGGCGGCCCTGGACTTCTACACGCGCGAGATGACGGTCTACCTGGGAGCGCCGGCGTGAGCGGCGCGCTGTCCGGGGTGCTGATCGCCGACTTCAGCCGGGTGCTGGCCGGGCCGTACGCCACGATGCTCCTGGCCGACATGGGGGCCGAGGTGGTCAAGGTCGAGCGGCCGGGGACCGGGGACGACACCCGTCATTGGGGGCCGCCGTACGGGCCGGAGGGCCAGGCCACGTACTTCCTCGGCGTCAACCGCAACAAGCGCTCGATCGCCCTCGACCTGCGCGCGGACACCGAGGTCGCCACGGCGCTGGCGGCGCGGGCCGACGTGCTGGTGGAGAACTTCAAGCCGGGGACGATGGACCGGCTCGGGCTCGGCTACGAACGGCTGCGGGAGCTCAATCCCGGGCTGGTGTACTGCTCGATCACCGGCTTCGGGACGGGCGAGGGCGCGGGCCTGCCGGGCTACGACCTGATCGCCCAGGCCGTCGGCGGGCTGATGAGCGTCACCGGCGAGCCGGAAGGGCCGGGGACGAAGGCGGGTGTGGCCCTGGTGGACGTGATCACGGGCCTGCACGCCGCGCTCGGCATCCTGGCCGCGCTGCGCCACCGCGACGAGAGCGGCGCCGGCCAGCGCGTCGAGGTCTCCCTGCTGTCCTCGTTGTTGTCGGCGCTCACCAACCACGCCTCCGCCTACGCCGCGGCGGGGGTGGTGCCGCGCGCCATGGGCAACCGGCACCCCAGCATCGTCCCCTACGAGGTGTTCCAGGCCGCCGACCGGCCGATCGTGATCGCGGCCGGCAACGACCGCCAGTTCCAGTCCCTGTGCGCGGCGCTGGAGCGCCCCGACCTGGCCGGCGACGCCCGCTACGCCACCAACGCCGCCAGGGTCGCCGCCCGCGACACCCTCGTCGCCGAGCTGAACAAGGCGCTGGCCGCCCGCACGGCGGACGAGTGGTTCGAGCGGCTCAGTGAGGCCGGCGTGCCCTGCGGCCCGATCAACGACCTGGCCGCCGCGTTCTCCCTCGCCGCGGACCTGGGCCTCGCGCCCGCCGTGGACGTGGACGGCGTCGGCCAGGTCGCCAACCCCGTACGGCTCAGCGCCACCCCGCCCTCCTACCGCAGGCCGCCGCCCGCGCTGGGTCAGGACGAGGCGTGGGTTCGTGAGATATTGGGGCGGTGAGTTCGGACGAGGCAGGACGCAGGCCGCCGACGGCCCAGCAGTTCGTGCTGGCCGAGCTCCGCCGTGCCATCACCACCGGCCGCCTCCGCCCCGGCGCCCCCATCCGGCAGGACGCGCTGGCCGAGGAGCTGCAGGTCAGCCGCGTCCCTCTGCGCGAGGCGCTCAAGACGCTCGAAGGCGAGGACCTGGTCACCTACAAGGCGCACAAGGGCTACTGCGTCGCCAGGCTCTCCCTGGACGACCTGCGCGAGGTCTACCGCATCCGCGAACTGCTGGAGGAGGAGGCCGTGCGCCGGGCCGTCGCCGTGCTCGCCGACGCCGACCTCGACCGGCTGGAGGCGGCCCAGGCCGAGGTCGAGCGGGCCTCGGCCGCAGGCGACGTGCTCGCCATGGCGACCGCCAACCGGGTCTTCCACATGACGCTGTTCGAGTGCGCGGGCATGCCGCGGCTGGTGCGGCTGATCAGGACGTTGTGGGACTCGACCGACGCCTACCGCTCGATGTACTACGGCGACTCCGGCAACAGGGAGCGCGTGGTCAAGGAGCACCGCGCCACGCTCGACGCGCTGCGCCGCCGGGCCGCCGACGAGGCCGTGGCGACGCTCAACGTGCATCGCGACCACGCGGTGGCCGCGCTGGAGTCCGTGCTCGGCGACGGCGCTCCCCGGCGCGATCGCGCCGGGGAGCCACCGGTCGGCTAGCCGGCGCAGGCGGTCCCGCCGCCCGCGTGGTAGATCATGTCCTGATACGTGACGCTCGTCTTGATCGGGGTCTTGCTCTCCAGCGTCTGCACCGTCTCGCCGTCCCGCTGGAGCTGGAAGAGCGGCGTGGTGCCGGCGACCATCGGCACCTTGAACGACACCATGCCCGCGCTCGTGACGTCCTTCGTCCTGACGTCGGAACCCTGCTTGATGATCAGTTTGCCGGGCTCCTTGACGAACGCCAGCAGTTCGACCTCGTCCGTCGGCCCGGGACCCGCCGGGATCGTGAACCTGCCCGCGGTCTGCTTGCTCGTGTCGTACGGCGCGCCCGCCTTGTGACTGCGGTGGAAGTAGTAGAGCGCGTCGCGGACGATCTCGGGGGCGCTGCCCGTCTTGAACCAGGTCGCGTAGTAGGTGTTGACGTCGGCCAGCACGTTGCCGCGGACCTTGGACGGGGCCTGCTGGGTCTCGCCGTAGTCGTTCCAGGTGACGAGCTGCGCCCAGTCGGCCTTGCCGTCGATGGCGGCCTTCCACGAGCCGCGCAGCGTGCTGCTGTTCTGCGCCTCCCAGAAGTGCAGCTCCTTGGCCCTGGTGTCCTCGAAGCCGATCGGCGCCATGTACTTCAGGCCCCGCGCGTGCGTGGCCTCGGAGGCGCGCCTGAAGGCGTCGGTGACCTCGGGGCGGTTGGCGCCCCAGGAGGAGTGGCCGACCACGTACGGGTCCCACTCGGTCTTGCCGGTGCCGTTCCAGTAGATGAACATCGACATCAGGGACGTTCTCATCCCCAGGGCGGCCAGCTTGTCCTGCGCGCTCTTCCACCACGACGGCGGCTGGCGCTCGATCGTGTACGGCGCGAGCAGCACGCTCCCGTCAGGCATCGTGAACAACGACGGATGCCCCT
The DNA here is from genome assembly GCF_042650645.1 of Nonomuraea purpurea. Classification (NCBI taxonomy): domain Bacteria; kingdom Bacillati; phylum Actinomycetota; class Actinomycetes; order Streptosporangiales; family Streptosporangiaceae; genus Nonomuraea; species Nonomuraea purpurea. The sequence continues at coordinate 553,126 of NZ_JBHSBI010000001.1, forward strand.
TGACCAGCAGGATGTCCGAGACCATCTTCTCGTCGGAGGCGCCCGCCGTCGTCGGGAAGTCCGGGCTCAGGATGATCTTGAATCCCGGGTCCACGGCCTGGGCCGCGGCCAGCAGCTTGGGGAGCTGGTTCCAGCGCTGGTCGCTGGAGGTGTGGTGCTCGTAGATGAAGCCGTCGAGCCCCTGGGCGATCGCCTGGCGGATCTCGTCTTCGAAGTCGAGCTGGCGCCAGGTGGACTCGGGCCGCACCGGACGGGTGCGCGGGCGGTCCCTGAGATAGCCGCCCCTGTCGGCGTACAGGCCGTTGGAGCCCTCCGGGTCCAGCCAGGAGGCGTACTGGTCCTTGGCCGGGTCCTTGTTGTCGATCGAGACGGGGAAGGGCGGGAAGTAGAACCCGAACGCCTTCTTCGCCGAGGCGCGCAGCGCGGCGACCGACGGCTTGTCGAAGGGGAGCGTGGCGCAGGACGTGCCGCCGGTGGTGTAGGTGAGCGTCAGCTTGGGCCCGCGGTCCCCGGTCTCACGGGAGGAGTACAGGACCGTGGTCGTCGGGTCGTCCTGGGTGAGGGCGAAGGAGTAGGCGCCGTTGCCGGTGACGGCCGACGAGACGTCCAGTTCGGCCGTCCGGTCGGCGGTGAAGCCGCTGTGTGAGGCGATCACGTCGCCGCTCTGCGGCCGGCTCGTCCAGACGGTGGCGGCCTCCGACCACTCGCCCGTGACCGCGCGGGCCGAGAGCGTGGTCGCGGTCGTCCTGGCCGAGGTGAGGTCGAGAGTGGCCTTGACGTTCTCGGCGCCGGCCGGGATGCCGCTGACCGTGAACTTGGTGAGCGCGACGCGCTCGGCGGCGGACGCGCCGCCGCAGGTGGCGCCGCAGACGGACACCCAGGTCGCGGTCGCGAAGCTCTTGGCGGGCTCGACCTGGCTGACGAACACGTCGTCAGAGGCCGGAACGGTGAGGCTGGTGGGGGCCGAGGCCAGGGCCGTCGGGCGCGTGGGGCCTGCTGAACTTGCCGATAAGCGGGGTAAATCGGATAAGGCAGACTTCGGCGGGGCCGTATCGGTCGTGCTGGCCGACAGGACCAGTGTGAGCAGCGTGAATATTCCCACCTGTCGGTACTGGTGGAACATTGCCCTCCTACTGCGGAGCATGACGAAAGATCACGACAAGCTACTGCGGTTGGCGGTCGTTCCGCATGACTTCCAGAAAATGGAACACGTCAAGTATGGAGAGGTTGACACCTGGTCAACTCATGATCACAATTCTGGCGCGGTGCGGCGGGCGGCAGCCTGCTCGCCCAGCGTGAACCGCTGATTCGGCGGGCCAGTTCCACGACCGCGCCGACCACCTCGTCGCCGTTCAGCATGACGAGGTCGATCTGGCCCGCGCCGGCGACCTCGACTGCCGTGGCGTTCGCCGCCCGGGCGACCGCCCTGCTCAGGCGGGATGGCACGATCGTGTCGCGGGCGCCGTTACGACCCCGACCGGAGCGCGTACGCCCGCGCTCCGCTCGGCGACCGGGAAGCGGTCGCGCAGCAGTGCGGCCCGAGAGTTCGTTGAGGACCGGCTGGTCTCCGTCTACTTCGGCGAGAGCGTCTCTGATCAGCTTTGTGATCCTGGGTCAGACGTGGTGTCTGGGATCGTTTGCCATCGTGGTGGGCTGGCATGGGCGTGCAGGTGGAATCCCGCGCCCAGTGCTGCTCCTCGCGGTTTGTGCCGCTTGATGGGGGTGCTGATCGTTGTCACGTCCTGGTGCCGGTGGGCTGCGCGGGGCAGCCGGGTCCGGTCCGTTGGTGCGTGTCCCTCCGGACGCTTGCCCGCCGGCCCGTCGGGTCCGGTGGGGGAGGGTGCCCCGCGTCGCCTGGGCGCGGGGCGTGTGGAACGGCGCCGGGTGGGCCCGGTCTTGGACCGGTCCCGGCGGGTCTTGCGCGTGGTCGGGGTGATGACCGCGCGGGCTTCGAGTTTGTCTGCCACCGTGTGGATCGTCATGTGGCCGGTGGAGGTGTCCACGGCGGTTTTGGTCTGGTGGGTCAGGCCGCGGGCGGCGATGCGCTGCCAGGCGCCGTGGTCGCGGTCGCCCTGCCATCTGCAATCTTCGTTGGGGCAGATGGCCCATTTCCAGCCGGGTGTGGCGGGCTGGTCGGGTGCTTTGCGGTGCCGGAGTGGTGTCAGGCATTGGGGGCAGTGTTTGGAGGTGTTCTTGGCCGGGACGGTGACTACGGCGATGCCTGTCTCGGCTGCCAGGTGCCGCATTCGTTCGGTGATCTGGCCGCGTACCTGCTGGGACAGGCGGGTGTTCATGGTGGTGCGCATGCCGCGGGCTTCCATCGAGCGCAGGTCTTCCAGGTAGATGACGCTCGCGCCGGCGACGATGGCCTGATCGACGGCCCACCGCGCGGCGGCGCACGCCAGGGCGTCGTTGAGATGCGACCGGCGGGCGGACACACGCTGGATCTCGCGCCGCAACACGGCGTGTTTGCCCGCCAGCGCGTGTTCGCTCGTCGGCGCCGGATCGGGGGCTGGGCCAAGTCCGTCGATGAGCCGCTGGTAGTGGTCGGCTTTGGCGTGCAGGCGCTCGGACAGGCGCCGCAGGCGGTGTTGCTTGGCCAGGACTCCGGCGGCGCGGAACTGGGCACCGTGCCCGAGGGCGATAATGCGGCCGTCGTCGTGCAGGCGGGCGGTGCCCGCCGCCAGAAGGGTGTTCAGGCCCCAGTCCACGCCGAGCGCGATCGTGTGGCCGCTGCGTCTGGTCGCGGGGACGGCGTGGGTGTAGGCCAGATCGGCCCGCACGTCCGCCCGAACCTTCCCATCCGTGGTGCGCTCTGAGATGCGCAGGGTGGGCAGGTGCAGCACCGCACCGGCCGGCACCGTGGGCGGCAGAACGATCGGGCAGGCCACCCACGTCCAATCCCGATAGGACTGCGGGTCGGAGCGGACGGGCAACTGCAGCCGCACCACCGCACGCCGGGGGTCGGTCTCGCTGCGTTCGATGCTCGCCTGCTGCTTGTCGCAGGCGGACAGTAGCAGCATCCGCGCCGCCCGGGGCACGCCTTCCAGCTCGAAAACATCGGCGGGCAGACGCCCGCGGGCCGCCAGGAACGCGGTGAGCTGCCGGGTCCGGCTCGTGATGACATTCGAGGGCAACTGCCGCCCACCGGGAACCGTCTGCCGGACGGCGTCCCACTCCTGGGGGGTACGTCGGCGCGGATCGTCCGGCCAGGCCGCCAACACGCCGGCGACCAGGCCGGCCCGCCAGCAGGCCGCGCGCAGCATGCGTCCGGCCTGTTCCTGGGCCATCCGCACGATCCGGTCGTTGACCTGTACCCCCTCCGGAGCGCCGACGGCCCAGCCGAGCCGCCGCAACGCCATCCAGGCGTTCGACGGCAGCTTCCGGCCGGATGCGTCCACGCCGGAGGCGAGCACTTGCACATCGGCGCCGTTCCAGTGCTCGTGCAGCAGTTGCGCGGTCATGCCGGACACCAGATCGGCGCACCAGCCGACACGCTGCGCAAGCCGGGCCATCGCGAGCACCTCGCCAGTCAGCTCGTCCACTCCGCCGCGCACCAGGGCGCGGGCGCATGCGGTGCGGGACGTCTGGCCGTCGGCGAGAGGGAGTGTCCGGCTCACCGGCCACCATCCGGGGGCCGGCCGTCATGCGAATCCTGGCCGTCGTTCGCGCATTGGCCGGACTCGGCCAGCAGACGGCGGCGCGCCTGCGCGGAACGCATCCCGTACAGGCGAGCGGCGAAGGTGGTCACCAGCGAGACGAAGTCTTCCAGGAGTTCCTCACGCCCGCCAGACTTTCGCGGGTGCAGAATGTCCAGTGTCACCCCATACACGGCGAACAGGCGCTTCAGCCAGCCGGCACTGAAGCGGGCCAGCCGGTCCTGATGCGTCACCCGGACCACCGTCGTCCCATGAGGTCACGCAGGTCCTCCAGCACCACTTGGGGGCAGTCGGTGAACATGTGGACGAGGGCGTCGTGTCGGGGGAACGGCATGGCACTCATTGTTGCATATTGATCGCACAAAGTGACGAAGATTTGACCGAATGAGGTCGGGCACCGCTCCTGGCGGAGTCTTCTGAGCTGCACCTGGTGTCTGGCGTGCCGCTGGTGAGTTTCATCGCTTCGACGTCCACCAAGGAGAACCGCCGCTCGCGACCGACCCGGGTGACCGGAATCTTCCCCGCATCAGCCCACATACGAAGCGTCACGGGTGGATACAGAGACGTTTCGCAGCTCTTGAGAGCCGAAGAAGTCCCACAGCGGCCATTTCACTACGATCATTAAGGATCATTTGGTCAAATTGATGAGCCTCGGTAGGCCATCAGCAGCACCAGCAGCCCGCGCGCGGCCAGCGCCTGGGCCAGCGGGGCGCGGTGGCTCCGGTTGCCCGCGTTCCCACCGGTGACGAGCACGGTCACGTCGCCGCGGTCGCCCGGCACGTACCAGGCCGCGAGCCGGACCCCGTCGCGCGTGGTGAACGTGACATCACGCGCGCCGGGGATGACCTCGCCGGCCGGCGGCACCGGCCCGGGGTCGGGCAGGTAGATCAGACGCCGCTGGAACACCCAGAGCAGGCCGAGCACCAGGAGCAGCACCGCGACGATCACCAGGGCGGTGCGCGTCATCGTCGTCACCCTGCCCACGGTACGCGGCTCACCCGGATACGATCGTGCCCGCCTGGACGACGTGGCGGATGCGGCCCGGTTCGGCGAGTACGCCGACGTCCCGCAGTGGGTCGCCGTCGAGCACGAGCAGGTCGGCGTGCGCCCCCACGGCCAGCGTGCCCAGCTCGCCCGCCAGCCCCACCAGTTCGGCCGCGCCGGTCGTGGCGGCCCGCAGCACCTCGATCGGCCGCTGCACCTCGGCCCGCAGCCGGAACTCGTGGCTCTGGTGCCGGTGCATGCCGCCGAGCAGGTCCGTCCCGTACGCCAGCCGCACCCCCGCCCGCGCGGCCCGCTCCAGCGCGACCAGCCCCGCGTCGAGCACGTCGTCCACCTTGCGCCAGCTCCGCTCGGGCAGCCCGAACGCCGGCCCCTCCTCCTTCAGCGCCCAGTACGTCACCAGCGTCGGCACCAGGAACGCCTCGTGCCGCAGGAACAGCTCGACGCTGCTGTCGTCGATCAGGTTGCCGTGCTCGATGGAGCGCACCCCCGCCTCCAGCGCCCGGTTCGCGGCCCTGGCGGTGTAGGCGTGCGCGGCGACGTAGCGGTTGGCCGCCGTGGCCTCCTCGACGATGGCGCGCAGCTCGTCCATCGAGTACTGGGTGGAGTCGATGCGGTCGGTGGGGGAGGCCACGCCGCCGGAGGCCATGACCTTGATGTGGTGGGCGCCCTTGCGCAGCTCGTCCCGGGCGGCGAGGCGGACCGCGTCCACGCCGTCGGCCACGCGTCCCACCCCCGCGCAGCACGGATGGTCGTCGCGCAGGTGCTCGCCCCGGCCGCGGAAGTCGGCGTGGCCGCCGGTCTGGCTCAGGCCCTTGCCGCAGAACAGCAGCCTGGGCCCCCGGATCAGCCCCTCGGCCTGGGCGTCGGCGAGCCCGAAGTCGGCGCCGGAGGCGTCGCGGACCGTGGTGAAGCCCCGCTTCAGCATGTCGCCCATGATGCGGGCGCTGTGGGCGGCGACGTACGACGGGGACATGGAGCCGAGCGAGCCGAGGTTCGCGGTCGAGGCGGTGACGTGCACGTGGGCGTCGATCAGGCCGGGCACCACGGGGGCGCCGGCGACGTCGATCACCCGCGTGTCATCGGGCGCTCTCAGCCCCGGACCCTGTTCGACGATGCGGCCGTCGGCGCAGCGCAGGTCGCCTTCGGCGTACTCGCCCGTGGACATGTCAAGCAGCAGGGCGTTGCGCAGCAGCAGGCTCATGCGGCACCCGCCTGCAGCAGCGCGGGCACGGCCAGCAGGGCCAGGGAGCGGGCCTTGGCCACCGACTCCTCGTCGTAGCTGCCCTCGGCGTCCAGGATGTTGAGCACGCCGAGCACCTCGTCCTCCCGGACGACGGGCACGTTGATGATGGAGCCGCAGCCCAGGCTCTCGATCAGCTCGTGGTCGGCGAAGATCTCGCGGACGGCGGCCCTGTCCCTGCCGAAGTACGGCCGGCGCGCCTCGACGCACCGGGCCAGCCAGTCCTGCGCGACCTCCACGGTCTTCTCGCCGCCCACCGGGTACTCGGCGGGGTGGCTGCTGTGCACCCGGCGCAGCGCCCGCCGTTCGGGGATCCAGGCGAGCACGGTGAACAGCCGCGCCCCCACCTGCCTGCGCACGCTCTCCTCCAACTCTTCCAGGCCGGTCATCGCGTCGTCCCCTCCTTGGTGGGTTCCGTCAGTTCTTCCAGTGATCGCCCGGCGGTGGACAGCCCGAACACCAGCACGCAGATCACCCCGGCCGCCAGCACCGCCGTGGTCAGCCCGAACACGCCCGCGAAGCCCAGGCTCGCCGCCGACACCCCGATGATCGTCGGGGCCAGGATGCTGCCGACCCGGCCGAACGCGCTCGACAGGCCGGTCCCGGTGGCGCGGATCCAGGTGGGGAAGAGCTCGGGGGTGTAGGAGTAGACGCCCGCGTACGTGCCGTTCAGGAAGAACGACAACACCGCGCCGGCGAGCGTGATCGTGACCGGCGAGTCCATCTGCGACAACCAGAGCGCGCTGACCGCCGAGCCGGACAGGTAGATCGCGATGGTGTTCTTGCGGTCCAGCCGCTCACACAGCCAGGCGGCCGAGAAGTAGCCGGGGATCTGGGCCAGGTAGATGATGATCGAGAACTCGAAGCTCTTGGTGACGGTGATGCCGCGCTGCACGAGCAGCGTGGGGATCCACGAGAAGAAGCCGTAGAACGAGAACGTGATCACGAACCACACGAGCCAGATGACGGCCGTGCGGCGGGCCATCGCCGGGCTCCACAGGAAGCGCAGGGCGCTGATCAGATTCACCTTCGGGGTGTCCGCCGAGGGAGCCACGGCGGACTCGGGCACCGGCGGGAGCGGTTGCCCGGTGGCCCGTTCGACGCGGCGTTCGAGGTCGACGACCACCGCCTCGGCCTCGTCCACGCGGCCGTTCTGCAACAGGTACCGGGGTGACTCGGGCAGTGAGCGCCGCCACCACAGCAGCATCACGATCGGCAACGCGGTGATCAACTGGGCGACCCGCCAGCCCTCGTCCATCGTCGGCACCACGAACCGCCCGAGCAGCGCGGCCAGCACGAACCCGAAGGAGAAGAATCCGGCCAGCGCCCCGATGAACCACCCGCGCCGATTGGCGGGCACGAACTCCGACAGGAAGGGGGCGATGATCGCGCTCTCCGCGCCCGCGCCCGCCCCGGCCAGCACCCTGGCCCCGAGGAACACCTCATAGTTCGGGGCGAACGCGGCCACCACGGAGAAGACGGCGTAGAAGGCGAGCGCGTACATCATCACCTTCTTGCGCCCGATGCGGTCGCCGAGCAGGCCCGCCACGGTCGCGCCGAAGAGGAATCCGAACGGGGTGGCCGAGCCGATGATGCCGAGCTGGCCGTTCGACAGGCCCCAGGCGTCCTGGGCGCTCGGGAGAAGGAAGGCGACCACGGCGGAGTCCATGCCGTCGAAGGTGTAACCGAGGCCGCCGATCAGGAGGAGAAGATAGTGGGGGCGGCTGAGTGGCAGCCGGTCCAGACGGGCCAACAAGGTCATCGAACACACCTTTCCCCAGGTTGTGGCCCTGCGGGGCAATTGCGCAGCAACATATAGTGCAATACCACTGTTTTGCAATACTCTTTGCACATGTTCCAGGCTCAGGGAGGGGCCACGTGACAGAGCGCGCGACCGACAGCTACGAAGACTGGCTGCGCGCCCGCGTGCCCGCAGGACGCGGGCTGCGCGGCAAGGCCGCCGCCGTCCTCGAACTGCTGCTCTCGCAGCCGGGCCGGGCCTCGTTCGGGTCGGCGGGGGAGCTGTCGCAGCTCGCGGGGGTGAATGTGGCGACGGTGACGCGCACGGCGCAGGCGCTCGGCTTCGCCGGCTGGCCGGCGCTCCAGCAGGAGCTGCGGGCGCGTTACCTGTCCTCGCTCTCGGCGGGTCAGGTCGCCGCCGAGCACAGCGGCTCCGGCTCGCCCAGCTCCCGCGCGCTGCGGCGCGACGTCGACAACCTCGCGCTGTTCACCCGGCGCGCCGACGAGGGCGTGCTGGTCACGATCGCCGAGGCCGTCGCCGCCGCCCGCCGCACCGTGATCGTCGCCGACGGCAGCTACGCCGCGATCGGGCTGGCGCTGGCGCACAACGCCCGGTTGGCGGGCTATCCCGTCACCGCCGTGACGGCCGGCGACGCGGAACTGGCCAACGCGGTGGCCGTCATCGGTGCGGACGACGTGATGATCGCGATCAGCTTCTGGCGGCTGTACGAGAGCACGGTTCTGGCGGCCAACGAGGCGCGGGCGCGCGGGGCGCGGGTGTTCGCCCTGACGGACGCGGCCAGTCCCGCGCTCGCGAACGCGGCCGAGGAGGTCGTCATGGTGCCGGCCGAGGGGGAGGCGTTCTTTCCTTCGTTGACGGCCGGCATGGCAGTGGCGCAGGCGCTGGTGACGCAGCTCGCTTCGGTGGACCCGGCGCGTACGGGGGCCTCGATCGAGGCGGCGGAGGCGATGTGGACCCGATTCGGCCTGCTCCACCGCCGCCCGTCCGCAACCTCCTGAAGTCTCCCGGGGAGGTTAGAGCCAGCTCGCCCTGACGCTGGTCGCGTTGGGGTCCGGTGGGGTGCCGAGGCGGCCGGTGCGGATGCCGTCGAGCAGCCGTTCCACCGCTTCGATGATCTCCGGCGTCCGCTCCCGCAGCCCGGCCACGTCCTCCGGCGTCACCTCGTCGGGGTTCGCGCCGGCCTGCTTCAGCACGCTCTCGACGTCGGCCAGCCGCTCACCCAGCCACTTCAGCGGCTCGGCCGACAACTTCCTGTCGAACACACGCGGCCCCGGCTCCCACCCCTCCACCCCCGGATGGTGGTGGGTGCGGTCGAAGCTGCCCGGCTCGCTGGTCACCGCCTCCAGCAGGTCGATCCGCCAGATCGGCCGGTCCACGGTGATGGGACGCGCGGAGTAGATCGACCCCTTCAGCTCGCCGGGTTCGAGCGTGCGCAGTTCCAGGCGCACACCGCGCTCGGCTCCCTCCTGGCCGTCCAACGGTTGCGGGTCGACGAAGTAGATGTCGCTCACGACCACGCCGATCCGTTCGAAGCCGAAGAGATAGAGCACCAAGACCACTTCCTTTCCAGAGCGTCCAGACCAACGTAACCCGGGGCACCGGGCGAACAAAGACTGTGTTTCAGCGTCCGGCGCTGACCAGGGTGTCGATCAGGAACGCGACCAGCCGGTCGTTGTCCACCGAGTCGAGCACGTCGATGGGCTCGACGTCGGGGACCCGCAGCCCGGTGGCCCGCAGCGGCCTGGTCCAGGCGATCGGGCGGCCACGCGTCAGCGTGCCGTGCAGCTCCACGGCCGCTCGGGTGCGGCGCTTGGTGACCAGGCCGGGATCGAGCAGGGCGGCGACGGCCAGTGGGTCGTGCAGGTGGCAGCCGGGCAGGCCGCGCGCCTCGGAGACCCAGCGGATCCAGGGCCTGGTGGTTTCGGCCAGGTAGTCGGCCATCGGGCCCGCGCCCGCCAGGCGTTCGATGTCGCCGAGGGTGAGCGAGGTCAGCCGGGTGACGTCGTAGGGCACCAGGGTGATCGGCGCGCCGCTGGTCAGCACGAGGTGCGCCGCCTCGGGGTCGTAGCCGAAGTTCAGCTCCTGCAGCAGGTCGGGCACCGCGAAGGCGCCGCCCATGATGGTCAGCGAGGCCAGCTCGGCGGCGAGCTGGGGGCGCAGCTGCAGCGCGTGGGCGACGTTCGTGAGCGGGCCGACGGCCACCAGGTGGATCTCGCCGGGGGAGGCGGCGACGCGGCGGACGATCTCGACGGCCGCGTCCGGCGCGCCCAGGCCGTCGAACGGGGAGGAGGGGACGATGCCCCGCCACAGCTCGCGGGCGGCGTCGGTGTCGCGGCGGCTGTCCAGGTCGGCCCGCCACGGCGCGGGGTCCTCCACGAGGGGCGCCGCCGCCCCGGGGAAGATCGGCACGTCGTGGGCGCCGGCCCGGGCGAGCAGGTCGCGCGCCACCGCGACGCCCACATCACGCGGGGTGTTTCCGGCCACCACGGTGACGGCCTCCAGCGTGACGCCGGGGGCGGCCAGCGCCAGGCCGAGCGCCAGCCCGTCGTCGATGTCGGAGGCGGGGATCGAGTTCCCCGGATCGCAGTCGATGATCATGCGCATGAGCTGGCTCCCTACTCTTTCGTACCGCTGCTGGCCAGTGAGGCCGTGAACTGCCGCTGGAAGATCAGCAGCACGAGCAGCGGCACGCCGGCCGCCAGGATGGCCCCCGCGAACATCTGCCCGTAGTCGACGCCCAGCTCACCGGCGAAGTCCGCGATCGCCACCGGCGCCACCTTCATCGCCGGGTCAGGCGCGATCAGCAGCGGCCACAGGAACGACTGCCACTGGAAGACGAACACCACCAGCCCCGCCCCGACCAGCGAAGGCCGCGACAACGGCAGGTAGATGTGGCGGAACACCCCCCACCACGACAATCCGTCCATGCGGGCCGCCTCGGCCAGCGACGGCGGGACGTTCAGGAAGAACTGGCGCAGCAGGAAGATGGCCAGCCCGCTGCCGATCCCCGGCAGCACCAGGCCGATGTAGGTGTTCTGCATCTCCATCGCGCGGAACGTGGTCGCCAGCGGGATCGCGATCGCCTCGAACGGGATCAGGAAGCTCAGCACCAGCACCCCGAACAGCGGGCCGCGCCCGGGGAACTTCAGCACGGCCAGCGCGAACGCGGCGGTGGCCGACAGGAACGTGCCGAGCACGACGCTGAAGAACGCCACGATCACCGAGTTGATCATCGCCCAGTGGAACTCGCCGCCGAGCAGGGTCACGAAGTTGTCGAAGGTGACCGTCTCGGGGATCAGGGTGTGCGGCGACAGCGGATAGAGGTAGCGGAAGACCTCCTCGCTGGGCCGCAGCGCCGAACTCAGCGCCCACACCAGCGGCAGCACCGACAGCACCGCCGCCGGGATCGCGATCCACAGGGCTCTGCGCCCCGAACGGGTCTCGGCCTTCGTCGCCGACATCGTCAGTCCTTCCCCGGCAGCAGCCGGAACTGCAGCGTCACCACGGCCAGCACGATCGCGATCAGCACCACGGTCCCGGCCGAGGCGGCGGCCATGTCGCCGGTGACGTAGGCGCGCTCGAACACCTGGTTCATGATCAGGTCTGTGGAGCCCTGGGGGCCGCCCTGCGTCAGGATCTGGACGGGGGCGAAGACCAGGAAGTTCGAGACGGTGTCGGCGACCAGCACGAACATCAGCGGCCTGCGCAGTCCTGGCAGGGTGATGTTCAGGAACGTGCGCCACGAGCCCGCGCCGTCGATGCTCGCGGCCTCGTACAGGCTGGCCGGGATGTCCTTGATGCCCGCCACCAGGAACGTCATCCAGTAGCCGACCCCGACCCAGCTGCACACGATGATGATCGACAGCAGCGCCGTGCTCGGGCTGATCAGGAAGGGCACGCTGGGCAGGCCCATTGCGTTGGCGACGGCGTTGAGCGGGCCCTCGGGCCGCAGGGCCACCGCCCACACGATCGCCGAGACCGTCTGCGGGACCGCGACGGGCAGCAGGATGAGCGTGCGCCACAGGCCCACGGCGGGCACCCGCTTGCTCAGCGTGACCGCCAGCCACAGCGCCAGCGCGATCTGCAGCGGGTTGACGATGACGCTGAACAGCAGCGTGACCTTGAGCGAGTTGAGGAAGGTGGCGTCGGCGAACAGCCGGGTGAAGGTGTGCCAGACGGGCCGCCCGTCCGGTGGTTGCAGGGACGAGACGATGGCGCTGATCGACGGCCACAGCCGCAGCAGTGCCAGGGCGATGATCGCGGGCAGCAGCATGACGGCCGCCGTCGTCCACATCGAGCGCCGCGCGGATCTCACTGGTGCAATGCCTTTCTGGTCAGCCGAGGTCGCGGTAGCGCTGGAGTTGCTGGTCGAGCTGCTCCTGGGCGTCACGGAGCGATTCGGACACGTTCGCGCCGTTGCGGATGTCGGAGAACGTCTTGTTGATCGTCGTCTCGAAGTCCACGTAGCCGACCGTGCGCGGGCGGTGATGGGCGGTGGTGTCCATCTCGTGGGTGAGCAGGGCCTCGTAGCCGGCGACGGACTCGCCCGCGTCGCTGACGGTCTTTTCGATGTAGCGGTCGAAGGCGACCTTGTTGACCGGCGGCAGCGTCTGCTTGCCCGTGGTCGCCAGCGCCCCGGCGGAGTCCAGCGACAGGAACCGGGCGAACGCCCGCGCCTCCTGCGGATGGGAGCTGTAGGCGCTGACGCCGACCCCCCACGAGTCGGTCGGCGTGGCCGGCTTGCCGCCCGCGAAGTACGGATGCGGCGCGACGCCGAAGTTCAGCCCCTTGGTCCCGGAGAACTTGCCGATGCGGCCGGGGCCGCCGACGAAGAAGGCGAGCTGGCCGGAGGCGAACACGTCCGGCATCTGCTCGGGCCCGATGCCGAGCGGAGCCAGCCGGGAGGTGTGCAGGCCCTGGTACCAGTCCATGACCCGCTTCCAGCCGGGGTTGTCCACGGCGGGGGTCAGCCCGCCCGGCCCGGTGAGGCCGTCGCCCGCGCCGGCGGAGGCCAGCATGGGCTGGAGCTGGAAGTAGCGGTCGACCTGGTCGAATCCGAGCCCGTAGCGGGCCCCGGCCCGCTGGGCCGCCTGGGCCTGCTCGCCCACCTGCTCCCAGGTCAGCCGGTCGGCCACGGCCGATCCCGGGGCTTTGACGCCGGCCTTGGCGAGCAGGTCGCGGTTGTAGTACAGGAACGAGCTGGAGGTCCACAGCGGGTAGGCCCACACCTTGCCCTCCCAGCTCACCGAGTCGAGGGCGGGGCCGACGACGGCCTGCGCGATGGCCTGGCGGTCGTCGCTGACGTCCAGGAGGAAGCCGCGCGAGGCCTGGCTGGGCACCCGGGGCGGGTCGGCGGCGAAGACGTCGATCGACGGGTCCTGGCTGCCGACCCTGGCCTGGACCTGCGCGTTGAGGTCGTTGAACGGAACCGGCTGCTCCTCCACGCGCACGCCGGGATGGCGCTGCTCGAAGAGCTCGATGGCCTGCGTGAACGTGCCGGCGGGCTGCGAGTGCAGGAACCGGATGATCCGCGAGCCGTCTTCTGCCACCGTGCTGCTCGTCCGCCCGACGCACGCCGTGGCCGCGAGGGCGACGACGCACAGGACGATCGGCAGCCGGGCTGATGGGGAACGCGTGACTGCTCCTGACCTCGTGGTTTACCCAATTCGAACTAAGACGTTAACCGGGAAATGTCATGACCACAAGTCGGGGTCACGGTTCGACGAGCCCGGCCCTGATGGCGTAACGGGTCAGGTCCAGCCGGTCACGCATGCCGAGTTTCTGCAGGATGTTGGCCCGGTGCCGGTCCACGGTCTTGACGCTGATGACGAGCGTCTCGGCGATCTCCTTGGCCGAATTGCCCTCCGCGATCAGCTTGACGATCTCCTCCTCGCGCGGCGTCAGGATGCTCTCCGGCATGCGCTCGCCCTCGCGGTCGCGCTGCAGGTAGTCGCGGATGAGCGCGGTGATCGCGCCCGGGTAGAGGAACGGCTCGCCGCGCATCGTCGCCCGGCACGCCTCCAGCAGGTCCTGGTCGGCGACCGACTTGAGCACGTAGCCGGAGGCACCGACCTTGAGCGCCTCGAAGAAGTACTGCTCGTTGTCGTACATCGACAGGATCAGGATGCGGATGCCGGGCGCGCGGCGGGAGATCTCGCGGGCGGCCTGCAGCCCGGTCATGCGCGGCATCGCGATGTCCAGGATGGCCAGGTCCACCTCCTCCTCCGACGCGGCCGCGACGGCCTCCGCGCCGTCGGCGGCCTCGGCGACGACCTCCAGGTCGGGTTCGGCGTCGAGGATCAGCCGCAGCCCCTGGCGGACCAGCGAGTGGTCGTCGGCCAGCAGGATCCGGGTCTTGTTCACGTAAATGAGCTCCTGTCGGCGCGTCGTGGGATGACCAGGCGCACACACGTCCCGCCGCCCTTCGGGGACTCGACGGTCAGACGGGCGCCGATCAGCAGGGCGCGCTCGCGCATGCCCCTGATCCCCGCGCCGTCCTTGAGCACGCCGCCCTGCCCGTTGTCGGTGATGCGCAGCGTCAGCCGGCCGTCCTCCGTGGCGAGCGACAACTCCGCGCGGGTGGCGTGGGCGTGCCTGGCGATGTTCGTGAGGCTCTCCTGGGCGATCCGGTAGAGGACGAGCTCGACCTCCGCCCCCAGCGCGGGGTGGTCGGGCTCCACCGAGCGGGTCACCTTGATGCCGCTCATCTGCGAGAAGTCGCTGCACACGGCGCTCAGCGCGGCATGCAGCCCGAGATCTTCCAGTACGCCGGGACGCAGCCGGCGGGCGACCTGCCGCACCTCGTCCAGGCTGGCCCGCACCGTCTCCTGCACCCCGTGCAGCTCGTCCTCCAGGTCGGCGGGGGCCCGGTCGACCACCCGCTTCAGGCCCAGGAGCACCACGGTCAGGCTCTGGCCGATCTCGTCGTGCAGCTCGCGGGCGATGCGCTGCCGCTCGCCCTCCTGGGCGGCCAGCGCGTAGGCGCTGCTCGCGCTGCGCTCGGCCTCCAGGCGGTCGAGCATGGCGTTGAACGTGCAGATCAGATGGGTCAGGTCGCTGTTGCCGCTGTCGGCCAGCCGGTCGCCGGTGCGCAGCAGGTCGACGCGCTGCATCAGCGTGGTCAGCGCGTCCAGCGGCGCCAGGCTGCGGCGCAGCAGCAGCGCGTTGGCGGCCAGCATCAGCGCCAGGCCGACCGCCAGGACGGGCACCTCTGCCAGCATGACGGGGGCGGAGACCGTGGCGGGCGAGACCGCCAGCACAATGGTGCCCGCCGCGAACACCAGCCCGTTGATCGCGAACAGCCGACGGAACAGCGCCTGCGCCGGAGGGCGCGGCGTGCTCCCCGGCCGGTCGTGTACAGCGCTGTCGTTCATTTCACCAGCCTCTTCGTCAAAAGGTGCGGTTGTCCATGCGGCCTGACCCGCATTTATGGCTTCTGTTACTACATGTTCTATCCCTGCATAGATGGGTGTTGGACCCAATGTTGTCCGAAACGTCCCGTAGGCAGACTGATACGGAGCCGATGGGAGACAGGGACATGGACGACATCCGCAGGACCGTGCCCGGTCTCGTCGAACGGACTAGAGGGGTCATGCAAGCCAGCAATATCGCCGTGAAGCTGCCCACCGTGACCGTCGACGACCCCGTGACCAAAGCGGTGCGCATCATGGCGCTGGGCCGGATGCCCGGCCTGATCGTCGTGGACGACCGGGGCCGCCCGTCGAGCGTCCTGCCCGGCACCCAGGTGCTGCGGCTGGCCGTTCCGGGGGCCTACCAGGAGGATCCGGCGCTGTGCCGGACGATCGACGAGGCCCACGCCGACCTGTTCTGGGGTGAACTGGGCGATCTGACGGTGGGCGACTGCCTGCCGAGCCGGCCGGCCACGCCCGCCACGGTGCCGCTCGACGCGACCCTGCTCGAAGTGGCCGCGCTCATGGCCAGGCTGCGGAGCCCGATCGTCGCGGTCGTCGGCCGCGACGGCACCCTCGCCGGCGCCATCACCCTCGAACGGTTGCTGACCAGCCTGCTCCTCGCCGGCTCGGACGACTAACCCCCTTTACGCAAAACCTTCGGGCGTGTGCCGGGCGGCCACGCCCGCTGCCGCATGCCCGCTCGCCTTTGGAGGTCTTCGCCGTGCTCCTGCATCACTCATGTTCACGGGTTGAATCCGCGTCCACGCCGGCCGGACCGCCGGGGCACGACGGATGAGCCCTTTCATCGCACTGGCGATCTTCCTGGTGGCCTTCTTCTTCATCGCCACGGAGAAGGCCAACAAGGTCAAGGTGGTGCTCATCGCCGCCGGGCTGATGGCCGTGCTCGGCCTGGTCCCCGGCGCGCAGGTGTTCTACTCCGAACACGAGGGCATCGACTGGAACGTCATCTTCCTGCTGTTCGGCATGATGATCATCGTTGGGATCATCAAGCAGACGGGCGTCTTCGACTATCTCGCCATCTGGGCGGCCAAGAAGTCGAAGGGGCGGCCATACCGGCTGATGGTCATGCTCATGGGCATCACCGCGATCGCCTCGCCCTTCCTCGACAACGTCACCACGATCATGCTGGTGGCGCCGGTCACCGTGGTCGTCTGCAACCGCCTGCACATCCCCGCGCAGCCCTACCTCATCGCCGAGGTCCTCGCCTCCAACATCGGCGGGGCCGCCACGCTCATCGGCGACCCGCCGAACATCATCATCGGCAGCCGCGCCGGCCTGACCTTCAACGACTTCCTCATCCACATGGCGCCGATCGTGGTCGTCATCTTCGCCGCCTTCGTGCTGTTCAGCAGAGTGCTGTTCCGCAACTCCTTCCAGTACAACGCCGACCACGTGGCCGAGGTGATGGCGCTGCAGGAGAAGCGGGCCATCACCGACCCGCGCCTGCTCGTGCGCTGCCTGGTGGTGCTGACGGCGGTCGTCATCGGGTTCGGCCTGCACGCGGTGGTGCACATCGAGCCGTCCATCGTCGCGCTCGTGGGCGCCGGCGTGATGCTGCTGGTCTCGCGCGCGAACGTCTCCGACGTGCTGGACGAGGTCGAGTGGCCGACGCTGGTGTTCTTCATGGGCCTGTTCGTCATGGTCGCGGGCCTGGTCCACACCGGGGTCATCGCCTCCATCGGCACGTGGGCGCTGGACATTCTGGGCGACGACTACTTCGTCGCGGCCACGGCGCTGCTGTTCGGATCGAGCGTGCTCGGCGCGTTCTTCGACAACATCCCCTACGTCGCCACCACGGCCCCCATCGTGGAGGGCGTCGTCGCGCAGGTCCCCGACCCGCAGACCGGCCAGGCCCTGTGGTGGGCCTTCGCCCTGGGCGCCGACTTCGGCGGCAACGGCACCGCGGTCGCGGCCAGCGCCAACGTGGTCGCCATCGGCATCGCCGCCCGCACCGGACACAAGATCAGCTTCTGGCAGTTCACCCGGTACGGGATCGTCGTGACGATCATGAGCACGCTGATGGCATGGGCCTACGTGTGGCTGCGCTACTTCTCCTGACCCGGCGCCCCTGAGCTCGGACCAGGGGAAAATCAGGGACGATCACCGATGGGCCGGCCGTCTCCTGCCAGGCATCGTGGGATCATGAACACCACGAACCGTCTGGCCAGGATCTCCTTCACGGCCGGCCCCGCCGCCCTGCTGTGCGGGTGGCTCCTCATGGGTCCCGTCAGCGGCGAGGCCGTGCCCAGTCCCTGGTGGGTCGCCGCGAACGCGGCCTGGCTGGCCGGCTTCCTGATGCTCGGCGTCATGACGGTGGCGCTGCGCGGCATGGCCAGGCCCGTGACCGGCGGACGGCGCGTGGTGGTCGACACGGCCACGGGCATCGCGCTGCTCGGCCTGGCCGCCAACCTCGCCCAGTGCGCGATCGCCGTGTATGCCGCCTTCGCCGCGACCGGCGCGGACGGGATGCGGACGCTGCTCGACCAGGTGCGGGGCTACCCGGGGGTCGAGGTGAGCCTCTACACGGCAGGACCGCAGCTCCTCTACCCCGCCCTGGTCGCGCTGGCCGTCATGCTGGCCGTGCTGGGGCGGGTCACCGTCGTGAGCGTCGCCGTCACCGCGGCCGGCGTGGTGGTGCTGATGGCGGGCATGGCCCAGGCCGGTCAGGACTCCGCCCTGGCGGGGGTGGGCATCGCGCTCATGTGGCTGGGCATGCTGCTGCTGGGCCGTGGCACCTCCTCCTCGCCCAGAAACCCGGGCCTCGGCCTGCCCGGCAGCGTCGTCAACCCGCGCTGAGCACCCCGGCCGCCCCGTCGCGGTCATCCGGTGGGGTTTCGCTCAGCCGCAGCTCCGCTCGTACGGCCGGTCGGGCAGGTGGCGCTGCCACTCCGCTTCGGTCAGCGTCCGGCCCGCCCGCGCGCACACCGCCGTGACCAGCGGCCCGACCGCGACCGGAAGCCGGGTCAGCCGCCCCGCCCTGCCGATGGCCAGCAGTTCGGCCGAGCCGGCGGAGAAGGCGATCGAGCGCGCGCTGTCCGGCAGGCCAATCACGGGGCCGACGCGCTGCCCCTGCCGCACGTCCCACAGGGTCAGCGTCTTGTCCTGCGAGGCGAAGGCGAACAGGTGCCCGTCCGGTGAGAACGCCCCCGCCCACGACGCCGCCCCCACCCGCAGCCAGTCGCCGAGCTGTCGTCCCGTACCGGTGTCCCAAATGCCGATCTTTCCGAAGAAGTCGGCCGCGACCAGCTTGAGGTCGGCGCTGAACCAGATGTTCTGCGCCGTGGCGGGCAGCGGCAACCTCGGCCCGAACGCGCTGCCCGACTCCAGATCGACCAGCCGCAGCAGGCCCGCGTCCAGGCCCACCAGCCGGCCGTCCGCGCCGACCGTCCAGCCGAGCAGCCGCGGCCTGGGCACCTGCTTGAGCCGCCGCCCTCCGGGGACCTGCCAGAGTGTGAAAACGCGGTCGCCGGCCGTCCAGACCCCGGCGGGCGACAGTTGGACGGCGTTCGCCTCGTACACGCTCGCCGACGGCGAGGCGACCCCGGCCAGGGTGCGCCGCGTGGCCGTGTCCAGGACGACGACGCCGCCGCTGCGCCTGAGCGCCAGCCGCCCTCCGTCGCGGCTGAAGGACAACTCGCTGTCGTAGGGCTCGAAGGCCCCCAGCTCCACCCGCGCGCCGTTGAGCGTGACCTGGTGGGCGTCCAGCGCGTGCGTGGCCAGCCAGCGGCCGTCGGAGCTCAGCCGCACCTCGTCCATGGGCTCCTCCGCGGTGAAGGGCGGTTGGAGGGTGACGACGGTGTCCTCGCTCAGGTAGCGCAGCCCGTCCCGGCCGAACGCCAGCGCGCTCACCGGGTCGGCCACCGGGCGGTCGAGCAGCAGCGGCTCGTCGGCGCCGACCTGGTAGACGCGGACGGCCGTGCCGATGCCCGAGACCAGGTTCCCGTCCCCGCTGAACACCGGCCTCGCCAGCTCCTCCCAGTCCGCGATCGTGAAGATCTCCTCCCGGGTACGGGTGTCATACACCGTGAGCCCGTCGTCGTCGGCCACGGCCAGCCGCCGCCCGTCGGGGCTGAACGCGGAGACGGTGGCGCAGGCGGCGCAGACGCCGGGGAAACCGCGCTGGGCCCGCCCCGACGGAAGCGCCCAGCGGGTGCCGCCCGACACGGCGTAGCCGCCGCCCGGGTGCACGGCCACGCCGGCCATCGTGGGCAGGTCGGTGCTCGCGCCGGTACGCGGGTCGTGGACGGAGCGGCCCTCGCCGATGCCGATCACGAGAAAGCCGCCGCTGAAGGCGATCGTCAGGTCGAGCTCGTCCGACGCGGGCGTGCGCCGGCCCGTCGGCCTGCCGGTGGCCAGGTCCCACAGGCCGACGCCCCGGTCGTCGGAGACGGCCAGCAGCCGCCCGTCCTCGCTGACGGCCGCCTGCCGCAGCCGCCTGCCGGTCAGCCCGAGCCCGGCGAACCCGCCCGCCCGCCTGCCGGTCGCCACGTCCCACACCCTGACCTCGTCCGGGCTGACACTGATCAGCGAACGGCCGTCGGCGCTGAGCGCGCGCACCACGTCAGGGCCCGTGCCGGGGTCGTGGAAGGCGCCTCGGGCCTGGTCGGCGGCCGAGGCGAGCAGGCTCGACCTGGCTTCGCCCGTCGGGGCCAGGCGGCCCGCCGCCGCGCTGAGCAGCATGCCGAGCACCGGGTCCTTGCCGCGGACCGAGTCGGCCGCCGCCGCCAGCCGCGCGGACTCGGCCTCGTCGCGCTGCTCGGCCAGCGTGAAGCTCTGCCGCACCGCCAGCCCGCCCGCCGCCACCGCCAGCGCCAGGCACACCGCCAAGGCGACGGAGACGGCCCTGGTCCTGCGGGAGCGGCGCCTGGACAGCGCGGCGCCGGCCGCCAGGAAGTCCCGTTCGGCCGGGACGAGGGTGATGTTCCTGCGCTCGGCAGCGGCCCAGCGCAGCGCGTTGTCGAGCGAGCTGCCCTGGAACAGGTCGCCGTCCCTGCGCCCGTGCTCCTGCCAGCGCCAGGCCGCCGCGCAGATCTCGCGGTGCACGGCCAGGCCGTCCCTGTTGGCGGCGATCCAGGCACGCAGGCGGGGCCAGGCCATGGGGAGGGCGGGACGCGTCAGACGGATCGGGTCGGTGCCGGAGACCAGGTACGCGAACGCCCGAAGTACCCGCTCGGCCCCCTCGGGCAGCTCGGACCTGCGCGGCTCGCGCAGCGTCAGCTCGCCCTCGGCCGTCACCGTGACCAGGCGCAGGAACACCTCGGGGACCAGTTCCTTGTCGGCGGGCGAGAGCGCGGTGTAGACGTCCTCGGCCATCACCCCCAGCGACGGGTCGCCCTCCCGGAAACCGCCCGGCAGGTGGCCGTCGCCGGCGCCGCGGGCGAGCAGCCGCGACAGGTCCAGGCTGTCCTCGCCGCTGACCAGACCGAGCAGCAGCTCGCGGGCCGAGGGGCGGCGGGCGGGGTCCTTGGCCAGCGCCGAGCGCACCAGGCCGCGCAGCGATCCCGGCAGCACGTCCAGGTCGGGCTCGTGGGTGAGCACACGGTGCATGACCGCGGCGAGCGACTCGCCGGTGAACGGGTCGGCGCCCGTGGCCGCGAACAGGACGACCGCGGCCCAGGCGAACACGTCGGCGGGCGGCCCCGCGCGCTCGCCGGACAACGCCTCCGGCGCCATGTAGCCGGGCGTGCCCGTCACCACGCCCGTCGAGGTGAGCGACATCTCCAGCGTGCGCGCCACCCCGAAGTCGATCACGCGGGGCCCGTCGGGGCCGAGCAGCACGTTGTCGGGCTTGAGATCGCGGTGCACGACGCCCGCGTCGTGGATGGCGGTCAGCGCCGTGGCGATCGCGGTGGCCAGCCGGTGCAGGTCGTCGCCGCGGAAGACGCGCCCGGCGGCGCGCAGGCTGGGGCCCTCGACGTACTCGCTGACGATGTACGGCCTGGGCCCGTCGAGGTCGGCGCCGAGCACCCTGGCCGTGCAGAACGAGGCCACCCGCTGCGCCGACACCGCCTCCTTGACCAGGCGCTCGCGCAGCTCGGGACGGCTGACCGGGTCGCCGCTGAGCACCTTGACCGCCACCCTGGCGCCGTCCGGGTCGTAGGCCTCGTACACGACGCCCTGGCCGCCCGCGCCCAGCCGGCTCGCCAGCCAGTAGACGCCCAACCTGCGCGGATCCCCGTCGATGAGTGCGCTGCCCATGCAGGGTTGGACGACGGGCGGGGCCATCTGGTTGTAGGCGATCACAGTGGCGGGTGGTGCGTTAGGGTGATCGCGAGGCCGCGCGTCGAAACGGGAGGCCGCGTGACGAAACCGAACGCGGCCCGGCGATGGGGGACCGGGCGTGAGCGGCCAGTGAGAGGGGCGCGCGCTTGGAGGCAGCGGAGTTCCGACTGCTGGGGCCTGTCGGGATCTGGGCGGGTGACAGACTGCTCGGGCCCTCGACCGCGCAGCAGCGTTCCGTGCTGGCCATGTTGCTGTTACACCCCGGCCGTACCGTGTCCGTCGATCGGCTCGTCGAGGCCGTGTGGGGGCAGGAATCCCCGGCGTCGGCGCGCAACGCGATCCAGGGCTACGTGTCGCGGCTGCGGCGCGTGCTCGCCGACGTGCCGGACGTCGAGCTGGTCACCTCGCCGCCCGGCTACCGGCTCGACCTCGATCCGCTGCGGGTCGACCTGTACCTCGCGCGCCACCTGGTCCAGCGGGCGCGCACCGCCGACCTCGCGGAGTCGGCCGAGCTGCTGCGGCAGGCGCGGGAGCTGTGGAACGGGCCGGCGCTGGCGGGCGTCGCGGGAGAGTGGCTGGTCGAGGCGTTCGGCGCGGCGCTGCATGAGGAGCTGCTGGTCGCCGTCGAGGAACGTGTCGCGGTCGATCTGCGGCTGGGGCGGCATCGCGAGTGGCTGGCCGAGCTGCCGGTGCTGATGAGCGAGCATCCGCTGCGGGAGCGGCTGGCGGAGCTGATGATGACGGCCCTGCACCAGGTCGGACGGCGGGCCGCCGCCCTGGAGGTGTTCCGCACCACCCGAATGCGGCTGGTGGAGGAGCTGGGGATCGAACCCGGCGGCGAAATGCAGCGCCTCTACCAGGCCATCCTGCGCGACGACGCGGCCGACCCCGCCCAGGAGGTGGCCGCACACCGGGAAAACACCGCGGACACACCCGCTGAAGGCCCCGGTCGGACGGTCACCTCTCCGGGGCCATCGCAGGGTGGTTCGCCGGATGGGGGGCCGGGTGCCTTTTCAGGCCCGGCGCAGGGTGGTTCGTCGGATGGGGCGCGGGCCGGGCGGCCGGATGCCGCTCCGGGGCGAGTGCCGGCCGAGCGGGCGGGCTTCTCCTCGCGGACGCGCCCAGGACCGGGCGAGCGCGCACTGTCCGATCCGGGTGGCGATGGCGAGCTCCGGCCGGGGGTGGTGCCCGCCGAGGTGCCCGCCGGCGTGGCGGCGTTCGTCGGGCGGGAGGAGGAGGTGGCGCGCGTGCGCCGCGCCCTGGCGGAAACCGGCGGCGACCGCGTCCGGATCTGCCAGATCAGCGGCATCGGCGGCGTCGGCAAGTCGGCGCTGGCCATCCGCGTCGCGCACGCCCTGGCAGAGGAGTTCCCCGACGGCCGCCTCTATGTGGACCTGCACGGCGCCTCCCCGCAGATCGGGCCCGTGTCGCCGGTCGAGGTGCTCGGCCGGTTCCTGCGTTCGCTCGGCCTGGGCGGCTCGGCCGTCCCGACGGATCTGGAGGAGGCCGCGGGCCGGTTCAGGTCGCTGACCGGCGGCAAGAGGATTCTGATCATCCTCGACAACGCCCGCGACGCCGCCCAGGTGCGCCCGCTGCTCCCCGGCAGCCCGACGTGCGCCGTGCTGATCACGAGCAGGCGGATGCTCACCTCGTTCGAGGGCGCCGTCCGGGTGCCGCTGGACGTGCTGCCGGGCGAGGACGCCCTGGCCCTGCTGACCCGCATGGTCGGCAAGGAGCGGATCGAGGCGGAGTCGGCCGCCGCGCGGGAGGTGATCCGGCTGACCGGGGCGCTGCCGCTGGCGTTGTGCCTGGCCGCGGCCCGGCTGGCCACCCGGCCGTCGTGGCCGGTGTCGCTGCTGGCCAGGCGGCTGGCCACCGCCCGGCGCCGCCTTGACGAGCTGCGGGCCGACGACCGGGCCGTCCGCGCCAGTTTCCAGGCCGGCTACCAGGATCTGGCGGCCGATCCCGACGGCGCGGCGGCGGCCAGGATGTTCCGGCTGCTGAGCCTGCTGGACGGCGCGGACATCAGCCTGACCACCGCGGCAGCGCTGGCCATGCTTTCCGAGGAGCGCGTGCACCGCCTCCTCGACCTCCTGGTGGACTCCCAGCTCGTGCAGAACCACGAGCCCGACCGCTACCGCCTGCACGACCTGCTGCGGCTGTTCGCCCGTGAGCGCGCCGAGGAGGAGGAGAGCGAGCCGGCCCGTCTGATGGCGGTGCACAGGGCGCTGCACTGTTACCTGGCCGGCGCGCGTACCGCGATCAGGATGCTGAAGGCGGACTTCTCGTGGCGCACGGAGATCGGCCCGAACCCGCTCGCCCACCCGGGGGCGGTCCTGGAGACGAACGAGGACCTGCAGACCTGGATCGAGGCCGAGAAGGACAACATCGTGGCGGCCGTCGCCCAGACCGTGGGCACGCCCATGGCGGAGTTCGGGGTGGCCCTGGCCACCGCGTTCGCGATCCCGCTCTACGACGCCGGACACTGGCTCAACCTCTACACCCTCAACGGGCTGGCGCTGCGCGCCGCCGAGACGACGGGCGAGGCGCGGTACGAGGCCTTCGCGCTCGGCGACCTGGGCTGGGCGGAGGTCTGCGTGGGCAAGCAGAGCGAGGGCATCGTCCACCTGCAGCGGGCGCTTGCCGCCCACCGGCGGCTGGGGGACGTCCACCGCGAGGCGGCCCTGCTCGACCACATCGGCATGGCCCACAGAGGCATGGGCCGTTTCCACGAGGCCGTCGATTACCACGTGCGGGCCATCGCGCTCACCAGGAAGCTGGGCAACCGCTGGGCCGAGGGCGGCAGCCTCAGCCACCTCGGGCTGGCCTACCAGCGGATCGGCTGGTTCGACGAGGCCATCGACGTCTGCTCCCAGGCGATCGACATCCTGGAGGAGGCGGACGTGATCGTCGACCTCGTCAGCGTCATGGGCAACCTCGCGGAGGCGTACCGGCTGGCGGGCCGGCCGCAGGAGGCGGTGACGCACTACCGGCGGGCGCTGGCCCGTTACGAGGCGGCCGGTCTCGGCGGCGACTACCGGGAGGCGGAAATCATGTGGGGGCTCGGAAACGCGCTCAACGACGGGGGTGAAAACGTCGAGGCGCGCCTGTTCTGGAACCGGTCGATCGGGATTCTGTATCGCCTAGGCCTGGTCACCTCCGAAGAAAGACACGCCATATATCACAGCGCCGTTCCTGCGACTCCGCAGGTCATCCAGCGCATGCTCTGAACGCGGTCATACACCGCCAATTCTCACGGCCTCGCTGAAAATTCGCTGAAATTCCGCTAGACCCGCCGCCCGTTGACCCACACGTTGCGCAGCTCGAACCCCGTCACGTCGCGCACCACGTCGGCCTCGGCCATCTCCTCGAAGACGCTGTCGGCCACCCGGACACCCTTGATCGGGTTGTCCGGGTTGCCGATCAGGTTGAACGCCCTGGGCGCCCGCCCGGCCCGCAGCCGCCGCACGTGGATGCCTCCGACGTCGGGGAAGTAGGGCCCGGTGTGCTTGTTCTCGTAGTTCAGCGCCACCTCGATGACCGCGTCGGCGGCCTGCCCCACGGTGATGTCCCTGAAGTAGACGTCCCGGACGTAGCCGCCGCGATCGGGGTTCGTCTTGACCCGCACGGCCCGTTCCAGACGGGCGCTGCTCATCGTGCAGTCCCACGCGAACACCCAGCGCACCCCGCCGGTGGTCTCGCTGCCGATCGTCACGCCGCCGTTGCCGTCGCGCATCACGCACGAGTCCACGAGCACGTTCATGGACGGCGCGTTCACCCGGCGGCCGTCGGCGTTCTTGCCCGCCTTGATCGCCACGCAGTCGTCGCCCGTGTCGAACTCGCAGCGCTCGATGAGCACGTCCACGCATGACTCGGGGTCGCAGCCGTCGTTGTTCGGCCCGTGCGGGCTGTCCACGGTGACCTCGCGGATGGTCACGTTCGTGCACAGGACCGGGTGGATGTTCCACATGGGCGAGTCCTTGACCGTCACGCCCTCGATGAGCACGTTGCGGCAGCGGTAGAGCTGGATCAGGTTCGGCCGCAGGTAATGCCCGGCGCCGAAGACCCGCTGCTCGACCGGCACGCCCTCCTCCGCCATGCGCGCCAGCAACTCCTTGTCGGGCCGCTCGGACGGCGGCGGATCGCCCGACCAGTCCCACCAGTGCTCGGCGTCGGCCTGCCCGTCGATGGTGCCCGAGCCGGTGATCGCGACGTTCACCCGATCCAGGGCGTAGATGAAGGGGGAGTAGTTCATCAGCTCGACGCCCTCGTAGCGGGTGTGCACGACGGGCAGGTAGTCGGCCGGGTCGCGGCTGAACGTGAGCGTCGCGCCCGCCTCCAGGTGCAGTTCCACGTTGTCGGCCAGGTGCACGGCACCGGTGAGGTACGTGCCCGGGGGCACGAGCACGCGTCCGCCGCCGGCCGCCGAGCAGGCCGCGATCGCCTGCTTGAAGGCGTCGGTGCAGGTGACCGTCCCGTCGCCGACGGCTCCGTAGCGGGTGATGGGGAAGGTGCGGCGGGGGAAACGCGGCGGCTTGATCCGCCGCCTGATCGCCGGCACCCTGGCCCACGCCGCCGCCTCGGAACCCGAGCCGCCGGACGGGCTCGTGGTGGCCTCCGCCCGGCTTGCCGTGCCGGCTGCCAGCAGCCCGCCGACCGTCCCCGCCAGGAAACGCCTGCGCGACTGACCGGAAAACCGTTCGTTCATCGTGTGCCTCCGTAGGCCATGGAGATGCCGCGCCGCTCGACCAGCGTGTGCGTGCCGACCTGGTACGGCTCGCAGCGCCGCACCGCCGTGTAGAAGTGGTGCAGCCGCCCGCCGTGGGAGACGACCGCGGGCTTGTGCGCGTAGGTGTCGTCGGCCGAGCCGGGCGGCCCCACGTCGATGAGGATCTCGTCGCTCTTGTGCCAGGTGCGCAGGTCGCGGGAGACGGCGTAGCCCTCGCGGGCGTGGCCGTCGAAGGAGAGCCCGAAGTAGAACATCACCCACCAGTCGCCGTCCCGCAGCACGCACGGGTCGGAGGCGAAGCGCTCGTCGAACGCGCCCGCGCCGCCGTTGCGCACCACGGGTTCAGGGCTGGGCCGCTCCCAGCGTTCGAGGTCGGGGGAGACCGCGTAGCCGATCTGCTCGCGCCAGCCGTCATAGGTGCGGTTCTTGGCGTTGTAGAAGCAGTAGTACAGGCCGTCGTGGCGCAGCAGCCACGACTTGTACAGCCCGCCGCGCTCCCACGCGCCGCCGTCCTGCGGGCGCAGCACCGACCCGGTGTCCTTCCAGGTGCGCAGGTCGTCGCTGACGCAGAACCCGATGACCGCCGCGCCCACCTCCATCCCGGCCTGCGGGTAGGCGTGGTAGGTGCCGACCGCCCGGCCGTCCAGCCAGTTCACCTGGCCGGCCGAGTCGAGGCGGTTGTCGCGGACGATCGAGGTGAGCGCGGCGTTGTAGCGCCGGTACGGGTGGCCCGGGTCGCGCGGCAGGATCATCTCGCCGGGACTCCACGTCACCAGGTCGGTCGAGCGGCTCAGCGCGCTCTGGTAACCGACGCCGTCGAAGCCGACGTACGTCATCAGGTACTCGCCGTCGTCGGAGCAGACGAACGGGCAGTCGACGAAGAGGCCGTCGAAGCGGTCGGGTTCCCCGGAAGGGCCGACGAGCAGCCGCCCGGCCTTGTGCGGGGTCCTGATCGCCGCCGGGTCGTAGCCGCTCACCGGCTCGCCTCGAACGTCCATCGCCCGGCCGGCACCTCGAAGGCGCGGGCCCCGGCCCGGACGGCCGCCTCGGGGGCGGACAGCCGGTCGAGACCGAGGTCCGGCAGCCGCACCTCGGCCGACGAGCCGGGCGGCACCTCCACCTCCAGCAGGAACGCGCCGTCCTGCCTGCGCCAGGAGACCGCGACCCGCCCGTACGGCGTGGCGGTGCTCGCCCGCACCGACTCCAGATCGCCCGGCGCGGCCGGCTCGACGATCAGCCGGCGGAACCCCGTCGAGCCGGGCGCCTGGCCGATCCCGCCGAGCCCCCGGTAGAACCAGGCGTCGATCGCGCCCAGCATGTAGTGGTTCTGCGACAGGCCGCGCGTCGGCCCGTCCCAGGCCTCGGTCAGCGCGGTGGCGCCGTGACGCACCTGGTAGCCGTAGCTCGGATGCTCGGTCGAGGTGGCGAACTCCCACAGCGCCTCGTGCCGCCCGGCGCGGCCCAGCACCCGGAACAGCGCGGGCAGCGCGATCTCCCCGACGGTGATGCCGCCGCCCCGCACGGCCTCGCTGATCCGCTCCAGCGCGCCGGGCCGCTCCGGGACGAGGCCCATGTCCAGCGTCAGGATCTCCGACGCCTGGCTGCCCGCCCCGGAGAAGCGTTCGCCGAACGCGGCGACGATCCCCTCGGACAGGGCGCGGTAACGCTTGGCGTCCTCGTCGCGGTCCAGCGCGCCGGCGGTCCTGGCCATCGTGTCGGCCGCCCGCCAGTAGCCCCAGGTCGAGACCAGCGGTATGGGCGTCTCCTGGTCCAGGCCGATCCAGTCGCCGAGCCCGTAGCCGAGGATGCCGTCGTCGGCCCGGCTCGTCAGGTAGTCGACGTAGCGGCGCATCGCGTCGTAGTGGGTCCGCATCGCGGTCCGGTCGCCGTAGCGGCGGTAGAGCTGCCAGGGGATGCGCACGATCGCGCCGCCCCAGTTCGGGTCGTCCCTGAACGGGGCGTCGAACACCAGGAACTCGGGCGCGATGTCCGGCACCAGCCCGTCCTCGGTCTGCGCCTCGGCGATGGTGACCAGCAGCTCGCGGTAGTAGGCGGCGACGTCGTAGTTGTTGGCGACGACGTCGAACAGCAGGTG
This sequence comes from Nonomuraea purpurea, assembly GCF_042650645.1. NCBI lineage: Bacteria > Bacillati > Actinomycetota > Actinomycetes > Streptosporangiales > Streptosporangiaceae > Nonomuraea > Nonomuraea purpurea. The sequence goes on from NZ_JBHSBI010000001.1 coordinate 581,271, forward strand.
CGTCTGCTCCAGCCAGCCCAGCTTCTCGCGGTGCGGGCAGTCGGTCAGGACGCTGTACATGTTGCCCCGCACCGCGCGGTCGATGATCGTGTGGATGTCGTTGACGAGCGCGTTGGAGGTCTCGAACGTGCCGACGGGGGTGTTGTCGGCGCGCAGCACCAGCGCCGTCACGGCCTCCGGGCCGAGGTGTTCCGGCAGCCCCTGCACCTCGACGTAGCGGAAGCCGTCGTAGCGGAAGTCCGGGTGCCAGGTCTGCGGGCCGTCCTGGGTGACGTAGGTGTTGAAGATGGGCGCGCCCGTGGTGGGCTTGGACTGGATCACCCGGCCGTAGGCGTCGAGCTGGTCGCCCGGCACCAGCCGCAGGTAGCGGCCGGCCGGCAGGTCCAGGCTGAGCTCGGCCCAGCCGGCGACGACGGCGCCGACGTCGAAGACGGGCGTGCCGTCGGTGGCGACGAGTTTGGCCGTCGCGGGCAGCCGCTCGGTGACCCTGATGGGCGGGCAGGCCCGCGAGCGCAGCGTCTCGGTGGTGTCGTCCAGGACGGTCACCGGGCGCCAGGCCGAGCGGTCGGCGCCCGGGGCGTCCCAGCCGGGGATCCGCAGGCGGGCGTCGTGGTCCTCGCCGCCGAACCAGTGCGAGCGCACGGTCGGGCCCTGCGTGGCCAGCCAGCCGGGTCCGGTGTGGAAGCGGCCGCTCGACCCGTCGGCGTACTCGACCTCAAGCTGCGCGATCGCCTTGGGCGCGGCCTTGGAGCCGAAGAACTTCATGTAGCGGTCCTGGTGCGGGAACACGTGCGCGATCCCGGGGCCGAGCGCGACGCCGACCGCGTTCGCGCCCTCGCGCAGCAGCGCCGTCACGTCGTGCGTGGCGTACGCGACGCGCCGGGTGAAGTCCGTGTACGGCGGCTCCAGCACGGCGTCCGTCACCGGCGTGCCGTTCACCGAGGCCACGTAGACGCCGAGCCCCGCGACGCGCAGCCGGGCCCTGACCACCGGCTGCGCCAGGGTGAACTCCCCGGCGAGCAGCGGGAGCGGGCGGCCCTCGCCGGCGCGCGGATTGCCCTCGTCGTGCCAGTCGGGGTGGGTGATCCAGCGGGCCGTCCAGTCGTCCGCGCCCGCCTCGAAACGGGCACTGGGGCTCCATTCGGACCAGCCGTGCGCGTCGCGGACCCGGACCCGCCAGTACACGGTGGCGCCGCCGCCCGGTGGGCGTCCCCCGTACTCGACGCGCTGGTCGGCGCCCTCGACCTCGCCGGTGTCCCACAGGTCGGCCGCCCCTTCCCGCGTGCCGGCCTGGACGTGGTAGCCGCGCTGCTCGGAGCCGTCGGTGAGTTGCCAGCTCAGCGGGGGCCGGGGGAGTTCGATGCCGAGGGGGTCGGTCAGGTCGCACGTGCGCAGGTTCGTCACCATGACTGGGCGGCTCCTCAGGTGATTTTGATCATGTAGGCGGCCGTGGTGGGCGGCTCGGCCGGCAGGTCGGCGTAGAGCGCCTCGGGCTCCAGCCGCCAGCCGATCGGGCCGTGCCCGAGCAGTTCGACCCTGCCGGGGCGGCGCTCCAGGAGCCCGGCCGCGGTGCCGAGGCTGGTGATCGCCGTCGTCCCGTCGTCCGGCCAGGCCAGGAGGGTGGCGTACAGGGCGTCGCCGCGCCGGGTGAAGCGGATGTCGCCGGCCTTGTAGGCGCGCTCGGCCTCGTTGTAGTGCTCGTATCCCTTGGTCTCGCCCAGGCCCGTGCCGCCCTCGGCGGCGCGCGTCCAGGGAGTCGTGCCGTACACGCCCTCCCCGCACACCCGCAGCCAGTCGCCCACCTCGGCCAGCAGGCGGCGGGCGTGGGCGTCCACGGTGCCGTCGGCGTGCTGCGGGACGTTCAGCAGCAGGCAGCCGTTCTTGCTGACCACGTCGATCAGGGTGTGGATGACCTGCCGCGGGCTCTTGCGCGGATGGAACATCGGGTCGTCGTCGGAGCAGTCGAACCACTCGCCGTCGCTGGTGTCGAACTGCCACGGGTGCGCCTCGGCGGCGTCGAGCTGGCGGCGCTCGCAGTCGAGGACGACCGCCGTCCTGTCGGCGTCCGGCACCTGCTTGACGGTGACCAGGCCGCCCGTCGGGCAGGTGTTGTAGTAGTGGGCGAGCAGGTCGAGCCCGGCGGTGCTGACCGGCTCCGACTCCACCACGCTGCCCGCGTCGAACGGCAGCCGGCCGTCGTCGAGGTAGACCAGGTCGGGGCGGTAGCGGTCCAGCGCCTCCCGGACGCGGGCGTAGAAACCCTCGGCGACGGCGGCCGGCGGTCTGGCGCCGGGGGTGTGCCTGGCCGGGTAGAGGGTGGCCGGGTCGAGGCCCTCCCACCATTGGCCGGTGCCGTCGCTCTTGGTCAGCGCCCCGTCGTGGGGCTCGCCGGTGTCCGGGTCGCGGCCGTGGGCGACGTCGAGCCAGCGCCACGTCCAGTTGTTGTGGAAGCTCAGTCCGAACGGCAGCCCCGCCGCGCGGGCCGCCCGCTCCCACGCGCCGACGACGTCGCGGCGCGGGCCGATTCGGGTGGCGTTCCATTCGTGCAGGCCGGAGTCCCACAGGTCGAAGTTGTCGCAGTGGGTGGCCAGGGCGACGAAGTAGCGGGCGCCGCTGGAGACGTACAGGTCGATGAGCTCGTCGGGGTCGAAGCGCTCGGCGCGCCAGCGGGGGAACAGGTCCTTGGCGCCGCCCCGGCCGAAGTGGCCGCGGTGGTGGGCCTGCTGGCGGGTGGCCCTTGTGCGCTCCCACGGTTCCGACCAGGGCTGCATGCCGTAGAGGTGGCGGGCGTACCAGTCGCCGGAGCGGGCCACGGACTGCGGGCCCCAGTGGGACCAGATGCCGAACTTGGCCTCGCCGAACCACTGGGGGATCGGGTGGGCGCGCAGTGACTCCCAGGCGGGTTGAAATCCGGTCATTTCACCACTCGTACGTCGAAGGGGGCCAGGCGCAGCGGGCCCGGCGGCAGCGGTTCGCGGCTCCCGGTGACCTCCGTCGCCGCAGCGGCGAGCGTCACCGTGCTCTCGCGGTCGGACCAGTTGTGGGCGAACCAGAGGCGCTCGCCCTGCCCGTTGACCGCCGAACGCACGGTGACCTGGGGCGCGTCGGCGGTGACGAGGCGATCCCGCTCCGGCGCGATCCGGCGGAACAGCTCGGCCGTCAGCTCCCTGCCCGGCAGCGTGCCCACGTAGGTCACGCTCCCTTCGCCCACGCGGTTGCGTGTGATCGCGGGCCAGCGGCCGAAATGGTGGTGGTCGTAGTGCGCCAGCGGCTCGGCGCCCTCCGGCTCCAGAGCGTCGGCCCAGTGCCGGGCCACGTCCCGCGTTCCGAACCCGCGCAGGGGGACCGGTCGCGGCAGCGTCGAGTACTCCAGGTAACGCACCCCGGCCAGCTCCCGCAGCGGGCCCGGCGCGACCTCGGCCCGCGCCCTGGCCTCCTCGTCGGCGTAACCGCTGAGGAACGTCAGCACCAGGTGCCCGCCGTCGCGGACGTAGGCGGCCAGAACGTCGGCCAGCTCCGCGGACATGCAGTACAGCGCGGGCGCCACCACGACGGGATACGGGGTGAAGCGCTCCGGCGGCACGAACGCCGCCTGCATCCCGGCCTCGCACGCGCCCCGGTAGAAGGCCGTCACGATCCGCTCGTAGGCGTCCTTGTCGGGGCCGCGCCCGTCGAGGGTGAGCGGCGGCTGGAAGGTCAGCGCCCACTTGCTCTCGTGGGAGTACAGGAACGCGACGTCGGCATCCGGCGTGAGCCCCGTGAGGTCGTCGCCCGCCCGGTCGAGCTCCGCGCCCAGCCGCGCGACCTCGTCGTAGACGCGGCCCGGCGTCATGGAGTGGCCGAGGATGCCGCCCCAGTACGTCTCCGCGCCGTAGTGCAGCGTGTGCCAGTGCCAGTACGAGATCATCTCCGCGCCCCGCGCGACCAGCGCCCAGGCCGCCTGGCGGAGCTGGCCGTCGTAGGGCGGGAGGTTGAGCTGGGACCCGGCGATCGAGGTGGCGTTGGTCTCGGTCACCCAGTAGCGGGCCCCCTTCGAGGCGTACATGCGGTCGGCGGCCTGGAGCAGTTGTGACGGTTCCGCGGAGAACCAGGAGATCTCGGCCGGGGTGTCCTCGGCGTCGTGGATCAGGGCGTCCTGGGGCAGGTAGTAGGCGTTGCCGCTGGTGACCGTCAGGTGCTCCGACAGCCGCACGTCGTCAAGGGCAGACCGCTGGTAGGCCAGGCACGTGGTGAGGACCAGGTCCGGCGGCACCAGCTCGCGGACGAGCGCCGCCTGCCAGGCGATGAACTCGGTCGTGAGGTCGGCCTGGAAGCGCCGCCAGGCCAGGTCGTAGGACGGGGTGGTGTTGCCGTGGGGGCGCCACAGCTCGTTCCAGTCGCCGATGCGGTGCGACCAGTACGTCAGGCCCCACTCCTCGTTCAGCCGGGCCGGATCGCCGTAGCGGCCGGCGAGCCAGGCCGTGAACCGCTCGAACACCGGCTCGTTGTGGATCAGGTGCAGCCCCGGCTCGTTGTCGAGCTGGACGCCGGCCACGGCGGGATGGCCGCCGTGCCGGCCGACGACGGCGCGGATGACACGCTCGGCGTGGCGCAGGAACGCCGGCGCGGTGAAGTCCACCTCCTGGCGGGCGCCCCAGGGGACGCGGGAGCCGTCGGCGCGGGCGACGGCCAGCTCGGGGTGCTTGCGCTGCAGCCACGGCGGGATGGCGTAGGTGGGGGTGCCCAGCACGACGCCGATGCCGCGCTCGTGCGCGCCGTCGAGGACCGGGGTCAGCCACTCCAGGTCGAACTCGCCGTCGCGCGGCTCCCAGGTGGACCAGACGGACTCGCCGACGCGGATCGTGTCGATCTTGGCCTGGACCATCAGGTCGAGGTCTCTTGCGAGGTCCGGGGCACGCAGGTATTCCCAGTAGTAGGCGGTGCCGAATCGGATGCCGGTTGTGCGCGTCATGGGGGATTCTCGTCCTCCCCGTCGGGACGGACCGGAAGCTTAAAACGATTTACCAAATGATATATTTATTCAACCTCTCATGTCAATGCTTTTGCGCTGGTTTGCCGCGTTGGCACCGTGGAAAGTAAGGATGTTGGTTGTATATGGTGTTAAAACGTTTTGTTGCAGTGGGGGATGTATGGTCGCTTTCCACGAGGATCCCGGGCCCGGCTCCGGGCGGCGGGCGGCCCGCGCGGACTTCCGCTCCGACGCGCCGCGCCTGTCGCTCAACGGCCGCTGGCGCTTCCTGCTCTCCGGCACCGCCGACGGCACCGGCCCCACGCTGCCCGACCCGGAACTCGACGACTCCGGCTGGGAGACGATCAGGGTGCCCTCCCACTGGGTGCTGGAGGGCCACGACCAGCCGCGCTACACCAACACCGCCTACCCGTTCCCCATCGACCCGCCGTACCTGCCCGACGACAACCCCACCGGCGACTACCGCCTCCGCTTCGACCTGCCGCCGGACTGGCCCGCCGGCCGGAGCGTGCTGCGCTACCAGGGCGTCGACTCCTGCGGCACCGTCTGGCTGAACGGCGAACTGCTCGGCCACTCCAAGGGAAGCAGGCTGCCGTTCGAGTTCGACGTCACCGGGCTGGTCAGGCCGCGCGGCAACCTGCTGGCCGTACGCGTGCAGCGCTGGTCGTCCGGCAGCTACCTCGAAGACCAGGACATGTGGTGGCTGCCTGGCATCTTCCGCGACGTGGAACTGCTTTCCAGGCCCGAAGGCGGCATCGACGACTTCACCGTGCGCGCCTCGCACGACGGCACCCTTCTGGTCACCGCCGACGTCCCCGGCATCGTGGAGATCCCCGAACTCGGACTCACCGTCCCCACCGGGCAGAGCGTCACGCTCGACGGCGTCGAGCCGTGGAGCGCCGAGCACCCCCGCCTCTACCGGGGCACCCTGTCGGCGGCGGGCGAGCGCATCGAGCTCGCGATCGGGTTCAGAACCGTCGAGATCTCCGGCGGGCGGCTGCTGGTCAACGGCGTCCCCGTGCTGTTCAGGGGCGTCAACAGGCATGAGCACGACCCCGAACGCGGCCGTTCGCTCGACCGCGACACCATGATCCGCGACATCGAGCTGATGAAACGGCACAACGTCAACGCCGTCCGCACCGCCCACTACCCGCCGCACCCCGAGTTCCTGCGACTGTGCGACGAATACGGCCTTTGGGTGGTCGACGAATGCGACATCGAGACCCACGGCTTCATCTACGCGGGCTGGGAAGGCAACCCGCCCGACGAGCCGATGTGGCGCGAGGCGCTGCTCGACCGCACCCGACGCATGGTCGAGCGCGACAAGAACCACCCCAGCGTGGTCGTGTGGTCCCTCGGGAACGAGAGCGGCAGCGGCGCGGCGTTCGCCGACATCGAGAACTGGATCAGACGGCGCGACCCCACCCGGCCGCTGCACTACGAACGCGACCCGAGCTACCGGCACTCCGACTTCCACAGCCTGATGTACCCGTCGCTGGACGACCTGGAGCGCATCGGGCAGCGCAAGGAGGACCCGCCAGAAGGCGTGACGCCCGGATCCGACGAGGACGTGCGGCGGCGCGGGCTGCCGTTCCTGCTGTGCGAGTACGCCCACGCCATGGGGAACGGGCCCGGGTCGCTGTCGGACTACCAGGCGATCCTGGAGTCCTATGAGCGGTTCTGCGGGGCGTTCGTGTGGGAATGGATCGACCACGGGCTGAGCGGGCGGGACTCGCAGGGACGCCCGTACTACCGGCACGGCGGCGACATCGACGCCCAGCCGAACGGAGAGCGCTACTGCCTGGACGGGCTGCTGTTCCCCGACCGCACGCCGTCCCCTGGGCTGGCCGAACTCCGCAAGGCGATCGAACCCGTGGGCTTCGATGTCTCCGGCGGCTCGGTCATCATCACCAACAAGTACGACATGGTCGACCTCGGGCACCTCTCCTTCCGGTGGTGGGTCGAGGTGGACGGGGTGCCCGTGGAGAGGTTGACCGGGACGCTGGAGGTGCCGCGCTGCGGGGCGCGGGAGCGCGTACGGGTGCCGCTGCCCAGGTTCGGGGCCGGGAGCGCGGGGGAGGGGGAGACGTGGGTGACGATCGAGGCCGTGCTGACCGCCGCCACCCGCTGGGCGCAGGCCGGGCACGTGGTCGCCTGGACCCAGGTCCGGCTCGCCACCGGCACCCACCGCCGCCCCGCCCGCCTTTCGCTCCCCGCCGCCCCCACTCCTCCCGACGATGCCCTGCCCCCGACGACCGCCGTGGCCGTGCTGCCGGGTGTGGGGTGGGTGGGTGCCGAGCATGAGCAGCCGTTCGTCCGGGTCGGGGCGGCGGAGTTCGACGGCAGGACCGGCCGCCTGAAACGGATCGGGGAGCTCGAACTGGACGGGCCGGTGCTCGACGTGTGGCGCGCCCCCACGGAGAACGACCGCGGCCAAGGTCCCAGGAACGCGCTGGCCGCCGACTGGGAAGCGGTCGGCCTGGACCGTTTCCTGCACCGCAGCGGCGGCATCGAACGTCCAGACGACCACACGCTCGTCGTCCGAGGCCGCAGCGGCCCCGCCACCCGCACCCTCGGCTTCCGCACCACGTTCACCTACCGCTGGCGGGACGGCGCGCTCCACCTCCAGATCGACGCCGACCCGGTCGGCGACTGGCTCGACACCGCCTACGGGCACCTCAGCGTGAGCCCGCCCCGCATGGGCGCGAGGTTCACGCTGCCAGGCGGCTACACCGACGTCACCTGGTTCGGCCGAGGCCCGGAGGAGTCGTACACCGACAGCCGCGCCGCCGCCCGCGTCGGCCGGTTCACCAGCTCCATCGACGCCCTCCAGACCCCGTACGTCGTGCCGCAGGAGAACGGCAACCACGTCGAGACCCGCCGGCTCGAAGTGTCGGGCCCCGGCCTGGCGACCCTGCGCGTGGACGGCGAACCGCACCTCGACTTCACCGCCCGCCGCTGGACGAGCGAGACACTGCAGGCCGCCCGCCGCCCGCACGACCTGACCGACTCCGGCCGGGTGTGGCTGAACCTGGACCACGGACAGCAGGGCCTCGGCAGCGCCTCCTGCGGCCCCGCGCTGCCCGAGCGATACCGGGTCCCGGTCCGCCGCCACTCCTGGTCGATGACGCTGGCCGTGGTCGATTGAGCCGAGAGGATGCTGAGACCATGACAGAACCATCCAAGTTCGACTTCTGTCCGTGGCTGTTCTGGGACCACGCGACCGAGGAGGACCGCCACGCCCAGGAACGCCACCTGGCCGGGCTGCGGGACGGGATCGGCCTCGAAGCCGCGGGAAAGGTGTTCATCTCCCCGCTGGCCGCCGTCTACACCGACCGCCTGCGAACGGGCGACTTCTGCTACATCGCCGCGCACGCCTACGTCACCGACGACATCGCCATGGGCGACGACTGCACGATCAACCCGTACGCGGTGGTGCGGGGCGATGTGCGTCTCGGTTCGGCCGTGCGGGTGGGCGCGCACACGTCGCTTCTCGGCTTCAACCACGGAACCGCGCCCGACCGGCCCGTCTTCCGCCAGCCGATCACCTCGAAGGGCATCCGTATCGGGGACGACGTCTGGATCGGCTCGAACGTCGTCGTGCTCGACGGGGTGACGATCGGCGACCACGCCGTCATCGGCGCGGGTTCGGTCGTCACCAAGGACGTGCCCGCCTGGGCCATGGTCGCCGGCAACCCGGCCCGCCCCATCCGCGACCGCCGCACCCCCCGCCCACCCACCACTGCCGGGGCCGACCTGGAGGGGGCGTTGGCCGCGTTCGCAGGGCGTGCCAGGGAACAGGCTGAGGAGGTGCTGGCGCGCTGCTGGACCGGCGACCGGTACGTGGACCGTCCCGGCGCCCAGCCGACCGTACGGGCCTGGGCCGACGCCGTCGAGATCGCCGACCTGCTGCTCGGCGGCCCGCCCCCGACCCCGGCCCGCGAGGAGATCGTCGCCTTCCTCCGCGACCGCCAGGACCCGGTCACCGGCCTGGTCCCGGAGATCGGCGCCCCCGGCTCACCCGAGACGGACGACAGCGGCCGACCCGAACTGGAAGGCGTCACCGCCTACCACATCCTGTCCGTCGGATACGCGCTCGACCTGCTCGGCACCCGTTTCCACCACCCGATCCACGCGGTCGCCGACCTCGCGCCCAAGGACCTGATCGCCACCCTCGACGGCCTCGACTGGGCGCGCAACGCGTGGACGGCGGGTTCGTGGGTGGACGCGTTCGGCACCGGCCTCTACCGCAACCTCGCCGACTTCGGCGTACGCGGCGAGACCGAAACACTGTACGGCTGGCTGCTGACCCGCTGCCGCCAGGCCCACGGCATGTGGGGCGAACCGGACTCCGACGCCGGCTGGCTGCAAGTGGTCAACGGGTTCTACCGGCTCACCCGGGGAACGTTCGCCCAGTTCGGGCTGCCGCTCCCGTACCCCGAGCGGGCCGTGGACACCGTCCTCACCCAGTCCCGCGACCCCCGCTACTTCGGCCCCGGCACCGGCAACGCCTGCAACGTGCTCGACGTCATCCACCCCCTGTGGCTGACGGGCCGGCAGACCGGGCACCGCCGCGCGGAGGGTGAGGCGTGGGCCAGGGAGAACCTCGTCCGCGCCCTGGACGGCTGGCACGACGGCGCGGGCCTCAGCTTCGCCCTGACCCGGGGGAGCGGCCCCGCGCGCACCCCCGGGCTGCAGGGAACCGAGATGTGGCTGGCCATCATCTGGCTGCTGGCCGACTACCTGAGGATCTCGGACGCCCTCGGCTACCGGCCACGCGGCGTCCACCGCCCGGAACCAGCCATCGAGCTCCCCGCACCCTGACCGCCCAGCACGTCATCATCGGGGACCGGCGACGGGGTTCCCCGCCCGCTGAACGCTCAGCGGCAGCCTGACTGCGGCGGCCATCGCCCGGTGGCCCGCCGCGCTCGGGTGCAGGTGGTCTCCGCAGTCGTAGGTGGGTAGGAGGAGGACGGGCGCGGCCGGGTCGCGGAGTGCGGCGTCGAAGTCGGCCACCCCGTCGAAGGCACCGCCGTCCCGCACGAACGCGTTGACCGCCTCCCGCGCCCGCTCCCCGTCCGGGGTGTGGTACTCGGCACCGCCGAACGGTGGCAGGGTACACCCGATGACGTTTACCCCCGCCGCGTGTGCCCGTTCGACGATACGACGGTACGCGGCGACGAGCGCGTCCGCCGGCGCGCCCGCTCCGAGGTCGTTCACTCCGGCCAGCAGGATCACGGCGTCGATGCCCGGCTTGGTCAGCACCTCGGCGGTCAGTCGCTCCTCGGCCGAACGGCCGGTGCCCGCGACCAGCACGCGTCCGCCGGAGACGCCCTCGTTGGCCACGGCGAGCGGCCACGACCGGAGGAAGGCCCGGTCGGCGAGGATGTCCGGCCAGCCGTGCCCGGTCTCCGATCCCACGCCGGTGGTGATCGAGTCGCCGAGCACCGCCACGCTGGACACCCGGCCGGACACGGTAACCGTCACCGCGTCAAGCCAGTGCCACACCGCGACCTCCTGAACGAACGCGGACGCGCCTGCGTCGGCGGCGTGGTCGCCGGGTGAGGACCGATAGGCGGGGGCGGATGGCGGCTCAGGAAGGTAGGCGGTGGCGGCGGATGGACGCTCCGGTGGATAAATGGCGGTGGATGGCGGCTCCGGTGGACAGATGGGGGCGGTGGTGAGTGGTGGTTCTGACGGCCAAGCGGGCGCGGTGATGGATGGTGGTTCTGATGGCCAGGCCGGGGCGGTGATAGATGGTGGTTCTGACGGCCAGGCCGGGGCGGTGGCGCGGTTGCGGCCGGTGATTACGTCGCATTCACCGTCCAGGTAGAGGCTGATGGCGAGGCGCCGGCGGGGTCCTACCGGGTATGGGAGCGGGTCGCTGAGGGCTGTCGCGCCCGGTGCCAGCCGCACCCGGGGGCTGCCGCCGAACGTGACCATCCGGTTCGACCCCGGCTCCAGGGACGCCCCGGCGTCGGGCACGCCCACGTACACGTGCCCGAACGTCACGGGGCCGCGCCCAAACGCATTGGTCAGCCTGATCCGGAGGTCCGTACCGCCCACGCTCGTCCGCACCACGTTACGCACCGTCAGCCCGCGCAGCCCGCCGCCGCCAAGCCGTTCGGCAGCGGCGGACCAGGTCGTCACGGTACGGCCCGTCACCGCTCCCACGCTGCGGTGAACTCATAGGAGCCCGACGCGACCCGACACACCAGCGCCGCCCCGTCCACACCGATCGGCTCGATCAGCGCCCCTGGCAGTGGTGTGTCGGATTCGCGTACCGAGGTCGGGTCCGTTGTCGGTATGTGCACGGTGGCCACCGCCCCCGGCGGGATTCGGACCGAGAGCCGCAGTGTGCCTCCGTCCACCTCCCACCGGCTGCCGAGCCGCCCCAGCGGCGTGTCGTACTCCGCCGACGCCCACGTCAGCGTCCCGCCGGGCAGCGGCCGGACGAGGGGCCGGCGGAACCCCACGGAGCCGTCCTCCTGCCCGATCCCGGCGACCCCGCCGTACAGCCACGCCCCGACCGAGCCGAGCGCGTAGTGGTTGAAGGAGTTCATCGCGACGGGGCCGAAGCCTGACTCTTCGGTCCAGCCGTCCCACCGCTCCCAGATCGTGGTGGCCCCGCGCTTGATGGAGTACCCCCACGACGGGTACCGGTCGTCGTGGAGCAGGTCGTAGGCGAGGTCGGCGTGCCCGTGCGCCGACAGGACGGGCCCGAGCAGCCCCACCCCGGCGAACCCGGTGGTCAGCCGCCGTCCGCGCCGTTCCAGGTCGGCCACGAGATGTCCGACGGCGGCGGGCACGAGGTCGGTGGGGATCAGCCCGAACGTGAGCGCCAGCAGGTAGCCCGTCTGCGTGTCCCCGGTGACGCGCCCGTCGGCGGAGACGAACTCCCGTGCGAACGCCGCCCCGATCCGCGCCCGCAGATCCGCGTACCGCTCGGCGACCTCCCGCGCGCCCAGGACGGCGGCGGCCTTCGAGGTCAGTTCGGCGCTCAGCGCGAAGAAGGCGGTGGCCAGCACGTCACGGGAGGTCCGCACGCCGGCCTGCAGCCAGTCGCCGTAGTGGCTGCCGGTCCGGTTTCGCCAGATCAGGCAGGGGTTGTGGCGTTCGACGTGGTCGACCCATCGGCGCATGCTCGGCAGGCTGTCGCGCAGCACCCGCTCGTCCCCGTACACCTCGTACAGGTGCCACGGGACGATCGTCGCGGCGTCGGCCCAGCCGGGCGTGCCGTGCCGTTCGGTCATCACGTGCGGGACGACGTCCGGTACCGCGCCCTCGGCGGTCTGCGCGCAGCGCAGGTCGGCCAGCCAGCCGGTGAAGAACGCGGCAACGTCGGCGTTGTAGCAGGCGGTGGGCAGGAACACCTGGGCGTCGGCGGTCCAGCCGAGCCGTTCGTCGCGCTGCGGGCAGTCGGTCGGCACGGAGACGAAGTTGCCGCGCTGGCTCCACCGCAGGTTGCTCGTCAGCTGCCGCACCATGGCGTCGGAGCAGGAGAACTCGCCCGCCACCGGCGTGTCCGAGTGCATCGCCCGCCCGGTCACCTCGACCTCGCCGTGGTGCCCGGTGATCTCGACGTAACGGAAGCCGTGAACGGTGAAACGCGGCTCGAACACCTCCTCCTGCCGTCCCGCCGCGATGTAGTGGTCGGTCGCCTCGGCCGAGCGCAGGTTGGCCGTGTAAAGGACGCCGTCGTCGTCGAGCGCCTCGCCGTGGCGCAGCGTGACGTGGTCGCCCGCGCGGGCGCCCCGCAGGACGATCCGGACCCGGCCAGCGAAGTTCTGCCCCAGGTCGACGAGAGTACGGCCGTCGTCACTGCGGACGGACACCGGCGCGAGGTCCTGCGTGACTCGGACCGGCTCGGCGACGGACGGCACCAGGACGCCGTGGTCGGTGGAGACGATCCTGGCGGGGGCCCACGAGGTGTCGTCGAAGCCGGGCAGGTCCCAGCCGGGGAGTTCGAGGCGGGCGTCGTACCACTCTCCCATCAGCAGGTCGGCGTAGCGCAGCGGCCCGACGCTCTCCCGCCAGCGCTCGTCGGTGCCGACGACCGTGCGCGAGCCGTCCTCGTGGTCGGCCACGATCTGCACCAGCAGTTCGGGACGGCGGCCGTACCGCTGCGCCTGCTGCCTGCCGTCCCAGCCGAGGCTGCCCGACCACCAGCCGTCCGCGAGCACCGCGCCCACGCACACGGTCCCGTCCCCGACCAGGTTCGTGACGTCGTAGACCTGGTAGGGGATACGGTGCCGGTACTCGGTCCAGCCGGGGGTCAGCTCGCCGTCGCCCGCCCGGACGCCGTTGACGCGCAACTCGTACAGGCCGCGCGCGGTGCACACGATCCGGACCGAGGTCGCCTGCGGCAGCTCCAGTTCCCGACGGAAGTAGCGCGGCGCGGGCAGGCTGGCCGTGCGGACGCTGCGCGGCTCACGGTCGTCGGTGGGCGGCTCGAACGGCGGCTCGGTCTCCGGGTCGTGCCCGATCCAGGCCGCCCGCCACTCGTCGGCGTGCAGCACCCCGGTCTCGAACCACGACCGCGTCGCCCCGCCCGACGTCGCCTCGTCCGACGCCGTCCCGCCTGACGTCGCCTCGCCTGATCGCGTCGTCCCGCGCGAGCGCACCTCGACCTGCCAGGTGTAGCGGCCGAACGACGTCAGTGGCGCGCCCCCGTAGTCGGCGGCGACGGCGTCGCCTTCGACCCAGCCGCTGTCCCAGGCCAGGACGCCGCCCCGCGCGTGCACGCGGATCCGGTAGGCGGTCTGCGCGTCGCCGCGCCGGTCGGAGGCCAGCCGCCAGCTCAGCCGGGGGACCGGCGTGCCGATCCCGAGCGGGGTGCCGCGGTGTTCGCAGCGCAGGTCGTACGGCCGCAGCGTCGCGGACGAGGGGGCCGCCGGCAGGGTCCACGTCATGCCCACGTCCATTCCGTCGCCGGCCGCGTCAGCGCGTACGCGCGCCTGGGCGCCGTGGGGTGGACCTTGCGCCCGCTGTACATCGGCCGGGCGGTTCCCTCGGGGCTGATCCCGATCACGTCGTCTCCTCGCCAGCGCACCTGGTACTCGCGTCCGGCCGCGATCTCGGTGCTCGTCGTCTCCGGGACCGGGAAGGTGACTGTGACGCGCTCGCCCTTGCGGGGTGCGGGGATCGACAGGTAACCGTCGGGGGCCCACGCCCCGGCCTCAGCGCCGTCGAAACCGGCCTCGCCACGGCTCACGCGGACCTTGGCGTACCCGGCCCAGTCCGGCACCCGCAGCCGCAGCTCCCGCAGGTCCTCGTGCACGTCCAGGTCGACCCGGCCCTCGTGCGGCAGGTGGCTGAGCACGGTGACCTGCCGGGTGGCCCTGGTGAGGAGGAGGTTCACGCGGACGGTCCGCTCGTCGCCGGTGACGATCGAGTTCCAGCCCCAGAACAGGCCGCGCACGCCGGAGCCGACGCAGCACGCCTGCACGTCGGCGGTGTGCCCTCGGCCGAGTTCGACGTCGCAGACGTAGTCGTTGGGCGCGCCGTACCCGGCGAACGCGCCGCGCACCCGCTCGCCGACCCTGACGTGGGTGGTCCAGCCCGGCTCGTCGCCCGAGGCGTCGGGCGCGGACTCGACCCAGCTCAGGTCCAGCAGCTGCGACTCCACCAGGTGGTTGCGCAGGAAGCGCTCGACCACGCCCCAGTAGCGGGTGTGTCCCGACCTGGCCAGTGTGGTGCCGGTGCCGATCAGGTCCACCAGCGAGCAGCTCTCGTGTTCGTAGCGCTGGTCGGCCAGGTCGCCGGGCGTCCAGCCGAACGCGGTGGCCTGGCCGAGCGCCCAGTCGTAGGCGCGGCTCACGTACGCGGTCAGCGCGTGGTCGCCGGTGAAGGCGGCATACCTGGCGAGCCCTTCGAGGGTGCCGAGCCGGGTGTGGAAGTGTCCGCTGCGGTAGGCGCGGGCGGGATTGAAACTCCCGTCCTCCCCGTAGACGCCGCTCTTGTGCACGATCAGCCGGGCGAACCAGGCGCACAATTCCAGCGCGTCCTCGTTGCCCGTCGCCTGGTGGTAGCGGAGCAGCGGCATGATCAACCGGCCGCTGAACGAGGCGGGGTCGGGGGCCAGGTGCAGCGCGATCGCGTTCGGGGACGGCCAGCCGTCAGGGGTGTACTCGGAGGCCGGGTAGAACCAGACGTCGCGCTCCTTGATCGCGATCCGCTTCAGCGCGGCCACGTGCCGGTCGGCCCACTTCTTCGCCTCCGGATCGCCGTCGGAGACGTACCAGGTGGTCAGCGACAGGAGCACGGCGCGCTGGTCGATGAGGTTGGCGTTGGCGGGCCAGCCGACCTCGGGGCGCGCCAGCCGGTAGCTCAGCCCGTCGGCGCCGAAGAAGCCGATCAGCCGCCGCCTGAACCCCTCCTCCGCCTCCCGCCAGGTGTCCTTGCCCGTCATCTGCCTGGCCAGCAGGCAGGCGTCGAGGAGCCGGCCGTGGCTGGAGCCCCAGTCCCAGTCGCCGTGCCGCAGCGTCGCGGGGCGGGCCAGCAGGTCGGCGCTGAAGTACGGGATGCCGTCCATGTCCTCGTCGGGCAGGCCGGTCACGGCGTTCATCGCCAGTTCGGCCCGTTCTTCGAGTAACACCGTGTCGGGGATCTCTGGCATGGCCGTCCCTTCACATAAATATTCAAATGCGCATATTCAGCCTGCGTGACGAGATCGGCCGCGTCAAGATCTCCTGTGCATATATATTCATATCTTGTTGGATATGTTTGCCTGGGGCAGGATGGCGGCATGAGCGATTCGGTTGTGCGTCCGCGTCCCGACGCGGCGGTGACCCTGCGCCCGGTCGCCGGCGCGCGTCTCAACGGCGGCTTCTGGGGTGCGCGGCAGCGGGTCAACCGCGAGGTGACGATCCCGCTGGGCGGCGAGCGCGTCCGGGAGTCCGGCGCGTTCGACAACCTGAAGCTGGCCGGCCGCGGTGCGGGAGGGGAGCACCGCGGCAAGATCTTCGCCGACTCCGACGTCTACAAGTGGCTCGAAGCCCTCGCGTGGGAGCGCGGCAGGGCCGGCGGGGACGACCTCGCCAGGGCCTACGAGGAGGCGTCGGAGCTCGTCGAAGCCGCCCAGGCTCCCGACGGCTACCTCCACACCCACACCCAGCTCACCGGCCGTCCCCGCTACGGAGACCTGGCCTCCAGCCACGAGCTCTACTGCGCGGGTCACCTCATGCAGGCCGCCGTCGCCGGCAGCCGCGCCACCGGCGACCGCAGACTGCTCGAGGTCGCCACCCGCTTCGCCGACCACCTCGTCAAGGACCTGCCTCCCGACGCGCTCGACGGGCACCCGGAGATCGAGACCGCCCTGACCGAGCTCTACCGGGAAACAGGGACGCGCCCCTACCTCGACCTGGCCGCCCGCATGATCGCCACCCGCGGCCGGGAACTCCTCCCGCTCAAGGGCCACCACGGGCCCGGCATTCGCCAGGACCGCGTGCCGCCGCGCGAGGCCGCCACGGTCGAGGGGCATGCCGTCCGCGCCGTGTACCTCGCCGCCGGAGCCGCCGACGTCGCCGCGGAAACCTCCGACCAAGGGCTGCTGGACGCTCTGGAGCGGCAGTGGGCCGACATGGTGGCGACCAAGACGTACCTGACGGGAGGACTCGGCTCCGTCTGGTACGGCGAGCAGTTCGGCGGCCCGCACGAGCTGACCCCCGAGACCGCGTACTGCGAGACCTGCGCGGCCGTCGGCAGCGTCCAGTGGTCGTGGCGCATGCTCCTGGCCACCGGAGCCGCGCAGTACGCCGACCTCATGGAACGCACCCTGTACAACGCCGTCCTGCCCGGGATCTCCCTGAGCGGCGACCGCTTCTTCTACGTCAACGCGCTCCGGGTACGCGCCGGAGCCAACCCCGACGACCGGCGCGCCGCCGCCCGGGGCCGCCAGGACTGGTACGGCACCGCCTGCTGCCCGCCCAACGTGATGCGCCTGCTCTCCTCCCTCGACCACTACCTGGCCACCCGGGACGGCGACGGCGTCCAGCTCCACCTGTACGCGCCCGGCACCATCCGGGCGGGGGAGGTGCTGCTGGAGGTCGAGACCGACTACCCGTGGGACGGCCGCGTAGAGATCGTGATCCGCGAAACCCCCGACCACCCGTGGACGCTCTCGACCCGCATCCCGTCGTGGTCGTCCGACGCGGTCGTCGAGGGGACGCTCGCGGGCACGCGATCGGATGGGACGCTCGCGGGTGCGGGTGCGGGTGCGGGTGCGGGTGCGGGTGCGGGTGCGGGCGTTGGCTTTGGCGCCGATGCCGAACCGGGCACCTACCACCGCGTCCGGCGCACCTGGCGCCCGGGGGACCGGATCACGCTCGACCTCGGCGTCCGGCCCCGCCTGACCGTCGCCGTACCTCGCCTGGACGTGGCCCGCGGCCAGGTCGCTGTCGAACGCGGCCCCCTCGTCTACTGCCTGGAACAGACCGACCACCCCGGCGTCATCGTCGACGACCTGTGCCTGGCTGACGCGGATCTCCGCGACGGGACGCCGCTCGCCGGCCTGCCCGCCGACGTGGTGCCGGTCACCGCGCGCGGCCGGGCCCACGTGCACCGGGAGGACGACGGCGGCTCTCCCTACCGCACCGCTGCCGCGCCTCGCGAAGCGGACCACGCGGGCCCGATCGACCTCACATTCGTCCCCTACTACGCCTGGGCCAACCGCGGCACCGGCCCCATGACCGTCTGGGCCCCCATGCACGCGGACTGATCTCCGGGCGCGTCCGGCTGGCCCGAAGCCGCCGCCGGACGCGCCCGGTCTCACCACCGCAGCTGTGAGGCCGTCGCGCTCGCAGATAGTCCCTCGGCCAGGCCGCGTCCGCCCGATCAAGGCTCAGTCGCTGACGGGCTTGTCGCCGGGAGCGCCGGGTTCGGTGCGTTGGCCGACGAAGCTGCCCAGGTTGGGGATGGCGCAGAGGATGATTGTGATGGGCCGTCGGCTGATCGCGGCGTTCACGGCGAACGCGAGAACACCACGATGTTCGCCCTTGGCCCGGTCAGTCGCCGCCAGCCGAGCCGTTCGTAGAACCTGATCGCGTCAGCCGCTTGCGGGGCGGTCAGCAGCCAGCAGGAGTCGGTGCGGCCGCGCAGGAGGTCGAGGATTCGCCCCGCGAGGCCCCGTCCGCGCGCGTGTGGGCTCACCGCCAGTTCGTCCACCTCCAGCGCTCCAACCAGCCGCGTTTCCACCGCGTCACCTAGTTCGGCACGGACGAGGTCGTAGGCGCGGCCGGTGGGGAAGGGCCTTGGGGTGCGCCATGCCGTACCGAAACCAGCGGGTTCGCCGTTGTCGCTGGCCAGCACCGCCGTGAATCCGGGGCGTTGCGCGTCCGCGGTCAGGCGTTCGGCGAAGGCGTCGGCGGCGCGCTCGTCCTCGTGCCATGGCGGGCCGCCGAACGCGGCCCGGTAGATCTTCACTAGGTGAGGGGTGCGGGCCAGGATCTCCTGACCGGTGAGACGTTCGAGGTTCATGCGGGCGTCCGTACCTTTCCGCACGTCAGCGTGCCTTGACCGGACGGAGGATGGTGCTGCGCAGGCGGGCGATGGGCAGAAGCATCAGCAGGCCGATCGTGCCCAGCACGCCGAAGGCGAGAGTGAAGTCGCCCGTGGCGTCGCGCAGCGCGCCCACCAGAAGGGGGGCCAGCGCGGCACAGCCATACCCGACGAAGAACGCCATCGCGCTGATCCGCCCCGCCTCGCCGGGGTCGCGGCCGGCCAGCACGGGCAGGGTCAGCACGAGCGTGAACAGCCCGCCGTGCCCCACGCCCAGCGCCGCGATCCACACCCATGTCGCAGTGTCGGGCGCGTACGCCAGCCCCAGGAAGCCGGCCGCGGTCAGCGTCATCATGACGGCCAGGCCCGCCCACGTGCCGCGGCGTTCTCCCAGCAGCGCCGGTACGGCCAGCATCGCGACGACCTGAATGGAGATCATCACGGTCAGCATGATCCCGGCGGTCGCCGCGTCGCGACCGGCGTCATCGTGCAACAGCGGCGTCACCCAGGCCAGCTCGCAGTAGTACAGGGCGGAGTTGACGGCCGACAACATGGTGATGTGCCAGGCCACGCCACTGCGCCATGGCATCTGCTTGGTCGCGGGCCCGGCGGGGGCCGTGACGTTGTCCAGACTCAGGGAGCCCTTGGCGGCGGACCACAGCGCGACGCCTGCCAGTGCGAGCACCGCCCAGGACGCCAGCGCTCCCGGCCAGGAGCCGAGGGCATCGGCCAACGGCGCGCTCACTCCGGCCGCCACCGCGCCGCCCAGGCCGAGTCCTGCGGTGTAGAGGCCGGTGACCAGCCCGGCGCGGGCGGCGAAGCGCGTCTTGACCACGGCGGGCAGCAGCGTCTGGGCGATGGCGATCCCTGCTCCGACGATTGCCGCGCTGCTCAGTTGGAGCCAGGTGGACTCGCCGAGCAGGCGCGCCGCCGTAGCCAGGGCGATGATCACGAGCCCGGCGAGCACGCCGGACTGCAGGCCGTATCGTCGGCCCGCGTACGCGGCCAGTGGCGCGCACACCCCCATGGCCAATGTCGGGACCGTGGTCAGCAGCGACACGCCGGTCGCCGACAGATCCAGGTCTGCGCGGATGCGGTCGACGAGCGGCGAGACGGCCGCGATGGTCGGCCGCAGGTTTGCCGCCGCGACGAATAACGCCAGGGCGGCCACTCCCAGGGATGCGCGGCTGGATTGCAGTGCTGTCTGCGTCATGGGCACTCCAACGACTTATCTCGGATATTTTATATCCGAGTTCATATCACATCTCGGACACCTCCTGTCCGGGATGGGTAGGGTGGGGGCATGAAGATGTCGAGCGGGGTGGAGTGGGCGTTGCACAGCTGCGTCACGCTCAGCCAGAGCCGCGAGCCGGTGCCGGCGGCACGACTGGCGGAACTGCACGGCACCCCGCCGGCGTACACGGCCAAGCAACTGCAGGCACTGTCGCGGGCCGGAATCGTCCACTCCACCATGGGCCAGGTCGGCGGCTACAGCCTCACCAGGCCCGCCTCGGAGATCAGCGCCCTGGAGGTGGTGCAGGCCATCGACGGAGACGAGCCCGCGTATCGATGTACCGAGATCCGGCAGCGCGGACCCCTTGGCATCCCCGCCGAACGGTGCTCACGGCCATGCGCGATCGCCCGAGCCATGACCGCCGCCCAAGACGCCTGGTCACGCGCACTCGCCCAGCTCTCCATCGCCGACTTGGCAGCCGACATCGACGCCGACAGCGACGGGACCGCCATGCCCGACATACGCCGCTGGCTGACCACTACCAGGAGTTGACCGTCGGTGAAAGCCGCCGCCGGACGCGCCCGGTCCCATCGCCGCAGGGGCCAACTGCCGCCCTTGAAAGGATTGGATCTTCATGCGTCAGCCGTACACCGTTCTGGTTTTTGTGTACCGGATCGCGGCAGGGTCGCCCGAGTACGCCATTTTCCAGCGGGCCGACGATTCCAACTGGCAGAGCGTGAGCGGCGGAGTGGAGGAAGGCGAAGATCTGGGGGCGGCCCGGCGTGAGGCTGCCGAGGAGACCGGTCTGCACGACATGGGTCCGCTCCGCAAACTCGACATGGTGAGCGGCGTGGAGAAAACCTGCTTCGCGGCCGCCAAGCACTGGCCTGCGAACCTCTACATCGTGCCGAAGCATTTCTTCGCCATGGACGTCACCCACGTCGCATCCGAGATCGTGCTGTCCGATGAACACCGTGACATGCGTTGGCTCGCGTACGAAGCGGCATACGAAACGCTGCGGTACGACGATGACAAAACAGCGCTCTGGGAGCTCGATCAGCGCATCCTCCGCGATTACTTGCCGGCGGCCCAATGACGTGAGCCGGCTTACCGAGGAACCGACCACCCGACGTTTCCGGCAACGACGTGGACAGTCGGCATTGATATTGATCATGGGACACCTCAGGCAGGTTTCTCTGAACTTTGGGGCCGTTCCCTCCCAAAGCCTCTGATCTGCAGCTCTCTGAAACCGAATCGGTGATGCCAGAGAAATCACAGCGAGATGTTCCGGAGAGCGAGAGCCGCTCCGCCTCAGTACTGTGACTTCGCATCCCGGTGCCGGCCCCGGTGCGGTTCGGCGAACCGTCCGAGCGCTTCCCCAAGCACTGGACCGTGATGACGTGGGTTCCCGGCGAGCCGCTTGACCACGGCTCGATCAGCCGCGGCGCCCACGCGGCCGACACTCTGGCGGGCTTCCTTCAGGCGCTCCACGTGGAGGCGCCCGCCGAGGCCCCGGCCAGTTCGCGGCCGCACGGTTCTTCGACGCGTACGAGCACGCGGACGAGGCAACGATCAGGCGCGCCCGCGGGCTGGCCGCCATGAAGAGCCTCTTCCTGATGCTCATGGGGCAGAACGGAGACCGGGGCCTTCCCGGTGGCAAGCCGAACTGGGGACCTGCAGGCCGGGCGTGAGAGTGTCTCGACTGCCTCGGAGGCGGCCAGGCCGAAGGGAACGGGTCATGAATTCGATCATGCAGGCGGCGGCGAGTGGCTTCCCGCAAGGCCAGGAGGAGAGTGACCTGCTCGTCCGGCTGCGGGATCGGCTCGTGAAGCTCGGTGTCCGTGCCGAGTTGCGGGACAACAAAAGCGCGCTCATGGTGTACAAGCCTGAGCCGGGTCGGCCGGTGTGGGTGTTCGTCGGGTACGGCGGGGCCTACTACTCCTGGCAGTACGTCGAGCGGCGGCACCCGACCAGTGACGTCGAGGGTGCGGCGATCGTCCTGGCTGAGTACATCGCCAGGTGATCACGGGCGTCGCTAGGCGACCTGACCACCAGTTCGTACCCGGGCGCTCAGGGCCAGAGCTCGCCGTCATCGGGCGGTACGTCACGCGCGTGCGGCCCCTGAACGAAGCGCGTGTGTTCGCGGCTCAGCCATTCCGCGGTCAGGCGGGCTCCGGTGATTCGCTCCGCCAGGATGAGGGCGTGCACCTTCCACTCATCGAAGGAAGGCGGCCTCCACTCCTGCGCACCCATTGGCGGCGGCTCCGCTGACAATGACAGCCCTCGCAGCTGGCCGGCGAGGGGTGATGGGGCGCCATCCGGCTCCGCGCCCCAGGCGAAGCGGCACAGTTCGCGTCCATCCTTGGCATAGTGCAGGTTGTAGTGCCGCATGGTGTCCCCGAACCACAAGGACACCGCCTCTCCACCGGACGAGAGCCGGGGCAAGGCCTCCGCGCCGTTCCAGTCGTCCGGTTCCAGGACGAGGATCCACGGAGCCAACTCCCCGACGACCAGCGTTTTTCCATGGCCGGATTCCTGAACGTGCTGCCCTGCCTCTTCGCTCGCCTCCCTGAGGGAACGTCTCACGGCGCTGGGCGGGAGTCCTCCCAGCGCGATGGCCACGTCCTCAACACCCGCGGCCCGGCACCAGGTGAGGCTGACGTCCGGCAGTGACGCCGCGAGGTCGGCCACAACACGGAGATAGAGGTTTTCGAGGTCGGTCGACATTGACATCCTGAATGCGAGAAAGGCCGCTGCGGCCCTCCGCCGGACCGGCGGGGGCCGCAACGAACCGGATCAGTTGGGAGTCTTCACGAAGAAGCTTTCGAAGGTGTGCACCATGTCCTGGCCGTTGACTGCATCGGAGCCTAGAACGCGGTAAGCCTGCCAGAAGGCTCGGAGCTTGCTGCCTACGCTTCGGTTGTGGTCGTGGGCGATGAAATCGACCGCGACGTTTCTGTTGGTGGTGGCGCCTGCTGACCCTTCATGGGTGGCAGCAAAGGGATACTCGTCGCAATCCTTGTTCTTGGGAGAGGGCTCGCCGAGTTCGGCCAGCATCTGCGCACAATACTTGACCGACTGGGTCCGGTTCTGCGTGTCCCGAGACGAGCTGCTGCTGCGGTGAAGCGGCGCGACACCGCGCGCACCTGGAATCACCTTTGGCTCGTCGGTCTTATGGGGATATGTCTCCTTGGGCTCTTCCAGTGCTCGACGGATCAGATCAGTCGACTCGTTCATGATCGGGTCATTCCCGTTCCAGCCATAGACCAGCGGCGTTTGGAAGGTAGGGGTGAACTCGGAGTAGACGCACCCTCCGTAGTACGTGGCCAGTTCCTCCGACGTATCGCAGCGTACGGGCATGTCGACCATCTTGGTCTTGATAAAGGGTGAGGGAACGGGGGCCTGCCAGCCCAGTGCGAGTATCGGCGTGAACGTGCACACGCTGAGCCGGTGGGGACCCGTGCTCGCGCTCTTGTTGGAGACGAACTCGAAATACTGCTGACGGCTATTCGGGTCTCGCCATTGGGCGATGGTAGACTTGCGAGCTCCGCCCTTCGACAGTGCGCAGTGCTGGCCGCTTGGCGCACCACCCGCGATATTCACGGTCAGGTCCGTGGTCTCGGGGAATGTGGCAGCGCCCAATGGGCCGGTCACATGTATGTCGTCGACTCGGGCCCACATGCTGATCGTGCGACTGTTGATGTTGCCGTTGTTCTGGTCGATCTCGGCGTATGGGAAGCCGCGCATACCTCCAGCGTAGGTGTGGCCCGCCACGCTGAAGAGGAATTCCAGCTTGGCTTTGACCTTCATGGTCGTCTTCCAGCCACCGCTCCCGATGCAGCCGCACCACTCCCTTACCTTCTGGGTGCGCGCCTTTCCGACGGTTCTAACCGAGCACCAGTTGTACGAGTCGCGAACCCAGCCGTGTGGGTACGCGGCCTTGCTGTTCGACTTCTTGTTGGCCCAGCACTTCTGGAAGTCGAGCCGGTTTGTGGGCAGTGTCGGAGTAGGTCCCGAGGGCGCCGCGGTGGTCTCCACCTGATCCGCCCGAGGCTGATCAGCGGTGGCCAGATCCTGCACACTCAACGAGTGCCAGGTGGTCCAGGCGCCGGTGACGCCTGCGGCGATGGCGCGAGCACGCCACCTCACCTTGTCGCCGTCCCGCAACTTACCCTTGGGAACCTGCAGAGCGACCTGGGAATCATCGGGCTTGGCGGTGGCCTGCCCGGACCAGACCAGATGTTCGTCTCTGATCACCTTTCCGGCTTTGAAGGATTTGGTGGGCTTGCCGGCGATCTCCACTTCCACCTTGGCCTCGTCCTTGCGCCCGTTGGACAACCAGGTGGTCAGACGGGGGGTGAGAGTGGAGGCGACGGTGATGCCGTCCACGGTGCGGGTGCCTTCGATCGTCAGTTTGTTGATGGTGGGAGTAGCGTCCGCAGTGGCGTCCATGCGCCGCTGTTGAGCCGCCGCGGCAGCGCCGACGGGGGTGTTCATGTCGGTCTGGATTTCTGTTGCGGTCTGGGCGCGGTTGTAGATGCGTACCTCATCGATCAGGCCGCTGTAGAACTCGTCCTCCCAGACAGAGTTGCCGCCAAGGCGCAGCACACCGCCGTGGTCGACGAGTTCACCGGTGAACGGGTATTGGTCGACTGGGGCCCCGTTGACGTACAGGGTGGCGATGCTGCCGTCGTAGGTCAGCGCCAGGTGACTCCACTGGTTCAGCGGCAGCGGGTCGTCGCCCCGCACGCCGCGGGGCGCGTCGGCAAGTTCCACCGAGCCCATGGGGAGGGAGGCTCCCGAGGAGGAGTACAGGGTGTAGGAGCCGTCGTAGTCGTTCTCCTTCATCAGCACGGTGCGGTAGCCGTCCGCTGCGGTGGGCCGCACCCAGGCCGACAGGGTCAGCGTGTCGGTCATGCGCAGTGACTCGGCGTGGGGCACGGTGACCCAGCTGGTGGTGCCGTTGAAGGACAGGGCCTTGCCGTGCTTGCCGGTCGTCGTCCAGGTGGTGTCGGTGGCGGCTCCGGTGTTGTTCTGCCCGGAGGAGTCGCCCACGGTCGTGCCCGTACCCTCGTTCATGCCGTACGCGGCCACCAGGCCCGGGTTCGTCGGCAAAGCCGTGACGGTGGCCGAGACCTCGTTCGAGAACGGGCTGAGGTTGCCGGCCGCGTCGACGGCGCGGACACGGTAGTAGTACGTCCCCGCGGCGAGGCCCGCGTCGGTGAACGTGGTGGTCGGCGACGAGCCGACCTGGTTCGCGGCCGACGGGGTGAACCCGGGCGTCGTGGAGCGGTGGATCCGGTAGCCGTCCACGCGGACGTTGTCCGTCGAGGCCGTCCAGGTGAGCTGCGCGCTGCCGGGGGCGCCCGTCGCGGCGAGCGAGCCGGGCGCGGTCGGCGCCTGGCTGTCCGGCGGCGCTGCCTGGCCGATCGGGGTGGCCATGTCGGTCTGGATTTCGGCGGTGGTCTGGGCCCGGTTGTAGACGCGCACCTCGTCGATCAGGCCGCTGAAGTACTCGCTCCAGACAGCGTTGCCGCCGATCCGCAGCGGGCTGCCGTCGTCGTAGAGCTCGGCGTTCAGTGGGGTCTGGTCGACCTGTTGGCCGTTGACGAACATCCGCAGGGTGGCGCCGTCGTAGGTGAGCGCCAGATGGCTCCAGCTGTTCACCGGCAACGGTGAGGTTCCCTCGGCCGTTAACGGGGTTACGGGATCGGTTTGCACCCAGCCGGACGGAAGCGCATCGCCGTTGGCGGCGTACAGGGCGTAGGAGGCCCCTTCGCCGTTCAGTTCCTTGGTCACCACGCTTTTCCACGGGGTGCCGGTCACTGTGGCCGGATTGACCCAGGCCGAGAGCGTCATCCCGGTCGTCAAGCGCAACGACGCGGCATGCGCGACCGTGACCATGCTGGAGGAGCCGTTAAACGACAGCGCCTTGCCATACTTGCCGTTGACCCAGGCGGTGCCACTGCCCGTGCCGGTGTTGTTCTGCCCGGAGGAGTCGATCACGCCTGTGCCCGAGCCCTCGTTCATGCCGTAGGCCGCCACCAGCCCCGGGATCGGTTGCTGCGTATTCGCTGCCGTGGTGAATGACCAGTTGTAGGGCGACATGACATTGCCCGCGGCATCCTTGGCGCCGCTGACCTCGACCCGGTACACCTTCTGGGCGGCGAGACGGGACGCCGGAGTGAACGTCCACTCGTCATTGTTCGGGCCGCCGGTCGGGAGGCCTTGGACGACGGCGTCCGACGAGTCCTTGACCGTGATCTGGACGTCGGACACCTGCTCGTTGAAGGTCACCTTGATCGCACCATCGAGAGGGGCGTCGGCCGCATTTGCCGCGGGCGTCGTTCCGGTGACGATCGGCGCGGCACTATCCGACTGCCCGGTGCTGAACGTCCAGGAGTATGGCGGCATGACATTGCCCGCTGCGTCTATGGCGCCGGTCACTTCCGCGGTGAAGGTGTTGTCTCCGGGCAGCGGCTGTTCAGGGGTGAAATCGAGGCTCTCACCGCCAGGGTTCAGGCTGGCGGAACCAGCGATGGCGGCTCCTTCGGCGTCCTTGACGACGATCTGGGCGTCGCTTACGGCTTCGCTGAAGAACGCCAGGATCGGCGTGGCCGGCTTCACGCTCGTGGCATTTTCGAGGGGCGTGGTCGCGATGATCGCGGGGGGAGTCGTGTCCGGCTCCGCCGGTGGATCGGCTGGAGACTCGTCGGGGAGGGTTTCGGGATCGACCTCTTCCGTCTGGTCCGACTCCTGCTGCCGCTGAGCCGCCTCCTCCAGGGTGATCGGCGTCAGCTCAGGAGCCGTCGACGAGAGCGGGACCTGATTGGCGAGCAGTTCCTCGTAAGTGGGCAGGCTGTCATCGGGCAGCCCGTCGCGCTCGTAGGCAATGCCGATCTCTTCGACGGTCGCCGGCTCGTAGAGGACGAAGAGAACCGGGGCGTGGTCGGGCTGATTCCGATCCCACGGACCGCCTTCCTCCGAGTAATACTGGCGCCAGTTAATGGCGGTCGTCTCAAGGGCGCTCATGAGAACCAGACCATGGTCGGGTTCGCCGCTGGCCCAGCCTTGAACGATCGGCTCGATCGAGTACCAGAGCTCGCCGCCGCCCGAGCAACCTTCGGTGTCGCTGTAGGCGCCCTTGATCGGGGCCTGGCCGGAGGACGTCCACGACGGCTGATTGTTCCACGACAAAGTCGCAGGATCCCATGCCGTAGTCAGCTTGCGCATCACCGTGCCATAGCTGAGTTCCGTGCCACAGAACTTCGGGTACACCTCCGGGTCGGCACCGGAACGATAATTCCACATGATGACGTCGGCGTTCTCGATCCGGGCGCCGTCCAAGTCGGTGCCGTTGACGACATAGCGGAGGTAGACGCGAGCGACGTCGGCGCTGGTTTTGGTGGTCCCCGCCCGCAACCAGCCATCTGTCAGATGGTTGAGCGTGGGGTTGTTCTTGTTCACCCAGGCGTCCTCCGGCATGCCGGCGCCCACCCACTCACCGGGTGCGTCGAGTGTGACCGGATAGGTCACTGCCGGGTCGGTGAGAAACTTCAGGTCCGGTTTGAGCACCAGCACATTGTCATCGCCGGCGGTTTCCACCGAGGTGGCGACCTCGGTGATGTGGCCTTCCTCAGGGGAGCGTTCGGCGGCGGCGTCCACTGCTCTGGCCACAATATCCGCACTGGCAGGCTTGCCGTCGGCAGACAGGAGACGCGTGGCACCGCTCTTGCTCTTGCCATAGGACATGCCCTGGGGCAGAGTCAGGGGCATCTTGATGGTGATCGGGCTCGTCGGCCGCTGACGGATCACGACGCTTTGAAGGAAGCCATTGGCCAGTGCGGTGGTAACCAGGTCCACGCCTGGAGAAACCGTGTCAGGATAGACAACCTTATTGCCCTGAATGCGGGGTTGCGGAAGGCCTTTGTGCCAGCCGAAGGTGCCGTTTCCATGGGGCACCTTGGCCGACACAACTGTCGTGTCGCCGTTCTTACCGAAGGTGAGCGGGGTCTTGGTGCGGACAGTACGTAACGTGCCACCCTGATCGACCACCGAGGTGTCGATAGGCCGCCATGTGTTACCTTCCCGCATCTGAATAGGACCAGTGTGCACCTCGGCGGATAGGGTCTTGCCGTCCGGGTTGGCCCATACTTTTATGTTCTCGCTGAATCGGTCCGGGGCTTCAACCCGGCGGCCGGTTTTGGCGGCTTGTTCCCATGCCGCTTTAACGGTTCGAGCAGTGGTCGATGGTGTCGTCGAAGGGGGTGGCGAAGTCTGGGGGGGTGGGCTCGGCGATCGCTGGTGCTGCCATTAGTGAAACAGGCAGTGCCAGAGCGGCGAACAAGGCGAGGCTGCGGTGCGCCCGACTGAATAAGCCGGACGTCGACGGACGTGTTATCACTCACGACCTCTCAACAACAAATGCGACAAGGCGGAGTGATCATCACATAAGGAGTGTGCCATAGTAAAGACCCTTTGCGTAGCGAAATGGGCTCAGTAAGTGATAAACCTGACAGTCCTGGTGCGAACCGGGGTCCCCGATCGACGTGTCGGGGACCCCGCCGCGATGATGGGGACGAGGCAGGAAGGTCGCAGAACCGTAACGGCCCGGCGGCATGGAAGAAGTGCAAGGTGGAAACCGAGGGGACGGTTTGATCCGCAGAAAATATGCGATGCTCCTTGCCGCGGCGTTGCTCGTCTTCGTCGTGGCAGCCCTGTTCGACTACGCCAGGTACGGCGGTCACAGGGGAGGAATGGAGCTTGCGTGGTCCTTCCTGGCGAGCTTCCCCTTGAGTCTCGCGGTGGAGTGGGCCCGGTCAGCGGGTCTGGATTCGCTGGTTCCAGACGGGTTGTTCGGAGGGGACAGGGTCGACGCGCACGCCGGATTGCTGACCGTCGCGGGGCTCGTTCAAGCCCTGCTGATCTGGCGGATCGTTCGCGGCAAGGCGTCACAACCGTTGTCGGCAGGAGGCGGGCCGGCCTACGACTGGCCAAGCAGAGCTCTGACGAGAGTGACCGTGTCATATCTGGCCATCGTTGGGGTGCTTGCCCTGCTCAGCCTGCTCACCATGCCCGACAGACCCACTGAACCATGGGTCGGCGGCGATCACCCCGATTTCTGGCCCCTGAGCTTCTATGCCGCATTTCCCACGTCCATGCTGCTGACGTCGTTCACCGGTCTGTTCACCGCCGCCGTGGATCACAGGCTCCTGGTCGCGGAGTCTTTCTGCGCGGGCTTGATCCAAGCCGCCGTCTTCTGGATGGCCCTCCGCCGC
The DNA here is from genome assembly GCF_042650645.1 of Nonomuraea purpurea. Classification (NCBI taxonomy): domain Bacteria; kingdom Bacillati; phylum Actinomycetota; class Actinomycetes; order Streptosporangiales; family Streptosporangiaceae; genus Nonomuraea; species Nonomuraea purpurea. The sequence continues at coordinate 610,249 of NZ_JBHSBI010000001.1, forward strand.
GGCCACCCAAACGGAGGAAGTCGCCGCCTGGGTGATCGTCCGGCCCGCTGATGACCCCTGCGGCGCGCCGCCTCCACAAACGGGACCAGTTTGCGGTCGGCCTCACGTTCGTCCCGTACTACGCCTGGGCGGCATCGGTCCAATGACCGTCTGGACCCCCATGCACAGGTTCTGACCTCCGGCTCCGGGCGCGTCCGCCCGATCGGGCTCAGTCGCTGGGGGTGTTGGGTTCGGTGCGTTGGCCGACGAAGCTGCCCAGGTTGGGGATGGTGTAGATGAGCTTTTCTTCGCGCAGCCTCTGCATGGACTTGCGGCAAGTGCCGCGGGCTACGCCGAACAGCAGGTGCTTCGGCTGGTTGTCCTGCCGGTCGAAGCAGTTCTCCATATCGTTTTTCGATGCTATCGTTCTTCGATAGCATCGGAAAACGATATGGATCGGAGTGGGCTGATGGTTTCGCAGCACAGCACTATTGGACGAGTGGCGCGCCGGCCTGTGGTCTTCGCGGTTCTCGTCCTGGTGACCGGGGTGATCATCGGCATGGTGCTCTACTCAAGGGCCGGATTCTTCGGCCTGACCGTCCCGCACGTGGCGGCTCAGTCACCCAGCATTTACGGCATCGGTATCGATGAGCCGGCGTTCACGGAAGGGGCCCGACCAGGCGTCGTGGCCCTGGCAAGCGATCTTCGATTCATCGACAGTTCGCCTGACACCGGCCAGTACATCCTGCAAGCCCTGACCACCTTCCCGAGCTTCGCCGTGACAGTTGGCGTGTTCTTCCTGCTGTGGCGGCTGCTTTGGCGGGCTCGCGCCGGTGTCTACCTGCCGCAGGTCGCGGGCCAGGTGCGCGTCGTGGGCTGGTGGCTGCTCGCCGGTGGCCTGCTGGCCCCCCAGATCGAGTACTTCGCGATGATGGCGCTGCTGGACACGATGACCGTGAACGAGTCCTACTACGGGGTCAAGGAGATTCCGTTGATCGTGCCGCTCGTCGGGCTCGGGCTGCTGGCGCTGGCGAACGTCCTGCGCACTGGGGTGCGGATGCGCGACGACCTGGAAGGCACCGTCTGATGTCGCCGGCCGAGATGGACACCCACGCCATCACCGTCCACCTCGACCAACTCCTGACCGAACGTGGCATGACACTCACCGAACTGGCAGATCGGGTCGGGGTGACCGTGGTCAACCTGTCCATTCTGAAGAACGGCCGGGCCAAGGCCATCCGGTTCACCACCCTGACCAAGATCTGTGACGTCCTCGACTGCCAGCCAGGCGACCTGCTCAGCCATCACCCTGGAAAGGAACGGTGAGCGGACATCCGCTGGTGACGGTCATGCCTCGCCGAGGTCGGTGCAGTGGGTGATCGTCGCATCGTCCGCCGCCACCGCATGGCGCGCTTCCGCCTGCCGGACACGACGGATGATTTCGGCAGGTCCGCTCGATGCCAGGATGGCCATGACCTCTGGCCAGTCGGCGAGCTGGAACCGGTCCACGATGCGGCTGGCTCCATTGCTGAGCAGGACGGCGCCATTTAGTTCGGAGATCGGACAGCTTCCGGTGATCGCCTCGTCTGCCGCTCGCGGGTCGTCCTTGGCCAGCCAGAAGCCGCCTGGTTGGTTGCGGTTGGCGCGCAAGTCTCGCAGGAGCCGGTGGTACTCGTCGCTACCCGCGGTGACGGCCTCAAGCGCGGGCTGGTACGACCGGCTGATGATCACCTCCCGGGGATCGGAGACGACGAGCGGCGCATCATCCGCTCTGTCGAGCACGAGGACCGAGTCACCGAGCACCAGATACTCAAGGAGGCCGCCGGACAGGCGCACGATGGCTACGGTGGCCGACGGGCTGATGGGGTTGGCGACGTCGCAGGTGTCACGATGATCGTTGCTCACCTGCTCGATGGCCTCGGCGAGCAGTGCCGAAAGGCTGCGGTCCTGCACGAGTGACAAGAGGCTGAGGAGGCTGCCTCCCAGGCGATTGGCATACCAGGCCACGCCGTGCCGGCAGATCGATTCGGCACCGGGGATGCCGGCACCGTCAATCAGCACGGCTGTCGTCGGTCCGGCGCAGGTGAAGTCCTCGTTCGCGCGGTCAGTCCGTTTCGCCGCACTCGTCATCGTCACCCGCATGTCCTGCCGCCGCCTTCCCTCGATCAAGTCGTCGACCATACAACCGTGGGGTGCCGTTAACGTGACACCAGCCGACAAATAGGCCCTGAACTGGGAAATCGCCTTCCCGATCGGCTCGCTCCGTCGGCTGCTCGACCGCAAGGCGGCCTGAAGCGAGTTCGGGAACGTACTCGTGGACGGCTGATCGGCTGACGCCGAGCAGGCGGACAATCTGGCTTTCGGCGGTTTCGACGCGGGATCGCGCGATTGACTGAGCTTGCGATGGCAGAATGTGATCGTGCGACCACCCCGAGCGAAGTCCTTCAACACCACCGGCCCCTGCGACCCGCAGCGCCACTACATGCTGCCCCCCACACCGCGGATCCCGCAGGCCAGGGCGCTCATCGACATGGATCGCTACTTCGTGCTGCACGCGCCCCGGCAGACCGGGAAGACGACCGCGCTGCGCACCCTGGCGTCCGAGCTCACCGCCGAGGGCGACATCGCCGCTCTGATGTTCTCCTGCGAGCGCGCCAAGGCAGCCGGCGATGACGTCGGCTGGGCGGAGTCACTTCTGCTGGATTCCATCCGCGCAGCCGCCGCGCGGTCGGGATGGCCGGACGAGCTGCTGCCACCGGATCCCTGGCCGCAGGTCACACCGGGCAGCCGGTTCAATGAGGCGCTGAGCGAGTGGTCCCGCCGATGCCCACGCCGGTTGGTGCTCTTCTTCGACGAGATCGACGCCCTCCAAGGCACCAGCATGGTCAGCATCCTCAGCCAACTCCGCGACGGCCACAACGCGCGGCCAGAAGGCCATCCGTTCCCCACCTCCATTGTGCTGTGCGGGTTGCGCGACGTGCGCGACTACAAGGTCACCTCGGGCGGCGCCCCCGACGGGTCGAACCCGGCCAGCCCGTTCAACATCATCACCAAGTCGCTGCGCCTGGGCGACTTCACCGCCGACCAGATCGCCGAACTGTACGACCAGCACACGGAGGCGACCGGCCAGGAGTTCACCAAGGACGCGGTGGACCGGGTCTTCGAGCTGACGCAGGGACAACCATGGCTGGTCAACGCCCTCGCGCACGAGATCACCTTTGAGATGGCGGTGACCGGCGCCATCACCACCGGACAGGTGGAGCAGGCCAAGGAGCGGCTGATCCGGGCACGCGCCACCCATCTGGACGCGCTGGTGGCCCGGCTGCACGAGCCCCGGGTCAAGCGGGTGCTCGAACCGATCGTGGCCGGCACGGTGCCGAGTATGGACGACAGCATTGACGACGATGTCTCCTACGTCCACGATCTGGGCCTCATTCGCGGGCCCATGGATCTGGAGATCGCCAACCCCATCTATCGCGAAGTCCTGCTCCGGGTACTGGGCGATCGCACGGCGCGGTTGGTCAAAGCCGACCCGCGCAGCTTCGTGCTCCCGGACGGCCGTTTCGACCTGGCGCGGCTCCTGAAGGAGTTCGTCGTGTTCTGGCGCGAGCACGGCGAGGTACTCATCCAGCAGGAGGGCTACCACGAGGCCGCCTGCCAGATCATCCTCATGGCCTTCCTGCACCGCCTGGTCAACGGCGGCGGCTACCTCGACCGGGAGTACGCCGCAGGCACCAAACGCCTGGACGTACTGGTCCGCTGGCCCTACACCGGCCCCGAAGACGAACGACTGATGCAGCGAGAAGCGATGGAACTGAAGGTCTGGCGAACCAACAGAAACGACCCCCTGCCCGACGGCCTCGTGCAACTCGACCGCTATCTGGACCGGCTCACCCTCCCCACCGGCGTACTGGTGATCTTCGATCGCCGCCCAGAAGCCCCACCGTGGAAGGAACGAGGCGGCTTCGAACAGGCGACCACGCCATCCGGCCGCCCAGTCACCGTTCTACGCGTGTGACGAGTGACCATGGAGAGAATGAGACACACCGCCGCCCCCAGAACCTGACGGGCCGCCAGGCGGGCGCTCTCTTCATTTTCCGATCGTGACATCCGTGACAGAGAGCCTTTCGACGTCGCTTACGATGTCCGCCCGCTGCACCCGCGCGAACGAGCTGCCCTTGATCGTGATCTCCCGCAGGGGCTGCTCGGGATAGCCTCGCAGTAGGTACGCGCTGCGCGTTCGGTCGCTGCGGACGCTCGCCACGTGGATGTTGCGTATCGGTGGCGGGTCGTCGCCGTTGTGGCCGTCGCCGTGGTAGAGGTCGATCGAGACCGCCTCCTTGGTCAGTTCGCTGATCTCGATGTCCTTGACGAAGACGTTCTCCACGAAGCCGCCGCGTACCGAGTTCGTCTTGATGTAGAGCCCGAAGTACAGCCCGGGGCCGCCCCAACGGCAGCGGCGGACGAAGACGTTGCGGATGCCGCCGGTCGTGTCGGTGCCGATCGCGACCGAGCCGTACCGGTAGCGCATGTCGCAGTCCTCGATCAGCACGTCCTCGCACGGCACCCCGACCCGCCGCCCGTCGGGGCCGCGTCCGGCCTTGATGGCGATGCAGTCGTCGCCGACGTCGAACACGCAGCCCGAGATCACCACCGACCGGCACGATTCGGGGTCGCAGCCGTCGTTGTTGGGGCCGCGTGAATAGATCGACACGTTCCTGACCAGGACGTTCTCGCACCGCACCGGGTGGATCTCCCACATGGGGGAGCGCACGATCCGCACACCCTCCACCAGGACGTTGCGGCACAGGTACGGCTGGATCAGGTTCGGCCGCAGGTAGTGGCCCGTGCCGAAGACGCGTTCTTCGACGGGGACGCCGTCAGCCGCCATGCGTTGCAGTTCGGCCCAGTCGTCGGCCTCGTGCGGCGTGCCGGGCCGCCAGCCGAACTCCGGGGTGCCCACCCACGGCCACCAGTGCTCCGGGCCCGCGCCGCCGTCCAGCACCCCCTGGCCGGTGATCGCGATGTTCTCCTGGTCGTAGGCGTAGATGAAGGGGGAGTAGTTGTAGCACTCGATGGCCGAGAACCGGGTGTAGACGGCGGGGAGGTAGTCGGCGGGGTCGGTGCTGAACAGGATCGTCGCGTCCGCCTCGATGTGCAGATCCACGTTGCTGCGCAGGTGGATGGCGCCCGTGAGGTACGTGCCCGGCGGTACTCGTACGTGGCCGCCGCCCGCCTCGTGGCACGCCTCGATCGCGGCGCGGAACGCCTCCGTCCACGTGTCACCGGTGCCGAAGGCGGTCAGGTCGAACCAGCGGTCGGGGAACTGCGGTGGGCGTACCCGGTCCCGCAGCTCGTCCGCGTACCGCCAGGCCTCTTCCTCGTTCATGACACCTTCCTCATGCGCAGCGCGTGGTAGAGCGGCAGCGCGATCACCCAGGACGGGTTCCACGTGTTCGCCTCGCCCTTGCGCTGCCAGTTGGTCTGGAAGAAGCCCTCGCCCTGCTCCCCGGGCACCTCGAAGCCCCAGTCGCCGGGCTCCTGGCAGATGCCCTGGCCCATGGCGCCCAGGATGGTCCGCGCCTCCTCGGCGTAGCGTGTAAGGCCGGTCGCCAGGCCGAACTCCATGAGCTCCGACGTCGGGAAGAACACGTCGAGGTGGTGGTTCTGCACGCTCACGGCGGGCCAGCCGCGGGCGGCGAAAGCGCGCCGCTCGAACGTGCTGCCCGTGTCGAACTCGGGCGACCAGGCGTAGACGAACGTCAGCAGCCAGTCGGCCGCCGCCTCCGCCCACCGGGCGTACCGCTCCAACCCGGTGAGCTGGTACAGCTCCCAAGCCGCCAGGAAGTAGTACATCCCCGCCTCTTTGTCCTCGCCGGAGGCGTCGAGGGTGGCGTGGGCGAAGGGCCGTTCGAACGTGGCCGCGTGCAGCCGGTGGTAGCGGCCCAGCACTTCTTCGGCGCGGCGCAGCCACACCCGTTCGCCGCCCAGCCGATACGCGCCCAGCATGGCCTGCACGCACGCGATCCCCGCAGCGGTCACCATCGGGGAGAACGGGTTTCCGTCCGGCCGCCAGCCGAGTGGGATCACGCCCTCGGGCAGCCTGGTCCGCCAGAACAGCGCGGCGGCGTCCTCCACCGCCTTCGCCCACGCCCCGGGCACCGGGAGGCCCGCGTCTCTGAATTGGAGTGCGAGCGCGGCCAGGTCGGCGATCGTCTCGCCGTGGGCGCGGCTGGAGACGAAGTCGGCGCCGTCCCTGCGGAACATCTCCCACGTGCCGTCGTCCAGCAGGTAACGGGCGTGCCGCAGGCCCTTGACCGGGCTCGCGCTGCCCTCGACGTAGAAGCCGGCCGCTCGGCGGGCGCGCTCGACCCGCTCGGGCTCGTCGCGGTCGAGGCCGAGCAGGGCGTCGCAGCGGGCCAGCTTGAGGCACTGGCCGGTCCAGCCGTACAGGTACGACCTGGGCCTGCCGGGACGGTCACCCACGTAGGCGAGGTAGCCGTCGCCCGCCCAGCGCGCGTCCATGGCGGTTGTCTTCAGGCGGACGATGTCGTCGGGGGACAGGGGAGCGGCGCCGCGGTCGTGGTAGAGCCTCGGCGCGGTGTGGACGAGTGTTCTGAAGCCGAACCCCCGAGGGCGGACCGGGCCCCAGTCGAGGGTGTGGCGGGTGGTGAGCGTCTCGCCGGGGTCCAGGGTGCGGTAGCCGATCGGCTGGTCGGCCACCTCCGCCTTGCTGACGTAGCAGACGTCCGGCCGCCCGTCGAACATGATCACCCCGGTCATGGCCGCCACCGTGAGCCCCGGGTTCCTGATGACGCCGAGCGAGCCGTAGACGACCGTCCCGTCCTGGGCTCGGGCGGGCTCGGGGTGGGCGAAGAGGCTGACGTAGCGGTCGTCCCAGGCGGCGTTGACGGCGGGGATGGGCAGGCGGTGCTCCTCGCACACGTACCCGACGTGCGGGACCTGGCGGGCCGGGTCGGAGGAGGGGTTGTCGTTGTAGAGCACGCCCGGCATCGTCACGTGGGCGTCCTGGGTCGGCAGGGGCAGCAGGAGCCCGGCCGCCACGTCGGTCACCTGGGCGCCGGAGTCGTTACGCCAGGTGGTGATGACGGTGAGTAGGCCGTCGGAGGTGAAGGCCAGCTCAAGGCGGGCGCCCAGCGGCCCGCACCGCGCCGTCACCACCACCGCCCCCTCGGCTGGGGCGTCGGGGTGCAGGTGGATGGTGTCGGGGGCGGCGGGGGCGATGCGCCAGGGGCGGCCCGTGGCGGCGGTGAGCATGCGGTGCAGCGGGGCCCGCAGGTGCGGGCCGTCCGCGTCGCGGAGCCGCAGCCGCACCTCGGGCCCGTCCGTGCCCGCCACCACCTCGACGACCTTCCCGCCCGGCTCGGCGATGGCGGCGAGCACGCCCCCCGCCGCCCTCTCGGACGGCAGGCCCCCGGGACGCCGAGCTGGGGCCGTCATGGGCGCCGCCGTACGCGGATCGCCTGGCCGCAGGTGCCCGGCAGCGGGACCGTGACCGTCTCGCCCTCCTGGAACCCGAGCGAGCTGACCGTCATCTCCCATGTGTCGATCACCTCGATCTCGTACGTCCCGGCCGGCACCTCGTACGACCGCTGCGGAAACCGATGCACCCCGCAGAACTCCAGGTAGAACTCGCCAGGCACCTCCAGCCCCGGCGCGTCCTCGTCGCGGTAGCGGGCCTCGTCAGGCGTCTCGGCGAGGACCTGACGCAGCAGCGCGAGCCGGGGCACGGCCGCCCCCACCAGCGTGCCGCCGGCCTCCGACCACGTCAGCCCGTCCTCGTCCAGGTACGCCTCCCCATGCGTCACATGCCGCCGCCGCATCGCCCCGTCCCAGGCGTGGGTGACGACCTCTTCGGCCGTCAGGCTCCGCCAGGGATCGTCCAGGTCGCCTTCGTAGCCGCACATGTCCATGGACACCGGTTTGTGGTGGTCCCTGGTCTGGACCCAGGCGTCGCGCGGGCTGGGAGCGACGACGCTGCCGTGCGTGAAGGCCCGCCGCCACAACAGCGGCGACTCCGGGCCCACGGTGATCGACAGCGGATGGTGGCCTGGGTCCTCCTCGGTCACCAGCTCGGCCAGGCGCACCCAGTCGTGTTCGGTCAGGAACGGGAAGGTCCCGGGGTCGGAGCTCAGCGACCACCACACGTTCTCGTGCGGTGCCAGCCGCGGGACCACCTCCTCCAGGTAGCGCACCGCCGCGCCCAGGTCGGTGATGCCGTCGCCGGGATGCAGCAGCACCAGCTCGGCGGTGACGCCGATCCCGGCCAGCTCCGTCACTCGCTCTTCCAGTTCGTCGAGCGTGCACCGCGTCGCGGAGGCCGCCATCCGCACCCGGTCGAAGGGCGAGGACTCCAGAGTCGCGAGCGTTCGCGCGCGCCGCTTCTCGCCGTGCAGGTGCCACCCGAACGCGGTGGTGCCCATGATGTTCATCGATTTCACGCTCTCGTCAGTCGCAGCGCCAGGTACGGTCGGCGCGGCAGCCCGACCCGCACCCGTTCCCGGTGCACCCCCTCGACGGGGGTGACGGTCATGTTCCAGACGTCGATCAGCTCGGCCGCGTACCCGTCGCCCGGCGGCAGGTCCACCGTGACCTGGGCCGGTTGCCGCCGCCCGAGGTAACGCAGGAGGGTGCCGTCGCGGCGCTCCTCCATGATCTTCCGTAGGAACGCGATCCTGGCCGGGCTCTCGCCGAACAGCGCGCCGCCGTTGCCGATCCACGCCCGTTCCTGGAACCCGGCCAGGCTCTCGCCGTGCCCCACGAAGCCGCCGCGTGTCATGCCCTCCCAGAACCGGTCCACCAGCTCGGCCCCGGTGACGTTGCCCCAGCGCTTGCCGATGTTCCCCTCATAGGAGATCTCGTCGATCACGACCGGCTTGGGGCACACCCGCAGCCACTCGTCGGTCAGCGTGGCGTCCCAGTGCTGGATGCTCTGGTGGGTGATCCACGGCTTGTTGTTGTCGTACAGGGACGCCACCTCGTACATCCGGGTCCCGTTGTGGATGGACCGCAGGTGCTCGTACGGGTCCAGCCGCTGGATCGTGCGCAGGATGTCGTCCCAGTCGGGCACGGTCTTGGCCCGGTTGAAGTCGTACTCGTTGGCGGCCGACCACCACACGTTGCGGTAGGCGGCCAGGCGGGCGATGACGTGGCGCAGGTAGGCGTGGTCGGTCTCCCGTCCCATGTCCTGGATGCCGCGCAGGCCGCCGTCGTATGGATGGAACAGGATCACGTCGGCCTCGACCCCGAGGTCGCGCAGGTCGCGGATCCTGGCCTCCAGGTGGCGGAAGAAGGCCGGGTTGAACCGGGTTTTGTCCAGCCCGTCGGGGTCCCGTCCGGCGAACGGCACCTGCGGGGGCGCCATCTGACCTGTCGGCAGCACGCACATGCGCAGTTTGTTGAACGGCGAGGCCGCCAGCGTGCGCAGGGTGCGGCGCTCGCGGTCCTCGTCCATGTCGTGCGTCCAGTGGTAGCAGGTCGTCCCGAACGGCAGGTACGGCGTTCCGTCCGCGTACGCGAAGCCGGTCCCCACGGCTCGCACGGGGCCGTGGTTGCCGTCAGAGGCGGGCGTCACCTCGAACCCGCCCGTGTGCCCGTCCAGTTCGGTCACATTGCTGACCGTGGTGAAGCGCCACGGGCCTGCCGCGTCCGGCATGAACCGGACGCGGTAGACGCCGTCCCCGTCGTAGAAGCCCTCGGCTTCGACGAGGCGGTTGCGGTACTGGTACCGGGCCGACAGGCGCACGTCCGCGAAGGGGTTGCCGTCGGCCGGCCCGGCCAGCGTGATCTCGTGGACGTCCCAGCGTTCCACGACCGTCGGAAAGGTCACCAGTTCTTCCCGGCCGCTGCCTGCGCCTTGATGTAGGCGGGGATGTCCTGCTGCTCGGTGGCGGTCAGCGACTGCTCGGGCGTCATGCCGTCGCGCAGCACGTGCTGGCGGTAGACCGAGTACAGCGGCAGGTCCCAGAACTCGGTGTTCTGGTAGTTCGACACCGCCGCGTTCTCACCCCAGTACACGGCCGAGGTGTCGATGCCGGCCAGTTCAGGGATGCTCTTGCCGAAGTTCGACACGACGCCCTCGGTCTGCAGGACGGCCTTGATGCCCTTCTTGGAGAACTCGGTCTGGGCCTCCTCCGAGACCAGCCACTTGACGATCTGCAGCGCCTGGTCCTTCTTGGGCGAGGACGGCGGGATGAACGCGGCCCGCGTGTTCGGCTGGTAGATCGCCTTGGAGCCCCGCTTGAGCACCGGAATCGAGGTGACCCCGATGTCGACGTTCTTGGCCTGCTCCTTGAACGCCGCCTCATCCCCGTCCTTGATGTACAGCTCGCTGCCGGCGTACATGTTCAGCCGCGACAGCGTCTCGACCGCCATGGCCAGGTGGCCCGGGCGGCTCATGTCGCCCTTGAAGAAGTCGGTGACGGTGGTGAACTCGTTGCGCGGGATCTCCAGGAAGCGGTACAGGTTCTCCACGTACTGCTTCCAGCCGTTGCCGGTGATGTTGACCTTGATCTCTTCTGGCTTCGGCTCCTCGCTCGTGGTGGGCAAGAAGGGGTAGAGGCCGAGCTGGTTGAACTCCAGGTACTGGTCGGGGTGCTGCATGTAGCCCTTGTAGTGGTCGAGGCCGTCGTCCCTGGTCAGTTTCTTGGCCAGCGTGTACGCCTCGTCGTACGTCATGCCGGGCTTGGGGTACTTCACCCCGAACTTGTTGAAGATCTTCTTGTTGTAGAGCAGCACGTGCTCGTCGATGAACAGCGGCACGCCGTAGACCCCGCCGTCGGAGCGCGACTTGACCAGCTCCACGCTGGCCTTGTTGAGCTTGCCCAGGTCGATGCCGGTCTTCTGGAGGTCGGCGGTCAAGTCGCCGACCCAGCCCAGCGGCTCCAGGTCGCGGTCGATGCGGGACCTCGGGTCCTCGATGATGATGTCGGGGGTGACTCCGACCTTCTTGAGGTCCTCGTAACGCACGGGGAGGTCCCACGTCGTGTACTTGATCTTGACGTCGGGGAACGCCGCCCGCAGCTTGTTCCCGATGATCTCGTGGAAGACCCTGGTCCCCTGCCTGGTCCCGTCGATGGTCGACTCGAACGGCTTGTAGCTGGTGGCGAAGATGAACAGCTCGTCGTCGCAGACGCTGAACGGCTGGTTGTACTTGTTCGGCACGTCTGTGCACGCCGCGGCCGAGGCGTTGGCGGGGACGGTGACGACGGTCAGAGCGAGCGCGAGCAGCGCGAGCCCGCGGGCCTTGTTCTTCATTCGGTCTCCCCCTTGGTAGGCGAATAGCTGCACTGGCGTACGACGTTGCGGCGCACGCCGTTCCTGAACTCGGTGATGGTGTGCTCGGGCCAGTTCGACAGCAGGCCCACGGAGTCGCGAAGGTAGGCCTCGTTGAAGACCACGTGACGGATGTTGTTGCGGTTGTAGGAATAGACCATGTGGATGAAGCCGTCGCCGCTCTGGGTCAGCACCGGGTAGGTGAACTGCGGGCCCGACTGCGCCTCGACGTCCACCGAGTTCTCCCAGGTGCGGCCCTTGTCGGGCGACAGCGACAGACGCATGGGGGAGCGGTGCTCCACCCAGGGGTTGTAGGCCAGCACCAGCTTGTCGTCGGCGAGCTTGAGCGCGGCGATGCGCGAGTTCGGGTTGCCGATGGGCTCGGCCACGGGGGCGCTCCACGTGCGGGCGAAGTCCTTGGACTCGCTCTTGTAGATCGCGCCGTCACCGGTGCGCATGTAGGCGAGCAGGCGACCCGGCTCGACCTCGACGACCGTCGGCTGGATCGAGCTCTTCGCCGTCTTGATCCAGCTCGTGTGCTCTTCCGGATACGCCTTCCACGAGCTCATGTCCTGGCTGAAGACGTAGAAGCCCGAGCTGGACTCCGCCTCGTCGTAGATCGGCAGCAGCACCTCGCCGTTGGACATGCGGATCGGGTTGGTGCCGACCATCCACCCCCATTCCTTGCGGATGTAGGCCGGATCGCTCCAGGTGTGGCCGCCGTCGTCGGAGGTGATCAACCGGATCGGGGCCTGTTCCCAGCCGTGGCCCTCGATCGTCACGAAGAACAGGTAGAGGCGCTTGCCGTCCGACCACAACACCGGGTTGCCGTCGGCCTTGCCCGGCTCGTCGAACACCACCTCGGGCTTGGACCAGGTGCGCTTGCCCACCGCCAGCCGCGACAGGTAGAGCGCCTGGTTCGCCGAGCCCTCCGAGGTGCCGCCGTAGTAGACGGTCAGCATGTCGCCCTGCGGCGCCTGCGCCAGCGCGGCCGCGTGCACCTTGGGCACGTTCGGGTCGGGGGCGGCGACGTCCTGGCGGCAGGCGTACGAGCCCGTCGGCTCCACCCGCACCTCGCCGCCGCCGATGGAGCTGCCGGTGACGTACGAAGGCACGCCCACGGCCACCGCCAGAGCCCCGTATAACATGCTCTGCCGAAATTTCATGACTGGCCAATCTCCAGGTATTTGATGGTTTTCCGCAGGTAGGAGAAGGCGACGGCCAACCGCCCGTCGCCGCCGTCAATGACGCTCGGGTAGGAGTAGCCGAGCTCGGACTGCCAGTACTCGGTGTCGGAGTCCTGCAGGACCCGCCGGTACGGCCAGCTCTCCCCGCCGTCCTCCGACACGGCCACCACGAGCGGGGTGCGCAGCGCCTTTTTGCGCCGCTGCCCGTTCTTGGTCACCCATCTGAACTGGTCGCGCTCCAGGCTCGCGTCGTTGTAGACGAGCGCGAGCCGTCCGTCGCCGAGCCTCGTGAGCTGGACGGAGGAGTCGTTGTTCGGCAGGTCGGTCCGCTCAGGAGTGCTCCAGGCGCGGCCGTCCGCCGAGGTGGATGCGTACACGCGGCGGGCCCGCCGGTCGCGGAACAGCGCCAGCAGCCGCCCGTCGGGGCGCCGGGCGATCGTCATCTGCACCAGCGCGTCGCTGCCGGGCACCAAGTGCTCGTGCCAGGTGCGCCCGCCGTCCGCGCTTGCCTTGACCGCCGAACGGTCGCCGGAGGCCCCGCAGTGGTACACGGGCAGCAGCCAGGTCCCGTCGTCCAGGATCAGCGGCGGGTGCCGGACGAAGACGCCCGGCTCGGTGAACAGCACGCGCGGCGCGCTCCAGATGCGTCCCGCGTCCGCCGACGTCCTGGCCACGACGTGGGCGCTGGTCTGGTCGTGCGGCTCGCTGGAGGTGTGCAGCAGCCAGACCAGCCCGTCGCCGTCCTCGAACAGCACCGGGTTCTGCTCGCTGCGCTCCGGGTCGGCGGCGACGAGCCCCGGCCGCTCCCAGCGGTCGCCGGACAGCCGCGCCACCACCACGTTCGTGCCGGGATCGCCCTCGTTCGGGCCGCTGAACCAGGCGCACAGCACCTCGCCGTCGCGTGTGCGCAGCAGGTTGGCGGCGTGGTTGTCCGGGCCGTGTGGTACGGGCAGCAGCGCCTCCCGCGCGCCCGGCAACACCGAGGACGGGCGGACGACTCCATCGAAACGCGGATCATTCATGCGCTCACCTCCCGTACATCCGGGTCGGGCACGCCGCGTAGCTCAAGCTCCTCGGCGAAGTGGCAGGCCACCCGCCGCCCCTGGACCTCGCGCAGCGGCGGCGGCTCTGTGCGGCAGACGTCCTTGGCGTACACGCAGCGCGGATGGAACGGGCAGCCGGGCGGCACGTGCGCCGGGTCGGCGATGTCGCCGAGCAGCTTGATCCGCTCCCGCTGCTTCTTGGCCGCCGGGTCGGGGTCGGGCACCGCGGACAGCAGCGCCTCGGTGTAGGGGTGCAGCGGCCGGCCGTAGAGCTCCTCGGTGGGGCCCTGCTCGACGACCTTGCCCAGGTACATGACCGCGACGACGTCGGCGACGTGCTCGATGATGCCCAGGTCGTGGCTGACGAACAGGTAGGCCAGGCCCGACTCCTCGCGCAGGTCCATCAGCAGGTTCAGGATCTGCGCGCGCACCGACACATCCAGCGCGCTGACGGCCTCGTCGGCGACCACCAGCCGGGGCGACAGGGCCAGCGCCCGCGCGATCCCGACCCGCTGCCGCTCGCCGCCGCTGAAGGCGTGGGGGTAGCGGCCGGCGTACTCGGGGCGCAGGCCCACCCGTTCCAGCAGCTCGCCGACCCGATCGGCGATCTCCTCCTTGGTCCCGTATCCGTGCGCCCGCATCGGCTCGCCGATGATCTCGCGCAGCGTCTTGCGCGGGTTGAGCGACGAGTGCGGGTCCTGGAAGATCATCCGCACCTCGCCCCGGTACGGCTTGAGCTCCTTCTCCTTCAGCGCCGCCACGTCGATGACCGACTCGTCCCGCCGCCGGTAGAGCATGCGCCCGCCGGTCGGGTCGTGCGCCCGCACGATGCAGCGGCCCAGCGTCGTCTTGCCGCAGCCGGACTCGCCGACCAGGCCGAGCGTGGTGCCCGCCTCGATGGTCAGATCGACCTCGTCCACGGCCTTGACCGCGCCCACCTGCCGGCCGAGCAGGCCGCTGCGGATCGGGAAGTGCTTGGTCAGCCCTTCGATCCGCAGCAGGGGTTCCGTGCTCACGATTCCTCCTCGTACAGCAGGCAAGAGACCTCGCGGTCGTCCACCGGGATCCGGCGCGGCGTCACCGTGTCGCACCGCCCTTCCATGACGCGCTCGCAGCGCGGGTGGAAGGTGCACCCGTCCGGCCGCGCGTACGGCGGCGGCACCATGCCCTTGATCGCCGTCAGCCGCGTCCGCGAGGCGCGCCCGAGCCTCGGCATCGAGCGCAGCAGCGCCTGCGCGTACGGGTGCCGGGGCGCGGCCAGCACCTGTTCGGCCGTGCCGTACTCGACGACCCGGCCCAGGTACATGACCGCCATGGAGTCGGCCACCTGCGCGGCCACGCCGAGGTCGTGCGTGATCAGCATGATCGCCATGCCGAACTCGGCCTGCAGGTCCCGCAGCAGTTCCAGGATCTGCGCCTGCGTGGTCACGTCCAGCGCGGTCGTCGGCTCGTCGGCGATGAGCAGGCTCGGCCGGCACGACAGCGCCATCGCGATCATCGCCCGCTGCCGCATCCCGCCGCTCAGCTCGAACGGGTAGGCGTCGACGCGGCGCTGCGGCATGGGGATGCCGACCCGGTCGAGCATGTCGATCGCGCGTTTGCGGGCGGTGGCCTTGCCGACGTTCTCGTGCAGCCGGACCGCCTCGACGATCTGGCTGCCGATCGTGTGCACCAGGCTCAGCGAGGCCATCGGCTCCTGGAAGACCATCGCGATGTCGCGCCACCTGACCTGCCGCAGCAGCTTGCGGTCCGCGCCGACCAGCTCGACCGGGCCGTCCTCGCGGCGCAGCGTGATCCGCCCGCCCTCGATCCGGCCCGGCGGGTCCACCAGGCGCAGGACCGAGCGGGCCATGACGCTCTTGCCGCAGCCGGACTCGCCGACGATGGCCAGCGTCTCGCCCCTGCGCACCCGCAGGTCCACACCGTCCACCGCCTGGACGACGCCGTCGTCCAGCAGGAAGTGGGTACGCAGGTCCTCGATCTCAAGCAGCACGTCGTCTGCGGACACGCCGGATCCTCCTGTTCCCGTAAGGATCGGCGGCGTCGCGCAGGCCGTCACCGAAGAAGTTCATGGCGACCACGACGATCACCACCGCGACGCCGGGCGCCAGCAGCCAGGGGGCGTTGGCGACCACGCGGACGTTCTGCGCGCCCTCCAGCAGCACACCCCAGCTCACCGCGGGCGCCTGCAGCCCCAGGCCGAGGAAGCTCAGGCTGGTCTCGCCGAGGATCATGCTCGGGATGGCCAGCGACAGCGAGGCGATGATGTGGCTGGCGAACGACGGGATCATGTGCCGGAAGATGATGGGCAGGCGGCCCACGCCGTCCAGCCGGGCGGCCATGACGAAGTCCTCCTCGCGCAGCGACAGGAAACGCCCGCGGACGTCTCTCGCCAGCCCGGTCCACCCGATCAGCGACAGGATCACGGTGATGGCGAAATATCGGGTCAGCGGCCCCCAGTCGTTCGGCAGCGCCGCCGACAGCGCCATCCACAGCGGCAGCGTCGGGATCGCGATGATGAACTCGATGATCCGCTGCACGACGTTGTCCACGCCGCCACCCAGATATCCGGATATGCCGCCTATGAGCATGCCGAGTAAGAAGCTGGCCGCGACCCCGACCAGCCCGATCGACAACGACACCCGCGCCCCGTGGATCAGCCTGGACAGCAGGTCCCGCCCGTTCTGGTCAGAGCCCAGCAGGAAGACCGGCTCGCCCTTGGTCACCGGGCCGATCAGGTGGACGTCGGACGGGATCAGGCCCAGCAGCTTGTACTCGTCGCCGTGCGTGAACAGGCCCACGTCGATCCGTTTGCCCGGGTCCTCGGTGTAGCGCTGCTCGTAGGTCACGGGATCGCGCTCGGAGGTGTAGCCGTTGACGTACAGGCCGAGGTCGCCCGAGAAACGCAGCACCTGCGGCGGCGCGTACGTCATGGACGTGTCGGCCGTCGAGGCGGACATCGGCGCGAAGAACTCGGCGAAGATCGCCACGAAATACACCGGCACCAGGATCGCCCCGCCCACCAGAGCCAGCCGGTGCCGGCGGAACTGCCGCCACATCAGCCGCCACTGCGGCAGCGTCCCTACTTCCTTGGTCGGTCGCCTGAGGA
The DNA here is from genome assembly GCF_042650645.1 of Nonomuraea purpurea. NCBI lineage: Bacteria > Bacillati > Actinomycetota > Actinomycetes > Streptosporangiales > Streptosporangiaceae > Nonomuraea > Nonomuraea purpurea. The sequence goes on from NZ_JBHSBI010000001.1 coordinate 626,862, forward strand.
ACATGCGGCGCTACTCTCTCTTGTACCTTTTGCGGATTCGCGGGTCCCACCACGCCAGCGCCAGATCGCTCAGCACGGTCCCGATCACGGTCAGCGTGCTGAGGATCATGATGAAGCTGCCCACCAGGTACATGTCCTGGTTCATGACGCCGCTCAGCAGCAGCGGGCCGCCCGTCGGCAGGCTCATGACCACCGACACGATCGTCTCCCCGCCGATCAGCCCCGGCAGCAGCCAGCCGACCGTGCTGAAGAACGGGCTCAGCGACATCCGGACCGGGTACTTCAGCAGCAGCTTCCACTCCGGCAGGCCCTTGGCCCTGGCCGTGTGCACGTAGGGCCGGTAGAGCTCGTCCAGCAGGTTCGCCCGGGTGATGCGGATCATGCCCGCGGTGCCCGACACGCCGATCACCACGATCGGGACCCACAGGTGGCCGAGCAGGTCCAGCACCTTGCCCAGGTTCCAGGCCGCGTCCTGGAACTCGGGGGAGAACAGGCCGCCGACGCTCTGCCCGAAGTAACGGAAGCCGATGTACATCAGCACCAGCGCCAGCATGAACTCCGGGATCGCCATGCCGATGAAGCCGAGGAAGGAGAAGCCGTAGTCGCCCCACGAGTACTGCTTGACGGCGCTGTAGATGCCGATCGGGAACGCGATCGCCCAGACCATGATCAGCGAACTGATCGACAGGATCGCCGACAGGGCTACCCGTTCGCCGATGAGCGTGGCGACCGACTGATTCCAGGCAAACGATTGACCGAAATCGCCGTGGAGGATGATGGCGGAGATCCAGCGCCAGTACTGGACGATGATGGGGTCGTCCAGCCCGTAGCGCTGCCTGAGGTTGGCGATCTCCGCCGGGGTGATGCCCTCGCCGCCCGCCTGCGCGTTCGCGACCAGCGTCGAGACGTAGTCGCCCGGCGGCAGGTTGATGATGACGAACGTGACGATCGAGATCGCCCACAGCGTCACCACCACGTACACCAGGCGGCGGCCGAAATAACCCAGCACGTCAGGCTCCTCAGAGGGAGTACTGCTCGGGCTGCGTCGGCCCGGGGTTCGCGGGGGCGGCGGCCATCGAGTCAGGGACGTTCTTGAAGCTGTTGGAGACGATGCCGTACTCGTCCGGGAACGAACTGATCCCGATGGCGTAGAACTGCTCCTTCGAGATCCGCACGACCTCCTTGGCGTGCTCAAGCGCCTTGGCGAAGTCGGGCTCGGTGCGCATCTTCGTGAACGCCTCGAGCTGCTTGCGTACCTCCTCCGGCGGCTCGTCCCCCGACTTGCCGACACTGCCGTACCACTGCGCCCAGCGGATGGCGTACCGGGCACTGCCGGAGTTGCTCGGTACGTAGTAGTGGTCGCCGCCGGTGCCCGTGATCAGGTCGAAGTCGCTGCACGTGTACGTCGACGCCTGCGGCTGGTTCGCCATCGTGCGCTCGAGGTACAGCGTGGCCGCCACCGGCTCCACGCGCAGCCCGACGCCGACCGCCTCCCAGCCCTTCTTGACGAACTCCAGCGCCTGGACGTGGTGCGGGAAGTCGGTGCTCGCCATGATGTTGATCGTCAGCGGCTTGCCGTCGGGGCCGAGCCGCAGGCCGGAGGCGTCCTTGCGGGTCAGTCCCGCCTTGTCCAGGTGCTCGTTCGCCTTGGCCGCGTCGAACTCGGTGTACTGCGTGGCGAACTCCTGGTCGTAGACCGGGTTGCGCTTGGAGGGCGCGGCCTGCCACAGCTCGCCCTGGCCCGCGTACACGCCGTCGATGATCTCCCTGCGGTTGATCGCGTACGACAGCCCGATCCTGAAGTCCCTGTCTCTGAACAGCTTGCGCAGGCCCTCGTCGGCGATCGTCTGGTTGAACTGGATGATCATCGTGTTGCTCAGCCGGTTCGGCACGTTGAACAGCCGGTACTTGCCCTTGGCGGCGTTCTGCGCGACGACCGGCTTGTTCTCCGGCGTGTTGAAGTTGCGCAGCTGCATGCCGAGCTCGCCGTTCATGATCTTCAGCAGCTCGACCTCGACGTCGCCGAGGATCTCCGCCCTGAACCGGTCGATGTACGGGAGCTGGCGCCCCTGCTGGTCGACCTTCCAGTAGTACGGGTTCCGCTCGGCCACCAGCGCCGTTCCGCTGCCGATCGCGTTGGTCACCTTCCAGGCGTGCAGCGTGGGCTGGTCGGCGTTGTGCCAGGGGTCGTTCTTCTGCATGAACAGCTGGGTCCAGTCCTCCAGTTGCTCGTCCTTGGCCAGCTTGTCGGCGTCCGGGTTGTACTTCTTGTGGAACTGCTTGAGGTAGTGCTTGGGCGCCAGGAACCCGGCCGCGCCCCCCCGCTCGAACGTCGCCACGGCGATCTGGGTCAGGAAACCCGCCTTCGGCTCCTTGTAGACGTAGCGGACCGTGCGGTCGTCCATTTTCTCGACCTTCACCCGCTCCGTGGTGCTGCCCGTCTCCAGGTACAGGTCGTAGATGCCGGTGGTGTGCAGGTCCTTGTAGGTGGCGACGTCCTCGAAGGCGAACATCAGGTCGTCGGCCGTGCACGGCTGGCCGTCGGACCACTTGAGCCCTTCGCGCAGCCGGAAGACGTACTCCCGGCCGTCGTTCTTGACCTCGAACTCCGCCACGTTCGCGACGATGTCCTCGATGCCCTTCTGCCCCGTCGTCCCCGGCTTGAGCCGGACCAGCGGCTCGTACCCCAGGGTGTAGATCAGCCATTCCAGGTCGTCCTCGCCGACCATGGCCGAGGCCCAGGTGCCGCCGTACGTGCCGGGCTCCTTCAGCGGCGTGACGAGGAGCGGGTTCTTCGGCAGGCGCTGCTCCAGCGGCGGGAGTTTGCCGTTCTTGACCAGTTCGGCGAGCGCGGGCGCCTCCTTGGCCGACGGGTCCACGGCCTGCGCGGTCCCGCCGCCGGTGTTCGGGCTGGTGTCGAAGAAGCTGCACCCCGAAGCGGTGGCCAGCAGGAGGACTCCGCCTCCGCGGAGCAGGTTCCTCCTCGTCAAAGGTTGCTGTGTCATGACGTGCTCCAGTTGGTCTATCGATTGACCTTGACGAGGCTGAACGTGGCCGTGGTGTAGGGGTGGACGGCGTTCGCCTCCTGGTTCCCGTCGACCGCCAGGCCGACGTAGAACCGGCCGGTCCGCATCGCGATGCGCTCGTAGCCGATGCGGTCCCAGTTCAGCGAGTTCTTCGAGAAGAAGGCCTCGAACTCGTTGTCTCCGGTCGGAAGGCTCCGGCAGACCAGGCGCAGCCAGTACGGCTTCTTCGCGTCAAGCGGATCCTCGCCGGCGGCGGGCCAGATGCCGACGCTGGGCTGGGTGCCGTTCGAGGCGACCCTGACGGCCAGGGCGCGCAGGCCGGAACCGTCGTCGCCGCTCGCGGAGTAACCGAGGCCGGCCAGCATGAACGGCGAGTTCGGCGCGAGGTCCTGGCGCACCATGATGCCCGCCACCGCCCCGACGTGTCCCGCGCTGATGTTGTCCACCCGGGCGGTGATCTCCATGACCTCGCCCCGCTTGCTGAACCCGACGGCCTGGTGGGCGAAGTGGAAGGAGTCCTTCCAGCCGGCGATCTTGCCGGATCCCTTCAGCGTGAACACACCGTTGTTCAGCGCCGTGCTCCCGGGGATGGGCACCTCGCCGATGTCCTGCGCCGTCCACGGCTTGTGGGTTCTGGTGCGGGTGAGGTGGATCCGCACCAGCGACGAGGTGGTCGCCGACCCGGTGCTGTCGGTCGCGCGGGCCGTCAGGCAGTAGCTGCCGTCGCTCGCGTCCGCCCAGGTCGCCTGGTACGGCGCCGCGGTGGCCTCGCCGATCTTCTTGTCACCGTGGAAGAACTCGACCTTGGCGATGGACGCGCCGTCGAGGGCCTTGGCGTCGGCCTGGATGACGATGGACTGTTTGTCCGTGTCCGCCGCGAACACCTGGTCGGTCTTGGGGGAGAGGATCGCCACCTCGGGGTTGCGGGCCCCGGCTCGCTGGATGGAGTTCAGGTAGCGCTCCAGGTTCGTGTACCCGCTGCCGTCCACCGTGTTGGCGTCGTCGGCGCTGTCCGGGTTCAGCCCCTGGGCGGTCTCCCACTCGTCCGGCATGCCGTCGTGATCGCTGTCGGCGGGAGCCGGCACCTCCGTCGGCAACGGCAGCCAGCCGCCCACGTCCTTCTGCGAGTTGATGTGCCGTCCCGTGCCGGTGCGCGCCTCGTTGACCAGCCGGGCGTCGATGGCGTCCCGCCGCGGCAGGATGGCTCCGGCCTGCTCCAGGACCGTCGCGAACGCCTGCGCCGGGGTCTGCTCGGTGATGCCGTTCTCGAACTCCACCGGCCTGGGTAACAGCGTGATGCCGCCGATCGGGTAGGTGATGCCACGCGTGTTGTCGGCAGTGAGGTCGTCGTGGCCCTCGACCGTGTTGCCGCTGACGTGCCACTGGCCGAACCGGCCGGGGGCCACGATCGTCCTGGCGATCGGGGGCAGCGTGTTCGGGCCCGGCTTGTAGTAGTTGCCGATGATGTTGATGCCGTTGGACCACTCGCCGCCGTAGCAGGACGTGATCCCGGGGTTGTAGATCACGTTGTTGCGGTGGTCCACCACCAGGCTCATGCCCTCGGTGAAGCTGAAGCGCGGGTTGCGGCCGTTCTCGTGGATGAGCAGGTTGTGGTGGTAGGTGATGTTGTCGCCGCCCCACAGGCCGCCCATGCCGTGCCGGCCCTTGGGGTGCACCGAGTTCACCAGGCCCTCGGAGATGACGCACCACTGGACGGTCACGTTGGTGTTGCCGTAGACGGAGAAGCACTCGTCCACGCCCCAGCTGAACGAGCAGTGGTCGATGATGATGTCCCGCACGTTCCGGGCGCCGAACGTGTCGATCGGGGTGCCCAGCTCGTCGCCGCCACGGAAACGCAGGTGGCGCAGGATGATGTTGTCGCCCTTGATCTGCGTCTCGTTGCCGATGACGGTGATGCCGTGGCCCGGGGCGGTCTGACCGGCGATGGTGAGGTTCGAGCCCGTGATGTCGAGCCCGCCCTTGATCTTGATGTTCCCGGAGACGCGGAAGACGACCGTCCCGTCGGACTTGGCCACCGCCTCCCTGAGCGAGCCGGGGCCGTCGTCGTCGAGGGTCGTCACCTCGTAGACGGCGCCGCCCCGGCCGCCGGTGACGTACTTGCCCGCCCCTTCGGCTCCGGGGAAGGCGGGGACCTGGTTGGCCAGGCTGCCGGTCATGCCCTGCTGCTGGAGGTGGATCGACGCGGCCGCTTCCCCCGACATGCCGGTCCAGGCCACGGCGGGGGTGACCAGGGCCGCCGAGCGCACGAAAGCGCGGCGGCTGAATTCTGATTGGTGGCGATCGAAGCCAAGGGCCTCGGTCATGCGAAACGCTCTCTTTCCGCCCCGAATAGACAGGGCTGTGCCGTCATTCGGCACGACTCCGGGCCACGCTGCTGGTGGGGTGAGAATTTTTATTCAGGCATGAATGGAGTGGATTCATCACATCGTGAACGACACCGTTGTGACTGTCAAGGGCGCTTTCTCGCGGCGATAGACTGAACCGTAAACCGCCCCCTGGGAACGCACGGCGGGGCGTCACACGACAACCCGCTACGTCCACCCTCCGGTTCGGTGCAACGTGCGTGGCCACCGACCGGAACGGGTTCCGGGGACGCGGTTCGTCGGTGTGCACCCTTCGGCTGGCCGCGGACAGGTTTCCTGGGTTTCGGCGCCGGGTCGGTGGGGTGTGGGTTGGTGGAGTCCGGCGCAACGTGCGCGGCGGCCGGCCGGGGCGTCCGTGCCTGGAGACGATGTTCGTCGGCGTGCGGTGCTCCGGCGAGGTCGCTCGGGGTGTGCGGAGGCGTCGTTCGTCGACCTGGGAGGGTCAGTCCTTGAGGAGTTGTTCGGCCACCCCGACGTCCGTGACCAGCGTGTTAACCCACCCACCCCGCAACGCCGCCCGAATCGCGGCCGTCTTCCGCCGCCCCCCGGCGATCGCGATCCGCCGAGGCACCCGCAGCAGGTCGGCGGCCGGGATCCCGAGGATGCGCTGCTCCAGCGGCGAGTCGACCAGCCGCCCCTGGGCGTCGAAGAAGCGCAGGCAGACGTCGCCCACGGCCCCCAGTTCCCGCAACGTCTCGAAGTCCGACTCGGTGATGGCGTTCCCGCTGTCGCGCAGCAACGGCGACGGATCCAGGCTGCCGATCCCCACGAGCACGGTGGTCAGCCGCGACCACGCGTCCACCACCTGCCGGACGACGTGATCGTCCGACAGCGCCTGACGGGCGCCCGGCGTGCTCACCAGGCCGGGCGCGGGCAGGAAGACGGGCTCGGCACCGGTGAGGTCGGCCAGATGGGCGGCGAGCCGGGTGGCCTGGACCTGCGCCGATCCCTTGCCCACCCCGCCGATGAGCTGCACGACCTCCTCCGCCACCCGCACCGGACGGCGCTGCATGGCCTCGACGGTGGCCAGCAGGCTCGCCGACCAGGACGAGATGCCGAGGTGCTCGCCGCCGATGAGCGTGGCGTCGAGGTAGGTGGCCCCGGCGGAGCCGAGCGCGGCCACGACGTCGTGGTTGTCGCCGGCGGCGTCCACGACGATGACCTGCTCGACGCCGTACTTGCGCTCGAGGTCCTCCTCCAGCAGCGCGTGCACGCCGCTGGGCACCACGACGACCGTGCGCACGATGCCGATCTCCGCCGCCTCTTTCAGCAGCCGTGACACGCGCGGCTGCGAGATGCGCAGTTGGGCGGCGATCTGCGGCTGCCGGACGCCGTGCTCGTGGTACAGGCGGGCGACCCGCACCAGCAGCCGCATGCGCTCGGACTCCTGGCTGAGCCGGCGTCCGCCGAACCTCACGGGTTCGCGGCCCTTCTCGAACTGACTGTCAGCTCCCACGATCGCTGGCCTCCGCTCTTGCCACCCCGCGCCTAGCTCGCGGCGAACGCCCGTAGCTTTGCGAAAAAGTCCTCGTGGATGAACCGTGCGTCGATCGAGTCGTAGGCACGGATCGGCCGGTTCTGGACGGAGAAGTCGTGCGAGCCGTCGTGGCGGAAGTTCGGCGCGGGCCGCTCGACCCAGGTCCCGCAGTTCGGATGGAGCATCAGCCCGACGGCGGGGGAGTCGCCCAGGGCACGGAACTCGATCGACGGTCCTGGCAGGCCCTCGTTCCACTCGACGAGCTGGCGGACCAGGTACTCGCCGATCTCGCCGCACGGCGCCACCTTGGCGTCGAGTTCGGCGTAGCCGACGGCCGTCATCCGGTACGTCGGCGCGGGGACCTGCCAGACCCGCACCTGCGACGAGAAGACGATGTTGGCCGCCACGATGTCGTTGGACAGGTTGAACTCGGGGCGTCCGCCCTGCGGGCCGCGTCCGTCGTAGCCGCCGCCCCCGATCCAGACGACGGTGACGTCCCGCTCGGCGATGCGGGGTTCCAGCAGCAGCGCCGAGGCCATGTCGGTCAGCGGCCCGAGGAAGGCCACGTACAGCGGTTCCGGCACGTCGCGCATGGCCTCGTCGATGATCAGCTCCACGCCCGGCGTGCGGACCGGCGTGCCGACGTCGGGCAGCGCGTACGGGACGCCGTCCGCCACCGGCACCTGGCCGTCGAGCTTCATCAGCCGCAGCAGCAGGTCGATTTCCTCGCGGCTTTCCTCCAGGCTGTTGCGGGTGCGCCGGTTGCCGAAATGTGCGGCGACCAGCCCGCGAATGTCGAGGCTCGGGGAGAGGAGGGCGTGCACGATGGCGAATTGATCGTCGGCCTCATTCTTGGCATCGGTGTCGATGATCACTCTACGCCGGTGGGAAAAAGCCCTGCCCGCCATGCGGAGCCTCCGCTTGAATATGCATTCAAGAACGTATCTATATTCCGATATTATGTTGTGACATTTGTGCTGTCAAGATCCCAGAGGATGACGGACACGGCGTGCGGCGAGATCGTGTGGTCGTCGTGCGTGGCGTCCTCCAGGAAGTCCCAGCGCCCCCGCTCGGGCCGCCCGCCGGCCAGCAGCGTCACCCGGTCGCGCACCGGGCTCTGGTAGACGCGGTGTCCGACCCCGTTGAAACAGCACTCGTCGAACCTGTTGAGGATCTGGAGCTGGCCGCGCCCGGGGCCGAGCGACGCCATCACGTACATGTCGAGGAAGTCGTCCGAGGTGGCGGCGTAGAAGCCGGGCAGCGCCTCCTTGGTCTGCTCCCAGTCGCCGATCGTCGGGCGGGGCTTGGGCGCGGCCGGACGCAGGAAGAACGGCAGCGACCCGGCCACCGGATAACTGCGGGTGATGCGCGGGTCGAGCGCTGAGTAGACCGTGGTCGTCCAGCCGCCGCCGGACAGGCCGATCATCTCGATCGAGACGGGGCGGTAGGCGGCCTGCGCGTGGTTCAGGGTGACGGTGAGCGGTTCGAGGAAGAACGTCAGCGCGGAGAAGTCCGCGCTCTCCCACGGGGGCAGCTCGCGGTGCGAGGGGTTGGGCAGCAGCTTCGCCGGGTCGGCCGGGTCGGCGATCTGCTGCTGGTTCCAGTGGTGGAACGGCATCGCGTAGGCCATCACCCGGTAACCGCGCTCGAGCAGCGGCTGGATCGTGCGGAGCATGGTGTCGAACGGCTCGCTGTGCCCGTTGTGGTAGAGGGCCAGCCTCCGGTTCCACGGGCGGTGCGGCACGAGGTCGTAGACCTTGGCCGAGACCTGGAAACGCAGCGGGACCGTCAGCCGGTCGATCCTGCGCACGCCGGTCAGCGAGGCGAACTCGGGCGCCGTCACCCCGGTCTCCACCGTCGGCCGCGCCGAAGGCAGGCCCGCGCCCTTCCAGATGTAGTCGATCATGGCCTTGCGCCTGGCCGCGACGTCCTCGGCCGACGTCATGCCGATCAGCGGCTCGATGTCGACGCCGGCCGAGGCGGTGGGCAGCGTCTTGTACTCAGGGCCGAACCTGGCCGCGACCTCCTGGTTCACCGGGGCGACCGGACGCGGCGCCGCCCTGCCCCCATGCCCGGCCGCCGCCGCGTTGGCGGGGGCGGCCGCCGCCGTGCCTCCGGCCACGGCCGCGCCGATCCCGCCGAGCATCCCGCCCAAAATGGCGCGCCTGCCCATGCCGTCCTCCATACGCGCTGCGTTCATTGCCTTCGGCTCCCATGCTCTCAACGGTGGTCCGGCTCGGGATCCCAGCCGCCCAGGACGAACGAGGGCTCGCTCCACTGCTCGGCCTCCTCGGCCGTGAGCTGGCGCGAGCAGGGCAGCCGTCGCGAGGTGTCGATCGCGCCGCCCGACAGGTCGGTGCTGCGGTACTCCCAGAAGGAGGCCGACTGGGCCTGCGCGCAGTCGTTCGGATCGATCTGCCAGCCGACGGGCGCCACGTGCGCGTCCATCGCGGTGTCGATGAAGACCGCCTGGCTGTGCGTGAAGCGCCACACGGCGCTGCGGCTGAGCACCACCGAGGCGTCCTGCACGCCCGCCGCCCGCGTCAGCCTGGTGCGGACGAACACCGCGCCCGGCCGGGTCGCGTCGTTGCGGCTCTGCGAGATGTAGCCGGAGTCCGTCGACTCCAGCACCGAGTCCTGGATGAACACCGTGCCGGTGCCCCACACGAAGTCGGTGTCGCCGCTGATGCGGCTGTCGGTGACGAAGCCCTTGCCCTGCAGGCGCAGGGTGTCCTGGTGGCTGCGCAGGTCCACGCGTTCCAGCACGATGCGCTCGTTGTTGCCGCGGAACGCCTCGGCCTGCGAGCCGCCGTCCGGCGTCGTGTTGCGCAGCGTGACGTCGCTGATCCGGAAGTCGGCCGCGTCCACGCCGAACGACGCCCGCCAGCAGTTGTGCAGGTCGGAGGTCTCCAGGACGCGACGCGGGCACACGTCGGCGGGGCCGCCGTCGCTCAGCGCCTTGTCGCCGTTGCGCAGGTCGTTGTTGGCGTACTGGATCGTGGTCCGCCGCGCGCCCGCGCCGCGCACGGTGATGTGCGGGCGGTCCTCGCGGACGTAGACGATCTCGGTGTAGACGCCGGGGCGCACGTCGATGGTCACCGGGGTCGTGTTGCCGGTCGGGACGGCGTCGACGGCGCCCTGGACGGTGCAGAAGTCGCCGGCGCCCGAGGCGGAGACCGTCAGGCGGCGGCCCTGGGGCGCGTGCTTCCTGGTGGTGAAGCGCCAGGCCCGCGGGTCCTGGACGCCGTCGAACCCCGTGAAGACGCCCGGGTCGACGGTGACGTAGTACTCCTGGCCGTACTCGAACTGCCGGTGCGGGTAGACGCGGGCGGTGTCGCCGTCGATCATGATCGACTCGTACGAGAACTCGTGCGGCAGGCCCGTGTCGGACAGGGCGCCGCCGATGTTCTTCCTGTCGGTCTTGGCCGACGCGGCCTCGATGCGGTCGGCCAGGGTGCCGTCGGCGCGCCGCACCTCGATCGCCCCGGAGGAGCCGAGCGTCGGCGGGGACGGGAAACGGATCGTCAACGGCGCGTCCGCGCAGGTGCTCTTCGCCCGCCCGGGAACGGAGAACCGCGCGCCCGCCTCGGCCGTCGCCGGTGGAGCCAGACCTAAGACGAGGGTAGTGGCCGCCATGAGCGCCGTGAGTGATGCCTTCACATTCACCTCTCTGCGAGCCGAATGGATATTGAGGTGTGAATATATATGTAGGCGTCTCACGGTGATCGGTCAAGAGTGTGAGGTCTTGTCTGTGTGCTCGGGTTCGTGGCAAGCTGACGGGCACCCCGGCTGTTGACACGTGTAGACCCACTCGAATGACCTGGTCAGCGGCCAGAAGGAGCAAAGCCATGAAAAAGTGCCTGGCCCTCGCGAGCCTCCTGACCGTCCTGGCGGCCGGCTGCGGATCCGGTGGAGGCGGCGGAGGTGACACGGCCTCGAACACGCTGCGGTTCGTCGGTCCCGAGGACCCCAAGACGTTCCAGCCCGTGATCGACGGCTTCCAGGCCAAGAACCCCGGCGCCAAGGTCGCCTACACGCAGATCCCCTTCGACCAGCTCAACGCCACGCTCCAGCAGCGGCTGGCCGCCAAGGACGACACCATCGACGTCTACACCGTCGATCAGCCGCGCGTCGCGGCGCTGGCCACCCGCGGCTTCCTCGCCGACCTGAGCGACTGGAAAGACCGCGTCAAGCAGGCCGTCCTGCCCGCCCAGTACGACGTCAACGAGCACAACGGCAAGCTCTGGTCCGTCCCGATCTGGACCTCCGACCAGTTCCTCTTCTACAACAAGACCCTCTTGAAGAAGGCCGGGGTGAGCCCGCCGTCCAGCGATCCCGCCAAGCGCTGGACGTGGGAGCAGACGATCGAGGCCGGCAAGAAGGCCCAGGGCGAGGGCGGCGCCCAGTGGGCCTTCATCCCCGAGCAGATCGAGCAGTACTACCAGTTGCAGAGCCTGGCCGAGTCGCTCGGCGGTGGATCCGGGATCACCGGGCAGGACATGCTCACGCCCGCGCTGACCACCGACGGCTGGGTCAAGGCGATGACCTGGTACCACTCCCTGTTCGACGGCAAGCTGGCGCCGCGCGGGGTGGGCTCGTTCCAGACCTCGCCGCTGTTCACCGAGGGCAAGGCGGCCTTCTTCGCCGGCGGCCCGTGGGACGTCGGCGGCTTCGCCGCGGCCAAGGACCTCGACTGGGGCGTCGCGCCCTACCCGTACTTCGCGGGCGGCAAGCAGGTCACGCCGACCGGCTCGTGGTCGTGGGGCATCAACCCGGCCTCGGAGAACCAGCAGCTCGCGCGGAAGTTCCTCGAGTACGCCGCCCTCGACCCCGAGGGCAACCTGCTGACCACGAAGGCGACTACCATCATCCCGTCGAACCGGGCCGCCTTCGAGAAATACGTGCCGACCCTCGACGCGCTCGCCGGCGACAAGAGCAAGGGCGTGGGCGCCATCATGACCTACGACGCCGAGCACACCGCCGTCGCGCGGCCCCGTTCGGTCGGCTACATCCAGTTCGAGGACGTCATGACCAAGGCGTTCGCCGACATCCGCAACGGCGCCGATCCCAGGAGCCGGCTCCAGCAGGCCACACAGGAGATCACCACCGCCTGGGCCCAGCTCCGATGACAGGCCCACACCGAGGGGCGCGCCGGGGCCGGTTCGCCGGCAGACCCGTGCTCGTGTCGCTGGCGTTCCTGGCCCCGGCCCTGATCGCGCTGGTCGTGCTCCGGCTGGTCCCCGCCGTCATGGCGTTCGCGAGCAGCCTGAGCCACACCAGCCTCGTCACCGGCGAGACCTCGTTCGTGGGCCTGGGCAACTACGCCACGCTTTTCTCCGATCCGACGTTCCTGCAGAGCGTCCGCGTCACACTGCTGTTCAGCGTGATCGTCAACCCGCTCCAGATAGCCGCCGCCCTGGCGCTGGCGGTGCTGTTCACCCGCCGCTTCGCCGGCGTCCGCTTCCTGCGCGTGCTGGTGATCCTGCCCATCGCCGTCCCGCCCGCGGTCTCCGCGGCCATCTGGAGCGTCGCCTACCGTCCCGACGGCCTGCTGAACTCGGTGCTGAGCGTGCTCGGCATCCCGCCGCAGCCGTTCCTGACCTCGCCGGGCCAGGCCCTGTGGTCGCTGATCGTGCTGCTGTCGTGGATCGGCGTCGGCTACTGGATGATGTTCCTCATCGCGGGCCTGCAGGACATCCCCAGCTCCCTGTACGAGGCCGCCGCCATCGACGGGGCCTCGGCCTGGGCGCGGTTCTGGCACGTCACGCTGCCCCTGCTGCGCAGACCGTTGGCGTTCGTGCTGGTGGCCGACACCGTCTCCAACTTCCTCGTCTTCGCCCCCGTCCAGATGCTCACCAACGGCGGCCCGCAGGGATCGACGAACGTCACCATGTTCGACATCTTCACCCGCGCCTACAGCGTGGGCGACCTGAGCCTGGCGCAGGCCGAGGTCATGCTGCTGGTGCTGCTCGTGCTGGCCGTGGTGATCGTCCAGTTCCGGCTCCTGCGCGGGAGGGACTGACCGTGTCCAGACGCCTGTACACGCTGCTCGCCACGCTGATCGGGCTGGCCTTCGCCCTGCCGTTGCTGTGGGCTCTGTCCAGCTCGCTGCGCGGCGGCTCGGAGATCTTCCAGCACATCTCGCGGCTGTCATGGGAGACGCTCGTCCCCGTCAACCCCACGCTCGGCAACTACGCGAGCCTGGCCACCGGCGACTTCGGCCGCGCCATCCTCAACTCCCTGATCGTGGCGCTGGTCACCGTGGCGGCGGGGCTGCTGATCTCGGCGGCGGCCGCGTTCGGGCTGTCGGCGCTGCGCTTCAAGGGCCAGGGGGCGCTGTTCGCGATCGTGGTGCTCAGCTTCCTCATCCCCTTCGACGCGATCGCGATCCCGCTGGCCACGCTGTTCCGCGACTGGGACCTGAGCAACACCTACGCCGGCCTGATCCTGCCGGGACTCGGCCACGGCCTGGCCATCTTCCTGCTGCGGCAGTTCTTCCTGGCCGTCCCCGGCGACCTGGTCGAGGCCGCGCGCATCGACGGCCTGGGGTGGTTCGGGGTGTTCACCAGGATCTACCTGCCGCTCTCCCGGCCGGCTCTGGTGAGCGCGGGGCTGACGCTGTTCATCTTCCAGTGGCAGTCGTACGTCTGGCCGCTGCTCATCGGCACCGACACCGCCCACCAACTCGGCCCCATCGCGCTGGCGAACATGCGCGGCCAGTTCGCCATCGACTACGGCCAGCTCTTCGCCGGCTCGATCGTCCTGACGATCATCCCCCTGCTGATCATCCTGCGTTTCCAGCGGCACTTCACGCAGTCCATCGCCACCACCGGGCTCAAGTAGCCCAGACGAAAGGTCACCATGGCTTCCCCGACCATGCGCGTCATCTTCGACACCGACATCGGCACCGACGTGGACGACGCGCTCGCGCTCGCCGTCCTGCTCGGCTCGCCCGAGGTGGACCTGGCCGGCTGCACCACCGTCTACGGCGACACGCTGCTGCGGGCCCGGCTGGCCAAGCGCCTGGCCAAGCTGGGCGGCAGGGCCGCGCTCCCCGTCATCCCGGGGGCCGTCAAGACGCTGACCGACAGGAACGTCTGGTGGGCCGGGCACGAAGGCAAGCTCTTCCCCGACCTGGACACCGAGCGGGTGGACCCGGGAGACGCCGTGGCGTACCTGGTCGATCGGGTGACGTCCGCGCCCGGCGAGGTGGACGTGGTCGCGGTGGGGCCGCTCACCAACATCGCCCACGCCATCACCGCCGCCCCGTCCTTCGCCCGCGACGTCCGGCACCTGTGGATCATGGGCGGGCGCTTCGACGACCCCGAGCCCGAGCACAACCTCAAGTCCGACCCGGAGGCGGCGGCCGTCGTCTTCGCCTCCGGCGCGCCGATCACGGTGACCGGCCTGGAGATCACCACGACGGTGCGCATGGACGCTGGCGACGTGAGCGCCATCGCGGGGGCCGGGCCGCTGGGGGAGGCGCTGAAGGCGGAGATCGAGCAGTGGTGGCGCTTCTGGAACGAGGAGTGGAACTGCCCGCACGACCCGATCACCGTGCTGACCATGGTGGCCCCCGACCTGTTCACCTTCAGCCCGGAGGGACGGGTGAGCGTGGGACCGGACGGGTCCAGCACCTTCGAACCCGGCGACGGCCGCACCCGGGTCACCACCTCCGCCCCACCCCTGCAGGTCGCCCAGGAGATCGTCCGCCGCATCGCCGCCGCCGCCGCTTAGACGCAGTACTCGGCCTCATTCGATCAAATCTTCGTCACCTTGCGTGTTTGATGTGTGACAATGAGTGCCATGCCGTCCCCCCGACACGACGCTCTCGTCCAGATGTTCACCGACCAGCCCCGGTTGGTAGTGGAGATCCTGCGTGACCTCATGGGAGTGGAGCTGCCCAACACGCCACTGATTCAGATAGAGGAGCGTACCTTCAACACGCGGACCTCCGACGACATCGAGTCCGATCTGGTCTTCAGTCTGGGGCCACCGCAATCTCCCGCGCACGCCGTCATCGTGGAGATCCAGCAGGACAAGTCCAAAGATCCCCGGCAGCTCGCCCGCTACGCCGCCGCGCTGTGGCTGATGCTGCGTTGCGACGTCACGGTCCTGGTCGTCTGCCCCGACCAGGCCACCGCCACCCACTACGCCAAGCCGATCGATTCCGGGCTGACCGGTTACCGCCTGCAGGCTCAGGTGCTGGGGCCGGCCGACATTCCGGCCATCACCGACCCCCAGGAGGCCGCCGGCGACCTGGGGCTTGCGGTCATGTCCGTCATGGTTCATGGCCTCGATCGGAAGGTCATCGAGACATTTCACGCAGCGCTGCAAGGCGTCCCTGCCGAAGAAGCTGCGAAGTACTATGAATTGGCTTACAGCGCGTCCGCGCCCGCGGCTCGGCTTCTCTTGGAGGAGATCATGGCATCCACTACTTGGCTGGTCCACAGTCCCTTCGCGCGCGAACACTTCGGCCGCGGCCGCGAAGAAGGCAGGGCGGAGGGGGCCGCGGCGGGTGCGGCCAGGATGCTGTTGCGCATGTTGGCTGCCCGCGGTCTCGACGTCCCGGACGACGCCCGTAGCCGGATCGCGGCCTGCACCGACCTTGCCCAGCTCGAAGCGTGGGGTGATCGTGCGGCGACGGCCCGGACCATCGAAGACCTGTTTGACGAACCGGCCGGGGCCGATACCCAAGGCACCCCGTAAGTAGGGTCCCGCAGCCTGGGCCAGAGCGGCGACTCCACCTTCAGGAGTAGAGGCGCTCAGGATCGACCAGCATGACCTCGCCGTCTGCCGCGGCGAGCAGATCAGCATCGAACCCGGCGGCGCTGTAGCAGGCGAGCCGGGTCGAGCTCATGTCATAGCCTCGGCCCGCGAGCAGGTCGCGAACGCGGCGCAGACGCTCGACATGCCCCTCGCACATGACGTCCCCCCACTTGACCTCTCCCAGTGAGAGCACCTTGCGCGGCCCGCCGTCGGGCTCGGCCAGGACGACGACGTCGATCTTGTGGCTGGTCCGGCGTTCGGGATCGTTGACGACACCGCGACCGACCTCCGCGGGAACGTCCCCGAACGCCTCGGCTCCGGCGAAGTCCGCGGCCCACGCACGGCAGACCTCCTCGAAGTGCGGCCCCACCACTCCGCCCAGGAATCGGTCACGGCTGCGCTTCCACACCTGGTCGGCCCGTCGGCGTTCGAGTTCTCGCCACGCGGGGCGCATCACGGAGTGGTAGAAGGTGATCAATGGTTCCGTGATCCGGTACAGCGGGCGGGCCGCACGCAGCATGTCGGGGGATTTGGCCAGCAGCCCCGCGTCTTCCAGGACGGCGAGGGGGTGATTGATGTCCGTGGCCTTGCGTCCGAGATAATTGGCGATGCCGCCGCGCGAGGCGTTTCCCTCCGCCACCGCTGCCAGGACAGAGTGATACAGGGCGGGATCACGCAGGTCAGGCTCCTCGGCGAGAAGGTAGCGCGCCTCCCGGAAGAGCGGCCGGGCGGGATTCAGCACCGCGCGCTTGACCCAGGCGTCGAAGTCGGCGAGCGATCGCGGGGCGTCGTCGCGCACGTATTCGCGTCGGTAGGCGGGTGTGCCGCCCACGACGGCATGCGTCAGCAGGGCGAGCCGGGGATCGCTGATCTGCCAGAACTCTGCGGCCAGCTGGTAGTCCAGCGTGGGAACGACGAGCTCCAGCCCCGCTCTGCCCCGAAGCGGCGCGTTCCCGGCCAGCAGTCCGCCCATGAACGTGAGAGCGGAGCCGCAGAGGATCAGCCGGATCGGCGCTCCCCCCTTGCGTCGCCGCAGGTCCAGGGCCGCCTGAAGGACGGATGGCAGCTCGGGGGAGACCTTGACCAGGTAGGGGAACTCGTCGATCACCACGGGAAGCGGTGATGACGTCTCCATGTCGAGAATGGCATCGATGACCGCGCGCCAGGAGGTGAAGTGGAGCGGGGCGGGACTGCCGAGCCGGGCGGCCAGTTGCTCGCCGATCACGTGAAAGTGCTCTGCGGGAACCGCCTCGGTGCCTTCGATGTAGATGCCCCCTGCCGCGTCGCAGATGGAGCCGAGCAGCAGCGTCTTTCCCCGGCGTCGTCTGCCCGACACCACGCCGAGCGTCGGGAACGGAGACTCATCGCCGATGAAGTCGAGCAGTTCGGCCCACTCCGCCTCACGGTCGAAGATCTCTGAGGGCTTCACGATGTCCACAGGGAACAATGTAGAAGTGTACTTATAATAAGTCTAGTTCTACATTCATCGCGGGGGCCATCGCGAGCCCGGCTGCCGGCCCTGAGGGCGGGGCGACGTCCTCAGCTCAGAGCAAGCGGGAGTTTCAGCCCTGGCGCAGGCGGGGCTCGGGGCAGCCGCAGGAGCCGCGGGTCACCAGGGTGGCGGAGAAGATCTTGGTGAGCGGGTCGCCGGCGTCGGACTCGATGGCGCCCACCAGGGTCTCGGTCGCGTGCCTGGCTATCGCCTCGATCGGCTGGCTGATCGTGGTCAGCCCCGGGACGGTGTAGGCGGCCTCCCTGGCTCCGTCGAACCCGGCCACCGCCACGTCCTGCGGCACCCGCAGTCCGAGGTCGGCGGCGGCGCGCATGGCGCCGATGGCCTGGTCGTCGATGGAGGCGAACAGCGCCGTCGGGCGCGGGCCGGACGACAGCAGCCGGTAGGCGACGTCATAGCCGCCCTCCAAGCTCAACGCGCCCTCCGCGAGGGGACCCGGCTCCGCCCCCGCCTCGCGCAACGCCCTGCGCCAGCCGGCCGCCCGCAGCTCGACGGGCGTGACGTCCAGCGGCCCCGCCACGTAGCCGATGCGGCGGTGGCCGTGTTCGAGCAGGTGGCGGGTGGCCTGGTAGCCGCCCTCCTCGTCGTCCACCGCGAGCCGGGAGAAGAACGGCGGGGCCTGGTGGTCGATGGTGACCACGGGGACGCGCCGCATCTCCTCGGCCCGCTCGGCCGCGACCGGCACCCGCATCAGCACCAGCCCGTCGACCTGCCGTTCCAGGAAGCTCCTGAGGTAGCTCTCGGCGCGCGCCGGGTCCTCGGCGGAGTTGCCGAGCAGCACGGAGTAGCCCCGCTGCCAGGCCACCTCCTCGCACGCGCGGGTGAACTGGCCGAAGAACGGGCTCGTGCCGCCCGCGCTGTCAGAGGCGATCACGCCGATGGTCCAGGACCGCCGGGCGCGCAGCGACCTGGCTACGGCGTTGGGGCGGTAGCCGAGCTCCGCGACCGCGGCCAGGACGCGCTGCCTGGCCGACTCGGAGACGGGCCTGGGCCCGTTGTTGATGACGTAGCTGACGACGGCCGGCGAGGTGCCCGCCAGCTTCGCCACGTCGTTGCGCGTCACCACGCGCGTCTCACCCCGGCAGCCACGCACCCAGCTTACGGCCCAGCCGATCCGGGCCCTCCCGGCAAGGCATCAGCCCGTACGAATCCGGCAAGCTCGCACGCCTGCCGCGAACGGCCTCCGCACCGATCCGGCGAACCCGTACGGCTGCCGCGAACGCCCCGCCGGATCCGGGACCCTGAGCCGGTTGCCGAGCGGGGTGTAGTTGACTGGGCGCATGCGTGAGACAGAGGGGCCTCCTGCGCTGCGGCGGTTGCGGGCGTTCACCGAGTGGGTCGGTGCGGGGCGGAAACTGACCGCCACCGGCCAGATCACGCTGGCCGACGCCCGGGCCCTGGTGACCCTGCTGGAGACAGGCGACGTGGTCGACCCCGACATCGGGGGGCGGGTGTTCAAGACCAGGTCCAGCGCCGAACTGTCTGGGGTGCTGCAGGTCTTTCTCTGGGCCAAGGCCATCGGCCTGGTGCGGGTGGTGAAGGGGCGGCTGGTTCCGGTGAAGAAGGCCGCGCCGCTGCTCGCTCGCTCGGATGCGTTGTGGCAGGCGGCATTCGAGACGTTCTCACAGCTGGTGGAGGCCGTCTGCCCGGCGAGCGAGTCGATGCTCTATTGGGAGTTCGCGCCGGTGTCACGTGCGCTGCTGACCCGGTTGTACGGCGGCCCGGCGCCGCTGACGGAGTTGTACGAGCTGTCCTGGGAACGCGCGTCGGCACCGTACGTCATCGCCAGACCGGAGTTCGTGCGAAGAGCCAATGACCGGGACACCGAACGGATGCTGGACGTGCTGCGGCAACTCGGCGCCATCGAGCTCACCGGCGAGGAGGTCGTCCTGACCCCACCCGGACATGAGGCGGTACGGTGTGGCCTCGGCGAGGCGGGCCCGGGAGAGCCGGTGTACGAGCTGAAGGTCACGTTGCTGGACACCGACGACCCGGTGGTCTGGCGGAGGCTGCGCGTGTCGGCCGGGGTCCCGCTGTCCCGGCTGCACCGCATTCTGGCCGCGACCATGGGGTGGGCCGATTACCACCTGCACGTCTTCACCGCAGGCGGGCAACGTTATGGCCAGCCCTCACGGGAATGGGACGACGGCCTGCTGGACGAGACGGCGGTCACGCTGGCCGAGGTTGCGGGGGCGCGGATCGGCTGGGAGTACGACTTCGGCGACAGCTGGGAGCATGAGCTCGTCGTCGAGCGGACGATGGAGGCCGAGGACGGCGTCGCGTACCCGGTGGTCGTGGCGGGGGAGGGCGCGTGCCCGCCGGAGGACTGCGGCGGGACGTGGGGCTACCGCGAGTTCAGGAAGGCGCTGGCCGATCCCGGTCATGAAGAGCACGAGCATCTCGTCCGCTGGGCGGGCTTGCCGAGCGCCGCCGACTTCGACCCCGCGCGTTTCGACGCGGAGACGGCCCGGCGGGCGGTGCTGCGGATCGCCTGACAGATGTTGCTATCGCCTCACCTCTTATGATCCGTCGTCGCTCTCACGACGGAGGACGACGGATCCTCTTCCCGGCTTGGTGATGATCAGCCTGCGTTCGCGGAGAATCTCGAACGCCTTGCGAATGGTCGCGCGGCCGACGCTGAAGTAGTTCTGGAGTCCCACCTCGGACAACACGGTGCGCGGTGGGTAGTCACCGGCTTCGATCCGTTCTCCGATCCAGTCGGCGATCTGCTCGTACCGGTAGAACTCCGGATTCCAGTCGTCGGCGGTCCAAGGTGTGTCAGGCAGTATCACAGGGCGGACCTTAAACCGTCACTAACTTCCATACATAGACCAAGTAGTTCAAGACGATCCCTGACTAGGCATGTACAGGTTGGGATAGGCTTCGCTATGGTTGCTGCGACATCGGCGAGCCGCGTGCTTGCGTCGGTCCCTCAAGGTGAAGGGGAGAGCAGATGACGGATCTGTACGACGGCGGCCTCGCTGAGGAATATCACGGCCCGCACCCCAAGCCCCCGAAGGAGGGATGCGCCGCGATCGACTGGTCCGCGTCGGTGGCCAGAACCTGCGCCATCCGAGTCCGAACCCATACGTGCGACTGCTCGCCGACGGTGTACGAGCTGTGCGTGGCGGGCGGTCTGGGTCATATCCGCAGGACGGAGCGGACGGCCAAGGGCAATCGGGTCAGCGAGAGCCCTTGGCTGCGAGATGCGGAAGCGAAGCGGCTGTGGAACGTCCTGCTTGAAGGCGGCGCGTGGTAGCGCCGGTGGCCATGCGCATCCTGGTGAGCTGACCGGGATCTGCACTCCAGGCATGGTTGTCGGCCAGCAGTGAGAGTCTGAGCGTCGAGCACCAGATCCTTTCGAATCTGTTCGAGCGAATCGCAATCACTCTCCGTCTTCAATGTGTGACAATAAGTGTCATGCTAACCCCCCTGAAAGCCCCGGTCATCGAGGTTCTCACCGAGCAGCCTCACTTGGCACCGGAAATCTACAATGCCGTCATGCGTGTGCGGCGGCTCGCCACTGAACCGGTTCGGCAGGTGAGCGGCCCCGGTTTCCCCCGCAAGGTCGGCGACCTCCAGATCGACCTGTTCATCCCTATTGGGCAACCGCCTGCCCCCACGTACGCTCTCATCGCATGGAAGGAGCCTCCGACCTGGACCATCATGCCGGTGAACACCTCTTTGCGTGCGGCTACGAAGAGGACAACGCCGTAGGCAGGATAGAGAACGCGGTCGAAGTTCTGCTGCTCGTGCTGGTCGCCCGCGGCCTCGATGTCACAGCTGACGTCCTCGCCCGCATCACCGCCTGTACCGACCTCGCCCAGCTCCACGCCTGGGGCGCCTGCGCGCTCACTGCCGAGACCATCCAAGACCTGTTCAGCGAACCGGGCGGACAGGACCGTTAGCGTCCTTCGTTCTTCACGTCCAAGTGCACCGTGTGGGCGGGTTGGCGGTTGTTCTCTTCGCTGGGGTTCAAGAACCGGCGCGGACCAGCCCCCGACTGGTCACGTCGCCCGGCCCGCCGCACGGCTGGTCAGTCGAGGCAGAACTCGTTGCCCTCCGGGTCGGCCATCAGGATGTGGCCGGCGTCGAGTGGGGGAGCGGGCTCGTGGCGCTGGAGTCGGACGGCGCCGTGGGAGATGAGGCGTTCGGCCTCCGCCTCCAGGGCGGCCATCCGTGCGTCGCCGTCGAGTCCGGGGGCGGCCCGCACGTCGAGGTGGACGCGGTTCTTGGCCTGCTTGTGTTCCGGTACCCGCTGGAAGAACAGCCGAGGTCCTGAGCCGTCGGGGTCGATGACCGCCGAGGCGTCGTTGCGGCGCTCGGGCGGTACGCCCATCGTCTCCAGGGCTTGCTCCCACGACTCGAAGCCCGCAGGTGGGGCCTGCAGTCGGTAGCCGAGGGTTTCGGCCCAGAATGCCGCCAGGGCGGCAGGGTCGGCGCAGTCGAAGGTGATCTGAACGTCGCGGGCCATGTCAGCTCGCCTCCCGGTGGGTGTGCAGGTAGAGGTCGCGGAGCAGGCATACCTCGGCCAGGTGGTGGATCAGTTCGCGGTGGATGTGCAGCACCAGTGCTGCCAGCGGATACTCGGCGAAGGTTCCCTCCGCCTCGCCGCATGGGCGGGCGAGGCCGGTTTCGCCGAGGGACTCGACTCCGGCCAGCCACGTGGCGTACTCCGCGTCGAGTTGGGCCAGGGCCTCGGTCGCGGTCGCGGCGTACTCGAACGAGTCGTAGTCGGCGGGCGCGCGGCCGAAGTGGGAGGCGTTGCGCAGCGCGAGCACCCCGACGATGACGTGCCCGAGTCGCCAGGCGATCGTCGTGAACGGCTGCGGGTCGGTTACCGGCACCGCGTAGTCGATGGTCATCGCCCCGGACCCGAACTGCGCCGGTACGGTACCGGTGCCGCGCGGGCGCACGCTCCAGCAGTCGGGCGCGGGTTCCCAGAAGTACTCCTCGTCGGTGAGTCCGTCGAGGCGTTCGCGCAATTGATGGGTCCAGTGCCAGGTGAGCTGGTCACGGAGCAAAGGGTTCCAGGTTTGGTCCGTCATGCAGGTCACCTTCCCGCAGATAGCGGACAGATTCGTTCCTAGATCTGTGAAACGATGAGCGTATGACCGTCGAGGCCACGACCGAACGCGTGCTGCGGCTGCTGGCGCTGCTGCAGCACCGGCCGTCCTGGACCGCTGCCGAGCTCGCCGCCGAGCTTGGGGTCACCGATCGTTCGGTGCGCCGCGACGTGGAGCGGCTGCGCACGCTCGGCTACCCCGTGCACGCGATGGCGGGCGTCGGCGGCGGCTACCAGCTCGGCGCCGGCACCCGGCTGCCGCCGCTGCTCTTCGACGACGAGGAGGCGATCGCGACGGCGGTGTCGTTGCGGCTGGCGTCGGGAGGCACGGTCGCCGGGGCGGGCGAGGCTGCGCTGCGGGCGCTGGCGAAGCTCGACCAGGTGATGCCGCCCCGCCTGCGCTCCGAGGTTCGGGCGGTGCACGGCGCCACCGATACCCTGGTCGGCCCCGGGGTGGAGATCGACCAGGAGCTGCTGGTGACGCTCGCGCGGGCCTGCCGCGACGCCGTGCGGGTGCGCTTCCGGTACGCCGCCCGTGAAGGCGGGGAGAGTGAGCGCACGGTCGAGCCGGTGCGGATGGTCGCCACCGGCCGCCGCTGGTACCTGATGGCCTGGGACGTCGACCGCGACGACTGGCGTACCTTCCGGCTGGACCGGATGCGCGAGGCGGCGGCGACGACCTGGCGCTTCCGGCCGAGGGAACATCCGGACCCGGTCGCCTACGTGCAGCGCTCGGTGACCGAGGCGCCGTACCGGTATCTCGCCCGGGTGCGGGTGCACGCCCGGCCCGACCAGGTGCGGGAGCTGGTGCCGCCCCAGGTGGGGCGGGTCGAGGACGATCGCGACGGGTGGTGCGTGCTCGTCGCCGGCGGGGAGAACCTGGACTGGCTCGCGATGCACGTGGCCAGGCTGGGCTTCGAGGCGGAGGTGCTGGAGCCTGCGGAGCTGCGCGAGGCCGCCGCCCTGCTCGCCCGCCGCCTCGCGGAGATGGCCGGGACCGCCTGACACGTTGAGGCCGGACGCGTGGGCGGGGCCTCGAAGCGCCCCCGTACGCTGGTGCTTCGCCC
Source organism: Nonomuraea purpurea (assembly GCF_042650645.1). Lineage (NCBI taxonomy): Bacteria > Bacillati > Actinomycetota > Actinomycetes > Streptosporangiales > Streptosporangiaceae > Nonomuraea > Nonomuraea purpurea. The sequence continues at coordinate 650,163 of NZ_JBHSBI010000001.1, forward strand.
TGGTGCGGAGGATTCCCGTTGGATTTGGGGGCAGGGTACGGGAAGGCTCGTGATGGTTATGGGCGGAGTGGTGTCTCCAGGTATGGCAGTAGCCGCGCGGGGCCGATGAGTCCGTACGGCTGGCGCGCCAGTCCGCCGTAGACCGCAGGGTCCGAAATCCTGAGCCGGTTGCCGAGCGGGGTCGCCACCTCGACCTCGATGACGTTGTCGCCGCGTCCGAGCTCCACGACCGGGTTGAGTGGATCGACGGGGTCGAGCCGCCGCCCGTTGACGCGTACCCGGCAGGTGTCGGTGATCTCGCCGAGGTCCAGGATGGCAGGGGAGTTCAGCGTGATCTCGCAGGTGTATGTTCCGACGCCTGATACGTCAGCTAAGTCCGGGATGTCCGACCAGGGGGCGAGGCGGTCCAGGAGCAGCTCGTGGATCGTCTTGGCGGTCTCCCCGGGGATGGTTCCCGGCCGCCAGTCCTCCACGCGCAGCCGCCATGACGACAACTCCGACGGCTGCGGCACGTCCCCGATCACGGAGGTGATGGTCCGGCCGTCGGAGAGCGTGGTCGTGTACGTTCCCGCGCGTGAGGCGCGGACCACCAGCGATCTTCCGTCGTAGCGGACGACGTCGGCGTCCGTCGCGGTGACGTGCGGCAGTCGCCCGGCCCTCGTTCCGAACAGGCCGGGCGGCCCGATCGCCACGATCGCCGACTCGCCGGGCCGCAGCGTCACCCGAAGCCGGATCCCGCCGTCGTCCACCGTGTAGCGCGCCGCCCGCTCGACGCGTCCCGTCCACGGGTCGAGCAGGTACGGCACCCCGTCCCCTGACGTGCGCGCCAGCGTGACCTCGTGGTCGATGGACGCGATGGGCGGCTTGGGGTTCTCGACGTGCTTGCCGTTGCACAGGTAGTAGTAGTCGACGTCCCCGGCCACCCGCCGCGCCGTGAGCAGCGTGGAGGCGGTGGCGTAGCGCACGTCGGGGCGTACGCCGAGGGCGTCCAGCGCGGCGGGGACGTCGGCCGCCGCCGCGACCGCCCGTACGGTCGGACGTGACAGCAGTTCGGCCACCAGGGCCCGCAGCCGCGTGTTGTCCCCGACGCCCGGCACCGAGGCGGCGCTCCAGTCGCCGAGCAGCACGATGGGCAGCCCCGCCCCGGCGTACTCCAGCAGCCGCCGCGCCACCGCGACCGTCATCGTGCACTCCCCGGAGGAGAACTTGTCGCCCTCCACGAACAGCGCCTTGTACGCGGGCCCGTCCGGCGCCAGCCGTCCGCGAGCGACCCTGGCGGCCGGCAGGTCGAGCAGCGGCTCGGTGACGAACTGGTGGGTCCAGCCGATGGGCACCCCGGAGGCGGTGAACCAGCCGGCGCCGATCCCGGTCTTGGTGTAGCCGGTCTGGCGCAGCACGGCCACGTCGGCGCGGGGCGCGCCTTCGCGGAGGACCTGGTGGACGCGGGCGAAATATCCAGAAATATCGGTGATGTGGTGCCAGGTCGGCTGGCGCGGGCCCCACGATTCCGCGTACCCGGCCTTTCCGTCGTACGGCGTGAAGGCCGCGAAGCCGGGCCAGGCCGCGCCGGGTGCACTGGCGTAGGAGAAACCGTGCAGGACGGTCTGGTTGAGCCCGGCCGCGTACGCCCCGCCCATCGTGCGCAGGAGTTTGTCCCAGGTCGTCGTGTACGCCCCGCCCTGGTAGGCCCCGGCCTCGCACGACAACACCTCCCGTCCGGCCAGATCCCGGCCGCCGGCCAGGCAGCGGTAGTCGTCGAGGTTCTTGAAGCCGAGCGACTCGCCCTCGGCCACGTCCAGGATGGCCGCGCTGGCGATGGCGTCCGTACGCAGCCCGTACGGCTGCGCCCGCAACTCCAGCCCCAGCGAGTGCGCCCAGTCGCGCAGCACGGTGAAGTGGTGCTCGTTGAACAGCTCGGAGATCGTGTCCCAGTAGTCCTTGCGCGCATGCCTGGTCAGCACGGCCTCGTACGCGTAGACCTGGTCCTCCTCCGCCAGCACGATCACCGGCAGGAACGGCGCCAGGGAGTAGCCGCGTCGCCGCTCGAACTCGGCGAGCAACCCTGGCGTCCACGGCAGCGCGTCCGACTCGATCTCGATGGAGTCCTCGAACAGCGCCCCGCCCGCCCGTTTCAGCAGCCGCCTGATGGCGGGGGTGAGCAGCGCGGACTCCCAGTAGTCGATCACCGCCCGGGTTCCCGCCCTGCTGAAGTGGTCCACCACGTACGCCTCGGGCGTCGTGTGCGGCCCCGACTCGGGCTTCTGGCCCGAGCCGCGCTCCCAGTAGGAGATCAGCACCCACTCGCCCTCGGCGGGCGCGGTCCAGGTGATGCGCCCGTCGTTCACCTGGGCGGTCACGTCGCGTACGGAGCCGGGATCCAGGCCGGTCTCGTCCCTGGTGGAGTGCGCGGGATCGATCCTGGCGGCCTGGACGAGCAGCAGCCGGCGCTCGGGACGGCCTTCCACGGCGGGCGGCGGCACCTCGCCCGCGTACGTGGCGCCCGCGGCCACCGTCACCGCCCCGTGGGCCAGCTCCTTGACGGCCGCCTCGCTCTCCGGCGTGATCGTGGGGACCGCGGCCGGCCAGGAAGGGCCGATGGTCAGGTCGATGGTGAGCCCGCGCTTGGCCGCCTGATCGAGCGCGGCCTCGACGGCGGCGTTCCACGCCCGGCCTCCCCAGCCGTGCCCGGCCGGGTCGAGCACGGACTTGTCGCGGATGCTGTGGTGCACGGCCGCGATCTCCGCGCCGCCGAAGCCGGCGTCGGCGAGCTGGTCGATCTCGCGCCTGATCTCGGCGGGGTCGACATGGGCGTCGGGCCACCACCAGCGCACCATCGGCCGCACGGCACGCCTCGGCCTGGCGAACCACTCGGCCCCGGGACGACGGCCGGAGGCGGAAACGGAAGTGAGGGAAGCGGATATGGGCGTGGAGGAGGCGGAGGCAGGGGAGGCGGCGGTGGCGAGCGTGGCGGTGGCGCCGAGGGCGAGGAAGCCACGGCGCGTCAGGTCGGTCACGATGCGCTCCAGGGGGTCGCCGGATGCTGGTCGTGCGGGGGCGCGCAAAGCTGGGCGGGCCGCCTGAGGTGGGTCCCACGGGCGCCCGCCGTTGTCGGTCCGGCAGGCGCGCCCGAGGTTGGGCGGGCGGGCGCGCCCGAGGTTGGCCCGATGGGGCGCCGGGTGTGCGGTCCCGGCGCCCCCCGTCAGTGGGTTATTCGGGGATCGGGTACGGGAACGCGCTCGTGACGCCGATCTTGTCGTACTCCATCTTCGAGGCGTCGAAGCCGTCGGCCCAGTTGGCGTTCGTGACGTCGTTGCACTTGTAGCTCTGGTACTTGTCGTCGCTGACCTTGCCGACCTCGATGTTCTCGAAGGTGAAGCCGCAGCCGCCGGCGTCCATGTGCACGCCGCGCGTCCCGCTGTCCGGCATGGCGCCGCCGGGGTCGTTGATGACGTCGCCGATCACCATCTGCTTGACCTGGTTGTCCTTCAGGTGCGGTTCGGTGTTGCTGACGCCGTAGGTGTAGAAGGCGCCCATGTCGCCGCTGTCCAGGCCGGTCTCTTCCAGGCGGATGTAGGAGAAGGAGTTGTTGCGGGCGTAGTTGTCCTCGTTCTTGACCTCGGGACGCACTTCGAGGCTGATGCCGTAGCGGGCGCTGTGCTTGACGACGATGTTGCTGACGGTGTTGTTGCCCGTGCTCATCAGCTCGATGCCGGCCGCGTCGCCGGGCACCAGCTCGCCGACGTGGTAGATGTAGTTATTGCTTATCGTGTGATGTCCGGAAATATCGCCTTCGCCGGGGTAACCGCCCTCGACCTTGATGCCGTCGGCGCCGATGTTCTCCAGCAGGCTGTCGGCCACCTTGACCCGCTCGTTGTCGAACAGCATGTAGATGCCCATGAATCCGGTGTCGGACAGCTTCAGCCTGGTCAGGTCGATGTCGCGGGAGTTGGTCACCGTGATCATGCCGAACCGGTTGCGCGGCATCTCGATCTGCCGGTCGTAGACGGGGTACTTGTGCTCGTAACCCGAGTCACCCTCGCTGATCCACCCGGCCCTGTACCAGTCGACGAAGTCGCTGTACTGCAGGGCCAGCCCGTCGAAGCCGAGGTTCTGCACGCGCCGGTCGGGGCTGCTGCCCTTGAGCGACAGGATCGTCTTGACCGTCGGGGCCACGACCTTGTCGATCGAGCCCTTCGGCCAGTAGTAGACCTCGCTGTTGGCGAAGTCGAAGTAGTACTCGCCCGGCTGGTCCAGGAAACGCAGCGTGTTCTGCAGGAAGTAACGCGAGCCGCTGCGGCTGTTGACGAAGGCGTAGCGGGCCCAGTGGTTGAGCGTGAAGAAGTTCTTGCGGAAGTCGGCGCCGCCCAGCGGCACCGTGTCGGTGAACCAGCTCCACGAACCGCCCGACCAGACCACGACCTGGGCGTTCTTGTCGAAGTCGGCGTCCCACTCCTGGGGCACGTCCTCCGGCTTGAAGTACAGCCATTGGCGCACCGCCTCCTTCTCCGGCTCGCCGAGCACCGAGAACAGGTACGGCGACCACAGGTCGTCGCTCTTCCTGTTCGGGTAGCGGGCGGTGGTGGCGCGCTTGCCGTCCTCGAACAGCGTGTAGAAGTTCCTGTCGACCTTGGTCTTGTAGATGTTGTCGTTGTACTTCTGCCAGCCGGTCAGCGGCCTGGCGCCGAGCAGGCGGGCCTTGCCGGGGCCGTCGGCGCTGCGGTAGGTGATCTTGTGGCCGTTCTCGCCGGAGTCGGCCTCGGTGAACTCGATGGTCTTGTCGACGACGTAGTCACCGGCCTTGACGTTGACCACGATGTCGCACTTCTGCTGCCGCTTCTTGGCCCGAAGCTGGTCGCGGGCCTGCTCGATGGACTTCCACGGGCGCTGGGCGGTGCCGTCGCCCCGATCGTTGCCGGTGGTGGAGACGTAGTAGTCACACGAGGGTCGTGCCGCCGTCGGCGTCGGGGCCGTCACTCCGCCCAGGAGTAAGACGATCGCGCCCAGGGACCTGAGGATCACTGGTTCTCCTTCACTTTCCGCCACCGCTCGTACTCGGCGCGGGTCTCGGGGGTGAGGGGGTAGTAGTCGGAAAGCGCCCCGCCCTCTTCGATGCGGGCGCGGCTGTAGAGCTCCCACTGCTCGTGGTCGGCGGCGGCCTCCAGCACCGAGGCGGCGCGTCGGCGCGGCACGACCACGGCGCCGTCGTCGTCGGCCACGCACAGGTCGCCGGGCAGCGCGAGCGCCCCGCCGACGGCCACCGGCACGTCGTAGGCCCACGGGAACAGCTCGGCCTGCGAGGCGTAGTGCGGGGTCGCGCCCGTGCACCAGATCGGCACGCCGAGGCCGCTCACCCTGGGCAGGTCCCTGATCCGGCCGTCCACCACGATGGCCGCGCCGCCCTTGCGCTTGAAGTAGCGCACCAGCATGTCGCCGAAGCAGCCGGTGTACGCGCTGCCGTAGGCCTGCACCACGAGCACGTCGCCGGGCTCGACCGCCTCCAGCACGTGCCACAGCGCCGTGTGCCGCTCGACGTACTCCTGACCGAGACCGGAGGCGATGTCCTCACGCTGCGGCATGAACTGCAGCGTGCGGACCCGGCCGGCGATCTTCTGCCCCGGCGCTATGGGACGCGGTCCCTCGATGAAGGTCCGCCGGATGCCCTGGGCGTGCAGCTTGGCGCAGGCGGTGGCCGAACTGATCCGCGCCAGCCCCTCCACGAGGGTGGGATCGGGTCCGGCGGGCAGCGCCCCGCGAACAGGGAGATCCCAGATGGCGTCGTCCATGTAACTCCTCAGTAGTGCTGGTGTGACGGCGCGCGGACGCGTGCGGTCGTGTGCAGGTCGAGCCGGATGCGGCGGCCGGGAGGCAGCTCCACGAGCAGACGCGGCCCGCCGACCGTCACCTCCTGCTCGGACTCGCTGATCGGGGGAGAGGTGTAGCCGCGCGGGTCGCCCGGATATCCCTCGCCGGACGTGGTGAGCGTCGCGCGGTCGATGCGGTGCTCGCCGAACGCTCCCGCCTGCACCACGACCGTGCGGGTGCGGCTGAGACTCAGGTTCACCAGCTCGACGCAGGTGCCGTCCGGGCGTACCGAGTCGACCAGCGCGGCCACGTCCTGCGGCAGCCCCGGCCGGTGACGGTCGGCGTCGAAGTAGGCCAGCCTGGTCGGCAGCAGCCCGCCGTTGTAGAGCACCTGCGGCGTGCCGGTGACGAGCTGCAGCAGCGCCTCGGTGAGCACCGGGTTGAGCCGCTGCCAGTGGTGGACGTGAATGGTGGCCAGGTCGGCGCGGTCGGCGTCGATGAGCGCCATCCGCCGCTGCACCTGGCCGAGCGCGGTCGACAACATGGCCTCGGGGAAGCCGGGGTTGACGCCGCGCAGGTACGCCAGCCAGGGCGCCTCGTGCCCGGCCTCCTCCTTGTTGCGGAACGGCCGGACCGTCTCCCAGTCGTAGCCCGAGGCCTTGTGCAGCCGGTCGAGCCGCTCGGCGTCCTCGTGGCCGAACGAGGTGTGCCAGAGCCAGACCGGCAGGCCGAGCTGCGGCGGCTGGAAGTCGAACCAGCCCGCGTCGTCGTACCGGTTGGGCACCAGCATCGTGGGCTTGCCGGCCTCGTCGCCCAGCTCGGCCAGCCAGCGGTCGCTGATGCTCATGTCCGTCTCGGTCACGGCGGCCTGGATCGCCTGGCGGTACACGGCCTCCAGCGGGTCGCGGCCGATGGCGAGCGCGTCGTCGTCGCCGGTCAGCAGGTGGGCGTTGACGGCGGCGATCGCGGCGGCGGCGCCCACGCTGTAGAGGCCGTGCGGCCACTGCCAGCCGTAGTTGCCGCCGTACCAGCGGCCGCCGTGCAACTCGCCGACCTGGCCCGACGGGCCCACATTGTCCGGTATGACGCCGTCGTTCGCCTCTGCCCGCCGCCGCCAGGCCTCGATGTAACGCAGGGCCCAGTCGCGGTAGCGGTCGTCGCCGTCGTACAGCCAGGCGTTGACGGCCAAGCTGGTCGCGGCCAGGTTGACGGCCACGTCGCCGCGGCCGATGCGCTCGCTCATGGCCGCGCCCATGCGGGCGGCGTTGTTCGGATCGCCCAGGTCCGCCCACTGCGAGATGCCCGGCAGGTCACGCAGCGGCAGGCCGAACGGCCGCATGCTGGTCAGGTCGGTGTGGTAGGAGGCCCACTCCCACTGCAGGCCGTAGCGGGGGCCGCCGGCGCCGTTGTGCGGGGCGCGGATGATGTCGTGCGCTTCGTCGTAGTTGGCGGAGCCGGGCAGGTAGAGGTCGGCGAAGCGGCGGGCGCGCTCGCGGAAGCGCTCGTCGCGCGGGTCGGCGGCGCAGATGCCGTAGAACAGCAGCATGGACTCGCCCTGGTGGAACCAGTCGTAGCCGCGCTCGAACTCCTCCACCAGGTAGCCCAGCTCCGTGAGCTGCGCGGTCACGCCCTCCCAGTGGAGCTTGGCCTGGTCGAGCAGGTCGTCGGCGCCGCCGAGCTGGTAGAGCGTCGGCCAGTTGAAGAACGCCTCGTAGAAGTCGTCGGCGCCGTCCCTGTCGGCGGCCGGGCCGTGGTAGATGAGCCGTCCGTCGGGGCCGCAGTAGCGGGCCGCGAAGGCCCGCCAGGCCTCGTCCAGGGCGTCGAACAGTCTGCGCTCCAGCACCGCCCACATCGGCGGCACGCCGAGCGGGACGGTCGCGATGACATGGGGACCGCTTGCGGGTCCCGAGGATTGCGCCCGCATCTTCAACCTTTCGTTGCTCCGGCGGTCAGACCGCTGATGATGTGCCGTTGCATGAAGACGAAGAAGACCAGCAACGGGGCGATGGCCAGCAGGAGCGTGGGGAAGACCACCGTGTAGTCGGTGGAGTACTGGCTGACCGCCGCGTAGACGCCGGTGGTGACGGTGTACAGGCCGCTGCCGGGGCCCAGGATGATCTGCGGGTTCACGAAGTCGTTCCACACCGAGAAGGTGTTGAGGATGACCATCGTGGCGACCGCGGGCCGCATCAGCGGGAAGACGATCTGCCAGAACGTGCGCAGCCTGCCCGCCCCGTCCACGGCCGCCGCCTGGTCCAGGACGGCGGGGACGGTGGCGATGTAGCCGGCGTACAGGAAGATCGAGAAGGGCAGCGTGAGCGTGGTCTCGAACAGCACGAACCCGCGGATCGTGCCCATCAGGCCGAGGGTCTTGAGCACGTACACGACCGGGATGACCAGCACTTGGCCCGGGATGAACGTCCCGGCCAGGAAGAACAGCATCAGCACCCGGAACCTGCGCTTGGAGCTGCGGGCGATCACGTACGCGGCGGGCGCCGCCAGCCCCACCGACAACACGTTGACCGCCACCACGAACAGCAGCGTCACCGCGTAACCCTTGACCACGTTGAACTGCGGGTTCGTCAGCGCCCTGCCCAGCGGTTCGAGGGTCAGGCCGCCCAGGCCGAACGGGTTGGACAGGATGTCCTGCTGGCCCTTGAACGCGTTGACGGTCAGCACGTACAGGGGGATGAGCATGAAGGCGACGGTCGCCCACAGGAACGTCTTCTTCGTCATTGGTGCACCGCCAGTTCGCCGCGCCTGCGCAGCCTGGTCACCACGAACGCCAGCGCCGCGGTCACCAGCATGAGGATCACCGACTGGGCCGAGCCGAAGCCGAGGCGGGCGTCGTGGAAGGAGTTCCACAGGATGAGGTAGGCGACGGTCTGCGTCTGACCGGCCGGGCCGCCCGCGGTCAGCGACACGACCAGGTCGTAGGTCTTGAGCAGCGTCACCAGCGACAACACGATGTTGACCGTCACGGACGGGCCCAGCGCGGGGAGCGTCACGTTCCTGAACACCTGCCAGCGCGTCGCCCCGTCGATGCGCGCCGCCTCGATCAGCGAGTGCGGCACCGCCTGCAGCCCGGCCAGGTAGAGCACCACGTTGACGCCGAACCCGGCCCACACCAGCACCGCGATCATCGTGACCGTGGCCCACGCCGGGTCGGACAGGAACGGGATCACCTGCCCGCCCCACTTGGTGAGGAGGTTGTTGACCGCGCCGGTGGTGCCGAGGATGGCCGACCAGAGGAAGCCGACCACCAGGGCGCTGAGCACGTGCGGGTAGAACAGCACGATCCGGAAGAACGTGTTCGCCTTCGACGCGCCGTTCACCAGCAGGGCGAAGCCGAGGCCGAGCAGGTTGAGCCCGGCCGTGCCCGCCGCGGCGACCAGCAGCGTCACCAGGGCGGCGCGGCGCAGCTCGGGGTCCTCGAACAGGCGGGCGTAGTTGGCCGCGCCGACGAAGGCGGGGTTGGCGCTGAAGCCGTCCCAGTCGGTCAGGCTCAGGTAGAGCGCCAGGCCGACCGGGACGATCAGCATCACGACGTAGAGGATCGTGGCCGGGGCCACCATGATCGTGGTGGCCAGCCCGTCGCGTCCGCGTGCCTTCCGGGGGACGGCCCGCGCGGTGGCGACGGGTGCCGCCTCCTGGGTCAGCGTCATGAGCCCTCCTTCGTCGGGCTCATGTTTCCTTGTTTATTGATGACCTCGACAAGCTCGGTCATGAGCGTCCGGCCAGCCAGCGGTCCACGCCCTCGGCCACTTCCTTGGGCGACTTGCCCACATACAGGCCCTGGACCTCGGTGTTCCACGCGGCGTTGAAGCCCTTGGGCAGGGTCGCGTCACCGTAGCCCTCGCCCTGCGGGGTCCCCGACGGGGCGGTGTCGAGGATCTGCTGCACCTGCTTCTCCAGCGGGGTGAACTCGCGATCCACGCCGGTGCGGTAGTTGCCGTCCTGCTTGAGCTGGCTCTTGACCGCCTCGGGGTCGGTGACCAGCCACTGGACCAGCTTGAGCGCCGCGTCCTTGTTCGGGGTGGACTTCAGGACCATGTACGGGGCCGCCATCGTGGCGCCCTGCGGGCCGGGGTACTGCTGGCCCTTGTCGACGGGGGCGGGGAAGACGCCGACCTCGAAGTCCTTCTGGGCCTTGGCCTCGGCGGCGGTGAACCAGCTTCCCATGACGTACATGGCCGACTTGCCCGACAGGAAGGCGGTCTCGGCGTCGGCGTACTTCATGCCCAGGGCGTTCTTGTCGACGTACCCCTTGTCGATCCAGGTGCGGTAGCGCTCCAGGACGGGCAGCATCGACTCGCCGGCCTTGATCTTGCCCGCCTTGATGTCCTGCTGCCAGGCCGGGTGCAGCTGGGCGCGTGACGGGCTGGAGAACTGCAGCAACTGCAGCCCGGTCAGGAACTCGCCGCCGGTCTGCAACGGCAGCAACCCGGACGCCTTCAGCTTGCCCATGGCCGCGTCGAACTCCTCGAACGTCGCCGGCGGCTTGTCGATGCCGGCCTTGTCGAAGGCGCTCTTGTTGTAGAAGACCAGCGACTGCGCCTGCACGCCGACGCCGACCGTGTAGATCCTGCCGCCCAGGCTCGCCTCCTTGGCCAGCGGCGTGTCCTTCACCCACGGCTGGTCGGTCAGGTCGAGCATCTGCTTGGAGAGCGTCTCGTCCGCCGTCAGCGTCTCGACCACGTCGGGAGCGTTGCCCGCCGCGAGCTGCTGCGGCAGCGTGTCGGCCACGCCCTTGCCGGTCGGAGCCTCGACCTTGACGTCGATGCCGGGGTTGGCCTGCTCGAACGGCTTGACCAGGCCATCCCAGTACGCCTGCGTGAGGTTCGGGGTGATGTTGACCAGCATCCGGACCGTGACCTGGCCACCCTCACCCTGCTGTGCCTGGGTGTCGCCGGCGAAGCCGCCCCCGCCGCAGCCGGTGAGCAGGAGCAGGCAGCCGATGGCCGTGGGGGCGAGGAATGGATGGGGGGAACGCATCGCACCTCCAAGGGGGCGAGATCTGCGACGCCTTTTAATGGGTCGATACTCGATTAGCGATTATTTAATACGTTGGTCATATGGGCCCGTCAAGGGCCTACGTGCCGCGACAAATATGTTTCGAGTGGGTGACTGAGTCATAAATACGTTAAGGTGGGCGTGTGGCTGGACGCGATGACGACAAGCGGCTGGTATTGGGCGCGGAGGAGATCGCCGCGCTGCGGACATGGGCGGAGCAGCCGGGCGGAGCGCCGGCGCTACGCAGCCGCATCGTGCTGGCCTGCGCCGACGGGCTGTCCCGCAAGGAGATCGCCGACCGGCTGGCGGTGAGCCCGGCGACCGTGGCCAAGTGGCGGGCCCGGTTCGTGGAACGAGGACTCGACGGGCTGTCGGACGCGCCCAGACCCGGGCGGCCGCGCAGCCAGGAACGACAGGAGGCGGAACGGGTCATCGCGGCCGGCGCGGGAGGCGCCGCCGTGCCCTCCACCCGGACGATGGCGCGCCGGCTCGGGCTGTCGCAGTCGACGGTGGCGCGCATCTGGCAGGAGCAGCAGGTCGCGCCGCCCGCCTCCCCGCTGCTGCCCAGGGAACTGCTGTCCGACCGCGTCTACGCGCTGCTGCGCGGCTGGATCGTGTCGGGGGAACTGGTGGCGGGCCAGCGGCTGGTGGAGGCGGAGATCGCCCGGCGGGTCGGCACGAGCCAGGCCCCGGCCAGAGAGGCGATCAAGCGGTTGGCGCACGAGGGGCTGGTCATCTCCTATCCCAACCGGGGAAGCTACGTCGCCGAGATCTCGGACGAGCAGGCCCGCGAGGTCCGCGACATCAGGGTGCTGCTGGAGGAGTATGCCGCACGGGGCGCGGCCATCCGCATCCAGCCCGAGACGCTGCGGCAGCTCTCCGCCGACGTCCTGGCCATGCGCCGGGCGGCCCGCGACGGTGACATCGGCGCCTTCCGCGACGCCGACCTCGCCTTCCACCGGCGGGTCTGCGCCGCCTGCGGCAACTCCTTCCTGCTGCGGTTGTGGCGCACCATCGAGTCCAACCTCTGGAGCCTGCACGTGGTGGGCAACCCGCTCTACGACGGGGACTGGACGGCTATGGCGGGGCATCATGACGACCTGGTGGCGGCGCTGGCGTCGGGCGACCCGGACGAGGCGGCCCGCCTTTTCGCCGCCCACGCCCGCGGCGAAGCCTCCCGCACCCGCCCCCGCCGCCGCCCGGACGGTGCGGATCCCGCACCGCTCGGGGCTCCCGACGCGACGAGGTAGCCCTCGCCGTTCATGGGTCAGGCCGGGGCGATGTCGTAGGTGGCGCCTCGGCGGGTGTCGAAGGTGATGACGCCCGGTTCGGGGCGTTCGCCCTTGACCGGGCGTCCGCGTTCGGTGACGGTCACCTCCGTCCGGGTCCGCAGCGTGAGCCGGCGCCCCAGGGAGGAGCGGACCCGTCCGCGTGCCAGCGCTCCGCCGCCCCACTCCAGGTCCACCTCGAACCCGCCCCTGGCCAGCAGCCCGCGGAAGGACCCGGCGGGCCAGGCGGCGGGCAGGGCGGGCAGCAGGTGCACCTGGTCCGCGTGGCTCTGCAGCAGCATCTCGGTGATCCCCGAGGTCCCGCCGAAGTTGCCGTCGATCTGGAACGGCGGATGCAGGTCGAACATGTTCGGCGCCGTCCGCGCGGGAACCAGCAGGTTCCCCAGCCGCTTGTAGGCTTCCGGGGCGTCCAGCAGCCGCGCCCAGAAGTTGATCTTCCAGGCGAGCGACCACCCCGCCCCCGCCTCCCCGCGCAGTTCCAGGGTTCGCCGGGCGGCGGCGGCCAGGTCGGGGGTGAGGCGCGGGTCGATCTGGTGACCGGGGAAGAGCCCCCACAGGTGCGAGATGTGCCGGCTGCGCGACAGCGCCGCGTCGCCCCGGTAGTCCTCCTGCCACTCCTGGATCTGCCCCAGGTGCCCCACCTGGTTCGGCACGAGCCGCGAGCGCGCCTCACGCACCTTGGCCCGCAGGTCCTCCTCCACCCCGAGCGCTTCCGACGCCTCCGCGAAGGCCGCGAACAGGTCGCGCAGGATCTGCATGTCCATGGTGGGCCCCGCGCAGATGCTGACGTTCTCGTCGCCGTCCTCGTGGTGCCCGACCTCGGGGGAGTGCGACGGGTTGGTCACCAGGTAGCCGGTCCTGGGGTCGGTCTGCATGGTGTCGAGGAAGAACTCCACCGACCCCTTGATCAGCGGGAAGTGTTCGCGCAGCCGCCGCTCGTCCCCGGTGTAGAGGTAGTGCTCCCACAGCGTCAGGCACAACCACGCCCCGCCGCTGGGCCACACGCCGTAGAAGGCCCAGTCCACGGGCGCGGTTCCGCGCCAGCCGTCGGTGTTGTGGTGGGCGACCCAGCCGCGCGCGCCGTACTGGTTCTTGGCCGTGAGCGCCCCGGTCTCCGACAGGTCCTTGATGAGGTCGAAGAGCGGGTCCATGCACTCGATGAGGTTGCCGGGCGCGGCCGGCCAGTAGTTCATCTGGCAGTTGATGTTGATGGTGTACTTCGACTCCCACGCGGGCGTGAGCGAGTCGTTCCAGACGCCCTGCAGGTTGGCGGCGTGGCCGGGGGCGCGGGAGCAGGAGATCAGCAGGTAGCGGCCGAACTGGAAGTACAGGGCGGCGAGCTGCGGGTCGGTGTCGAGCTGTTTGCGGGCGATGCGCTCGTCGGTGGGCAGCGCGACCGCCTCGGAGGTGCCCAGGTCGATCTCGACGCGGCCGAAGAGCCGCTGGTAGTCCCGTACGTGCCCCCGCCGCAGCACCTCGTACGGCTGCCCGCTCGCCCGCTTCAGGTGTTTGACCGCCACCTCGGCCGGGTCGCCGCCGACGTCCTTGTAACTGCGGTAGCCGGTGCCCATGGAGATCAGCAGGGTGACCTCGTCCGCGCCCTCGACGACCAGCGTGCCGCCGTCGGTGCGGACCGTGCCGCCCTTCGCCTCGGCCTTGGCCAGCGCGCGGAAGCGCACCTCGCCCTTGAGGCCCTGGGTGTCGGAGCTGACCCCGTCGAGCGCGATCGTGGCCCGCCCGGCGCCCGACGACGCGGACGTCTGCGGGCTGGAGAAGGCTGCACGGAACGTCACCGCTCCTGCTTTGTCGGCCGTGTGCCGGACCACGATGACCTGGTCGGGGTTGCTGGCGAAGACCTCGCGGGTGTGCCGCACGCCGTCCCGGACGAACGTCACGGTGGTGAGCGCCCGCGTCAGGTCCAGTTCGCGGCGGTACTCGGTGAACTCCTCGGGGCCGGGATAGGTCAGCGTCAGATCGCCGAGCACCTGGTACGGCGCCTGCTCGCTCGGCTTGCCGAGGAACTTCTGGTCGGCCAGGTTCTGGGCGGCCTGCCACTTGTCCTCCCAGACCAGCCGCCTGATCTCGGGGAGCGCGTCCAGCGCCTCGGGGTTGTCGTAGACGTGCGGCCCGCCGGCCCAGACGCTGTCCTCGTTGAGCTGCAGCCGTTCCGTGGCCACGCCGCCGAAGACCATGGCGCCGAGGCGTCCGCAGCCGACCGGCAGCGCCTCCAGCCAGACCGAGGCGGGACGGGTGTACCAGAGGGTCAGCGGGTTGCCGCCCTCGGCCGTGGCGGACGCGGGGGCCGCGCCGCCCGCCAGCAGGGATCCGGCCGCCGCGCCTAATCCGGTGGCGAGCACGCCGCGTCGGGTGTAGCCGTCGTTGGTCATCGTTACTCCTGTTCCTGTACACAGGGCAAGCAAAGGGAGCGATGAAGGATGATCGCGATTAGCCCGCTCGGCTGCGGGGGAGGGGTTGCCTAAAAACGTAGGATGTATATCTACGCAAAGCGGAACGATTATGTCTAGAGCTCGGGAGATGCTGGTCTGGACATGGGATGTCTGCTAGGTTGCGATCTGCAAATGATCTCCTGTCGGAGAGTCTGGAAGCCATGACCCGTATCGACGCGCACCACCACGTTTGGGACCTGTCCTCCCGCCCGCACGCCTGGCTCGACTCCGACGCCATGGCGCCCGTCCGCCGCACGTTCACCCTCGACGACCTCGCGCCCCACGCCGCCGCCGCGAACGTGACCCGCACCGTCCTCGTCCAGGTGCTGCCCGACCTCGGCGAGACCCGCGAGTTCCTGGCGCTGGCCGCCGGCTCCGAGCTGGTCGCGGGCGTCGTGGGCTGGATCGACCTGACCGCGCCCGACGCCGCCGACACCCTCGCGGAGCTGCCGGCCGGACTGGTGGGCGTGCGCCACGGCGTGCAGTCCGAGCCCGACCCGGCCTGGCTGAACCGCCCCGACGCGCGCAGAGGGCTGGCCGCCGTGGCCGCCGCCGGGCTGGCCTACGACCTGCTCACGCTGCCCCACCAGCTCCCCGCCGCCATCGACACGGTGGCCGCCCTGCCGGAGCTGACGTTCGTGCTGGACCACCTGTCCAAGCCGCCGATCGCCACGGGCGAGCTGGAGCCGTGGCGCGCCAGGATCCGCGAGCTGGCCACGCACCCGAACGTGTACTGCAAACTGTCCGGGATGGTGACCGAGGCGGACTGGGCGTCCTGGCAGGTGTCCGACCTGCGGCCGTACGCCGAGCTCATCCTGGAGACGTTCGGCCCCGAACGGGTGATGTTCGGCTCCGACTGGCCGGTCTGCCTGCTCGCGGCCGAGTACGAGCAGGTCTGCGCCGCCGCGGACGAGCTGTGCGCGGGCCTGTCGGCCGGCGAGCGGGCCGACGTCTTCGCCGGCACCGCCCGCCGCGCCTACAAGCTCAGCCGGGCGTGACACGGAAGGTCGTGTGGTAGGTCCGCGACTCCTGCGGACCGAGCCAGATCATGCTGCCGTCCTGCCTGGCCGCCGCGTCGCCCGACACGTGGTGGGTGGACGGCTCCAGCCCGACCGCGTAGTTGCCCGAACGCAGGTTCAGCCACTCGAAGAAGTACGGGAACTCCTCGGCCCGCCACTCCACGCTCACCGTCATCCCGAGCCGGTCGTTGACCACCGCGACCCGGTGCAGCCCGTCCTGGCCGGGGTTGAGCGCGTGCTCGTACACCTGCTCCACGAACCCCGGCACGGGCCCGGGGAAGGTGATGTGGTCGGCCTTCTGCTCGGCCACGCTGTCGCTCTGCCACAGCGTCTCCCGGATGTCGGCCTCGAACCTGGCGCCCTCGTCGAGCAGCGGCCAGCCCAGGTTGATGTGGTAGAGGTACATGTGCGGCGTCGGCTCGAACCCGGCGTTCGTCACCTTGTCGATCAGCCTGATCTCGTCGCCGCCCAGGTCGGCCTCGATGCGCCGGTTCAGCCGCAGGTTCTCGGCGAACACCGCGCTCTGGCGCACCTCGCCCTCGGCCCAGAGCACGCACCGCTCGCCGTCCCACTGCTCGCCGTAGCCGGTCAGCCGGGCGGGCAGGTTGCCGACCCGGCCGTGCAGCCCGTGGCGGACGGACTGGCGCGGCGGATACCGGTAGGCGTCGGCGGGCACGTCGCCGCCGAACAGCGTGTGGTCAAGGCCCGCCGTGACGATGAGCCCGGAGAACGAGCGCAGCCACGACAGCCCGTCCTCGTCGGCGTGCTCGTGCAGCCCCGGATGGCGGAAACCGGTGGGGGAGCGCCAGCCGAACGAGCGCCCGGCGTGCTCGGCGTGCCCGATGTCCATGCACCGGTCGACCAGCACGTCGAAGGCCAGCCCCGAGCCGGTGCGGAACTCCAGCGTCCTGATGCCGCGCTCGACGCCGTCGCCCAGCGTCACCAGCCTGACCCCGCCGGCCGCGCTCAGGTCGCCCGTCAGCTCGGCCAGCCGCCTGCGGTCGGGAATCACGCCATCACCCACCCTCCGTTGACTTCGATGGTCTGGCCCGTGACGAACGAGGCGTCCGAGCCGGTGAGGAACGACACCACGGCGGCCAGTTCCTCGGGCGTGCCGCGCCGCTGGAGCGCCTGCCGCTCCAGGACGTGCCGGTTGTAGGCCTCGGGATCCGGATGGATCTCCTCGGCCGCCGTCGGGAACGCGCCCGGCGAGACGCAGTTGACGCGGATCTCGCGCGGCCCGAGCTCGCGGGCCAGCGCCCTGGTAAGCGCGGCGGCGGCGCCCTTGGTCGCGACGTAGGCGGCCAGGTCGGACCAGCCGCCGTGCATGGTGATCGAGGCGATGTTGACGATCGCGCCTCCGCCCTCGCCCATCTGCCGGGCGGCGTGCTGGGCCGCCAGCCAGTAGGCGCGCTGGTTGACCGCGTGGACGTCGTCGTACTCCGTCAGCGGCACCTCAAGGAACGGCCGGGCGGGGTAGATCGCCGCGTTGTTGACGAGGATGCCGACGGGACCGAGCCGCGCGGCCGTCTCGGAGAACGCCTCCTCGATGGCGGCCGGGTCGCGCAGGTCGGTCTTCAGATTGAGCGCGCCTTCGAGCGAGCCCGCGTCGACGTCGAGCGCCGCGACCTGGTGGCCGTCGGCCGTCAGGCGGCGGACGATCGCCCTGCCGAGCGCTCCGGCGGCGCCGGTGACGAGCGCCGTGGTCATGTGTTCCTCCATTCCTGGTGCGGGCCGCCGGGCAGGTTCGCGAGCGGACCGCTGTGCAGGTCGTCGAGCAGGGTGCGGGCGGGGGTGCCGGCAAGCAGCCCGTCGCGGATCAGCGCGGACGACCTGTCCTGCAGGGCGATGTAGCCGGGGAAGCGCGGCCGGATCCAGGCGGCCTCCATCGTGGCCCGGGTGTCGCGGTAGAAGCCCTTGTCATCCCAGGCGGAGCGGGCGGCCGGTTGCCCGCCGACGGCCGGGAACAGCCCGGTCTGCACCGGCTCGGACGTCAGCCGGAGCAGGTGGGCGCGGACGGCGTCCCGGATCTCGCCGATCCGCCTGCGCGAGAGCGCCAGGCCCGTGCCGCCGAGCACGCTGCCCGGCGCGCGGCCCGGCCAGGCGGGCGCGTCGGAGAAGGTCAGCGGGTAGGTCACGTAGCCGTACAGGAGCGGGCACCACTGCGGGCCGCCCGCCGCGATGGCGTCCAGCACACCGATCGGGTTGAGCCGCGACACCTCGGGGTCGGCCAGGGCGAGCAGTTCGGCCATCAGCTCCAGTGCCCGCAGCCCGGCCCCCTCGTCGAGGAAGCCGTCCTCGCGGGTCTCGGGCACGAGGAGGTCGCCCGAGCACAGCGCGTAGAACATGAGGAACGCGTGCGGCCCGCCCAGGCAGAGCGCCATCGATGTGCTTCGGGCGAGCTCCACCGCCTTCGGCCACGTCCTGGGGACCGCCACGCCGGGCCGGGCTGCCGCCACCTGGGTGGCCGCGTCGAGCGGCAGCGCCCACTGGCGTCCGTCCAGGTGGTAGCTGTCCCAGGTGCGGCCGACCGTCCCGGTCCGCAAGCGCTCCAGTTCGTCCGGCTCGAACAACTCCTCCATCGGCACCAGCGCGTCCACGGCCGCGCCCAGCCCCGGATGGTCGATCACCAGCACGTCGTAGGTCTGGCACAACTTCGCGATCGGCTCCGACTCGAACCCTTCGAGCGGCTGGCGGTCCCACTCGATCGGCTCGGGCACCTGTCCGTACGGGTTCGCGCCCGCCAGGTCGAGCCGCGTCAGCTCGTCCAGCGGCGCGTACCCCCGGGGATGGTCCCAGGTCAGCCCTCGCATGCCAGCACACCCTCCGCCACCAGCTCCGCCGTGCGCTCGGCCGGGTAGCCGAGCTCGTCGAGCAACTCGCGCGTGTGCTCGCCGACCAGCGGCGCGCCCATGCGCACCCCCGGAGGGCTGGCGCTGAGGCCGTAGGGGAAGCCGGGTGTGGTGACCGTGCCCTCGGTGGGGTGGTCGTAGGTGACGAACGAGCCGTTGTGCTTGACCTGCGGATCGGCCACCAGGTCGGCGTAGCCGTACACCGGGCCCGCCCACAGGTCGTGGCGGGCGCAGATCTCCAGCCATTCCGCGGTGGTGCGCTCCGGCAGGCGGCGGGCCACCAGGGCGGTGATCTCGTCGCGCCTGGTGTGGCCGTCGGCGTCGCCGTCCATGGCGGCCAGCTCCGGCAGGTCCAGCGCGACCGCCAGCCCGTCGAGCCTGGGCATGCCGAGCGCCAGGTAGCCGTCCTTGGTGGCGAACACGCCGTACGGGGCGCGGATGTAGGTGTGGCCGTGCGGCTCGGTGCCGCGTCGCTGCGGCACCTTGCCGACTGTGAAGACCGACAGCTCCTGCATCTGCACGGCGATGGCCGCGTCCAGCATGTTCACGCTCACACGCTGGCCCTCGCCGGTGCGCTCGCGGTGCAGCAGCGCGGCCAGCGCGCCCTCGAAGGCGCTGTAGGCGGTGATGGCGTCGATCGCGTACGTGCCGGCGGGCGCGGGCGGGTCGCCGTCCCTGCCGGTGCTCAGCATGGCGCCGCTCATGGCCTGTAACAGCAGGTCCTGGCCGGGACGCGACAGGTAGGGGCCGCTCTCGCCGTACCCGGACATGGAGACGTACACGATGGCCGGGTTGAGCGCGCTGATCGTGTCGTAGTCCATGCCGAGCCGCTCGGCCACGCCGGGACGGTAGTTCTGCAGGAACACGTCCGCCGTCGCGGCCAGCCTGTGCACGATCTCGCGGCCCGCGTCCGACTTGAGGTTCACCGCGAGGCTGCGCTTGTTGCGGTTGAGCGACAGGAACGAGGCGTTGACCCGGTTGCCCGTCGCCCCGCCCGCCGGGGCGTGCCGCTGCCACTCGCCGGCCACCGGCTCCACCTTGACCACGTCCGCGCCCAGGTCGCCCAGCCGCATGGCGGCCAGCGGGCCCGCCATCGCGATGGACAGGTCGACCACGCGGTAGCCGTCGAGTACGCCCATCAGCGCCCCTCGAAGACGGGCTCGCGGCGCTCGGCGAAAGCGGCCCTGCCCTCGGCGGCGTCGGCGGTGGCGAAGCAGACGGTCTGCAGGTCGCGTTCGTACTGGATGGCCTGGTCGAGCGGCATCGAGTAGGCGGCCTTCAGGTTGGCCTTGGCCGTCTGCGCGGCGATCGGCGGCCGCCTGGCGATCGTGGCGGCCAGGTCTTTGGCCGCCTTCGCCAGCTCGCCCGGCGGGTACACCTCGGTGACGAGCCCCCACGCCCGCGCGCGGTCGGCGTCGATGGGGTCGCCGGTCAGCAGCATGACGGCCGCGTTGCCAGGACCGACCGCGTGGGCCAGCAGCGCGGACTGGCCGCTGCCGCCGATCCAGCCGAGCTTGATCTCCGGGGCGGCGAACGTGGCGTTCTCGGCGGCCAGCCGGATGTCGCAGGCCATGGCCAGCTCCAGGCCGCCGCCGTAGGCGTAGCCGTTGACGGCCGCGATGATCGGCTTGCGCAGGGCGCGGACCGCGTCGCCGTAGTCGCCGCGGTTGCGGAACTCCCACGGCGTGGCGTACTCGTCCAGCTCCCTGATGTCGCTGCCGACGCAGAACGAGCGCTCGCCCGCGCCGGTGAGCACGGCCACCCGGATCGCCGGGTCGGAGTCCACCCTGCTCAGGCAGGCACGCAGCGCGGCGGCCATGTCGGGGGTGATGGCGTTGAGCTTGGCGGGTCTGTTGAGGGTGACGACGGCCACGGGGCCGTCAACGTCGAGGAGGACGTCCACAGATGGGCTCATTTCTAGCAGCAGAGTCGAACGTGTTGCTCGGCGTCGGCGCGGGCGACCTCGACCACCTCGCGCATGGCCTCCTCGGCCTTGCGGTGGTGGTGGCGCCTGATCGCCAGCGCCACCCGCTCGTGGCCGGGCAGCGTCTCCTTGTTGTGGGCCACCGAACGGGTGTGCACCTGGCGCACCGACCGCAGGGCGATGCTGATCATGTCGTAGATGTAGAGCAGCAGGTCGTTGTCCGCCGCGGCGAACACCGCCTTGTGGAAGGCCAGGTCGGCCTCGATGAAGGGTTCGGGGTCGTCCGCCGTGGCATAGAGCGCGGCCAGCGCCTCGTCGATGCGCTGGACGGCGGCGGCGTCCGCGCGCTCGGCCGCGACCCTGGCCGCCCCGGGCTCCAGCGCGACCCGCAGGTCGGCCAGCCCCCGGATGTCCTCGGGCCGGGGCTCGGGCACGAAACGCCAGGCCAATACGTCGGCGTCGAGCAGGTTCCACGACTCGCGCGGGCGCACGATCGTGCCCGCGCTCCGCCTGGTCTCCAGCAGGCCCTTGCCCGCCAGGACCTTCACGCCCTCCCGTACGGCGGAGCGGCCCACGCCCAGCTCGCCGACGAGATCTTCCTCGATCGGGATGGACGTGCCCGGGGGCAGGTCGCCGCCGACGATACGGGCGCCGAGGGCGTGCACGACGTGGACGTGCCGTTCCCTCTGAGGATCAGTTGCCACGGCTTGCACGCTAGCGTCCGAGTTCGGCTTTTCATAGCCCTTCATCGGATGAAGTGAGAATTTCATCCGATGAAGTGATACCCCCTTAACAATGCGCACATTTGGTAGTAGCTTCCCGAGAAGTGGTACGACCAGCCGACATGGGGCCGCCACCGGCCAGGACATCGACCGCGCCGACTTCGCCTTCCACCAGGTGCTGCCGCACGCCGCAGGCAACGCCGCCCTGACCTCCTTCGCCGACGCCCATGACCGGCGTGCTGTTCCGCGCGTCGGCGACGACCACTTCCAGGTGTTCACCGAATCCCGCATGGAGAGGCCATGACGAAGACGCTCGGACTGATCCACACCTCGGCGACCCTCGTGGAGGTGTTCGCCAAGCTGTGCGCCGAGCACCTGCCGGGAGTCGACACCTTCAACATCGTCGACGACAGCCTGATCAAGAACACCGTCGCCGCCGGCCACCTGACGCCGCGGACCGCGCGGCGGGTCGGCGATCACATCGGCTCCGCCGAGGCCGCAGGAGCCGATCACATCCTGGTGACCTGCTCCTCGATCGGCGCCGCCGTCGAGGCCGCCGCCCCGTTCACCGGCGTGCCCGTCACCCGCGTCGACCGCCCCATGGCCGACGAGGCCGTCGCGCTGGGCACGCGGATCGGCGTGCTCGCCACCCTGACCACCACCCTCGACCCCACCGCCGACCTGGTACGCCGCAGCGCCGCCGCCGCGGGCAAGGAGATCTCGCTGACCGCGCGGGTGTGCGAAGGCGCTTTCGAGGCCCTGATGGGCGGCGACGCCGCGACCCACGACGCGCTCGTGGCCGCCGCCCTGCGAGAGCTCGACGTGGACGTGATCGTGCTGGCCCAGGCGTCGATGGCCCGGGTCGCCGGCACGGTCGAGACGAAGGCGCCCGTGCTGGCCAGCCCGCCGCTCGCGATGAAGTACCTGGCCGGGGAGCTGCGTTCCGAGCGGGCGGTGCACCAGTGAGCGATCGTGCGCTGACCGTCGCCACGTACCGGATCCTCACCCGGCTCCCCCTGGAGCAGGCCGTGCACGCGATCGCGGGCGAGCAGAGCACCGGCACGTTCGTCAGCGTGCGCGGGGAGACCGACGAACTGCGCGCCCGGCACAGCGCGGTGGTGCTCGACCTCACCGAGACCTCGGTCTCCGACACCGGCCCCCTGCCCGGCGCCTCGGGTGACGGGCCGCTCCGCGCCGGGATCGTCAGGATCGGCTTCCCGCTGGAGAACACCGGCCCCTCGCTCACGAACCTCTTCCCCGTGGTCGCAGGCAACCTCTACGAACTACGCGAACTCGCCGGGCTCAAGCTGGTGGACCTGGAACTGCCCGAGGAGTTCGGACAGGCGTACCTGCCCGCCCGCTTCGCCGTCGAAGGCACCCGGCGGCTGACCGGACGTCAGGAAGGCGTGCTCATCGGCACCATCGTCAAGCCGAACGTCGGGCTGCGCCCCGCCGACTACGTGGACCTGGTGCGCGAACTCGGGCTCGCCGGCGCCGACTTCATCAAGGACGACGAGGTCAACGGCGACTGCCCGCCCGCGCCCCTCCCGCAGCGCGTACGCGCCGTGACGACGGCCCTCGACGAGGTCGAACGGCGCACCGGCCGCCGCCCCATGTACGCCTTCAACATCAGCGACGAGCCCGACCGCATGCTGCGCAACCACGATCTGGTGGTGGCCGCCGGGGGCACCTGCGTCATGGTCAACCTGAACGTCGTCGGCTTCCCCGCGGTCGCCATGCTGCGACGGCACGCCAGAGTGCCCATCCACGCGCACGTCACCGGCATCGGGGCGCTGGCCCGCCATCCCGGGCTCGGGATCGGGCACGTCGCCTACCAGAAGCTGGCCCGCCTGACCGGAATCGACCACCTGCACTGCGGCGGGTTCCACAGCAAGTTCTACGTGACGGACGACGAGGTCGCGCGCATGGTGACGGCCGTGCGCGAACCGCTGCTCGGCGGCTTCCCCTGCCTGCCCGTGCTCTCCTCGGCGCAGTGGGCAGGGACCGCCCCGCTCACCCTGGAACGCACCGGAACCACCGACCTGCTGGTGCTGGCCGGGGGCGGGGTACTCGGCCACCCGGATGGACCCGCCGCCGGGATCACCAGCATCCGGCAGGCGTGGGAGGCGGCGGTGGCAGGAGTCCCGCTGCACGAGGTGAACGCGCCCGAACTGACCCGGGCCTTGGAGCACTTCAGCGGAGTGGTGCGGAAATGAGGCCGGGCGGTTTGGGTGTGGGGGTGTCGTGACGCGTTTCGCCTTCATCGCCGACGACTTCACCGGCGCCACGGACGCGCTCTGGCAGTTCAGGCGCTGCGGCCTGACCGGTTCCCTGGTCACGGACGTGGCCCACCTCCACGACGGGGACGACGTCATCGGCCTGGCCACCACGGCCAGGGCGGCGGCGGACCCGGCCGAGGTGGTGCTCCCGGCGTTCATGGCCATGGCCGAGCTGAAGCCGCTGGTCATCCAGTACAAGGTCTGCTCGACCTTCGACTCCGCGCCGGACCTCGGGAGCATCGGCGCGGTGATCGCCGCCCTCCACCGATCCGGTCTGACCAGGGGCGGCCCGGTGCCGGTCCTGGCCGCGCAGCCCGAGTTCGGCCGTTACACGTGGTTCGCCAACCACTTCGTACGGGCTGGGGACGACGTCCTCCGCCTCGACCGTTACCCGCCGATGCGCGACCACCCGGTCACCCCCGCGACCGAGGCCGACCTCCGGGTCCGCCTGACCGAGCAGGGCGCGGGACGGGTCGGCTGGTTGCCCGCCGACCCGTCGCAGGAGGCGTACCGGGCACTCGCCGGGGACGCGGCCTTCATCGCCGACGCGACCACCGAGGCCCACCTCCGCGCCCTCGGCGCCCTCCTGCTCGCCGACGCCGCGAGCCGCACGGGCCCGCTGTACTGCGTCGGCTCCGGCGGCCTCAGCCACGCCCTGGCCTCAGCGCACATCGGACCACCGCACGACGCCACACCTGCCGCCCCGTTGGGGTCTGCCGAGCCGGTGCTGGTCGTGTCCGGCAGCCGGTCCCCGATCACCGCCCGCCAGATCGACACGGCCGAACGCGCCGGTTGGCGGGTGGTGGACCTCCCCGAGGGAGGAAGGCCCCCCGAGGTTTTGGAGAGCCTGGGCGAGGGGCGTCACACGATCGTCCAGTCGACGCGCGGCCCGGCCCGTGACCCGGACGCCATCGGTGTGCTGCTCGGCCAGGTCGCCTCGGCCGCCGTCCAGGCTGGGCTCGTGGGGCGGTTGGTGGTGGCGGGCGGGGACACCTCGGGCCAGGTCGTGGCGGCGCTCGGCGCGCGTTCGCTGGACGTGGTCGCCACCCTGGCGGTGGGCGGCCCGGTGTGCGTACTGGCCTCGGACGATCCGGCGTGCGACGGGCTTGAGATCGCGCTGAAGGGCGGCCAGGTCGGCGACGACGCCTACTTCCTGCGGGCAGCCACCGGGAGAATGGGCGGATGCGTTTCGAGCCGATCGACCGTCCCCCGCACGCCTTCCAGCAGCCCGTGACCGCGGGCCAGATCCAGGCCGTCTGCCAGCGCGTCTTCGGCGCGGACGCCCGGGTGTCGTCCGCCGTCGAGCTGGGGCTCGGCATGTACAACAACACGTTCAAGGTCACCGTCGAGGGGCGCGACCGGCCGGTGGTCGTGCGGTTCGCTCCTGCGCCGGCCCGCCAGTGCGTCTCGGAGCGGGAGTTCATGCGCAACGAGTACGCCACCGTGCCGTACCTGGCGCCGATCGCCCCGCTGATGCCGCGGATCATCGCGGCCGACTGGTCGCACGAGTTGGTCGGCCGCGACTACCTGGTGCAGACCCTGCTCGACGGCGTCCCGGCCCCCGAGGGCCTGAGTGACTATCCGCGTCCGACCTGGATGGGTTTCTTCCGGCGGCTCGGCGAGATCACCAGGATCATCCACGACGTGCGCGGGCCGGGGTTCGGCACCGTGGCCGCGCCCAGGCACGCCACGTGGAGCCGGGCGGTGACCGAGTCGCTGCACGACATCGCCTCCGACCTCGACGACGCCGGCCTGGACTCCGCCGACCTGCGTAAGGCGGCCGCCCTGGCCGCAGAGCACCACGCCGTGCTCGACGAGATCACCGAGCCGCGCCTGCTCACCGGCGACCTCTGGACGGTGAACGTCATGATCGCCCCGGGCGCCCCCGAGCCGACGATCACCGGGGTGCTCGACCTGGACCGCACCTCGTGGGGCGATCCGGCGGCCGACTGGCCCATCCGGATGGCGGCGTCCAGGCAGGACGAGCGGGTGGCGTTCTGGGAGGCGTACGGGGAGCGCGATCTGCGCCCGTCGGCCGTCTGGCGCTCGCTCGTTTACGAGATCCGCCACCTCGGCGCCGTCCGCCTGGAGCGCCACCGTCACGGTCAGGCCGACCGCGTCGAGGAGTCCTATGACGCCGTGGCCGAGGTGCTTTCGCGGCTAACATGACGTCGAGCGCGAAGTGAAGAGGATCACTTTCTGTAACTGGTAATTTATGTCCGGATTCTGTGACATAACTCCTTGAAAGAGCATGATCACCGGCCTTGATCGCCGCCCCGTTTGCCCAGCTAGAGCCGTATAAACAGGGGTATCACATAGGTCATGTCGATCTCCCGCGAGTGACCTGACCGTTATGTCGAACGGTTTCTGACTGTTACATTTTTCCTTATATTCTGCGCGTTGATCGCCATCACGCCGTCAAGTGTTTCTTTGTCTGTGCGAGGTGGGGTTTCGTTGCGGGAGCGCCTCTCCGGTCGGAAGTTCGCGCTCCCGGTCAGCGCGAACGGAGAGTAATGGGCAAGTACCTGCTTCGCAGGTTGGTAACAAATGTGATCTTGGTCGCTATCGCGGCCAGCCTCGCATACATGCTCGCGGCCACCACGATGAACCCGCGAGCGGCCTATGAAGGCCGCCAGCCCCCGGTCGCCGAGTCGGTCATCGACGCCACACTCGACGGCCTGAACATGAACGACAAAACCCCCGTGCTGCAGCGTTACGCGACGTGGGCCGGGGGCGTCGTCACCGGAGACTTCGGCAAGACCTGGAACGGCGGCTCCGTCAACGACGAGGTCGGCCGCCGGGTCATGGTCAGCCTCCGCCTGCTGCTCATCGGCACCCTTCTGGGCTTCGCCGTCGGGGTGGCACTGGGCGCGCTCTCCGCGGTGAGGCAGTACAAGATCAGCGACCGGTTGATCGGCGTCGGATCATTCGTGATCATGGCGATCCCGGTGTTCTTGCTGGCGACCCTGCTGGCGATCGCCACGTACAGCCTGAACAGGGGGCTGGGGTTCACGCTGATCGAGTACACCGGTGAGTACAACCCCCGGCTGACGGGCTGGGACCAGTTCCTCAACCGGCTGAATCACCTGATCCTGCCGACCATCTCCCTCAGCCTCGGCTCGATCGTCTTTTACAGCCGCATCCAGCG
The DNA here is from genome assembly GCF_042650645.1 of Nonomuraea purpurea. Classification (NCBI taxonomy): domain Bacteria; kingdom Bacillati; phylum Actinomycetota; class Actinomycetes; order Streptosporangiales; family Streptosporangiaceae; genus Nonomuraea; species Nonomuraea purpurea. The sequence continues at coordinate 676,658 of NZ_JBHSBI010000001.1, forward strand.
CAACATGATGCTCGACGTGCTCGGCCAGGACTTCGTCCGCACGGCCAGGGCCAAGGGCCTGCGCCGCAGGACCGCGCTCACCAAGCACGCGCTGCGCACCGCGCTGATCCCCTCCGCCACCTACTTCGCCTTCGCGTTCGGAACGATGTTCACCGGAGCCATCTTCACCGAGAAGATCTTCGCCTGGCACGGCATGGGAGCCTGGCTGGTCGACTCGATCAACCAGAACGACGTCAACTCCGTCGCCGCGATAACCTTCTTCACCGCCGTCTGCGTCCTGTTCGCGGCCTTCCTGTCGGACGTGCTGGTCGCGGCCCTCGACCCCCGGGTGCGGGTGAGCTGACATGCGATCGAAGGTCGTCCTCAGGCGCCTGCTGCGCAACAACCAGGCCCGCTACGGTTTCCTCGCCCTGATCCTGCTGGTGGGCCTGGCCTACCTGGGCCCGCTCTTCGGCGCCTACGACTGGACAGAGAGGGACTTCATGGCCTTCATGTCCGCGCCCGACGCCGACCACTGGTGGGGCACCACGAAGACCGGCCAGGACGTGTACGCGGTCACGCTCCGCGGCATGCAGAAGTCGATCATCATCGGCATCCTGGTGGCGCTGATCTCCACCGGCCTGGCCGCGATCGTCGGCGCCTTCGCCGGATATTTCGGCGGCTGGCTGGACAAGGCGCTCATGTGGGGCGTGGACCTGCTGCTGGTCCTGCCCAGCTTCCTCATCATCGCGATCATCTCGCCGCGGCTGCGCGGCGGCTCCTGGCTCTGGCTCGTGGTGCTGCTCGCCCTGTTCTCCTGGATGATCACCTCCAGGGTGGTCCGCAGCATGACGCTCTCGCTGCGCGAGCGCGAGTACGTCCTGGCCGCCGTCTACATGGGCATCCCGCGCTGGAAGATCATCCTTCGGCACATCGTGCCGAACCTGTCCTCACTGCTGATCATCGACGCCACCCTCAACGTCAGCGGCGCGATCATCGGCGAGGCCGCGCTGTCCTTCTTCGGCTTCGGCATCCAGCCGCCCGACGTCTCGCTCGGCACCCTCATTGCGGAGGGCTCGCGCGACGCCACCGGTTACCCGTGGCTGTTCGCCTTCCCCGCCGGCCTGCTGGTGGCCCTCGTCCTCGCCGTCAACCTCATCGGCGACGGCCTGCGTGACGCACTCGACCCGGGGAGCAACTCGTGAGCATCTTGGAGGTCAAGGACCTCACCGTCACCTTCCCCGGCGGTATCGAGGCCGTGCGCGGCGTCAGCTACGAGGTCGAGCGCAACGAGGTGCTCGGCATCGTCGGCGAGTCGGGCTCGGGCAAGTCCGTCACCTCGCTGGCCGTCATGGGCCTGCTCCCGCGCAACGCCGTGGTCGGCGGCTCGGTCAAGCTGCACGGCCGCGAACTGCTCGGCATGAAGGAGGACGAGCAGGTCAAGATCCGTGGCAAGGCCATCAGCATGATCTTCCAGGATCCGCTGTCGGCCTTCACCCCCGTCTACACCATCGGCGACCAGATCGCCGAGGCCGTGCGCATCCACCAGAAGATGGGCAAGGACAAGGCGGGCAAGCGCGCGGTCGAACTGCTCGACCTGGTCGGCATCCCGAACCCCGGCCTGCGGGCCAAGGCGTTCCCGCACGAGTTCTCCGGCGGCATGCGGCAGCGCGCGATGATCGCCATGGCCATCGCCAACGACCCCGACCTGCTGATCTGCGACGAGCCGACCACCGCGCTCGACGTGACCATCCAGGCGCAGGTGCTGGAGGTGCTCAAGACCGCCCAGCAGGAGACCGGCGCCGGAATCGTGATGATCACCCACGACCTCGGCGTCATCGCCGGCATGGCCGACCGGGTGCTCGTCATGTACGCGGGCCGGCCGGTCGAGCAGGGGCCCGTGGACGACATCTACTACCGGCCGCGGATGCCGTACACGATGGGGCTGCTCGCCTCGATCCCCAGGATCGACGGCGAGGAGGGGGCCCTCGTCCCCATCGACGGCAACCCGCCCTCGCCGGCGGCGCTGCCGCCCGGCTGCCCGTTCGCGCCGCGCTGCCCGATGAAGGTGGACATGTGCGACGACGAGGAGCCGCCGCTGACCCCCTTCGGCAGCGGGCGCCACGTGGCTTGCATCCGCTCGCACGAGATCGAGCACAAGGGCCTGACCGGCGCCGACGTGTTCCCCGTGCCGGTCATCCCGCCGAGCGACGTGGTACGCGTGCCGCGCGCCGAGCGCGAGACGGTGCTGGAGCTCGACCAGATGATCCGGCACTACCCGCTGATGAAGGGCGCGGTCTTCAAGCGCCGCGTCGGCACCGTGTACGCGGTCGACGGCATCAGCTTCGACGTCGCCCAAGGCGAGACGCTGGCCCTGGTCGGCGAGTCCGGCTGCGGCAAGACCACCACGTTGCAGCAGATCCTGCAGCTCCAGCCGCCGCAGGGCGGTCGCGTCGTGGTGCTCGGCAAGGACAGCGCCAAACTGGACAAGGCGGCCCGCAAGGCGCTCCGCGGCGACCTGCAGATCGTCTTCCAGGACCCGATGGCCGCGCTCGACCCGCGCATGCCGGTCGGCGACATCATCGCCGAGCCGCTGCGCGCGCACGGCAAGAAGGACGTGGCGGCCAAGGTCACCGAGCTGCTGCAGCTCGTCGGGCTCGCGCCCGAGCACGCCGAGCGCTACCCGCAGCAGTTCTCCGGCGGCCAGCGGCAGCGCATCGGCATCGCCCGCGCGCTCGCGCTGGAGCCGAAGCTGCTGGTGCTGGACGAGCCGGTCTCGGCGCTCGACGTCTCCATCCAGGCGGGCGTGATCAACCTGCTGGAGGAGCTGAAGAACAGGCTCGGGCTGTCGTACCTGTTCGTGGCCCACGATCTGGCCGTGGTCAGGCACCTGGCCGATCGGGTGGCCGTCATGTACCTGGGCAGAATCGCCGAGATCGGGACGGTCAAGGACGTCTACGACAGTCCCGCGCACCCGTACACGCAGGCGCTGCTGTCGGCGATCCCGCTGCCCGACCCCGAGATGGAACGCACCCGCAAGCGGATCCTGCTCGAAGGCGACCTGCCCAGCCCGGCCGACCCGCCGTCTGGATGCAGGTTCCGCACCCGCTGCCCCAAGTTCGCCACGCTCGGCGAGGCCGAACAGCGGCGGTGTGTGGATGAGGAGCCCTCGGTTGCCCGGCTCGCGAACGCCGTAGACCACGGCGCCGCCTGCCACTACGCGGAGGAGATCGAGGTCATCACGGCCTCGGAAAATCAGGAGGAAGAGTGAAGGTTCGATACCGTGCGACGGCGGGACTGGCGGTCCTGGCCATGGCCGTCGCGGCCTGTGGCGGCGGGGGCGGCAGCGAGAGCAAGAAGCCGAACGCCGAGCAGTCGCAGCAGGCCCAGCAGCAGATGGCGGAGACCCCGGCCATCGACATCAACCCCGTCCCCTACGAGCAGGTCAAGGACGGCGGCACGCTCACTCTCGCGATCGGGCAGTGGCCTACCCAGTGGAACGGCAACCACGTCGACGGCAACCAGGCCGACACGGCCGTCATGCTCGACGTCTTCATGCCTCAGCTCATGATGTCCGATGAGAAGGCCGAGTTCACGCCGAACGCGGACTACGTCACCGACGTCAAGAACGAGATGGTCGACGGCAAGCAGGTCGTCACCTACACGTTCAACGACAAGGCCGTCTGGTCCGATGGCACGCCGATGACGTGGGAGGACATCGAGGCCACGGCCAAGGCCCAGAGCGGCAAGGACAAGAAGTTCAAGCCGGCCTCCACCGACGGCTGGGACAAGATCGAGTCGGTCAAGAAGGGCGACTCGGACAAGGTCGCGATCATCACGTTCGCCAAGCCTTACTCCGAGTGGCAGGGCATGTTCAACCGGGGGACCTCCCACCTCTTCCCGGCCAAGCACTTGAAGACGCCCGAGGCGTACGACAACGACTACAAGCAGAAGATCCCGGCCACGGCCGGGCCCTTCAAGGTCGAGAAGATCGACGAGGGCACCAAGACGCTCACGCTCGTGCGTGACGACAAGTGGTGGGGCAAGAAGGCCAAGCTCGACAAGGTCATCTTCCGCGCCATCGCCGACCCCGCCGCCGAGATGAACGCCTTCGCCAACGGCGAGATCGACTCCATGGAGGTCCTGGCGGGCAACCCGGCCGACCTCAAGCGGGCCAAGGAGGTGCCGGGCGCGGCGATCCGCAAGTCGCTCAGCCCGAACTGGGCCCACATCACGGTCAACAACCAGAGCGAGTTCCTGAAGGACAAGTCGGTCCGTCACGCCGTCGCGTACGCGATCAACCGTGACGTGATCACCCAGGCCGGCCTGAAGGACATGGAGTGGCCGCAGCAGACGCTCGGCAACCACGTCTTCATGAACAACCACAAGGGCTACGTCGACAACTCCGGCGACCTCGGCAAGTACAACCTGGACAAGGCCAAGCAGCTGCTCGACGCGGCCGGCTGGAAGCAGGAGGGCGAGTACCGCAAGAAGGACGGCAAGGAGTTCGCGCTGGACTTCGTCATCCCCGCGTCCACGCCGATGTCGAAGACGATTGGTGAGCTCACCCAGGCCATGCTGAAGGAGGCCGGGATCAAGGTCACGATCCGCCCGGTCCCCGATGACAAGTTCTTCACCGACTTCATCATCAAGGGCGACTTCGACCTGGTGCCGTTCGCCTGGATCGGTACGCCGCTGCCGCTCGGCTCGATGCCGCAGATCTACAAGACCGGCTCCGAGAGCAACTTCCCCAAGGCCAGCGACCCGGCCGTCGACGCCGCCATCCAGGCCGCCGTGGACGAGATGGACCCGGCCAAGGCCATCCAGCTCGCCAACGAGGCCGACAAGCTGATCTGGGACATGGTCCACACCATCCCGCTGTACCAGCGTCCCGACATCAGGCCCGTCAAGAGCACGCTCGCCAACTACGGCGCCCGCGGCTACAAGTACTACGACTGGTCGGCGGTCGGCTTCACCAGCTGATCTCCTTCCGCTGAGAAACCCCCGGCCGGTCACCTCCGGTCGGGGGTCGCTCGTCTCTGGAGGACGATCAGCCGTGCGAGCCGGTCGTCCCGCTCTTGACGGTGATGCCGCAGGACATGCCGCCAGGGCCGCCGAATTGGACCGAGTCGAAGAAGTCGCGGTAGGTGATGAAGAAGTTGCCCTTGCCGCGCGGGCTGGTCACCGCCGCGCAGCCGTCGTAGTTCGCTTCTGAGAACAGGTAGATGAGCGTGTCGGTGCGGTTCCAGTCGGACTTGGCCCGGTCGCCCATGCCCAGGGCGGCCAGGTTGGGCGTGTTGCCCTGGAGTTGCACGATGTCTCCCGTGCCGTCGAAGCCGGAGAACAGGCAGTAGTAGCCCTCCTGGCAGCGGTCGTATCCCTCCGCGGCCTGGGCGGGGGTCGCCAGGGCGGCCAGGGCCGCGGCGGCGAGAGGGAACGCCAGCATGTGAAGCTTCTTGCCCACCATTCCTCCATGGGTGAAACTTTCTTTCGATCGACACTACATGGCGGGATCTTGCCGCGCCAGAGGGTGATCTACACCGCGACCTCGACCCGGCCGCGGGTGCCCCAGCGGCTGACGCGCCAGCAGGTCAGCAGCGCGTAGAGGTACAGCGGGAGCAGAACGAGCAGCCGCCACAGCGAGGCCAGCGGCGCCAGCGCGAACGTCAGCAGACGCGCCCGCATCGGCTCGTCCCCGCGCTCCACGGTGAACAGCCGCAGCGCCATCAGGTAGTTCATGGCCACGCCGATCCGCAGGACGGACAGTGCGAACTCGCCCAGGTGCGCCCGCGACACCGGATCGGCGACCAGCACGATCCCGATGGCCGGCGCGAGCAGCAGATGCAGGTACTCCGCCACTGTCGCCCAGAACACCACGCCGGTCAGCGGCATGTACCGCAACCACCACAGATGGCGCACGGTCGTGCCGCGCATCCAGCGCAACTGCTGGTTGGCGTAGTGGCGCAACCGCTCGGGCACCAGCGTGAACACCATCGACGAGGGCTGGTGGACGGTGTCGCCCGCGAGCAGCGCGTAGAAGGTGAGCATCGAGTCGTCGTTCATCTGCATGGGACGGCCGCGAAAACGCTCGTTCTCGTAGGCGCCCGCGCAGCGCCGCACCACCTCCGCCCGGTAGAAGGCCAGCGTGCCCGAGTTGATCGTCACCCGGCGCAGCACCGACTGGGCGCTGCGCAGGCCGCGTGTGAACGGCAGATACAGCACGCACGTCATCCGGGTGAGCAGGCTGGCGGTGCGGTTCAGCACCAGCACGTTCCCGGCCACCGACTGCACCCGGAGGTCGGCGAACGGCTGCAAGCCCTCCCTGACGGCGTGCCGGTCCAGCACCGAGTCGCTGTCCAGGGTGACGAAGACGTCAGCGTCGTCGCCGGCCAGCACGTGCATCTGGGCGAAGCGCTTGCCGCGGTTCTCGGTGCGATCCCAGGTCGTCTCCACGCCCCGCAGGGCCGCCTCGGTCTCGAACTCGCGGCGTACGTCGTCGTAGGTGACGGGCTCCCCGGTGACCCGGTCGGCGGAGCCGTCGTCGACCACCCGCACCCGGTCCACCCGGCGGCTCTGGGCCAGCACCGAACGCAGGCACGCCCGCAGCGCCGCCGGGTCCTCGTTGTAGACGGGGACCTGGACGGTCACCCGCAGGGCGGTCAACTCCGCGCGGCGCGCGAGCGGCGCCCTGATCGGCTGCTCCAGCCAGGCCAGCGGCATCCACCACACCAGCAGGAACGACACCAGCCAGGCGATCGGCACGGCGTAGGGACTGCCCGTCCTGGCCGCCAGATCCGCGACGCCCCAGGCCGCGTACCCGCCGAGCGGCAGGGCGGCGAACAGGACCAACGCTTTGTGGCCCGCGTAGCGTGCCGTGACTAGCGGCACTTTGGGTCCCGGCCGCGGCGGAATCCGCGGCGGATCAGCAGGGCGGTGGTGAGCACGAGTACGGCACACAGAACGGCCACCCACAGGTGACCGACGACCAGGGCGGCTACCGCGACGCCGCCGCCGTAGCCGACAAGGGATGCGTACGGCATGTGGACTCCTTGGCTGACTTGGGATGACGGGGTCGATTTCTCCGGATTGGCGTTCTTGTAATCCCCGAGGTGGCTAAAGGCATGGATGATCAGGAGAGGGCTGCTGTTGCCCTTCCCACGGTGCCGCGCGGCGCTTGCGCGCAGTCGGGTTGCCAGGGATATGTCTGTGCCCGAAGGGGGCCGTTGTTGGCGGGCGGGAAAGTGCATAGGCTTCCCATTGACAATGATCTCGACAGTCGGTCAAGGAGCTCGCTATGAGCGTGCGCGCCAAACCGTCCCTGATCATGATCCTCGCCGCCGCCGTGGGGCTGGTCATCGCCGCCCCCGCACCGGCCCAGGCGATCGGCGGCTTCGACTACTCCCGGGCGCAGGTCGCCGCCACCGGCCTGCAGGTGCCGTGGGGGCTGGCGTTCCTGCCCGACGGCAGCGCGCTGGTCTCCGAGCGCGGCGGCAGGATCCTGCGGATGAGCCCCGGCCAGACGCCCACGACCGTGGCCACCGTCAACGGGGTCTCCGCGTCCGGCGAGGGCGGGCTGCTCGGCATCGCGGTCTCGCCGACGTACGCCCAGGACCAGTGGGTCTACGCCTACTTCAGCTCCAGCGGCGACAACCGGCTCGTACGCCTGCGGCTGAGCGCGCCCCAAACCCAGAACGTGTTGTTATCGGGCGTGCCCAGGTCCTCGATCCACAACGGCGGGCGCATCGCCTTCGGCCCTGACGGCATGCTGTACGTGGCCACCGGCGACGCCGGCAACACCGCCAACGCCCAGAACCTGAACACCCCCGCGGGCAAGATCCTGCGCGTGACGCCCGACGGCGGCATTCCCTCGGGCAACCCGTTCGGCAACTCCCGGGTCTACAGCTACGGGCACCGCAACGTGCAGGGGCTGGCCTGGGACGGGCAGGGCAGGATGTTCGCCGGCGAGTTCGGGCAGAACACCCGCGACGAGATCAACCGGATCGTGGCGGGCGGCAACTACGGCTGGCCCACCTGCGAGGGCGTCTGCGGCAACCCGTCCTTCCGCGACCCCATCACGACGTGGGCGACGTCCGAGGCGTCGCCGAGCGGACTGGCCTACGCCAACAACACCCTCTTCGCCGCCGCGCTGCGCGGCACACGGCTGTGGACGGTGCCCGTGACGTCCGCGGGCGGGGCGGGCACGCCGGTCGCCGAACTGCGGGGGACGTACGGACGGCTGCGCGCGGCGGCGGTCGGCCCTGACGGCTGGTTGTGGCTGACGACGAGCAACCGCGACGGACGGGGCTCCCCGGTGACCGCCGACGACCGCGTCATCCGCATCCCGCCGACCGGCGCCTGAGCTCATCCCGCCGGGAACCAGGCAGCCTGGTTCCCGGCGGGCGGCCACGGAGCCGGTGGCAGCCGCCGGCTGGGGGATGGCGGCACCACCGGCTCCGTGGGGTCAGCGGTTCACGTGCAGCCGGCCGAACTCCACCGCCGGCGTGCCACCGGCGAAGTTACGGTTCACCTCGGCCCGTTCCGCGCTGCTGGGGTTCGCGTTGGCGCAGCTCACCGGGGCGCTGGAGCCCGACATGAGGTCGCTGCAGAGTCCGGTGCGCCGGTCGGGCAGGCCCAGGATGTGGCCGATCTCGTGCGTGGCGATCCGCAGGTGGTTGTAGCCCTGGCTGGTGGCCTCCCTGCCGATCCAGATGGTGCCGCGGCCGAGGCCGGTGGGCAGGGCCCGGGGCCAGCCGTTGTCGGCGTACACGACGAAGTTGGCGGGCGTGCCCTGGACGAGCCGGACGTTCGTGACGCTGGAGTTCCAGACCTGGGCGGCCTGGTTCACCACGCTCACGAACTCCGCCGCCCGGCTGGGGTCGTACCTGAGCACCGTGACCAGGGAGGTGGCCTGGGCCGGCGCGGTGACGAGCAGGAAGGCGAGGCTGAGCACGAGGGAGAGCACGAGGCGAAGCGGTCTTGACACGGGGCGTCCTCCGAGGGTTAGGGGGGTGCTGTCACGGTATTCGCACCCCCGCGCCCGGATACGTGTCAGATTGCCCCTACTACGGTGATATGGCCGGGTTGATCAGCAGATGGTCTGCTTGCTGTTGACGAGCGTGTTGTTTCTGAACGTGGTGTTGACGCCGCACGGGTTCTCCGTGATGGCGGAGTTCGTCACCCTCAGGTTCTGGATGACGATGTCGGAGGTGTTGGGGAACTCCGAGCGGGCCGCGATCCGGATGTCGCCAGGGCCCGTCACCGTGCCGCTCTGGGCGGCGATGGTCACGTTGTAGCAGTTCTCGATGAGGATGGCGTTGTTGCCGGTCTGGGCGATGTCCACCCGGTCGATGACCGCGCCGCCGCTCTCGGAGACACAGAAGACGCCCCGTCCGCCGCCGCGCGCGATGACCTGGCCGACGCGGATGTTCGTGGGATACGAGCTGCCGATCCGGCCGTTCCTGTTGGCCATGCGGAAGGCCGCGTAACCGGTGCCGGTGCCGGCGCCCTGGGCGTCCACCGTGGTCACCGTCGCGTTGATCGTGTCGTTCAGCAGCAGGCCCGAGTCGCCGGTGTTGCGGGCCACGACGGTGCCGATCGTCAGGCCGTCGAGTCCGTACGTCTCGACGCCGTGCGTGCTGGTGCCGGAGACGTAGACGTTGTCGATGCGGACGTTCCTGGTGCGGACGCTGCGGTCGCCGTGGTTGTCGATCCGGATGCCCAGGCCGCCGGACAGGCGCATGTCGATCTGGCCGAGCGTGATGTTGACGCCGTTGCGCACGAAGATGCCGTACAGCGGGGCGCCGGTGACGTTCAGGTGCTGGACCTCGACGTCCGTCACGCCCCTGGCGTACACGACGGCCTGGTCGCCCGAGCCGGAGCCGGTCACGTTGACGGTGCCGCAGACGTCCAGCGTGGTGTAGCTCGGCAGGGACAGCCGCGAACCCGCGCTCATCGAGCCCGAGCCGCGCACGACGACCCGCTGTTTGCCGGTGCGGCCGGCGGTGAGGCTGCCCACCGCCGCCTGCATGGCCGAGAGCATGCTGGTGCCGGTGTAGACGGTCCTGCTGCCGTTGCGGGCGGTCCAGGTGCTGCCGCTGAGCGTCGCCTCCGCGTTGAAGGAGCCGTCGCCGCAGGCCAGAGCGCTCGCGGTGCTCTCGGTGTGGCTGCGCGCCGAGGCCGGCGCGGAGAGCGCGGACGCCGTGAGCGCCAGCGCGATGAGGGCGGCCGTCAGGCCGATCCGACGCTTGTTGCCGCTGCTTCGCATACTCCGCTCCTGATGGTGGGGGGCGCCACCGCCTCCACCTTTCGATGAATCGATTCACTCACCTTCAAACGCCTGAACTGCTGTTATGCAGGAGGGCCGGTGGCTGATTCGGGGGGAGTATTACAACGTTCAAATCGGGCGTCAACAACGCGTGAAACTTACATGTGAGGCGCGCGGGTCAAAGGTCGCTTCGTCGCGAGCGGAAACTGTCAGTGCCTGCGTGCACACTCAGAGCATGCAGAACGAGCCGCTCGAACTCGGCGAGATCTCCTTCCCCCGGTGGAACGTCCACAACGACAGGATGGCGGAGGTCGGCTTCCTGACCATCGCCAGACGCCTGCCCTCGCTCGTGCGCCAGGCGATGCGCATGGCCTGGGAGGCGAGCCCCCGCGACACCCTGGCCACGATCACGCTCAGCCTCGTCGGCGGGGTGTTCACCGCCTTCGGCCTGCTGGCCACGACCGGCGTGCTGACGGCGCTGTTCAGCGAGGGCCCCACCCCCGACCGCGTGATGGCCGCCCTGCCCAGCCTCGCCCTGGTCGGGGCGGCGGCGGTCATCCGCACCGCGACCCAGGCCGGCGCGGGCTGGGCGCAGTCGCGCCTGTCCCCGCAGATCGACCGGCTGACCGAGGAGCGCCTGTACGGCCTGACCAGCCGGGTGGAGCTCGTGGCCTTCGACGACCCGGAGTTCCACGACTCTTTGGAACGTGCCAGCGGCAGGGGGGTGGTCGTGGCGGAGTCGGTCGTCACCTCGGCCGTCGACGTCGTGACCGCCGCCGTCGGCATCGCGGCCGCGGCCGGCGTCCTGGGGGTGCTCCACCCCGTGCTGCTCCCGCTCCTGCTGCTCGCTGTCCTGCCCGACGCGTGGGCCGCGGTGCGCAGCGCGCGCATGCGCTACTCGACGATGTACAGCCTGATCCCGGCCCGCCGCCGCAAGTGGATCATCTCTGCCCTGCTGGCCGAGCGCGAGGCCGCGGCCGAGGTCCGCTCGTTCACGATGCGGGGCTTCCTGCTGCGCATGTACGACGCCGTGGCCAAGGCCGAGCAGGACGTCATGCTCGGCCTGGCCAAACGCCAGATGACGGCCCGGCTGGTCGGCGAGGCGCTGGGCGGCATCGGCACGGGCCTGGTCTACGTGGCGCTCGGCGCGCTGCTCGCGCTGGCCGCCATCCCGCTGGCGATCGCGGGCACCGCGGTCCTGGCGATCAGGTCGGGCCAGCAGTCGCTCAGCAACCTCATGTACGCCACCAACCGCCTCTATGAGCAGGGTCTGTACTTCACCGACTTCCTGGAGTTCTGCGCCGACGCAGAACGCCGCCTGGTCGGCTCCCGTCCCGCCCCCGCTCCAGAGAACTTCGAGCGCATCACCGCCGAGTCCATCTCGTTCAGTTACCCCGGCGCCGAGGAGCCCGCCCTGCGTGAGGTGTCGATCGAGATCAAGCGCGGTGAGATCATCGCGTTCGTCGGCGAGAACGGCTCCGGCAAGACCACCCTGGCCAAGATTCTGTCCGGCCTGTACGAGCCCGACACCGGCGCCGTCCGCTGGGACGACACCGACCTGCGCCAGGTCAGCCCGGAAGAGCTGCGCCTGCGCACCGCCGTCATCGCCCAGGACCACACCCGCTGGCCGCTGACCGCCCGCTACAACATCACCATGGGCACCGACAAAGGACAGCAGGCCCTGGAGTCGGCCGCCGCCGTCGCCGGCGCCGACGAGGTCGTCGCCGACCTGCCCCACGGCTACCGCACCCTGCTCGACCGCCGCTTCAAGGACGGCCACGAACTGTCCGGCGGCCAATGGCAGCGCATCGCCGTCGCCCGCGGCTTCCACCGCGACGCCGACCTGCTCATCTGCGACGAACCCACCGCCGCCCTCGACGCCCGCGCGGAACACGCCCTCTTCGAACGCATCCGCGGCCACGCCGACGGCCGCACCGTCCTGCTCATCACCCACCGCCTGGCCAGCGTCCGCTACGCCGACCGCATCTACGTCCTCAACCACGGCAAGGTCACCGAACAGGGCGACCACGACACCCTGATGGCCCTGGACGGCCTGTACGCCGAGCTGTACACCCTGCAGGCCACCGCCTACCGGTAACGGAGGTTCGTTCGGGGCGGCGTGGTGCGGGCCGCCACGCCGCCCCGTCCTCGACTCTTGGGCCCCCCGTCGCTGGGTCGGGGTGTCCCGCTTGCGTTCGTCGTCCTTCGTCTGGGGGCGTTGTGTGGGCAAGAGCCGCGGGGCGGGTTACCCTCGCACAAAAGTGGATCATCAGGTCCATCGCAGCGGACCCACGTGAGGTGCCCATGCGCGTCAACCGTTCGCTCCTGTCCGTCGCCGGCATGACGGCACTCCTGCTCACCGCCATATCGCCCAGCTCCGCGACCTCGCGCGAAGGCGCGCAGTACCTCGGCGACCCCGACTACGGTGTCTGCAGGGGCACCGACCCGCGCTGCTACCACGACTGGGGCAACTTCGACCCCGCCAAGGGTTTGCGCCTGCTCGTCTACAGCCGCACCGCCGGGTTCCGCCACCCGCACCTCGGGGCCCCGCTCGGCCCCGGCATGAACCCGCCGCTCAAGGACGACAACGTCGCCATCAAGGCTGTGCTCGAGCTGGGCAAGGAGAACGGTTTCGCGGTCGACTACACCGAGGACGTCACCCAGTTGGCGACGGCGGGGAAACTGTTGTCGTACAACGCCGTGATGTTCCTCAGCAGCACGCGCGACGCCCTCGACGACGCGGCGCAGACCTCGCTGCGGCAGTACGTCCGCGCGGGAGGCGGCTTCATCGGCGTGCACAACGCGTTCGGCACGGAGTACAACTGGCCCTGGTACGAAGGGCTGCTCGGTAACGCCAACTTCTACGACCACGGCCCCAACCAGCCCGGCACCGTCGTCACCGTCAACCGGCGCGACGCCTCCACACAGGGCCTGCCGCCCCGCTGGGCGTTCACGGACGAGTGGTACAACCTCATCCCGTACCCCACGCGCGTCCGCGTGCTGGCCGAGGTGGACGAGGGCACCCTCCCCAATGGGGTACGCGGGAGCCTCGGCCACCCCGGCCACGGTGATCACCATCCGGTGAGCTGGTGTCAGTACTACGACGGCGGCAAGGCGTGGCTGACGACCCTCGGACACGACGTCAAGTCGTGGACCGACGAGCCGCTGGAGGGCGACCAGTACTTCATCCGGCACCTGCTGGGCGGGATCAAGTCGGTGCTCGGCGCCGCGCCGTTCTGCCGCTGAGCCGACGCGGTCGTCATCCGTGCCCGGTCATCAGCCGGACGCTGTCGTCCGGCCGTGCGGCTGTGCGGCGCTGCACGGCCGTGCCGGGTCGTCAGCTGTGTGCCGTCGTCAGCACGAGGAGAGCATGCTGCTCAGCGAGCTCTTCTCGGCGCTGTCCACGCTCAGGCCCCAGTACCACTTCACCTGGACCCAGGCGCGGGCGTAGCGGCAGCGCTCGGCGGTGCGCGGCGGCTGCCACTCGGCCGGGTCCTTGTCCGACTTGGACTGGTTGACGTTGTCGGTCACCGCCCAGAGCTGCGGCCCGCCCAGGTCGTTGGCGAACTGCTGGCGGCGGGAGGTGGTCCAGGACCAGGCGCCCGACGCCCACGCCTCGGCGAGGGGGACCATGTGGTCGATGTCGACGTCGGAGGCGGCGGTCCAGGTGGCGCCGTCGTACGGGCTGTACCAGGAGCCGGAGGTGGCCGCGCAGGAGGAGTCGGTCACCACGTTGGTGCCGTCCCGCTTGAGCACCTCCTCGCGGGTGTTGCAGGAGCCGCTGACGGTGATCCAGTGCGGGAACAGGTCGCGGTCGTAGGTGCTGCCGTGGGACTCGGCGGCGACGGTGAGGGAGTTGAGCCGGGAGGCCGCGGTGGAGGCGGAGGGGATGTTGGGCGGGGTCGCGGCGGCGGGCTGGGAGGTGGCGACCAGGGTGAGGGCTGTCGCGCAGACGAGGCCGAGGGCGGCGGGGATCGCGCGGTCGCGGTGCATGGGGGATAGGCCCTTCTGCCGCCGTCCTCGGACAGGCGAAGGGGGCCGGTCAGGGTACGAGGAAGGCGGGCACCTCGACGGTGACAGTGTCCCTTTGGTCCATATATGGCCAGGTTTGCCGAGCTGTCACCGGGGTGTTGAGCGACTCCTGACATTGGTCGTCATGACGACCCCGCCGGGCCGGTCAAAATTGGAGAGACGTTAACCGCGAGGTCAGTTCACGGTGACGTCGAGAAAGATCGGCTTCTTGCCGGCGAGCAACGGGGTGCCGTCGGCGTCCGTCATCTTCCAGAAGATCTTGCATTGGCCCGGGTCGTCGGCGGCGCGGACGCGTACCGTGATGTCGACCGACTCACCCGGCCGCACCGGCCGGATCTCGACCCGCTTCGGCGCCTGGCACGGAGTGTCGTTCATCCGCGTGAGGTAGCGCCCCTCCCATGGGACCGTGCCAGCGTTGCGGATGCGCCAGGTCTTGTCGAAGGACGAGCCACGGTCCACCAGCGTGCCGTCTGGATAGGTCACGTCGCGCTCGAAGACCGAGTTGTCGTGCGGAGTGGTGTGCAGCGTTGTGGACGGCGTGGGGGAGGCCGACGGCTCGCTCTCACCCCTGATGGGAACGAGCCAAGCCAGCAGAGCGGCGCCGACGCCGACCACGCCCGACACGGTCGCGAGCAGGGTCAGCCGCCGCACGGACGTGAGCCGGACGCCGGACTCGGCCGACGCGGCCTGACCGGAGGATGGTTGGACGGAGGTGGGCTGACCCGAGGTGGGCTCGGCGGAAGCAGGCTGACCGGGCGCGGGCTCGTTGGACGGGGGCCGGGCCTGTGAGCCGGCCGGGGGGTGGGGCTCCATGGAGGTCTCGTTCTCGGAGTCGGAGGCGTTCGCCGCCCGCTGCCAATGCGCCCGCCACTCCCGCCTGACCTCTTCTGGGTCCTGCCCCAACTGGTCGACGGCCAGAACCCGGACGAACTCCCAGGTCGTCTCCCAGCTCGGCAGCGTGCTCCCCCGAGCGGCCGCCGCCAGAGACGACTTCGACGCCGCCGCGCCGAGGCGCGAGGCCATGTCGGCGAACGACGGGTCGCCCGCCTCTTCCTTGAGTTGCCAGAGACGATGCGCTAAGAGCGCGACAGGGCCGGACTCGGGAGCCGGCCGGATGGGCCTGCGCCCCCGTCGCGATCCCGTGCCCTCATCCTGCGATCCGGACGTCTCCGCCATTCAATAGAGATTACCAAAAAGGGCAGGCAGAGGTCAGGACCCAGGCAGAGCGGATGCCACCGCGAAATCAGCTCTACCAGGGTCCTGGGTGCGTGGAGTGACTTTTGCGATCAGCCGCAGCGGGTCACTTCGTCGATGGACTGGAGGGTGGGGTGGAAGCCCCGTGAACTTCTTGCTGCCGTGGTCACCGCTCCCCCGGGAGTAACGGTGACGCTGCGATTCGTGACCGCGTGAGGTGCGGGCGCGAGCGCCGAGCGGACCAACATCGTGGCGGCCACGGAAGCGATGTTGTCTCGGCACGGACGCGCATGAAACTGTCCCCGTTTCTGGTTCGGCTTGGCCGGTCGTTCTGCGACCACCATTGCCCGCCGTCGCCGTCACTGCCAAGCGGTTAATGTCCGAGCATTTTCCAACGGACGTTGGACAATTGAATCAGCAGGTCAGAGGTGTAGACCGGGGTGCGACGGCCGGTCGATCAAGGCGCTTGAGAGTCGTTCGAGATGAATCCGTGACGGCCTGCCGCCATGATTCCCCCGGGAAATACGACCACCCGGAGGAACGAATATGAAAAATCTCGCAGCCGCCGTCGTCCCTGTGTTAACCGCCGCCGTCCTCGCGGGCGGCGGCCCGGCATACGCGGCGGCCCCTGCTGACCCGGTCAAGAGCCTGCGCAAGCAGTTCGCCGCCGGGCTCGGAGTGCGGGTTTCGGAGGAGAACCGGACCGTCGTCTCGGGGTACAAGGGCGCTTACCCGACCCGTACCACCGGTGTGATCGGATTCGGCGCGTCCAGTGCCGCGGACTACGATCTCACCTCCAGGGTGAAACTCTCTCCCGAACTCAAGGGAACCCTCGACAAGAAGGACGAGGCGAGGCTGATCAAGCCGCTCCGGGCCGTCAAGGTCGGGCCCCGCACCTATGTGCGCGGCTTCGAATGGGGGACGATGCCCGAGGGGAAGAGCTGGGTGCGCTTCCAGGGCGACTCGTTGTGGGGCAGCCACGGGCAGCGCGGAGGCCAGCTCGTGGACGTTCTCGACCCGCGCGTTCTGAAGGCCGCCATCGCGAAGGCCGCCACCCGTAAGGCGGGCGAATACCGGGGCACGCTCACCGCCCGCGACCTGTACGCTGACCCGCTCGCCCCCACCGAGGTGCGCACGATCTCCTACCGGCTCTTCCTCAACCGCGACCAGTTGCCCGTGCGGCTGGTCACCGAGTACAAGTACACGACCGTCGGGGTCGACCTGGACGGCAAGAAGGTCAAGGAGTCCGTGCACTCGGTGACCGACACCCGTTATTCGGGGTGGGGGACGAAGGTGAAGGTCGTGGCGCCTCCGGCTCGGCAGGTCGTCGACTTCGACGACCTGGAGGGCCCCGCCGCCACGGAGGACCTCAACGGCCCCATCACCCTGAACGGACCGGTCACCACCACCGGCTCATAACGGACCCCAACGGCCGTCGGGAGGGTGCCTCACTCAACGGCAGCACGGTCGGTCGCCGACATCGTGCATGGCTTTGGGCTCGGCGCCTGCGGGGCCCGGCGTGACTGGGGCGCTGACCTGCTCGATAGGGTCGCGTTGCGCAAGGATGTGCTCGCGCGCAGGCCGCGTGAGCCGTCCGGCGGGCAGCGGATGGTGATCGCCCGCGTGCTGCCCGCCGGAGCTTGCGCACCGTCTCCGTCACGAGTGAAGGACTCATCGTGGAATCAGGAACGACCAGCCGAGTCTTCACCGATCCTCGGCACCAATACCCTCATCCGGGGCCGGTGCGATGAGGCTCGGTTTCTTCACCAGGCTGCTCGACGAGGTGCCCGCGGGCGAGCGTTACCGGCTGGCCGCCGAGCAGATCGAGCACGCGGAGGCGTACGGGTTCGACACGGCGTGGGTGGCGCAGCACCACTTCGACGGCGCCGAGGGCGGTCTGCCGGCGCCGCTGGTGTTCCTGGCCCATGTGGCGGCCAGGACCAGCCGCATCCGGCTCGGCACCGGCATCATCACCCTGCCGCTCGAACAGCCGGTGCGGGTGGCCGAGGATGCCGCCGTCCTGGACCTGCTGACCGGCGGGCGGCTGGAGGTCGGCGTGGGCAGCGGCGGGACGCCGTCGTCGTTCGCGCCGTTCGGGCACGACAGCGCCGACCGCGCGGCGATCTACGCCGCCCATCTGGAGACGCTGGTGCGCGCCTGGTCGGGGGAGGACCTCGGCGGCGGGAACCGGCTCTATCCGCCCGCGCCCCGGCTGCTCGAGGCGATCTGGCAGGCGACGTTCTCGGAGGCGGGCGGCGCACGTGCGGGCCGGGCGGGTCACGGGCTGATGTTGTCGCGCACCCAGCCCAGGCCCGCCGACGACCCGCAGGCGACGCTGGCCGACATCCAGCGCCCGATCGTGGACGCCTACTACGCGAACCTCCCTTCGGGGGCGACGCCGCGCATCGTCGCCTCGCGGACCGCGTTCGTGGCCGACAGCAGGGCCGAGGCGCTGCGCTGCGCCGAACAGGGCCTCGGACGAGGGCGGTTGCCGTTCGAGCTGCCCGACGGCGACCTCGACACCCGCATCGCCGCCTTCGACGTGCACGTGGGCACCCCGCAGGACGTCATCGACAGCCTGCGGGCCGACCCCACCCTCGAACGGGTCACCGATCTGGTCTTCCAGGTGCACTCGGTGGATCCGCCGCACCCGCTCGTCCTTCGTTCGATCGAGCTGCTGGCGACCGAGGTCGCGCCCGCGCTCGGCTGGGCGCCCGACGCGCTCACCCGCCGTCCGGGATAGGGCCTATACACCAAACCAAGCGCTTGCTACGCTCCGGCCATGATGTCCACGGTCGTCTGGGGCACGGGCAACGTCGGGCGTGCCGCCATCCGCGCCGTCGAAGCCCATCCGGCGCTCAAGCTCACGGCCGTGCTCGTCCACGACCCCGCCAAGGCCGGCCGCGACGCGGGCGACCTGGCCGGACTCGGAGGCGACCTGGGCGTCACGGCCACCTGTGACGTCGAAGCCGTCCTCGCGGCCGGCCCCCGCGCCGTCGTGTACGCCGCCTCCGGCGACATCCGCCCCGACGCCGCCCTCGCCGACGTCGTCAGGGCGATCAGGGCCGGAGCCGTGGTCGTCACCCCCTCGCTGTACGCGTTCTACGACCAGGGCGGTGCCCCGCAGGAGCAGCGGGAGCAGGTGCTGAAAGCCGTCGGGGACGGCGGCGGGTCGCTGTTCGTCTCCGGCGTCGACCCCGGCTGGGGCAACGACGTGCTGCCGCTGCTGATCAGCGGCCTCGGCACGAGCATCGACGCCGTCCGCTGCCAGGAGATCTTCGACTACTCGGCCTACGACCAGCCCGACTCCGTCCGGTACCTGGTCGGCATGGGCCAGCCGATGGACTACCAGCCGCCGATGCTCGCCCCGACGGTCCCGTCCATGGTCTGGGGCGGTCAGGTGCGCCTGATGGCCAGGGCCCTGGGCGTCGTCCTCGACGAGTTGCGCGAGAGCGTGGAGCGGCGCCCGCTCGAGGCGGCCGTGAACACCGAGGCCATGGGCGAGTTCGCGGCGGGCACCCAGGGCGCGGTGCGGTTCGAGGTGCTGGGTGTCGTCGAGGGCGTGCCCCGCATCGTCGTCGAGCACGTCACCCGCATCCACCCGTCCTGCGCGCCGGACTGGCCCAGCCCGCTCAGCGGCGACGGAGCCCACCGGGTGATCATCGAGGGCAGCCCGCGCATCGAGGTGACGGTCGAGGCCACCGACGAGGGCGGCAACCGCGCCGCCGGCGGGAACGCCACCGCGGCGGGACGCCTCGTCAACGCCATCGACTGGCTCGCCGACGCGGAACCTGGCCTCTACGACGCGCTCGACGTCCCCCTGCGCCCCGCGACCGGCCGGCTCGGAAGGAAACCCGCATGATCATCGACATCCCTGAGGGCAAGGACGCCATCGAGTACGTCTGGGGCGAGATGATCCCCGGCATCGGGGTCGCCGCCTCGAAGTACTCGATGGCCGTCTACGCCCACACGACGCTCGGGCTGCGCGAGTTCGAAGCCGCCCGGCTGCGGATCGCGCAGATCAACGGCTGCGCCTTCTGCCTCGACTGGCGCACGGAACGCGACGGGCAGCAGGTCGAGGACGGCTTCGCCGACGCGGTGGCCGAATGGCGCACCACCGGCGCCTTCGACGAGCGCACCCGCCTGGCCGCCGAGTACGCCGAGCGCTACGCCCTGGACCACCACGGCCTCGACGAGGAGTTCTGGTCCAGGATGACGGCCGTCTACAGTCAGCACGAGATCGTGGAGCTGAGCATGAGCATCGGCTCCTGGCTGGCGTTCGGCCGGCTCAACCACGTGCTGGGCCTGGACACCGTGTGCCGGTTGCCCAGCGGCTCATCGCCCGCCGCCGCGCGGGCCCGTCCGTAGGAGCAGCTCATGGGTCACGACATCTCGCGCCGTGGTTTCATCGCCGGAGCCGGTTCCGTCATCGGGGCCGTGGCCGGCCAGCACGCCCTCGCGGGCCCCGCCACGGCGGCCCCGACGGCCCCGATCCCGGACGGCGCCCGCGTGCCCGTCCTCATCGTCGGCAGCGGGTACGGCGGCAGCGTGGCCGCGCTGCGACTGGCCCAGGCGGGCGTGGACGTGCACCTGGTCGAGATGGGCATGGCCTGGGACACGCCCGGCTCCGACGGCAAGATCTTCTGCAATACCCGCGAGCCCGACTACCGCTCCTACTGGCTGCGCACCAGGACCAAGGCCCCGCTCAACTACTTCCTCGGCTTCCCGATCGACCGGGACATCCCCCGCCACACCGGCGTGCTCGACGCGGAGGAGTTCGCCGGGATCACGGTCTACCAGGGCCGCGGCGTCGGCGGCGGCTCGCTGGTGAACGGCGGCATGGCCGTCACGCCCCGGCGCGAGAACTTCCCGGCCATCCTCCCCTCGGTGAACGCCGGCGAGATGTACGACGTCTACTATCCGCGCGCCAACGCGGGCCTCGGCGTCGGCACCATCGACCCGGCCTGGTTCGAGGGCACCGACTGCTACCAGTACGCCCGCGTCGGCCGCAAACACGCCCAGCGCTCGGGGTTCCCGTTCGTCTTCGTCCCGGACGTGTACGACTGGGACTACATGGAGCAGGAGGCGGCCGGCACCGTGACCAAGTCGGCGCTGGCCGGCGAGATCCTCTACGGCAACAACCACGGCAAGAAGTCCCTCCAGAAGACCTACCTGGCCAGGGCCAAGGCCACCGGCCGGGTCGCCGTCTCGCCGCTGCACCGCGTCACCACGGTCGCACCCGCCTCGGGAGGCGGCTACCGCGTCGTCATCGAACAACTCGAC
Source organism: Nonomuraea purpurea (assembly GCF_042650645.1). Lineage (NCBI taxonomy): Bacteria > Bacillati > Actinomycetota > Actinomycetes > Streptosporangiales > Streptosporangiaceae > Nonomuraea > Nonomuraea purpurea. The sequence goes on from NZ_JBHSBI010000001.1 coordinate 697,410, forward strand.
ACCACCGGCGCCGTCACGGCCACCAAGTCAGTGACGGCGGACCGGGTCTTCTTCGCGGCCGGCAGCGTCGGCACCAGCAAGCTGCTGGTCAAGCTGAAGGCGACCGGCGCGCTGCCCAACCTGAACGGTGAGATCGGCAAGGGCTGGGGCGACAACGGCAACGTCATGTGCGGCCGCGCCAACCACCTGTGGGACCCCACGGGCAGCCTCCAGTCGGCCATCCCCTGCTGCGGCATCGACAACTGGGCGGCCGGAGGCGCGTTCGCCGAGGTCGCGCCCCTGCCCACGGGCATCGAGACGTTCGCCTCGTTCTACCTGTCGATCACCAACAACCCGAACAGGGCGCAGTTCACCTGGAACGCCGCCGCGGGCAAGGCGGAGCTGAGCTGGCAGACGGCCTGGAAACAGCCGTCGATCGACATGGCCAAGTCCATCTTCGACAAGATCAACTCCAAGGAGGGGACGATCTACCGGACGGACCTGTTCGGCGTCTACAAGGTCTGGGGCGACCACCTCACCTACCACCCGCTCGGCGGCGCCGTGCTGAACAAGGCCACCGACAACTACGGCCGCCTGACCGCCTACCCCGGCCTGTACGTCATCGACGGCGCGCTCATCCCCGGCAACACCTCCGTCAACCCGTTCGTCACCATCACCGCGCTCGCCGAACGGAACATCGAAAAGATCATCGCCACCGACCTGTGAGGGCTGGCACATCTCACATCCGTGGTTCACGATGGTGAGCCGGATCCATCCCCTCACGAGGAAGGTCGATGTCATGCGTTCACGTGCTTGGGCGGTGTTACCCGCCGTGGTCGCGGCCTGCCTGCTGGCGGCCCAGCCCGCGACGGCGCAGGCGCCGGTGAAGTTCCACGCCGACTCCGGCGACCAGTGTCAGCGCGGCGTGACCGAGGGGACGCTGGAGTGGGTGGAGGGCCCGGTCGTCAGGCCTGCTGTGCGGGTCGCCGGCGACCTGACCGACGGCGGCGTCAACTCGCCGTGCGCCATCGACGACATGTACTCCAGGGCGTCCTTCAGCGCCTACAACGGCACGACCCTCGTCGACACCGAGACGGTCAAGGCCGACGACGGCACCGTCCCGGTGGCCCTGTCCCTGTCCGACGCGACCGGGGTCGCCGCCATCGACCGCGTGGTCGTCCAGGTGTGCCGCTTCAGCAACACCCCGATCGGGCTCAGCTACTGCGGCCCGGTCTCCGAGTACAAGCGCTGACGGACATCAGTCCGCTTGGCGATCGGAACGCTTCCCGCTGCGCCTCGAAACGCCCGCAACCGGGCGGCCCGCCGGCCGCTGTGCGGACGAATCTCGGCGACGGTCTAAAGTCAGATCGGCGGAGGACCGAGCGGGGAGGCGTTCCATGGCACGTGCCGACACCGGGCCCGATTTCATCGAGGCGCTGGCGCGCGGCCTCGACGTGATCAAGGTGTTCCGGCCGGGCCGTCCCGTTATGACCCTGACGGAGGTGGCGACCGCGGCCGGGCTGGCCCGGCCCACGGCCCGCCGCATCCTGCTCACGCTCCAGGAGCTCGGCTACGCCAGGAGCGAGCAGGGCGGCTATGCGCTCACGCCGAGGGTGCTGGAGCTGGGCGTGACGTACGTGCGCTCGATGGGGCTGTGGGAGATGGCCAGACCGCACATGGAGCGGCTGGTGGCCCAGACCCACGAGTCGTCGTCCATCGCCCAGCTCGACGGGTCCGACATCGTGTACGTCGCCCGCGTGGCCGTACCCAAGATCGTCACCCTGTCGGTGCAGATCGGGACCCGTTTTCCCGCCATGCAGACCTCCCTGGGCAAGGTGCTGCTCGCCGCCCTGCCGCCCGCCGACGTCGACCGGGTCCTGGCCGAGCCCAGCCGCTCGGGCGTCGAGCCGCGCCGGCGGCCCGACCGCGCCGCGCGCGAGGCGGCCCTGCGCGAGGTCAGGGCCAAGGGGTGGGCGCTGACCGACGAGGAGCTCGCCCTGGGCATCCGCAGCGTGGCCGCGCCGCTGCGAGACGGCCTCGGCAACGTGATCGCGGCGATCAACGTCAACGCGCACGCCGCCGAGACCTCGGTGGAGCGCCTCACCGGCGAGCACCTGCCGCTGCTGCTGCAGACGGCGAGCGCGATCAGCGCCGACTGGGCGATGCGCGAGGCCGTGCCCCACGTCACGGTGTCCTGACCGGGGCCGGCGACTACCGCGCGCCCAGAACGAGGAGACCTTGTCCCGCCAGTAGGGGGTGAAGGTGAACTTCTTGCAGTTCGCGCTGGAGCCCCGCCACTTGGCCATCGCGCCAGCAGGAAGGTAGACGGCCAGATGTTGAGTCTGTGTTGAGTCCTGCTCACGTGGCGATGTCCGGGTAGGGCAGCGCGAAGTGTCCCAGCTTGCGCGCGTACTCCTTCTGGAAGGTCAGCGGCTCGGCGTGGTCGCGCTCGAACATGGCGATGAACAGCGTGAGCGTCAGGAACGGGTGCGCGCCCAGCTCGAACAGCCGCACGTAGTCGTGGCCGGTCAGCGCCGCGCGTTCGTCGTCGTCGAAGCGGAGCCAGGTGGTGGCCTCGCCGCTGTGGCAGTTGAGCAGCGCGCCCGCCATCTCGGCCTCCCACCACTCGACCGTGGCCTGCGGCTGCTCGCGGTAGCGCTCGACCAGGTCAGGATCGCGGTCGACGGTGAAGAGGAACTTGTTCAGCAGATACTTGCTCACGCCCGTCCGCCTCCGTTCGGGTACCAGGTGAAGTACGCCTCCATGGTGTGGAACAGGTCGTAGGTGTCGACGTAGTCGGCCTTCCTGCCCTCTCCCGCCACGCCCATCATGAGCATGAAGTCCATGAAGCCGTGGGTCGCGTTGCCCGGCTCCCACAGGCTGTCCAGGGTGACCTCCGCCAGGCAGCCCTCGATGTCGCCCGAGGAGATCCACTCGACGGCCCTGCGGTCGAACTCCGGGTCGGGCCCGTGCGGCCCGAACTGGCGCGGCCCGCCGAGCTCCAGCGACAGGTGCCCGGTGCCGATGACCGCCACCCGCAGGTTCGACGGCCACGACTCCACCAACTCCCTGATGGTCCTGCCGAGTTGCACGAACCGTTTCGGCCGTGGCAGCGGAGGGGCGAAGATGTTGGTGTAGACGGGCACGATCGGCAGGTCGTTCTGCGGGCGCAGGGTGACGATCGGGCAGGTGATCGAGTGGTCGATGCGCAGCTCGTTGGAGAAGGCCAGGTCGAACCCGGCGTCCAGGCCCTCGCGCAGGATGTGGGCCGACAGGTCCTCCTGTCCGGTGAACAACATCCTGGGCAGGCCGAACTCGCGCTCCTCGTTGTACCAGTTGGCGTCGTAGAAGGGCGCCTTGCCGATGAGGAACTGCGGCATGTTGTCCAGCCAGAGCTGGTGGAAGTGGTCGGACCCGACCATCACCAGCACATCGGGCCTGGCCCTGGTCAGCGTCTCGCGGAAGGACTCGACCTTGCGCACCCACTCGTCGGCGAACGGCGGCCGGTCCTCGCCGGCGGAGGTGCTGGCCCGGTAGTAGAAGGGGTGGTGGGTGGATGCGATGACCGCGACGAGTTCAGCCATGCGTGCCTCCGTCGGCGAGGGGCTCGGGCGGGATGGAGCGGTTGTTCAGGTCGACGGACAGGAAGATGTCGTGGGCGACCGGGTTGCGCAGCTCCTCGGCGAGTTGGCCGATGAGCCCGGCCGTCCTGGCCAGCAGCGCGAACGCGCGCAGCAGCTCCAGCGGCAGCCCCAGGTCGGCCAGGGCCGCCCCGCAGACGCCGGCGCCGTTGAGCGGCAGCGTCCTGCCCAGTACCTTCGGGTGCACGCGGCCGATGGCGGCGAACAGCGACAGGTGCGGCCCGTACAGGCCCTCCTCGGCGGCGATCGCGAACAGCCGCGGCGTGCGCGGGTCGACGTCCTTGTGCACGTGATGGCCCAGGCCGGGGATCCGTCCGCCCGCCGCGCGCCGCTCCCGTACGGCATCCAGCGCGAGGGCGTCCCAGCCGGCGTCGTCGGACGGGAGCGGGCCGCACGCGGCGAGCACGTCGTGCAGGAAACGCCCGCAGTCCTCGGTGACGCCGAGGAAGCGCGAGCCGCCGCCGAGCAGCCCGGCGGCCAGGGCCCCCTGGACGGAGTCGGGCGCTGACAGGTACGTCAGCCGCGTCACGATCGCGGTCGGCGTGAACCCGTGGTCGGCCAGGGCGGCCAGTACCGCCTCGAACACGCGTACCTCGCCCGGCTCGGGACGGCGCTGCGTGGCCAGCCAGAACGCCAGCTCCCCGAACCCCACCTCGCCCATCACCTCGCGCGCCAGGTCCTGCCCGAGCAGCGTGATCGACTCCCGCGAGGACGCGCCGAGCGCCGTCGGATAGTCCCGCTCGTCGCTCACGGACGCTCTCCTTCGGCGGGCCCGGCCAGCCACGCGCGCAGTTCCGCGCCGTGTTCGTCCAGCTCAGGTGGCGGCAGCGCGTAGCCGGCGGGCGTCTCGGAGAACCGGATCGGGTGCCGCGTCGTCGGCACGGCCCGCTCGCCCTCGCCGACCTCCACGACGGGGTCGAGCCCGAACCGCTCGGCCATGGCGAACCCGCCGTCGATCGTGTTGATCGGCCCGCTCGGCACCCCGGCCTCGACCAGCAGCTCGAACCACTCCACCGCGCCCCGCGCGGCCAGCCGCGCGACCAGGATCGGGCGCAGTTCCTCGCGGTTGGCGGTGCGGTCGGCGTTGCGGGCGAAGCGCGGGTCGTCGGCGACCTCGGGGATGCCGAGCACCTCGCAGAGCTTGCGGAACTGGCCGTCGTTGGCGGCGGTGACGATGAGGTCGTCGTCGGCGGTCGGCAGCGGCTCGTACGGGAACACGCTCGGGTGCGCGTTGCCCATCCGGTAGGGCACGACGCCGCCGGCCACGTAGGCGGAGCTGTGGTTGACCAGCCCGGTCAGCGCCGACGACAGCAGGTTCACCTCGACGTGCTGGCCCTGCCCTGTGGCCTCGCGGTGGCGCAGCGCGGCCAGGATGCCGATGACGGCGTGGTTGCCGGCCATCACGTCGAACACCGAGATCCCCGCCCGGTACGCGGGCCCGTCCGGGTCGCCGGTGAGGCTCATCAGCCCGGACATGGCCTGCACCATCAGGTCGTATCCGGGCACCCGCGCCCCTGCCCCCGAGCCGAAACCGCTGATGGAGGCGTATACGAGGCCGGGGTTGCCGGCGCGCGCGGAGGCGTAGTCGAGCCCGTACCTGGTCAGGCCGCCGGCACGGAAGTTCTCGATCAGGACGTCGGCGCGGCGGGCCAGTTCCCTGGCCGCCTCGGCGTCGCCGTCGTCGCGCAGGTCGAGCACGATCGACCGTTTGCCACGGTTGACGCCGAGGTAATAGGTGGACGCCTCGCCGCGGACGGGCGGCGTCCAGGCGCGCGTGTCGTCCCCTTTGGGGGCTTCGACCTTGACGACGTCGGCGCCGAGGTCCGCCAGCAACATCGTGGCGTACGGTCCGGCCAGGACCCTGGAGAAGTCGGCCACCAGCACCCCGGACAGCGGACCTGCGTTCACGCTCTCCCCTTCCGCGCCCTGCGTTCGCTGTACGGACGAGTGTCCGTGTTCGCGATTCTGGCACATTCGGCGCTACGGTTGACAGGTCTGCGTGGAACGTGAAGAGGACGACCGGTGGGCGGACGGTCGTTCGGGGAGATCGGAGTTCAGCGATGAGCGAGTTCGCGACCGGACGGCCCGTGGTGCTACGCGGCGGCACGGTGCTGCCGATGGACGGCAGGCGGGTGTTGCCCCGCACGGACGTGCTCGTCACGGGGGACACGATCGCGGCCGTCGGGCCGGAGCTGGCGGTGCCGCAGGACGCCGTCGAGATCGACGCGACCGACGGCATCGTCATGCCGGGCATGATCGACACCCACCGCCACATGTGGCAGACGGCGCTGCGCGGCTACGGCGCCGACTGGACGCTCACCCAGTACTTCGTCTGGTTCTACCTGGAGCACGGCAAGCTGTTCCGGCCCGAGGACGTGCACGCGGGCAACACGCTGGCCGCCATCGAGGCCCTCGACGCCGGCGTCACCACGGTCGTCGACTGGTCACACGGGCTGCGCACGGTCGACCACGCCGACGCCGCCGCCGACGCGCTCCAGGCCGTCCCCGGGCGGTACGTGCTCGCCTACGGCAACATCCAGCAGCCGCCCGCCGAATGGACGGCCGCGCCCGAGTTCCGAGACTTCGTCCGCAGGCGCGTCACCGGCGATGACCTGTTCGGCTTCCAGATCGCCTTCGACGTGCTGGGCGACCCGGCCTTCCCGGAGAGGCCCGCCTTCGAGGTGGCGCGGGAACTCGGTGCCGCCGTCACCACCCACGCCGGGGTGTGGGGCGCCACCGGCGACGACGGCATCCGGCTCATGTACGACCACGGCTTCATGACGCCGGAGACGATCTACGTGCACGCGGCCTCGCTGTCGGCCGACTCCTACCACCGCATCGCGGCCACCGGCGGCTCGATCTCGGTCTCGACGGAGAGCGAGCAGAGCGCGGGCCAGGGCTACCCGCCCACGTGGGCCGTCCGCGCCCACGGCATCCCGGTGTCGATGTCCATGGACACCAGCGTCTGGTGGAGCGGCGACCTGTTCTCGGCCATGCGCGCCACCCTCGGCGCCGACCGTTCCCGCGAGCACCTGGAGGCGCACGCCAAGGGCGCCACGATCACGCACGCCGGGCTGCGGGCCGAGCACGTCGTCGAGTGGGCCACCCGGGGCGGGGCCCGCGCGCTCGGCCGCGACGACCTGGGCGTCGTCGAGCCCGGCAAGAAGGCCGACCTCGTGCTGATCAAGAATGATCTGTCGCCCGTCTCGTTCCCGTTGCTCAACCCGTTCGGGCACGTGGCGTTCCAGGCTCAGCGCGGCGACGTGCACACCGTGCTGGTCAACGGGCGGGTCGTCAAGCACGAGCACCGGCTGCTCGGGGTCGATCTCGCGGTGGCGCGGCGGCAGGTGGAGGGCACGGTGGAGTACCTGCGGGCCGCGATGGGGGAGGAAGCCTGGGTGAGCGGTATGAACCCGGACATCCCTGATGCGAAGCTCCTCGACAACCCGTACACCTACACCGACTACCGCAGTTCCTCCACCCACACGCGCTGACCGGCTCAGACCAGGCCGACCATGAAGCCTTCGTCCTTGACCCCCAGGTAGGCCGCGGGGCGGAACTGCCGCATCGCGCGCTCGATGACCGGGATGTACTTGGGGTTGGAGCCGAGCGGCAGCCGGTAGCCGTTCTTGACCGTGTGGAACTCCCACAGGTGCTCCATGTCCTGGTGGCGCGAGCGGAAGCCCTGGTCGGCGGGGAAGAGGTCGAGGCGGACCATCGTCTTGCGGAACAGGTAGTCGGCCGGCTTGACGCGGCGTTGCTTCGTCCGCGAGATGCCCACCCCGGCCAGCTCGGTCCACTGGGCGAACCACGGCTTGCCCTCGGGGTCGTCCCAGCGCACGCCGGAGGCGTCGAAGACGAGCCGGCGCGGCCTGCCGACCTTCTTCCACGCGATGAGCGGCAGCAGGCCGATGCCCAGGAAGATCAGACCGAGCACGATGACCACGACCGCGGTGCCCAGGCCGCCGGTCGTCTGGCCGGTGAGGGCGGAGAAGATCACGAAGATCCCGATCACGCCCGAGACGGAGCCGCCGATCAGCGCCTTCACCTTGGCATCGCCGCCGACGTCGATCACCACGGCAGGCGCTTGCGGTGGCGCGTAGGAGGCGGGCTGCTGTGGGGGATATGGGGTGTTGTATGAGGGCTGTTGCGGGCCGTACGTCATGAAGGTGCACGTTAGTCCGTGTCGGTAGCCGTACCGTCACGCTTCATTGTTTTGCGAAGCGTCGGCCCAACGCGTCCGGCTACGGCCGCAGGCTCGGCTGGACCATGTCGAACACACCGAAGTAGCCGCTTGCCAGGTCCCCGTCCGGCCGCAGGGTGGAGGCGTTCACGTGCGTGAACGCCTCCACGCCCACCCAGCCCTGGAAGACGCCGTCGTCGCCGACGACCTGCAGCAGCGGGCGCGGGTGCGAGTTCGCCCGGTAACACGGACGGCCCTGGGCCAGGCACTGGCACCAGTACCACTCCGTGTTGCGCCGGCCGCCGCCGACCTCGGCGATGTAGCGGATGCGGTTCTTGGTCGGGAACGCCGAGCCGCAGTCGCACGAGGAGTTGTGCTGGTTCCAGCCGATGCACTGCTGGTTGGCGCAGACCTGCCAGGGGTTGCCGTAGTTGGCGTCGCCGGGCGTCTGGGTGCCTGAGCCGAACCACCAGCTCCCGCCGGTGCTCTGCCGGGTCACCGCGCCCCGGTTCGCCACCACGAACGTGCCGGTGTAGGTGCGGGCGTTGTAGCGGGCGTCGCGGACGAGCCGGCTCATCGTCGCGCGGGTCTCCCTGCCCAGGCCCGCGTTGCTGCCGAAACCGATGCCGAAGCTGGCTGAATAGTCCGAGAAGACGCCCTGCGGCGGGATCTGCACCGGCGAGCTGTAGTAGGTGGGGCTGGTCATCCGGGCAACCGTGTCGCCGGCCAGGCCGGTGGTCAGGTTCCAGTATTCGGTGAGCGGGTCGCGGGCCGCGCCCGTGGCGTCCTTGGTCCAGGTGATGCGCAGGCGGCCGTCGGAGGTGTAGCCGTAGGTGCCCTGGAAGCCGCCCATGGTGTCGCCGGGGAAGCCCTCGACGGTCTTGACCGCGCAGTCGGGGACGTCGCCGGTGCAGTCCGCGGTCACGGTGTCGATGCGTTCCGGCTGGTCGGCGAGGTTCCAGGTCCAGTAGTTCGTCACCACGCTGCCGTCGCCGGCGAAGACGTAGTAGCCGAGCCTGACCCAGTTGCGGTAGTTGTTCGCCGCGGCGGTGTCCAGGCCGCCGACCGACACCACCCAGTTCGCCTTCATCGGCCGCTCGCCCGGCGGCGGGGAGCGTCAGTCGATCGGGGACGGCGGTGGGGTGCCGAGGGAGGCCGAATCCGTCCAGAAGCCGTCGGGGATCACGGTGTCCACGAGGGCGTCCAGCGCGGCGAGCCGCTCCTTCGAGGAGATCCCGACGACCGTGCTGTGGATACGCGGCTCGGCCAGCGAGAAGTGCAGGGCGGCCGCCGCCAGGCCGATCCCCCAGCGCGCGCACAGCTCCCGCATCCGCTCCACGTGCGCGGCGAACTCCGGCGAGACCGGCCGATAGCCGTAGGTGGCGGCGTGCCGGGGCGAGCCGGACAGGATGCCGCCGCCGAAGGGCGCGGCGTTGAACACGATCATGTTCCGCTCCGCGGCCAGGTCCAGGATGTCCTCGGCGCGCCGGTCCACCAGCGTGTAGCGGTTGTGGGTCAGCACCGCGTCGAAGGCGTCCGTACGGATGTAGTCCTGCACCATCGTGCCGCCGCCGACGGCGATGCCGATCGCGCCGACCAGCCCCTGCTCGCGCAGCGACACCAGCGCGGGCACCGCCCCGCCGGGCGCCATCGCCTCGCGCACCGTGATCGTGAACGGGTCGTGCAGGTGGTAGATCGGCAGCGTCTCGACGCCGAGCCTGGACGTCGTCTCCTCCCAGGAGCGCATGACGCGGTCACCGTCGAACACCCCCGTGGCGAGGTCCCGGTCCGCCTTCGAGAAGATCGTCACCTCGCCGCCGGCCTGCTTCAGAGCCTGGCCGATCACCGTCTCGCTGCGGCCCTCCGCGTACATGTTGGAGGTGTCGAGCTGGCGGAAGCGGCCGGTCACGAGCGCCCGCGCGAGCGCTTCGTCGCCGAGCCCGGAGGTGCCCAGCGTGACCGCTTCCAGCGGTTTGTCACTACCGGGCATGCGGCGCTCCTGGTCGTCGGGCAACGTCCCGCTCCTTCCGATGCGACGGATTCAGACGATCATGCCATGGGCACGCCGGCCGCCCTTCCGGGGGGTCACCCTGACCGTTTCTCCCGTTTCCGAGAGGCGAACGGATCTTCACCGCTACGATCCACCTTTTCTCCTAGAAAAGGAAAGGAGTCGGATACGTATGTGGATTGCCTTAGGCGTCATCGTCGTCCTTGTTGTCGGCGTCGCCCTGTGGTGGAAGTTCCGGGACCCGCTCGCGGGTGAGGACTTCTACAAGTTCCACGTCGAACGCAAGTGGGCCTGGGAGCTCATTCTCACCGACGAGCAGGAGCAGGCCTTCATGGCCGGGCTCGAGGCCTACGACGACGAGAGCACCGTCTGCCCGCACCGGGAGGCCGGGGTGCTGCGGGTCTACAACCCGTCCATGGTCATCTCGCTGTTCCTGCTGGCCGAACAGTTCGCCGCGCTGGGGCCGGGGGCGGCCGAGGACCCGGCGGGCGCCGTACGCCACCTCATCGACCGGGCCGCGGCGGCGGAGACCGGGGGAGTGCTGCACCTCGACGACGAGTGGATGGACGAGCCGGTCGACGGCATGGACAAGTACGGCTTCACCGGCGCGATGATGAACGCGGCCCGCGCCCAAGGCGTCGACGGCGACGTCGGCGGCTACGGTGACGAGGACGGCGGCTACGGCATGCTCACCATCCTCACCGAGGAGCCGCAGCACGTACGCGCGATGTACGACGAGGCCCACAGCCACGCCGCGCCCGGCGAGATCCGCAACCGGCTCGACGTCTACAAAGCCGTGATCGAGGAGCCGGAGCCCGAGTTCGTGGCGGGCCTGGAGCGCGCCGACGCCGAACGCAGCCGCTTCACCAACACCCTGATGTACGACTACGGCCGCGTCCTGGCCGGATACCGCGCCATGCGCCCGCACATGGCCTACGCCGAGCCGTCGGACGTCATGTCGGCGGTCATGGCGCGCATGCTCGCCGACGGCCTGCCCGGCATCACCTGGACCAGGGGGCCGTCCGCGGAACAGCACCAGCGCGCCCTGGACCTCATCTCGACACGAGGTTGATCACCGCGGAACCGCAGGACGCGAACGTCGAAACCAGGGGTCCCGGCCGCGATCTTCGGAACCGAGGCGGCCCGGACGCGCCGGACGGTGATGTGATCAGCGCCGTGGCCGGGTGAACCTGCCCGTGTGGAATCGCACGTCCGCGGTCTGCCCGGCCAGGTCGTTCGCCCATTTGGCCGCCGTCCGCAACGACGGCTCGCGGGCGTGGTAGGCCCGATCGGCCGACCACCACCAGGCCCTCTCCCGGCGTGGCTCGTCGGCCAGCCCGGCCGCCGCCAGCCCCGCCGGGTGACCGGCCCGCTCCCAGAGCTCCTCCCACTGCACGCGCCGCAGCCGCAGGTAGAGCAGGTTCTTGAGCTCGCCGAGCACGCTGATGTCGGCGATGGCGGCCTGGGAGAGGTCCAGCCCGTACAGGCGCTGGCACGACGTCAGCGGCGTCAGGTCCACGGAACGCTCGGTACGCAGCCGTAACATCCGCAGCGTGGTGTGGCCCGCGAGGGGGCCCAGATCGATGCCGTCCATGGCCAGGTCGAGCAGCTCAAGCGGGGTGTCGCGCAGTGGCGCCAGGTCGGCCCCCGGGCAGTTGTCCACGGTCACCTGTAACAGCGCGGGCGCGCCGCGGGCGGATGCGAAATCCACCCAGGGGGCGTTGGTCACCGACAGTCGTTCGATGCCCGGGTGCAGGCCCCGTAAGGACCGGGCGTCCGCGCCGGCGACCCTCAGCGAGCGCGACTCCTCGTACGGCTGCTCGCCGAGGTCGATCAGGAGCTCGCCCTCTTCCACCCGGAAGGCCCCCGCCCGCAGGGCGGCGACGTGCCGCCGCAGCAGGGCGGTCACCGAGTCGGCGACGTAGACCGGGCCGTCGTCGTAGTGCAGGCCCATGCGGATGACCTGGCCGGGCCGCCCGCCGGGGCCCGGTGCCATGTCCACGGCGAGGAAGTCGCCGAGGGTGGTGGTGGCGAACGGGATCCACCGCGGATGGTCCGACAACCTGCGGACGGCCTGCGGCGGGCCCACGCTGGTGATGAGCGGGCTCATCAGGTGGTGACGCCAGCGGCGGCCGGCCGACCACCACCGGTTCTCCGGACGGGAGTGGTTCTCCAGCGTTTCGAGGCCGAACCAGGGGTGCTGGTCGAGCAGGCCCTGGCCGCCGTCGCCGTCCACGAGCGCGTACAGGGCACGCAGGTCGTCGGGAAGCCGGCACGGCAACCGCCCCTCCAGCCAGGAGCGCTGCGCCGAGGGCAGCGCGGGCGGCGGCGCGTAGGTGTCCCTGCCGAGGACCCGGTCGCGTTCGCGCAGGTACGCCCCGATCAGCTCGACCGCTTCCCTGGGGTCGCCGGTCGGCCGGAGATCTCCTGGTTCGCGCTGGAACGTGCCCGGCTCGGCCGGGAGCGTGTCGGGGCTGAGCACGTACAGGAACCCGTATCCGTCGTCGTCACGCTCCAACGCCTCGCTGAGCACCGCCTCGTACCGGCCCTTGGCCTCGACGACCAGCTCGATCGTCAGGTGGTCGCTCGTCGCGCCGACGAGTTCGTGCAGTTCGCGCAGCTCCTGATGCATGTTGATGCCGTCGTCGGATGCATCCGAGAGAGCGTGTTCCGACGCCTGTCCGTCGCCCGCGGACTCGGGATCCTGCTGCACGGACCTCGGCGAGCGGCGCCTGGAGCCTTCACCGGACACGGACGAGCGACGCCTGGATCGCCCGTCGGACTCGAAGGTGACGCCGCGGTACCCAGACCAGCCGTCGTCGCCCGCGAACGCGTGCAACTCGGCCCGCCGCCACCCCTCCGGCGCACCCGCCGCGATCTTCTCGGCCATCGCCCGGAGCACATCGTCAACCACGCCTGCCCCCACCCCTCGCCCCGGGAACGCGCTCTCCCTCCCGCCCGTGAATGCGGGTCACCTTAGCGGATCATGGCACCGCTGAACAGGCCTTGCCGAATGGCGGGTTTCAGCCACTGTATCGGGGCACTTCATGAGGCACACTCAACATCATCGCACGGCTTGCCACGCCGCGCGGCCGTCCTCACGGGGTTCGTTTGTCCGGGCAGTGCTCATACGAAAGGGCGATGCGCGGTCCTCCCGCGCACTTCGGCGGCCGCGAAGCCTCTGCTCCTCACCTCCTGGCCGCAGAAGGCTCACCGCCTGCCGGCCCATGCCCCCCGGCGGAGTGGGAGGCATGGGTCAGGCGGCGGGTTTACACCTCCTCGGCCACGCCCAGGTACATCACCTGCGGGTTCATGACGTTGAACGTGATGGAGGTGACCCGGTCGTAGGAGTTGTGCTGGGAGGTGACGCGGTTCCTGCGGGCGTCGTATCGGTAGATGTCCGTCCCGAGCCCCGACCACCCCGTGCCGAACACGAAGTAGAGCACCCCGGGATCCGTCGGGTGGGGAGCGAGGAGCGGGCCGTTGGCGAGCGTGATCCCGTCGCCCTGGACCACGACCGGGGTGAAGCGGCGGCCCCCGTCGGTCGACCGGTAGATGTGCCGCCCGTCGGAGGGCACGCCCGTGCCGGTCTCCTTCAGGTTCAGACCCATCGCGTACACGACGTTCGGCGCGGCGGGGGAGATCTTGGCGCTGAACACGTTGACCCGGTCGCTCAGCCCCTTGGGCGCGGTCCACGTGCGTCCGCCGTCGTGGGTGACGCGGGCGCCGGTGTTCGAACCGCCCAGGATCACGTGGTTGATGTCGTACGGGTCGAAGGCGGCGGTGTAGACCATCAGCAGGTCGCTCTGCGGCCAGGCGGGCGCCCCGGTGCGCCGCCAGGTGCGGCCGCCGTCCTTGGAGTCGTACAGCTGCCCGTCCCCGTCGGCCACGCGCAGGTGGTCGCCGCGGAACCGGTCGGTGCCGAGCCCGACCATCTCGTCGGCCGGTGAGGTGAGGGGGGTGACGCCTTCGGGGGTGGCGAGGGCGAGCGTGCCCTCGCGGTCCCAGGCGTAGGCCCGGTTGCCGCGGGCGGCGACCAGTTCGACGTGCGAGCCGGTCACCTTGCTCACCGGCGTCCACGTGCAGCCGGAGTCGTTCGACTTCGACAGCAGGTTGTTCGACAGCGACAACAACTGGTTGGGACGGTCGAGGGCCACCAGCCCGGTGGTGTAGGCGACCGGCTGCAGCGACGTGCTGGTAGGCATGATCGTTTTGCCCTCGTTGCGCGTGAACGTCACCGACCCGTCGCCGTTCACCGTCCGGCAGGACGGCTGCCACCCGAAGCCCTCTGCGGAGGCGGGACCATCCTCTGCGGCGGGCGCGTCGGCGGGTGCGTCGGCGGGTGCGTCGGATGGCGCGTCGGCCGCGTCGGCCGGAGCGTCGGATGGGGCGTCGTTCACGGTGGGTGCCGCGGCCGGGACGCCGTCCGCGACGGCGGGTGCGGCGGACAGGGCCGTGACCACGGCCACGAGTCCGATGGTGAACACCTTCTTCAAAACTGCCTCCCCGAAAGGCTGTGCCAGGTGGGACGTCGGAAGGTCCCGTGTCCCGTCTTATCGGGAAGCGGATCGTCCGGGCTAGCCAATGGCTTGGCAGCTTTATGACATTGCGTGAATCTGACATGCTTGCGGATCGTGACCGCCATGGATGAGAACGCGCTCTCCGCCGTCGGAGTCGACGCCGAGGACGAACGGATCTACCGGGACCTGTTGCGCCGCCCGCGCGCCACCCTCCCCGAGCTCGCCGCCCACACCGGGCGCACCGCCGTGGGGCTGCGCCGCGTCTTCTCCAGGCTCGAAGCGCTGGGGTTGGTGAGCCGCATGGCGGGACGCCCGGTTCGGTACGTGCCGACCAGGCCGGACGTCGCCGTGGCCGCCCTCATCTCCCGGCGCGAGGAGGGGCTGGCCCAGGCCCGGTTGGCGGCGCTGGCGATGCTGGCCGAGACGCCCCGTACCGAGAACCTGGCCCCGGAGGAACTGGTCGAGGTGGTGCAGGGACAGGCGGCCGTGGTGCAGCGGTTCACCCAGCTCCAGCAGACCGCGACGCAGGAGCTCCTGGTGCTCGACCGGCCCCCGTACGCCCAGGACCCCACACAGCAGAACGTCGCCGAGATGGAACGCCTCGCGCACGGCCTCGTCGTACGCGGCATCTACGACGTCGCGGCCTTGGAGATCCCCGGCAAGCTGCGTCTGGCGCAGGAGTCGGTGACGGCCGGCGAGCAGGCCAGGATCAGCCCGGAAGTACCGATGAAGCTGGCCATCGCCGACAGGAAGAGCGCGATCCTGCCGCTGAGCACCGACGCTTCCGCCCACGCCGACAGCGCGGTCATCGTGCACTCCTCGACACTGCTCGACGCCCTCGTCACCCTCTTCGAGGTCCTGTGGCGATCGTCGCTGCCGCTGCCGGCCAAGTCCTTCTCGCCGTCCGCCGCCGAGAGCCTGCCGGACCCGGCGCTGTTCACGCTGCTCGCCGCCGGGCTCAAGGACGAGGCCGTGGCCCGCCAGCTCGGCGTGAGCCTGCGGACGGTGCATCGGCGGGTCAGCGAGCTGATGGATCGGCTCGGGGCACGCACCCGCTTCCAGGCGGGCCTGCTCGCGGCCCGGCGCGGCTGGTGGGACGACGACAACAGGTGAACGCGTCGATGGCGGCTGTCGTCTCCTGGTCGGGCAAGGTCACTCCTGATAGCGGTGGGATGTTTTGGCCGGGGTGGGGAGGCCCGCCAGGGCTGTTTGGGCGGCGCGTTCGATGACGTCGCGTATGGGGGCGGCGTCCGGGCCCTTGGCGAGGTTGGCCAGTGAGGCGCTGACGACGGCGCCCGTCAGTGCCCCGATGATGGCGTGTGCGGTGATGTCGTCAAGTTCCTCGGGAAAGGCCCGTTCCAGGGCCTGCGCCCACTCGTGCTGCGTGTCGAACAGCCATCGCAGCGTGATGGCGCGCAGCGACGGCACTGTCGTGATGAGGCGCGAGCGGATCTGGATGAGCCCTCCTGCGTGGGGGCCGAGGATCCACCGGTCGGGGTCCTGGGCCATCGCGATGCAGCGCCGGAGCAGGGACTCCAGCGACTCTCCCGGGTGGCGGCCGGTGATGAGGTCGCGGACCGCCTCCAGCCGTTCGAGCTGCTCGTGGAAGACGAGGTCCTCCTTGGCGGGGAAGTGCTTGTAGAACGTCGCGGGTGACAGCTCGGCCGCCGCGCAGATGTCGGCGACTGTCGTGGCCTCGTATCCGGCCTCGTCGAAGAGGCGTAGCCCCGTCTCTATGAGCGTGCGCCGCGTGCGCTGCTTCTTGCGCTCCCGCAGCCCGGTCGGTTCTCCCATGGCCGCATCATAGTAGGCAGCCACTAATAGTATAGAGTCTCTACTTAGAGAGAGTGTCTACTGACTCCCGTCCCCCAGGAAAAGGAGCGCAGGTGATGACCCAGGAATCCGGCAGCCGTCCGGTCTCGCTTCCGACAGAGCGCGACACCCCCTTCGACCCGCCCCGCGAACTGCGGGAACTGGCCGCCACAGGGCCGTTGCACCCCATGGCCTACCCGAGCGGCCACCTCGGATGGCTGGTCACGGGGCACGCGGTGGCGCGTGCCGTGCTGGCCGACCCGCGTTTCAGCGCCCGCCAGGAGCTGCGGCACATGCCGGTCGAGCACGTCAGCGCCGACCTGCTGCGCCGGCCCGCCCCGCCCGGATGGTTCCTCCGCCACGACCCGCCGGACCACACCCGCTACCGCCGCCTGCTGACCGGCCAGTTCACCGTACGCAAGATCAACCGGCTGATCCCCAGGATCCAGCGCATCACCGAGGACCACCTGGACGCGATGGAGAAGGCCGGCTCGCCGGTCGACCTGGTCGAGCACTTCGCGCTGCCGATCCCGTCCCTGGTGATCTGCGAGCTGCTCGGCGTCCCGTATGAGAACCGGGAGGAGTTCCAGCGCAACACCGCCGAACTGCTGAAGCTGGACGGGGACAAGGAGGACAAGAACGCGGCGCGGGACGGCCTGACCTCGTTCTTCACCGGCCTGATCGCCGCCAAGCGGGCCGAGCCGGGCGACGACCTGCTCAGCGGGCTGATCGCCGACGGCGAGCTGGACGACACGGAGCTGTTCTCCATCGGGCTCCTCCTGCTGATCGCCGGCCACGAGACGACCGCCAACATGCTCGCCATCGGCACCTGGGCCCTGCTGCGGCACCCCGAGCAGCTCGCCGCGCTCAAGGCCGATCCCGGCCTGGTCGACGGGGCGGTCGAAGAGCTGCTCAGGCACATCGCGATCATTCAGTTCGGGGCCCAGCGGGCGGCCCTGGAGGACGTCGAGATCGAGGGGGTCACGATCAAGAAGGGGCAGACGGTGACCATCTCGATCCCGATGGTCAACCGCGACCCCGACCGCTTCGACGATCCGGACACGCTCGACCTGGGCAAGGAGGCGGGTGGGCATCTGGCGTTCGGGCACGGCGTCCACCAGTGCATCGGTCAGCAGCTCGCCCGCATCGAGATGCGGATCGCCTACCCTGCGCTGTTCCGCCGCTTTCCCGGGCTGGCGCTCGCGGTGCCGGACGAGGAGATCCGGCTGCGGACCGACATGGCGATCTACGGGGTGCACCGCCTCCCCGTCATCCTCGGCCAGTCGTCCTGAACAGGCCCGGCGGCTTCGCCGATCTGCCGGATCGACACGTCGGCGAAGCCCGCCTGCAACCGCTCCTTACCAGGTGACCCATACGTCCTGGAGCCCGCCGGACAGCAGCCCGGTACGCAGGCGCAGGTCGTCGGCGTCGTCGCGCAGCCGTAGTTGCGGCAGGCGGCGGGTCAGCGTGCCGAGCACGACCTGCAGCTCCAGGCGGGCCAGCGGCTGGCCGAGGCAGTAGTGGGCGCCCACGCCGAACGACAGGTGCTGGGCCGCGTTCTCGCGGCGCGGGTCGAAGCGTTCGGGGTCGGCGAACTTGCGCGGGTCGCGGTTGGCCGCCGGCCGCGCCGGGATGACCGTGCTGCCCGCGGGCACGACGGTCCCGGATACCTCCACGTCCTCGGTGGCCACCCGGGGGAAGCCGATCACGCTGAGCGTGGTGTCGAGCCGCAGCACCTCCTCGACGCTGCCGGGGATCAGGTCGGGGTCGTCGATCACCGCCTCGTAGCGCTCGCGGTCGGCCAGCAGCATCGCCGTCATGATCGCGATCATGTTGGACGTGGTCTCGTGCCCGGCCAGCAGCAGCGACCGTACGGTGGTGATCAGCTCTTCGTGGCTGAGCCGCCCGTCCTGGGTGTCGGAGATCTGGGTCAGCTCGCTGAGCAGGTCGTCCCCGGGGTGGGCCCGCTTCTGCTCGACCAGGTCGGAGACGTAGGCGTTGAACTCCACGTAGGCCCGCTCCACCTCCTCCTGGGTGTAGCGGGTGAGCGTGAGCATGACCTGCGACCAGTACGCGAACTTGTCCTGGTCCTCGGCAGGGGCGCCGACCAGCGCGCAGATCACCCGCACGGGCAGCGGCAGGCCCAGCTTGGCCGACAGGTTCCCCGGAGGGCCGGACTTGACCAGGTCGTCGACGAGTTCGTCGGCCATCTGCTGCACCCGGGGCCGCCACAGCTCCATCTTGCGCATGGTGAAGGAGCGGGTGAGCAGCCGCCGCCAGCGCAGGTGGCCCTCGCCCTCCATCGTGGTGTTGTCGCCGTTGCGCGCGAACAGGCCGCCGTCGTCCGTCGTGGACAGCCGGGCGGCGTCCTGCCCGCCCCTGCGGAAGCGTGCGTCGGTGAGCATGGTGCGCACGTCGTCGTAGCGGGTCACGAGCTGGGCCGTGTCGCCGCTGGGCAGCCGCACGTGCGCCACCGGGCAGCGGGCCTGCAGCTCGGCCCACTCCTTCGGCGGTTCAAGCGCCGTGTCGCGGTCAAACGGGTAGTCAGGAATGGTCTCGGTCATGCCGTCCCCTCGAGTCGCCGACCAGTACTCCTGACTCTAAGTCGGCTGCCTTAATTAAGGCAATCGCCTTAGAATAAGTAGTATTTTTTAGAAAAGTTGTAGTATCATCTCCTCCCGTGCTGAGAGTCGTCGTACCTGGAACGCCCGAGCCGCCCCTGACCGGACACCTCGACACCGGCGAGCCTCCGGAGGCCCCCGACGCCATCGCCGCGGACTCGCGCAACCTGTGGCGCGGCGGCCGCCCGTGGTTCCCCGTCATGGGCGAGTTCCACTACGGGCGCTACCCGGCGCGGGAGTGGCGCGAGGAGTTGCTGAAGATGCGGGCGGGCGGCGTGACGGTCGTCGCCACGTACGTCTTCTGGAACCTGCACGAAGAGCGCCGCGGCAGCTACGACTGGAGCGGCGACCGCGACCTGCGCCGCTTCGTGATGACCTGCGCGGAAACCGGGCTGGACGCGGTGGTGCGCATCGGCCCGTGGGGGCACGGCGAGTCGCGCAACGGCGGGTTCCCCGACTGGCTCCTGGCCGAGGACTGCGTGCCGCGCACCGACGACCCCCGCTACCTGGCCCTCGTCCTGCCGTACTTCGAGCGGATCGGCGCCCAGCTCGCCGGGCTGACCAGGCGCGACGGCGGCCCGATCGTGGCCGTCCAGGTGGAGAACGAGCTGTATGACCAGCCCGGCCACCTCGTCACGCTCAAGCGCATGGCCAAGGAGGCCGGCATCGACGCCCCGCTGTGGACCGCCACCGGCTGGGGCCACGCCCAGTTGCCGCCCGATGAGGTGATCCCGCTGTTCGGCGGGTACGCCGAAGCCGCCTGGGACACCGCGCACGACGGCTGGCCGAGCCAGAGCCGGGCCCACTACTTCTTCGGCCCCGGCAGGGACGACGACTCGATCGGCGCCGATCTGCGCACCACCGAGGTCGCGGGGGCCGACGAGAGCCATCTGGCGCGCTACCCGTTCGCCACCTGCGAGCTGGGCGGCGGCATGTACACCTCCTACCACCGGCGCCCGATCGTCACGGCCGCCGACGTGGCCGCGCTGTCGCTGGTGAAGCTGGGCAGCGGGTCGGTGTGGCAGGGCTACTACATGTACCACGGCGCCTCGCAGAAGATCGGCGAGCTGACCACGCTGCAGGAGTCGCACGCCACCGGCTACCCGAACGACTGCCCGATGATCAACTACGACTTCCAGGCGCCGCTTGGCGAGTTCGGGCAGTTCCGCGAGTCCTACGCGCGGCTGCGGCTGCTGCATCTCTGGCTGGACTCCGACGGCGCCGACCTGGCCCCGATGACGCTGACCATGCCGGACGACGCGCCCCGCGACACCGCCGACCGCACGTCCCTGCGCTGGTCGGTGCGTTCCGACGGCCGCTCGGGATTCCTGTTCGTCAACAACCACCAGCCCGTCGAGACGCTGCCGGCGCACGACGGCGTCCGCTTCTCCGTCGCCGTCGGTGGCCGGGAGCTGACGGTTCCCAGGACGCCGGTCACGGTGCCGTCCGGCGCGTTCTTCGTCTGGCCGCTGGCCCGTCCGGTCGGCGCGAGTACCTTGCTGACCGCGACGGCGCAGCCCGTGTGCACGCTCGACGGGCCGGTCGTGGTGCTCGCCCAGGTCCCCGGCATCCCGGTCGAGCTGGTCTTCGACGGGGGCGCGACGGTCGAGGGGCCGTGCGCCGTGACGCGCGACGCCGACGACGTGGTGGTCACCGGCCTGACCCCCGGGCCCGACTGCCTGCTGACCGTCACGGCCGCCGACGGGTCCGCGGCGCGGGTGCTGGTGCTGGACGCCGAGAGCGCGCTCACCGCGACCCGCGGCCGGGTGCGCGGCGCCGACCGGCTGATCCTCAGCCCCTGGCCCGCGGTCGTGGACGGCGACCGGCTCGTCCTGTACGGCGGCGCCCCCGGCCGCCTGCGCACCTTCCCACCGCTGGAGGAAGAGGTGGAGCTGCCGGGGGAGAGCGTTGCCCCGGCCGTCGTGGAGCAGACGGCCAAGGCGGGCCCGCCCAGGCGCCCGGTCGTCGACGCGGCCTCGGGACGGGCCTCCGCGCCCGTGGACGCCGACTTCGCCGACGCCGCCGTCCACCGCGTCACCGTGCCGCCCGAGCTCCTGGCCGGAGACGACGAGGTCCTGCTGCGCCTCGACTGGTCCGGCGACGTGGGCCGCGCCTCCATCGGCGGGCGCCTGGTAGCCGACCAGTTCTGGTACGGCCCGCCGTGGGAGATCGGCCTGCGCCGCTTCCGCGCCGAGCTGCTGGAGCACGGCGTCATCGAGCTGCGCCTGCTGCCCATGGCCGAGGACGCCCCGGTGCACCTCTCGCCGGAGGTGCGGGCCGCGAAGGGCACGCTGGAGCTGCGCTCGGCCCGGTTCGTCCGCGTCACCCGCACCATCCTGCGGTAAGCGCGTCAGCGGGCGCGCAGCTCCTTGGCGATGCCCACGTCATCGATCGAGCGCTCGATCAGCGCCCGCATCGCGCTCTCCGCCGCCTTCGGTCGTTGCCTGCGTACCGCGAGCAGCACCTCGGCGTGCTGGTCGGCGGACTCGCTGGTCAGCCTCGCGTGCACGAACTGGTCGCGCAGGCGCAGCCCGATCTCGATCACGATCGCCATCTGGGCCATGAGCTCGTTGTGGGCGGCCTTGAGCATGGCCCGGTGGAAGGCGAGATCGGCCGCGACCTGGTCGGAGGCTTCGTGGCCCGCCGCCGCCCGCATGGCGGCCAGCGCGTCCTCCAGGTCGGCCAGGTCGCGGTCGGTGCGGCGCAGGGCGGCCAGCCGGGCCACCGCGGGCTCCACGGTCTGCCGCACCTCGCCCAGCTCGTCGAGGAACGTCTCGTCGTTCTGGCTCTCGAAGCGCCAGCGCAGCACGTCGGCGTCCAGCAGCGACCACTCCTCGCGGGGCGTGACGAACGTGCCGCGTTTGGGCCGGGCCCCGACCAGCCCCTTGGCGGACAGCACCCGCAGCGCCTCGCGCACGGCCGTCCGGCTGACCGCGAAGCGGTTCTGCAGCTCGGCGACGTCAAGATCGGCGTCGGGCAGGAGCTCGCCGCCCACGATCGCCGCCCCGAGGCTGACCACCACCCGCTCATGGGCGCCGGATCTACCGTTCTCCGCCATGCCGGAATCATCCCACGCGCGCACGCCCGCCATAGCCACTCCAGATTGTCGCAAAGCATACTAATGTAAAAAGTAATAGTACTTAATCGTTGACACAGGGCCGCCACGGTCGGCATGCTGCACGTCAGGTCTCGAACCGGACATATCTAAAGGAGTCCCTGATGACCGGCGTATCGCGGCGCGCTTTCCTGAACCGGACCGTCATGCTCGGAGGCGGCCTGCTCGCCTCCTCCCTGGCCACCGCGTGCGGCGGCAGCGGCGGCGGCCAGGCGGTCACCTCGGGCAAGGTCCAGCTCGACTTCTGGACGCACGACCCCGGGTACGTCAAGACCTTCACCGAGTCGGCCCGCCGGCTGACCGCCGGCTCCGGGACGTTCGACTACACGCTGAAGGTCACCCAGGCCGACGGAGAGGCCGTCATCACCCGCATGATCTCCGCGGGCGCGGCGGGCAAGGGCACGCCCGACCTGATCGGCATCATCGTCAGCTTCTTCCCCCGCGTCATGACCGGCGGCATCGGCAAGCAGCTGCTCCAGGAGCTCGACGACATCGTGGCGCCGGTCAAGCAGGACCTGCTGCGCACCGCGCCGTACACGATCGACGGCAAGGTGTACGCCCTGGAGTCCGACACCTGCCTCAGCGTGCAGTACTACCGCGAGGACGAGTACAACAAGCACGGCATCCCCGACGACGTCGACACCTGGGAGGAACTCGCGCGGCTCGGCGCCAAGCTGCACGACAAGACGGGCAAGTCGCTCGGCATGGTCGGCACCGGCGACAACGTCGCCATCACCGACCAGTTCCTGCAACTGCTGCTGCAGCGCGGCGGCGCCTTCTTCGACGACAAGGGCGCCCTCGTCCTCGACTCGCCCGAGGCCGTCGAGGTGCTCGACTTCATGGCCAAGGGCGTCGCGAGCGGCTTCCTGCTCGCGCTGCCCGACCCCTACGGCGCGCCCAACACCGCCGCGCTCAAGAGCGGCAAGCTCATCTCCACCGTCATGCCCAACTGGTACAACGTCTACGGCCTGCAGACCAACGTGCCCGAGCAGAAGGGCAGCTGGCGCATCCGTAACCTGCCCCGCTTCGCCGCGGGCGGCCACATCAGCTCCAGCCTCGGCGGCACCGGCTTCGCCGTGCTGAAGGACAAACCCGGCACCAAGGCCGCGACCGAGCTGCTCAAGCAGACGTACCTGACCAGGGAGGGCCAGCTCCTGCGCTTCCAGAAGGGCGGCTTCCTGCCGACGCTGCGCTCGCTCTACGCCGACAAGGAGTTCCTGGACACCGAGGACGCCTACCTGGGCGGCCAGCGGCTGTTCGACGTGTACGGCCCGGCCTCGAAGGACAGCCCGACCTTCTACCAGAACGCCAAGCTCAACGTGCTCATCGAGGCACTCGGCGGCCCCGCGCTGGAGGCCATGCAGGGCAAGCGCACGGCGGCCGACGCGATCAAGGCCGCGGTGGCCGCGTACCAGAAGGCCGCGTGACCATGGCGGCCGCCACCTCGCAACGGTACGCGCCGTACCTGTTCATCTCCCCCTTCTACCTGCTGTACGCGCTGTTCCTCGTGGTGCCGATCGGCATCGGCGGCTACCTCAGCCTCACCGAGTGGGCCGGGCTCGGCACCCCGCTCTGGGTCGGACTGGACAACTACGCCAAGCTCTTCGGCGACGAGAGCTTCCTGCGCGCGGTCGTCAACACCGTGCTCTACGTGCTGTTCGCGGTCTGCGTCGTCGTCCCGGCCGCGCTGCTGATCGCCACCGCGCTGAACGCCCGGGGGCTGCGCGGGCGCGACCTGTTCCGCCTAACGTTCTTCGTGCCGGTCGTGCTGTCGCCGATCGTCATCGCGCTGGTGTTCACGCTGATCTACGACAGGGAGTTCGGGCTGCTGAACGCGGCCCTGCGCGGCCTGTTCGGCTGGGGCGGCATCGACTGGCTGGGCGAGCCGAGCTGGGCCAAGGTCAGCGTGATGTTCCTGGTGCTCTGGCGCTGGACCGGCTACCTGACGATCTTCTTCCTGGCCGGGCTGAAGAACATCCCGCGCGAGTTCTACGAGGCCGCCGCCATCGACGGCGCGGGCCGGCTGCGTACCTTCTCCAACGTCACGGTGCCGATGTTGCGGCCGGTCACCGCGTTCGTCGCCGTCACCGTCATGGTCGGCACGGCGCAGATCCTCGAGGAGCCGATGTTGCTGACCCGCGGCGGGCCGTCGGAGGCCACCCTGTCGGTGGCGATGTTCATCTACCGCGAGGCCTTCACCCGCCAGCAGCTCGGCTACGCGGCGGCCGCGGGCGTCGTCATGTTCGTCATCGTCTTCGCGATCGGCCGCACCGCCAACGCCGTCTTCGGGGTGGGGAGGGAACGATGACCACGCGGGCCTCCACGGGCGGAGCCGGGCGCGGCCTGCTCTACACGCTGCTCGGCGCGCTCGTCGTCCTGTTCGTGCTGCCGCTGCTGTGGGCGCTCAGCTCCTCCTTCAAGCGCAGGGGCGACATCTTCGCCTACCCGCCGCAGCCGCTGCCGTCGCCGTTCACGCTGGAGAACTACGCGCGGCTGCTGGAGACGCAGCCGTTCTTGAGCTGGTTCATGACCAGCACGGTCGTGGCCGTGGTGGCCACGGCGGCGTCGGTGTTCGTGTGCGCGCTGGCCGGCTTCGCCTTCGCCAAGTACCGCTTCCGCGGCAAGAAGCTGCTCTTCGACGTCATGTTCAGCTCGCTCGCGGTGCCGTTCGCGGTCATCGTGGTGCCGCTGTTCGTGATGCTCGTCAAAGCGGGGGTCACGAACGTGTACGTCAGTCTCATCGTGCCGTGGGTGGCGCCCGCGTTCGGCATCTTCATGATGCGCCAATACGCCGAGCAGGCCGTGCCCGACTCGGTGCTGGAGGCGGCCAGGCTGGACGGCGCCTCGGAGTTCGGCCTGTTCACGCGCGTGGTGCTGCCGCTGCTGCGCCCGGCACTGGGCGCGCTGGCCGTGTGGAGCTTCCTCAACAGCTACAACAGCTTCTTCTGGCCGCTCATCGTGGTCTCCGACCCGGAGCAGTACACGCTGCCGCTCGGCATCCAGGCGCTCTACGGCGCCGAGAGCCGCCAGGTGGATCTGGTGCTGGCCGGGTCCGTGCTCGCCGCCGTGCCAAGCCTGATCATGTTCATGTTGCTGCGCAAACAGTTGCTCGACGGCCTGACGGCAGGGGCCGTCAAGTCCTAAAGGAGACATCACATGACGACGTTGACCATTTCGCTGTGGGACTTCTCCTGGTACACCAGGACCGGTCCCGGGGAGCCGTTCGAGGACCTCGACCGGGCCTTCGCCGAGGCCGTGGAGCGCGGCTACGACACCGTGCGGATCTGCGCGATGCCCTACCTGCTGTTCGGCTCGGGCCTGGACACCTCCGCGCTCACCTTCGCCCCGTTCGGCCGGGGGTACGGCCTGCGCACCCGCTGGCACGACGTGCGCGAGACGGCCGTCATCGACGGCCGGGCCCATCTGCTCGCGCTCTTCGAGGCCGCCCGGGCGCATGGCTGCCGGGTCATCGTCTCCTCCTGGGAGTACCAGCAGAGCCCCGCCTTCCTGGCCGACCCGTCCTGGCACGAGGCGCTGCGCGCGGTGCCCGCGCAGCGGCGCGCCATGGCGCTGGCCGACGCGCTGGCCGAGCTGGTCGGCTTCCTGGCCGTGCACGGGCTGGCCGAGCGGATCGCCTTCGTCGAACTGCACAACGAGGTCCAGACGACCGCGCTCACCGAGATGCTCTCCCCGTGCGAGTCGCCCGTGCTGGGGTTGCGCCCGTACCTGGAGGAGGCGATCGCCGCGTTCAAGGCGCGCCACCCCGGCGTGCCCGTCACCGCGAACTACGCCGGTGTCCCCGTCGGCGAACTTCGGGGCGTCCCCGGCAACGTGGACGTCGCGGTGTTCCACCCCTACGTGTACGGGGTGCTGGACGAACTGGTCGACAGCTTCGCGCTGCGCGACGCGTCCGTGCCGTTCCCCCAGGAACGCGCCCGGCTGGAACTGCTGCGCCCCGACGCGCCCGACCTGGAGGACTGGGCGCCCGAGCAGGAGTGGCGGCTGGCGGCCACGATCGTGTCGCGGCGCGAGGTGTACGTCCACGACTGGTGTGATCCGGCCCGCTTCGACCGCTGGCTCTACGACCGCTACGCCACCTACCGCTACGGCATGGCCGAGAAGTTGCGCCTGTGGATCGAGACCGCCGCCGACTGGGCCGCGGAGCGGGGCCTGCCGCTGGTGCTCGGCGAGGGCTGGGTCGGCTACACGCCGCTGCACGGCATGTTCGAGGAGGGCCCCGTCGGCGCGGAGATCTGCCTGGAGGCCGTCGGCCACGCGCGCCGGGTGGCCGCCTGGGGCACGGTCGTGTGCTCGAACGCCGCCCCGCAACACCCGATGTGGGCCGACCTCGACCTGCAGCGCCGGGCCAACACGCTGTTCACCGAGGGGCGTTGATGGGACGCTTCGACGGCATGACGGCCCTGGTCACCGGGGCCGCCTCCGGCATCGGCGCGGCCACCGCCAGGCGGCTGGCCGGCGAGGGCGCCCGCGTCCTGCTCGCCGACGTGGCCGACGAACGGGGCCTGCAGACCGCCCGCGCGATCGGCGGCCACTACGCGCACTGCGACGTGGCCTCGGCCGAGGACTGGGCGGCGGTCGAGGAGGAGGTCCGCTCGCGCTTCGGCCGCCTCGACGTGTTGCACGCCAACGGCCCCGGCCGGGTCGTGCCCGCCCGTCCCGTGCACGAGATGCCGGAGGCCGACTGGGACCTGCAGGTCGACGTCTCCCTCAAGGCGGCCTACCTGGCCGCGCGCACGTTCTGCCCGCTCCTGGCCGAAACGTCGGGCGCGATGGTGATCACCTCGTCGGTGCACGCCCGGACCGGCATCCCCGGCTGCGCGCCGTACGCCGCCGCCAAGGGCGGACTGCAGTCGCTGACCAGGCAGCTCGCCGTCGAGTACGCCCCGAAGGTGCGGGTCAACGCCGTCGTCCCCGGCCCGATCATGAGCCCCGCCTGGGACGGCGTCGACCAGGAGGGCCGCGCGGCGACCGTCAGGGAGACCCCGGCGGGCCGCTTCGGCACCCCCGACGAGGTGGCCGCCGCCGTCGCCTTCCTCGCCGCGCCCGAGGCCTCGTTCATCACCGGGGCCTGCCTGAACGTCGACGGCGGCTGGAGCGTCTCCACCACCTCCTCCTAGGGAAGCGAACCGCATGAAGATCGTGTCCATGGACACCTTTCTCGTCCCTCCGCGCTGGCTGTTCCTGCGCGTGCGCACCGACGAGGGCGTCACCGGCTGGGGCGAGCCGGTCGTCGAAGGGCGGGCGGAGACCGTCAGGGCGGCCGTGGCCGAGCTGAGCGACCACCTGATCGGCGCCGATCCGTTGCGCATCGAGGACCACTGGCAGGTCCTCACCAAGGGTGGCTTCTACCGGGGCGGGCCGGTGCTGTCCAGCGCCGTCGCCGGGATCGACCAGGCGCTGTGGGACATCGCGGGCAAGTCCGCGGGGCTGCCCGTGCACGCCATGCTCGGCGGTCCGGTACGTGAGCGGGTGCGCATGTACGCCTGGATCGGCGGCGACCGGCCCACCGAGGTGGCCGAACTGGCCACGGCCCAGATCGAGGCCGGGTTCACGGCCGTCAAGATGAACGGCTCCGCCGAGCTGACCCCCATCGACACCCCGGCCCAGACCAGGGCGGTCGTGGACCGCGTCGAAGCCGTGCGCGCGGCCGTCGGCCAGGACAACGACCTGGTGGTCGACTTCCACGGACGCATGTCCACGGCCATGGCCAGACGCCTGCTGCCGCTGCTGGAGCCGTACCTGCCGCTGTTCGTGGAGGAGGCGGTGCTGCCCGAGCACTCACCGAACCTGGCCGCGCTCGCCGCCGCCACCTCGATCCCCCTGGCCACCGGCGAACGCCTGTACTCGCGCTGGGACTTCCGCGACGTCGTCGGGCACGGCATCGCCGTCGCCCAGCCCGACGTCAGCCACGCCGGCGGGATCTCGGAGGTCCGCCGGATCGCCGCGCTGGCCGAGACCTACGACGTGACGATGGCGCCGCACTGCCCGCTCGGCCCCATCTCCCTGGCCGCCAGCCTGCAACTGGCCTTCGCGATCCCGAACTTCCTCATCCAGGAGCAGAGCGTCGGCCTCCACTACAACCAGGGGGACGACCTGCTCGACTACCTCGTCGACCCAGGACCGCTGACGTTCACCGGCGGCCACGCCGCGCGCACCACCCGTCCGGGGCTCGGCATCGAGATCGACGAGGCCGAGGTGGAGCGGGCGGCGCGACGCGGCCACCGGTGGCGCAGCCCGCTCTGGCGGCACGCCGACGGCTCGTTCGCCGAATGGTGAGCGCTCAGCAGGCCGAGTCGGTCTGGGTGAGCAGGGCCACCTCGGCCTCGGCCCGGATCGCGCCCGCGAGGTCCTGGACGGACAGCCTTCCGGTACGCGGGTCGCCGGTGACCAGCACGGGCTCGCCCGCGAAGACCGGGCGGCGGAACCGGTACGTCATCGAGACGACGGGACGGCCGGGGGCGTGGCGGCGGGGGAGCTCGGCCATCAGGACGGCGAGCAGCGGGCCGTGCACGATCAGGCCGGGGTGTCCCTCGACGTCCCTGACGTAGTCCTGGTCGTAGTGGATGCGGTGGGTGTTGGCGGTCAGGGCGCTGAAGCGGAACAGCAGCCGCGTGTCGGCGGTCACGTCGATCCGCCATTCACCGGCGCCGCCTTGGATGGACGCCTGTCCTGGGCCGTCCGGGGAGACGGGGGCCGGGGTGGTCAGGTGTGAGCGGTAGACCAGGTCCTGCTCCTCCACCAGGCGCAACTCGTCGTCCTGCCGGTACTCGGTGCGTACCGTGACGAACAGCAACTCGCCGCTCCTGCCCTTCTTGGCCGTGGCCCCGGCCAGCGAGGCGGTCCTGACCGCAGGGCGTCCGAGAAGCAGCGGGGCGTGGACCCGCAGCCGCCCACCGGCGAACATCCTGCGCCGCCCCGGCACCGGCGGCAGGAAGTCGCCCTCCGCCGGGTGCCCGTCCTCGGCCAGCTCCGACTGCGCGGGCCAGTCCAGGAAGTACAGCCAGTGCCACAGCGGCGCAAGCGCGGCCCCGGGCTCGGCGACGACCTCCGGCCGATCCAGCGTGCGAGCCAGGGCCCGCACCGGCGCGGGTCCCATGTCGTCCACGCGGACCTCCGGCGCGGGCCGCCAGTCGCGTACGTGGTCGGCCAGCGACATCACATCACCTCGATCTCGGTCGTCATCCCACCACGCCGTCCGCTCGCAGGGCGGCGACCTCGCCGGGCGTCAGTGACAGGAGCTCGGCCAGCACCTCCGCGTTGTGTTCGCCGAGTTCGGGCGCGGGCGCGGGTGGGACCCGCAGGTCGTCGAGCACCAGTGGGGAACCCGGCGCCAGGTGCGGCCCGACGCCGGGCTGGCTGAGCTCGGCCATCAGGGGCTGGGCCCGCAGGAGTGCCGCCCCGTCCGCCGCCAGTTCCTCGAAGGCGCGGTACGGCGACCACAACACCGACGTGCCCGCGAACGTCTCCTCCAGGTCGGAGAGTGTCCGCCCGGCGAACCACGGTACGAGCAGCCCGCCCAGCGCCTCCCTGTGGGCGAACCGGTCGGACTCGCGGCGGAAGTCGGCGGGCAGCGCCTGTTCCAGCGCGGACACCACCCGCGCCAGCCCGGTCGCCGCCACCAGGTCGCGCCAGTGCCGCTCACCGAGGACCACGACCATGACGCGCCGGCCGTCGGCGGTGCCGAAATCGCGGCCGAAATCGCCGTACAGGTCGTTGCCGATGCGCGGGCGTCCTGTGGTGCTGAGCTGGGCTTCGGCGAGGAAGCCGAGGTTGCCCGCGGTGGCCAGGGCCACGTCGTGCAGCGCCACCTCCATCCGGCGTCCCCGCCCCGTCGCGGTCCGCTGCCGGTCGGCCGCGAGCAGGCCGATCGCCAGGTAGAGCCCGCAGGCCACGTCCCATGTCGGCACCACATGGTTGATGGGGCCGTCGTGATGGGCGGGGCCGGTCACGAGCGGGAAGCCCACTTCGGCGTTGACCGTGTAGTCGACGGCGGTGCGCCCGTCGTGGTGGCCGAGGAGCCGCGCGTAGACGAGATCGGCTCGCCGCTCCCGCAGCTCCTCGTACGTCAGCCCCGGGCGCGGTGGCGCGTTGGTGACGACGGTGCCCGCCGCCGTGACGAGGGCGGCGACCAGGTCGCGGCCCCGGTCGGAGCGCAGGTTCACGGTGACCGAGCGCTTGCCCTTGTTCAGGCCGGCCCAGTAGAGGCTGCGGCCGGAGGGGGCGAGCGGCCAGCGGCGCGCGTCGGGGCCGCCGCCGACCGGATCCACGCGGACGACGTCGGCGCCGAGCTGGGCCAGCGTCATCCCGCCGAGGGGCGCGGCGACGAAACTCGACAGCTCGATCACCCGCATCCCGGACAGCGGGCCCGGATGCTCCTCCGCCACGACCACCTCCGGCCGCCATCGTAAACCGGCCCAAACGAAGCCGTTCCCCGAAGCCCGTCGGGTTCCGACCAGCCGGACGATGGGCCGTTCCAGCGGGACGACGGGCCGTTTCTTTCGGTCAGCGGGCGATGCTGACCGGGGCGAGCCAGATCCCGACGATCGCGTCGATCAGTCCGACCGCCGTGGCCTCCCAGGTCGGCCGGGCCGTGGCGCCGCCCTCGTGCAGGGCTCGCTCGCGTTCGGCCAGCACGTGCACGATGAGCAGGCGGCTCATGGCGCCCCGCTCCTTGCGCACCTCCTCGGGCAGGCTGGGCACCAGGCGGAACATCCCGTCGAGGTTGGCCCGCATGGACGGCGTCGCCACGACCTCTTCGATGACCGTCTGCCGCAGCGCGGGTTCGGTGTTGACCTGGGCGAGGAAGCGGGCGTGCCAGGTGGGCCCGCCCTGGGCGGCGAGGCGGTCGGTGGCGGGGCGCACCAGGCACGACACCCATTCGCGCAGGTCGGGGGAGCCGACGATCTCCGCCAGCATCTCGGTGCGCCGCTGCTCCGTCTCGGAGGCGTGCCGGCGCACGATCGCGCGGACGAGGTCGGCCTTGGTGCCGAAGTGGTAGCCGACGGCGAAGTGGTTGCCCTGCCCGGCCGCCTCGCTGATCTGCCGGTTGGAGACCTCTCCGACCCCGTGCTCGGCGAACAGGCGCTCGGCCGCGTCGAGGATCGCCTGGCGCGTCTCGCGCGCCTGTTCGGCCTTGCTGGGCATGGTCACCACCTTACGGGGACCTGCTGGAGGCCGCCGACGATGAGCCCTTCGCGCTGCTTGAGCTCGCCGGCGGGCACGGCCAGCTCCAGCGTGGGCAGCCGGTCGAGCAGGACCTTGAGCACGGTCTGCAGTTCGGTGCGGGCCAGTGACTGGCCGATGCAGGAGTGGGGGCCGACGCCGAAGGCCAGGTGGGTGTTGGGGGAGCGGGTCAGGTCCATGTCGGCGGCGTGGTCGAAGGCGCGTTCGTCGCGGTTGGCCGAGGCCATGCTGCACACCACGGTCGTGCCCGCGGGCAGTTTGGTGTCGGCGACCTCGACCTCTTCGCTCAGGTAGCGGGGCATGCCGAAGCCGGGGTTGGCGTCGTAACGCAGCGACTCCTCGACCGCGGGCCGGATGAGGGATCGGTCGGCGAGCAGGCGCTCCCAGCGGGTGCGGTCGGCCAGCAGCATGGCGACCATCTTGCCGATCATGTTGGAGGTCGTCTCGTGACCGGCGACCAGCAGGCCCTTGGACGTCAGCAGCAACATCTCCTCGGTCAGCCGCCCGTCGAGCGAGCCGACGATCTCGATCAGTTCGCTGATCATGTCGTCGCCCGGCTCGGCGCGTTTGGCCGCGACGTGGCCGCGCAGGTACTCGGCGAACTCCTCCTGGGCGGCGTCGATCTCCCGCTGGGTGTACTTGGTCATGCTGAGCATGGTGTCGGACCAGTAGGCGAACCTGTCGCGGTCGGAGTCGGGCACGCCGAGCAGATCGCAGATCACCCACACCGGCAGCGGGAAGCCCACGCTGCTCACCAGGTTGGCGGGCGCGCCCCGCTCGACCATCTCCTCCACCAGGTGTTCGGTCATGGCCTCGATCCGCGGCTGCATCGCCGAGACGCGCTTGGCGGTGAACGACTTGCCGATGAGCTGCCGCCAGGCCCGGTGGTTGTCGCCGCTCATGTTCGGGCTGGAGGTGGAGAAGACGCCCCCGGACTCGTTGGCGGTCACCTTGGCGGCGTCGTCGGCGTCGAGCCTGCGGGTGAAGCGGGGGTCGGACAGCACCTGCTTGACATCGGCGTACCGGGTCAGGAGCAGTGCCTGGTCGCCGCTGGCCAGCCGGATCGGCGCCACGGGACACCCGTCGCGCATCGACGCCCACTGCTGCGGCGGCTCCAGGGCGCTGGGGTTGGAGAAGGGATAATCCGGAATCTGCTCGACGCTCATGTCGCCTCCCGAGTTGCGGACGCCCACAGTTAAGTTGATGCACCTATTTAAGTCAATCGACTCATCAATGCGAGGGTTTGCGACCGCCGTGCGAGCGGTATGTCCGCTACGTAGAGGTACGAGCTGGATACGGGGCGCTCATCCTCTACGTGGGCCAAGAAGGGGGGCTTGGGCCGATGACCACTGCGACGGCTCTGGACGAGGTGCACATTCTGTGGACCTCAGAGGGCATGAGTTGCGACGGCGACACCGTCTCGATCACCGCGGCCACACTGCCGAGCCTTGAGGACGTCCTGCTCGGTCTGGTGCCCGGGCTGCCCAAGGTGCATCTGCACAACAAGGTCCTGGCGGCCGAGGTCGGCGACGCCTTCATGGCCGCCTTCCACCAGGCCGCCCGCGACGAGCTGGGCCCGTTCATCCTGGTGGTCGAGGGTTCGATCCCGAACGAGCAGATCAACGGCGAGGGCTACTGGACGTCGATGGGCAACGACCCGGCGACCGGCGAGCCCATCACCGTCAACGAGTGGATCGACCGGCTCGCGCACAAGGCGTGGGCCGTCGTCGCGATCGGCACCTGCGCGGCCTACGGCGGCATCCACGCCATGGCCGGCAACGCGACCGGCTGCATGGGCCTGACGGACTACCTGGGCCGCGACTTCCGCTCGGCCGGCGGCCTGCCCATCGTGAACGTGCCCGGCTGCCCCGTGCAGCCCGACAACTTCATGGAGACGCTGACCTGGCTGCTCTACCAGGCGGCCGGCACGGCCCCGACCATCCCGCTCGACGAGATGTTCCGGCCGACCTGGCTGTTCGGCAAGACCGTGCACGAGGGCTGCGACCGGGCCGGCTACTACGAGCAGGGCGACTTCGCCCACGACTACAACTCGCCCAAGTGCCTGGTGCGGGTCGGCTGCTGGGGCCCGGTCGTCAACTGCAACGTCACCAAGCGCGGCTGGATGGACGGCGTCGGCGGCTGCCCCAACGTGGGCGGCGTCTGCATCGCCTGCACGATGCCCGGCTTCCCCGACAAGTTCATGCCGTTCATGGACGAACCGCCCGGTGCGGCGGTGTCGGTGGGGCTC
The DNA here is from genome assembly GCF_042650645.1 of Nonomuraea purpurea. Lineage (NCBI taxonomy): Bacteria > Bacillati > Actinomycetota > Actinomycetes > Streptosporangiales > Streptosporangiaceae > Nonomuraea > Nonomuraea purpurea. Next base: position 730,741 of record NZ_JBHSBI010000001.1, read on the forward strand.
AGCGGTTCGTACGGCGCGCTGATCCGCAAACTTCGCCAGATCACCAACAAAGCGGCCAATCGGGAGCCGAAGTGGCGCCACAACCGCGCCAAGCTGACCAGCGGGTACGACCCGCGCTGGGGAAACGGTTGACATGACGACTCGCACGGCCGCAAAGGGAAAGCGGACAGAGCAGGCCAGCCAACTGGTCGAGATGTCCTGGGACCCGATCACCAGGATCATCGGCAACCTGGGCATCTACACCAAGATCGACTTCAAGAACCGCAGGGTCGCCGAGTGCAAGAGCACCTCGTCGCTGTTCCGCGGCTACAGCGTGTTCATGAAGGGCAAGGATCCGCGCGACGCGCACTTCATCACCAGCCGGATCTGCGGCATCTGCGGTGACAACCACGCGGTCTGCTCGATCTACGCCCAGAACATGGCCTACGGCGTCAAGCCGCCGCCTCTCGCCGAGTGGATCATCAACCTGGGCGAGGCGGCCGAGTACATGTTCGACCACACGCTCTTCCAGGACAACCTGGTCTTCGTCGACTACTGCGAGCAGATGGTCAAGGAGACCAACCCCAGCCTGCTGCGCCAGGCGGAGACCACCCTGGCGCCCAACTCCGCGGTCCACGGCTTTCGGACGATCGCCGACATCATGCGCGCGTTCAACCCGTTCACCGGGGAGGTCTACCGGGAGGCGCTGCAGGTCAGCAGGGTCACCAGGGAGATGTGCTGCCTGATGGAGGGCCGCCACGTGCACCCCTCGACGCTCTACCCGGGCGGCGTGGGCACCGTGGCGACCCCGCAGGTGTTCACCGACTACCTGGTGCGGCTGCTGAAGGTGCTCGACTTCGTCAAGAAGGCCGTCCCGATGAACGACGACCTGTTCGACTTCTTCTACGAGGCACTGCCCGGCTACGAGGAGGTCGGCCGCAGGCGCGTGATGCTCGGCTGCTGGGGAGCCTTCCAGGACCCGGCGGTGGTCGACTACGACTACCGGCACATGAACGAGTGGGGCAGGAAGATGTTCGTCACGCCCGGCATCGTCCTGGACGGCGAGTTGCTGACGACGAACCTGGTCGACATCAACCTCGGTATCAGGATCCTGCTCGGCAGCTCCTACTACGACGACTGGCAGGACGAGCGCACCTTCGTCACCCACGACCCGCTCGGCAATCCGGTCGACAAGCGCCACCCGTGGAACCAGACCACGCTGCCGCACCCGCAGAAGCGCGACCTGGAGGGCGGCAACTACAGCTGGGTCATGAGCCCCCGCTGGCACGACGCCCGCACCGGCGACCACCTGGCCCTCGACACCGGCGGCGGGCCGCTGGCCCGGCTGTGGTCCACGGCCCTGGCCGGCCTCGTCGACACCGGCACGGTGCGCGCCACCGGCGACGGCGTGGAGATCAACCTGCCCAAGAGCGCGGCCCTGCCCGAGACGCGGCTGAAGTGGAAGGTGCCGCGCTGGGCCAACACCATCGAGCGCAACAGGGCCCGCGCCTACTTCGTGGCCTACGCGGCGGCGATGGCCGTGTACTTCGTCGAGCAGGCGATGGGCGAGGTGCGGGCCGGCCGCACGCAGGTGTTCAGCGACTTCGACGTGCCGGAAGAGGCGATCGGCTGCGGCTTCCACGAGGCGGTGCGCGGGGTGCTGTCCCACCACATGGTGATCAGGGACGGCAAGATCGCGAACTACCACCCGTACCCGCCGACGCCATGGAACGCCAGCCCGCGCGACGTCCACGGGACGCCGGGGCCGTACGAGGACGCGGTCCAGGACCTGCCGATCTTCGAGGAGAACGGGCCCGAGTCGTTCAAGGGCATCGACATCATGCGCACGGTGCGCAGCTTCGACCCGTGCCTGCCGTGCGGCGTGCACATGTACCTCGGAGGCGGCAAGGTGCTGCAGCAGGTCCACTCGCCCACGTTCGGCGCCGCGGGCTAGGCGGCGGTGAACGCGCGCATCGACAGGATCGAGGCCCTGCTCGCCGAGGCCGATCCGGCCGCGGTCGAACTCGTCCAGGAGCTGCTCGCCCTGTACGGGGAGGGCCTGGGGCGGATCATGGCGACGGTGGGGGAGGCGGAGGCCACCGGGCTGGCCGCCGACGAGCTGGTCTCCTCGCTGCTCCTGCTGCACGACCTGCACCCGCTGGACACCCGCGCCCGCGTCCGGTCGGCCCTGGCCGGCACCTCGGCCGCCGTGGTGGCGATCGAGGACGACCTGGTACGCCTGCGCGTGCCGCCCACCGGCTGCGCCTCCTCCGCCGCCGCGGCCACGACGGCGCTGCGGGAGGCCGTGCTCGACGCGGCGCCGGAGATCGCCCGGGTCGAGATCGACCAGACACCCGTGATCCCGGTCGAGAGCCTGGTCGTCCGGCGCGGCAGCGAGGCCCCATGAGCGAGCTTGTCGAGGTCATCAGTAAGCAGGGAAACATGGGCCCGACGAAGGAGGGTTCATGAGCGAGCTTGTCGAGGTCATCAGTCAGCAGGGAAACATGGGCCCGACGAAGGAGGGTTCATGAGCGGCCGGCTCCGCCAGCTCGCCGCCCAGGCCGGAAAGCGGCCGCCCGCGGGGCGCGAGGCCGGTCCCGCCGGGGACCGGAGCGCGGCCCCGGAATCGGCGGCCGGGCAGTGCGAGCTGTGTGCCGAGGCCCTGCCCGCCGCCCACCGGCACCTGCTGGAGCTGCCGGCCCGCGAGCTGCGCTGCGCGTGCCGCGCCTGCCAGGTGCTCTTCGACCACGCCGCGGTGGCCGGCGGCCACTACCGGCTGGTTCCGCAGCGCCGCCGGCGGCTGGCCGGCTTCACCATGGACGCGCCGAGCTGGGCCAGACTGCGCCCTCCTGTGCGCACGACGTTCCTGGTGCACGACTCCGCGACAGGCGAGACCAGCCCGTACTACCCGAGCCCGGCCGGAGCCGTGCGGGCGCCCGGCGACCAGGCCGCCTGGGATCGGCTCCGCCTGGACAACCCGGTGCTCGACGGCCTCCTGCCGGACGTCGAGGCGCTGCTGGCCGACCGCGACCACGGCGCCTGGATCGTCCCGATCGACGACTGCTACGCCCTGGTCGGCGGCGTCCGCGCCCGCTGGCGGGGCCTGACGGGCGGCCAGGACGTCCGCGAGCACATCACCCGCTTCTTCACCGACCTCGCCGACCGGTCGACCACCGTGCCGGCCACCGACAGGAGCCCAGGATGAACAGGAAAGACCCCATCAAGACGGGCCGCCCCGACGTGCGCCCCGACGCCCCATCCCACGTCAAAGGCGTCAACGAGGGCAACGCCACGGGCAACTACTTCAAGCAGGAGGGCCACCTGCCCGACGGCCGCTCCACGGCCAAGCGCTCGACCGGCGTCAACGCCGGCGAGCACGACCCGATCGACCCCGACATGCCCAACCTGTCGCCCGCCTGATCCGCCATGCCACCCACACCGCCGACCGTGCGGATCGAGGTTCGCGGCGTCGAGCCCGCCGAGCCCGCCGCCGCACCCGCACTCCGCTTCGACCTGGACCTGCGCGCGCGGCACGCCGACGCGGACGCGCCCATCCGCGCGCTCACGCTCGCCACGCAGCTCCGCATCGACGCCACCGGGCGCGGCTACGACGAGCAGGCCCGCGAGCGCCTCAAAGAGCTCTTCGGCCCGCCGGAAAGCTGGGACCGCAACCTGTCGAGCCTGCTGTGGACGCAGACGGTCACCCACGTGCCCGCCTTCACCGGCGCCACGCGCACGCCCGTCACCGTCCCGTGCACCTACGACTTCGACGTGGCCGCCACCAAGTACCTGCACGGCCTGCCCGACGGCGAGGTCCCGCTGAGCTTCCTGTTCACCGGCACGGTCTTCTACCAGGACGGCGACCGCCTGCAGGCGGCCTGCCTGCCCTGGGACACCGAGGCCGCCTTCCGCATGCCGGTGACCGTGTGGAAGGAGCTCATGGATCGCCACTTCCCGCGTACCGCCTGGATCAGGCTGGAACGCGACACCTTCGACCGCCTGTACGCACACAAGGTCCGGCACACGCTGCTCGGCTGGGACGACGCGGTGCGGTCACTGCTGCGGACAAGCGGAGGCTGAGCGTCCATGGACCCTGTCAGGCAGATCGCGCAGGCCGTCCTCTACGAGGGCTACCTGCTGTGGCCCTACCGCGAGTCGTCGCTGAAGAACCGGCACCGCTGGACGATCGGCGGCATCCACCCCGAGACCTACGACGCCGGCACGGCGCGGCTGCGGACGCAATGCCTGCTCCAAGCCGGGCCCCGCGACACCGTGGACGTGTGCGTGCGCTTCCTGCACACCGTCGCCCGCCAGGTGGCCCGCTTCGACGACGGCCGGTTGGAGCGGGTCCCCGAACTGGTCATCGACGGCTCCCGCCACCTGCCGGGCGAGGAGGCGCGCGAGCGCGAGCTGGCCCTGGTCGGGCTGGTCGTCGAGGACCTGCTGGAGCGACCCGTCGTCACGGAGATCGACGTGCCCGCCGGCACCGAGCGCAAGCCGCTCACCGGGGCGGACGGGCAGTCGGGGGCGGTGCTGCGAAGCTGGCAGGCGCTGAACGGCCGCGTCGAGACGAGCGCGGTGCGGCTGCGGCCCGACCTGTTCATGGTCACCGCCGAGGTCGTCAACACCACGCCGTGGCCGGGAGGCGCCCGCACCGACGCGCTCCAGCGCACGCTGGTCTCCGCGCACGTCGTGCTGCACGCGCCGGAGGCCGCCTTCGTCTCGCTCACCGACCCGCCGGCGGAGTTCCAGGAGCACGCGGCGCGGTGCCGCAACGTCGGGTGCTGGCCGGTGCTCGCGGGCCCTGACGGCGACCGGCGTACCATGCTCGCCTCGCCGATCATCCTCTACGACCACCCGAGGATCGCGCCCGAGAGCCCCGGCGACCTGTTCGACGCGACCGAGATCGACCAGTTGCTCACGCTCAGCGTTCTCGCGCTCAGCGACCAGGAGCAGCAGGAGATCCGCGACGGCGACCCGCGCGCCCGCGAGATCCTCGACCGCTGCGCGGCCCTGACGCCCGACGAGCTGATGCGGCTGCACGGCATCATGCGAAAGACGCAGCCGTGAACGCGCGCGACGGGTTCTGGGTGCGGATGGCCGAGAACGGCCCCGGCGAGGTGATCGTGGACGGCGTCGCGGTCGGCCCCGGCAGCCGGGTGCGGCTGCGGCCCAGGAGTCAGTCCGACGTCTTCGACCTCGTCCTCGACGGCCGCCTGGCGATCGTGGAGAGCGTCGAGCAGGACGACGAGGGCGCGCTGCACGTCGCGGTCACGCTCGACGACGACCCGGGACGCGACCTGGGCCAGGCCCGGCTGCCCGGCCACCGCTTCTTCTACTCCGCCGAGGAGATCGAGCCGCTCGGAGAGCACGTGGAACGCCCGGTCGCCGACCGGCTCCTGGTCGCCGGCATCGGCAACGTCTTCCTCGGCGACGACGGCTTCGGCGTCGAGGTGGTCCGCCGCCTGGCGGAGCAGCCGGGCATCCCCGGCGTGGACGTCGTCGACTTCGGCATCCGCGGCATGGACCTGGCCTACGCCCTGCAGCACGACTACGCGGCCGTGATCTTCGTGGACGCGGGGCCGCGCGGCCAGTCGCCCGGCACCCTCACCGTGCTCGAACCCGACCTGCCCGGCGACGAAGGGCCTGGGCTGGAGACGCACGGCATGGACCCGGTCCGGGTGCTGGGGCTGGCCAGGCGGCTCGGCCGCATCCCCGAGCGGGTGCGGGTCGTGTGCTGCGAGCCGGCCCGGGTCGAGGAGGCGCTGTTCGAGCTGAGCGAACCGGTGAACGCGATGGTGGACGAGGCAGTGAACCTCGTGAAGTCCCTGGTCATGGACATGATTGCGGAAAATCGTGGCCAGACCGCCCGTGATGAGGTGATGTGAGATGCGAAAGTGCCGCATGGTGAGTCTAATCCTGCTCTGCGGGCTGGCGGCGGTCGTCGCCGCCCAGTGGCCGCAGATCCACCGTTATCTGAAGATGGAACGGATGTAGCGCCGCATGCATGAGATCGGGATGTGCGAGGGCCTCGTCGAGCTGCTGCGGCGGCAGGCGGGCGATCGGCGGGTCACGGCCGCCCGGGTACGCGTCGGAGCCCGTCACGCGGTCGTGGGCGAGGCCTTCGACCAGGCGTTCGCGCTGGCCGCGGCGGGCACCGCCGTCCAGGACGCCGTGGTCGAACTCGTCGTCACGCCGATGACGATCGGCTGCCCGGCCTGCGGCGTCGGTTCCGAGACGCTGGACCCGCTGGCCGTCTGCCCGGGCTGCGGCGACGACGGCGTCCAGCTCAGCGGCGGCGACGAGCTCGTCCTTGAGTCGGTCACCTTCGGCGAGAGGGCGTCCGATGTGTCTCGGCATCCCCGGTGAGCTGGTCGAACTCGCCCAGGACCACGAGGACCTGGCCCTGGTGGAGGTCAGCGGCGTGCGCCGGCGGATCAACGTCGGCCTGCTCGCCGACGAGGAACTCGCGCCCGGGGACTGGGTGCTGGTGCACGTCGGGTTCGCGCTGTCCAAGATCTCCGAACAGGAGGCGCAGGCGGTGCTCGACTACCTCGAAGGGCTCGGGCAGGCGTACACGGACGAACTCGACGCGCTGAGCACGTCGGACATCTCGTGAGGGGGAGCGGTGCGGTTCGTCGATGAGTACCGCGACGCGGGACGGGCGCGGGTGCTGGCCGCGGAGATCGCCGCGCGCTGCCGGCCGGGGCGCAAATACACGTTCATGGAGGTGTGCGGCGGGCACACCCACACGATCTACAAGCACGGCCTGGAGGACCACCTGCCGGCCGAGGTGAACCTCGTGCACGGCCCCGGCTGCCCGGTCTGCGTGATCCCGATGGGCCGGGTGGACGACGCCATCCACATCGCCGGCCAGCCGGGCGTCATCATGACCTCGTTCGGCGACATGATGCGGGTGCCCGGCGGCACCGGCTCCTTCCTGGACGCCAAGGCGGCCGGGGCCGACATCCGGATGGTGTACTCGCCGCTGGACGCCCTCAAGATCGCGCGGGCGAACCCGGACCGGCGGGTCGTGTTCATGGCCATCGGCTTCGAGACCACCGCGCCCTCCACCGCGATGACCGTGCTGCGGGCCGCGGACGAGGGCGTCACGAACTTCTCCGTCTTCTGCAACCACGTCATGATCATCCCGGCGATCAAGGCCATCCTGGACTCGCCCGACCTGCGCCTCGACGGGTTCATCGGACCGGGGCACGTCTCGGCCGTGATCGGCTGCCAGCCGTACGAGTTCATCGCCCACGACTACGGCAAGCCGATGGTCGTCGCCGGATTCGAGCCGCTGGACATCCTCACCTCGGTGCACATGCTGCTCGGCCAGCTCGCCGAGGGCCGCTGCCAGGTCGAGAACCAGTACGCCAGGGTCGTGCCCTGGCACGGCAACCGCGTCGCGCTGTCGGCCATCGGCCGGGTGATGCGGCTGCGGGCGCACTTCGAATGGCGCGGGCTCGGCTTCATCGCCCACTCCGCCCTGGCCATGGCCGACGAGTACGCCGCCTTCGACGCCGAACGGGTCTTCGACCTGCCCGGGGTCCGCGTCGCCGACCCGCGCGCCTGCCAGTGCGGCGAGGTGCTCAAGGGCGTGCTCAAGCCGTGGGAGTGCAAGGTGTTCGGCACCGCCTGCACCCCCGAGACGCCGATCGGCACCTGCATGGTCTCCTCCGAGGGGGCCTGCGCCGCCTACTACAACTTCGGCCGCTTCAGCAGGGAACGCATCCGCGCGGCCGCCCGCGAGCCGCTGCCGGTCGAGATACAGGCGTCGCGGCCGGGGGAGACGAGTCTGGCATGAGCAGGGAACAGCAGGTCCTCGACCGCATCGAACGGCAGCGCCGCCGCAGGCCCGTCGTCAGGGAGGAGCGCATCACGCTCGCCCACGGCGCCGGAGGCCAGGCCACCCACACCCTGATCGAGGCCGTCTTCCTGGAGGCCTTCCGCAACCCGCTGCTCGCCCCGCTGGACGACGGCGCGCTGCTGGACCTCGCGGGCGCCCGCACGGCCTTCACCACCGACTCGTTCGTGGTCTCGCCGCTGTTCTTCCCCGGCGGGGACATCGGCGACCTGGCCGTCAACGGCACCGTGAACGACCTGGCCATGTGCGGCGCCCGGCCCGTCCACCTGTCGGCGGGGTTCATCCTGGAGGAGGGCTTCCCCGTCGCCGACCTGCGGCGCATCACCGCGTCCATGGCCGCCGCCGCGCGGGCCGCCGAGGTCACGATCGTCACCGGCGACACCAAAGTGGTGGAGCGCGGCAAGGCCGACGGCTGCTACGTCACCACGGCCGGGGTCGGCCTCGTCGAGCGGCCGGTCACGCTGTCGGCCGCGGGCGCGCGGCCGGGCGACGCCGTCATCGTGTCGGGCCCGATCGGCGCGCACGGTGCGGCAATCATGCTGGCCCGGGACGACTTCGGCATCGAGGCGCCGATCACCTCCGACACGGCCCCGCTGCACGGCATCGTCGACGCCCTGCTGGAGGCCCTGCCCGAGCACGTCAGAACCCTGCGCGACGCCACCAGGGGCGGCGTGGCCACAGTGCTCAACGAGGTGGCCCGCGCCTCGGAAGCGGCCGTCGTGCTGCACGAGGACGCGATCCCCGTGACGCCGGAGGTCACCGGCGTCTGCGAACTGCTCGGACTCGACCCGCTCTACGTCGCCTGCGAGGGCCGCTTCGTGGCGGTGGTGGACGGCGAGCACGCCGACAAGGCCCTGTCGACGATCCGCTCCCACCCGCTGGGCGCGGACGCCGCGCTCATCGGCACGGTCGCGCCGAGCCCGGCGGGGCTGGTGCTGCTGCGTACCGCGTTCGGCGGCACCCGCGTGGTGGACGTCCTCGTCGGCGACCCACTACCGCGCATCTGCTGACACCAGATCGGCCAGCACGTGGTAGAGCGTCGTCTGCGCCTCCTGGATGCGGTGCACGGACGACGACGGGACGACGTACAGGTGCTCGGCCAGCCCTTCCTGGGCCATCCGCCCGCCTCCGGAACCGGCGAACCCGACCGTCACCATCCCCAGGCTCCTGGCCTGGGCCAGGCCGTGCAGCACGTTCGGCGAGCCGCCGCTGGTCGACAGCGCGCAGGCGATGTCACCCGCGCCGCCCAGCGCGGCGAGCTGGCGGGCGAAGACCACCTCGAACCCCACGTCGTTCCCGAGCGCCGTCACCAACGCGGAGTCGCAGGCCAGCGAGACCGAGGGCAGCCCGCGCGCGGTGAACAGCTCCGCCACCGACCGCGCGTCCGTGCTGCTGCCGCCGTTGCCGAAGGTGAACAGCCGCCCGCCCCCGCGGAACGCCTCCGCCATCGCCTCGGCGCCCGCCACCAGCGCGGGCATCAGCTCGTCGAGCACCCGCCGCCGCAGCTCCAGGCTCTCGCGGGCCTTCTCGGCCGTGGACGCCCGCACATCGAGCGGGTCACGCCGCAGGAACGGATAGAGCGTCACGAGACGCCCCTTCCGACCACGGCGATCGCCTCACCGGCGTGCACCAGGACGGTGTCGCCCACTCGCACGTCCACCAGAGCCACGCTGATCTCCTCCGTCCCCGCGCAGGTCTCCGCCCGCGCCATCGCGCCGGGCAGCAGGGCCGCGACGCGCACCGGCACGGCCACGTCGCCGCACGTCACACACGAACCCTCGCTCATCCGTCCGCCTCCAGGAACACGTGGACCAGCTCCCACAACAGGTGGTACATCGTGACGTGGATCTCCCGCGCGACCAGCGCGTCGTCGCTGGCCGCCGCCAGCACGTGGTCCGCGTGCGGGCACGCCGCGTTCACCGTCAGGGCCACGGTCAGCATGCCGAGCCCGCGGGCGACGGCCAGATCGTCCCCGGCCGGGCGGATCCCCACGGCGATGTCCTCGGGACGTCCCAGCACCGGCAACAACGACGGCTCCCCGCCCAGGCAGAGGGCGGGCAGCGCGGGCTTGCCCACGATCACCGGATGGGTGAACTCCACCGCCACGTGCGCCGCGTCCGAGGCGCCCCCGTCACGGCCGAACGCCAGCAGCCTGCTGCCGCTCCCGAACCGGGCGGCCATGGCCGCCGCGGCCTCGATGACGACGCCGGCGTCGTCCACCAGCGCCCTGCCCGCGCTCTCACGGTCGGTGCGGAAACGTGTCATCCCGTCTGTCACCACATCGCCCATTTCATCGTGTTCCTGCGCGATCGGCCTGGTGTTGCCGGCCACGGGTCCGGCAAAATCCCGGCAAGATTCGCCGGGCGTGCGGTCTTGTCCGCGATCCTCCCCGGCCGAAGTGCAGGCACGTTGTCGTGACCAGCCGGGTGGGTTGGGTCAGTCGTGGGGGCGGAGGCCGGGTTCGGGGGTGGCGGGGAAGTGGCGGAGGTCGGCCGAGATGCGGGCGGCGGTCTCCGTGAGGGCGGGCAGGACGTCGCGGCGCAGGTCGGCAGGGGTGGCGCGGCTGGCGTGCGTGGCGACGTTGACCGCCGCGACCGTCCGCCCGTCCCGGTCGCGGACGGGTACGGCGATCGACCGGACGCCTTCCTCAAGCTCCTGGTCCACCAGGGCGTACCCGTCGGAGGCGGCCCGGCGGACGGCCGCGACCAGGGCGTCGGGAGTGGTGATGGTGCGGCGGGTCAGAGGTTCGAGGGTGAGGGCGGGCAGCCGGTCCTCGGGCCGGCCGGCCAGGAGCACCCGGCCCATCGCGGTCGCGTACGCGGGGAAGTGGGTGCCGACCGTGATGTCGACGGTCATGATGCTCACGGTCGCCACCCGCGCCACGTAGAGGACGTCGTCGCCGGACAGCACCGCGACCGAGGCCGACTGGCGCAGGCGGGCCACCAGGTCGGCCAGGTGCGGCTGGACGACCTCGCCGAGCGTGCGTTCCGACAGGTGGGCGTAGCCGAGCTCCATCACCCGGGGCAGCAGGACGAAGCGGGAGCCGTCCGAGGCCGCGTACCCCACCCGTTCCAGGACCTGCAGCGACCGCCGGACCGTGGCCCGGGGCAGGCCGGTGGCCCGCGCGGCCTCGGCCAGGGTCACACCGCCGCGCTTCGAGCCGAGCGACACCAGCACGGCCAGGCCCCGCGCCAGCGACTGCAGGAACTCCGAGCCGAACTCCCGCTTGGCGACACGCGACCCGTCCACGACGACCTCGGCACCCACGGGGGCGGAGCCGGGAGGCGCGGCCAGGGTGGACTCCATTTCCGCGACCGTCTTCAAGAGCCGGGACATGGCGTGTTCGCGCAGCCCCGCCGCCGTGTGCCGGCTCGTGTGGCTGACCACGCTGACCGCGCAGACCGGCGTCCCGTCGCCGTCCCGTACGGGCACCGCGACCGCGATCAACCCGGGCTCGATGAGCTGGTCGTCTTCGGCCCACGGCGAGCCGGGGTCGAGCAGCGCCAGCCCGGCCGCGCACCGTTGCGCCGGTAGCAGGTCGCCGACTCGGAAGGCGACCGACATCGTCCGCCGCCGGGTGAACTGGCCGACGAAGCGCACCCCGTCACCGTCCCGTACGGCCAGCGACACCGACTCGTCCAGCTCCTCGGCGAGCCTCTCGGCCAGCGGGGAGAGCGCGTCACGCAGGCCGCCCCCGCGCAAATAGGCCGCGCCCAGCTCCAGCAGCCCGGGGGCGAGCTGGACGTCGCGTTCCCACGCCCGCACGTACCCGAGACGGACGAGGGTCGCCAGCACCCGGTCCACCGTGGACCTGGCCAGGCCGGTGGCGTGCACGAGCTCCGTCGCCCGCGTCCGGCGCGCCGGTTCGGACGCCAGCACCCGCAGGACGGCGATCCCGCGTTCGAGGGTCCCGGCCGGTTCCATCGCACCCTCCACTGCCACAAACGGGAACTTTGACAGAAAGCTGCCAGGAACGGATACTCGTCCGCATAATAACGAACAAAAGTTCACTATGCGAACACTCCCCGGTGAATGGAGCGTCGTGCGCAGAGACAAGGTGGTCGCAACCGCCGAGGAGGCGCTGGCCGGCGTACGCGACGGCGCGTCGTTCGCGGTCGGCGGCTTCGGCCTCAGCGGCATCCCGAACGTCCTGATCCAGGCCCTCTACGACACCGGGGTGAGCGGCCTGTCCGTGGTGTCGAACAACTGCGGCGTCGACGGCGGCGGCCTGGGCATCCTGCTGGCCGCAGGGCGCATCGCCCGGGTGACCGCCTCCTACATCGGCGACAACAAGGAGTTCGCCCGGCAGTACCTGGCCGGCGACCTGGAGGTGGAGCTGACGCCGCAGGGCAGCCTGGCCGAGCGGCTGCGCGCGGGCGGAGCGGGCATCCCCGCCTTCTACACGCCCGCCGGGGTCGGCACGCCGGTCGCCGACGGCGGCCTCCCGCTGCGCCACAACCCCGACGGCTCCATCGCCGTCGCCTCGCCGCCCAAGGAGACGCGGGAGTTCGACGGGCGCACGTACGTGCTGGAGCGCAGCATCAGGACGGACTTCGCCCTGGTCCGCGCGGCGAAGGGCGACCGGCACGGCAACCTGGTCTTCGGCAAGGCCGCCCGCAACTTCAACCCCCTGGCGGCCCTGGCCGGACGCGTCACCGTCGCCGAGGTCGAGGAGCTGACCGAGCTGGACCCGGACGAGGTCCACCTGCCGGGGGTGTTCGTCCAGCGGGTGCTCGTCCTGACCCCCGAGCAGGCCGCCGACAAGGCCATCGAGAAGAGGACGACGTCATGAGCTGGACCCGCGACGAGATGGTCGCGCGCGCGGCGGCCGAGTTGCGCGACGGCGACTACGTCAACCTCGGCATCGGCCTGCCCACCCGCATCCCGTCGTTCCTCCCGCCGGAGGTGGACGTGATCCTGCACTCGGAGAACGGCATCCTCGGCGTCGGCCCCTACCCCGCGCCGGACGCGCTCGACCCCGACCTCATCAACGCCGGCAAGGAGACGGTCACGGTGCTCCCCGGCGCGTCGTTCTTCGACTCCTCGCTCTCCTTCGGCATGATCCGCGGCGGCCACATCGACGTGGCGGTGCTGGGCGCGATGCAGGTCTCGGCCTGCGGCGACCTGGCCAACTGGATGGTCCCCGGGAAGCTGGTCAAGGGTATGGGCGGGGCGATGGACCTGGTCCACGGCGCCCGCAAGGTCATCGTGATCACCGACCACACCGCCAAGGACGGCGCTCCGAAGATCGTCAAAGAGTGCTCGCTGCCGCTCACCGGCAGGGCCTGCGTCCACCGGATCATCACCGACCTCGGCGTGCTCGACGTCACCGGCGAGGGGCTGCGGCTGGTCGAGACCGCGCCCGGGGTGAGCGTGGCCGACCTGCGCGCCCGCACCGAAGCCGAGGTTGCGGCATGAAGGCCCGTCTCGACGGAAAGGGACCCGGCATGAAGGCCGTCTACATCGTGGACGCGGTGCGCACCCCGTTCGGCCGCTACGGCGGCGCGCTGTCCGGCATGCGACCCGACGACCTGGCAGCGCACGTCGTCAGGGCGATCGCCGAGCGCAACGACCTGGAGGCCCCCGACGAGGTGATCCTCGGCAACGCCAACGGCGCGGGCGAGGAGAACCGCAACGTCGCCCGCATGGCCGCGCTGCTGGCGGGGCTGCCCGTCACCACGCCGGGCGTGACGGTGAACCGGCTGTGCGGGTCCGGCATGGAGGCCGTCATCCAGGCGTACCGGATGATCGCGCTCGGCGACGCCGCCACCGTGATCGCCGGCGGCGTGGAGTCGATGACCCGCGCGCCGTGGGTGCTCCCCAAACCGGACAGGGCATTCCCGGCGGGCGGCCAGGAGCTGGTCTCCACGACGCTCGGCTGGCGGCTCGTCAACCCGCGCATGCCCGCCGAGCACACCGTCCCGCTCGGTGAAGGAGCCGAGCTGATCGCCGACAGGCACGGGGTCACCCGCGCGGAGCAGGACGCGTTCGCGCTGGCCAGCCACCAGAAGGCGGCCAAGGCGTCCTTCGAGCGCGAGATCGTCCCCATCGACGGCGTGACCAGGGACGAGGGCATCCGCGACGACACCTCGCAGGAGGCGCTGGCCCGGCTCAAACCCGTGTTCAGGAAGGACGGCGGCACGGTCACGGCGGGCAACTCCTCCCCGCTGAACGACGGCGCGGCGGCCCTGCTGCTCACCGACGAGTCCGGGCTGCGCGGCCGCGAACCCCTCGCGCGGATCACCGCGAGCGCCGCGAGCGCCCTCGAACCCCGCTACTTCGGCCTCGGCCCCGTCGAGGCCATCGGCAAGGCCCTGGCCAAGGCGGGCAAGGGCGCCGGCGACCTGGCGACCGTGGAGCTGAACGAGGCGTTCGCCGCCCAGGTGCTCGGCTGCCTGGCCGAGCTGCCCGACCTCGACCCCGCCATCGTCAACCCGGAGGGCGGGGCCATCGCCCTCGGCCATCCGCTCGGCGCGTCGGGAGCCCGCGTCACCGGCGCCGTCGCCCACCGGCTGGCCGCCGCGGGCTCCGGCACCGGCCTGGCCGCCCTCTGCATCGGAGTCGGCCAAGGTCTGGCCGTCGTACTCGAAAGGTAGGCACCATGACCCCGCTCACCCAGGCCGACATCGACCGCGAGATCGCCGAGCTCCATGCCGGCGGCGGCGGGGAGCACCCCGCGCGCGACTACGCCCCGTACCGCAGCACGGTGCTGCGCCACCCCAAGCAGCCGCTCGTCCCGCTGAAGGACCCGGAGGCCGCCGAGCTGACCGGGCCCGTCTTCGGCGTCACGGACGTCACCGCGCACGACCACGACCTGACCCGCCAGCACCTGGGGGAGCCGTTAGGGGAGCGGATCACCGTTCAGGGGCGGGTGCTCGACCGGGAAGGCCGGCCGGTACGCGGCCAGCTCGTCGAGATCTGGCAGGCCAACGCCTCGGGCCGCTACCCGCACCAGCGGGACGACCACCCGGCGCCGCTCGACCCGAACTTCTCCGGCGTCGGCCGCTGCCTCACCGACGACGAGGGCCGCTACGCCTTCACCACGATCAAGCCCGGTGCCTATCCGTGGCGCAACCACGCCAACGCCTGGCGGCCGGCCCACATCCACTTCTCCGTGTTCGGCCGGGCCTTCACCCAGCGACTGGTCACGCAGATGTACTTCCCGAACGATCCGCTGTTCCGGTACGACCCGATCATGAACTCCGTCACCGACGACCGCGCCAGGCAGCGGTTGGTGGCCGCCTACGTCCACGACCTGTCCAGGCCCGAATGGTCGCTCGGCTACCAGTGGGACATCGTCCTCGACGGCCCCGCCGCGACCTGGATGGAGGAGGGCCGATGAACCTCACCCCCTCGCAAACCGTCGGACCCTTCTACGGCTACGCGCTGCCGTTCCCCGGCGGCGGCGACATCGCCGCAGGCGGGATCGTCGTGCACGGCTACGTCTACGACGGGGCGGGCGAGCCGGTGCCCGACGCGCTGCTCGAGTTCTGGCAGGCCGACCCGGACGGCGACCTGAGCGGCGCCCCCGGCACGCTGCGCCGCGACCCGGTCAACGGGGCGGTCGCCGGACGGCACGGGGTCGACTTCACCGGCTTCGGCCGGGTGCCCACCGACCTCGACGGCCGCTGGACCCTGCGCACGCTCGTGCCCGGCACCGGGTACATCAGCGTGTGCGTGTTCGCCCGAGGGCTGCTCCACCACCTCTACACCCGTATCTACCTGGCCGAACACCCCTTCCTCGACACCCTGCCCGCCGACCGGGCGCACACGCTGCTGGCGACGCGGGAGCGCGACGGGGTCTACCGGTTCGACGTGCACCTGCAAGGCGACAAGGAGACGGTCTTCTTTGACTTCGGCTGACCGCTCGCAACACCGGCCCGACACCCCGGAACCCGGCCGTTCGCAGTGTCGTCTCGACACCCCGGAACCCGGCCGTTCGCAGCGTCGTCTCGACGGCTCCGAAACCGACCGCTTGCAGCACCGGCTCGACGGGCCCGAACACGGGCCGCCGCTCGTTCTCGGCCCCTCGCTCGGCACCTCCATACGCCTGTGGGAGCCGCAGCTCGCCGCGCTGACCAGGACGTTCCGGGTGCTCCGGTTCGACCTGCCGGGGCATGGCGGCGCGCCCCCGCCCGTCGGCGGCTCCCTGACCATCGACGTCCTGGCCGAACGGGTGCTGGAGGTGGCGGAGGCGAGCGGCATGGAGAGCTTCCACTACGCGGGCGTCTCGATCGGCGGCGCGATCGGGGCGACCCTGGCCGCGCGCCATCCGGGGCGGCTGCGCTCGCTGGCGATGATCTGCTCGTCCGCCAGGTTCGGCGAGCCGGCCGGATGGCGGGAACGGGCGCGGCTCGTCCGGGACGAAGGCACCGCGGCGCTGCTGGAGGCCACGGCCGCGCGCTGGTTCGCCGGGCCCGCCGACCGGGCCCTGCTCGACGACCTGGCGGCCACGCACCCGCAGGGGTACGCCGCCTGCTGCGAGGCCCTGGCCGGCTACGACCTGCGGGCCGAGCTCGGCGCGATCACCGTGCCGACGCTGGTGCTGGCGGGCCGCGACGACCCGGCGACGCCGCCCGTCCACGCCAGGGAGCTGGCCGACGGCATCCCCGGGGCCACGCTCGTCGAGGTGCCGGCCGCCGCCCACCTCGCCAACGTCGACCAGCCGGAGAAGGTCACCGCCGCCCTCCTCGCCCACCTGCCGGTCACGCCGGGCATGCGGGTACGCAGGGAAGTCCTCGGGGACGAGCACGTGGACCGGGCCGTCGCCCGCACCACCGGCTTCACCAGGGACTTCCAGGATTTCATCACCCGCTACGCCTGGGGCGAGATCTGGACCCGTCCGGGGCTGGACCGGCGCACCCGCAGCTGCGTGACGCTCACCGCGCTCGTCGCCCGTGGGCACCTTGACGAGCTGGCCATGCACGTGCGCGCGGCCCTGCGCAACGGGCTCAGCCCGGACGAGATCGGCGAGGTGCTCCTGCAGAGCGCCGTCTACTGCGGGGTGCCGGCGGCCAACGCGGCGTTCGCGGTGGCTCAGCGCGTCCTTTCTGAGAACGATGTAGCTTGACGCTTCAAGCGGCACGGGCGTACCTTCCGGTTGAAGCTTGAAGTCAATCCGCGTCGATCGGACCCCCCGATGAACATCGCCCTGTGGATCGTCGCCGCGCTGCTCGCCCTCCTCTTCCTGGGCGCCGGCGTGATGAAGGTCGCCCAGCCGAAGGAGAAGCTGGCCGCGGCGGGCATGGCCTGGACCGAGGACTTCTCCTCCGGCGTCGTCAAGGCCATCGGCGCGCTGGAACTCCTCGCCGCCATCGGGCTGATCCTGCCCGCCGCGCTCGGCATCGTGCCGGTGCTGACTCCGCTGGCCGCGACCGGGCTGGTCGTGGTGATGGTCGGCGCCGCCGTCACCCACGCGCGCCGCAAGGAGTCCCAGATGATCATCGTGAACGCGGTGCTCCTCATCCTGGCCGCCTTCGTCGCCTGGGGCCGCTTCGGCCCGTGGGCCTTCTGACGCGGAAGTGCTCCCAGGTATAGCGCACCACCGTGAGGGCGATGAGGAAGCCAGGCTCACGCCCATCGCCCACTGCGGTCAGCCGGTCGAGGTGAGCCCCTCCGCGATCTTCTTCAGCTCGGCCTCGACGGCCTGCCTGCCGGAGAACTCCTTGACGTACGAGGGGCTGAACATGATCTCGGCCCACTGCTTGTCGCCCATTCTGAGGAAGAGCGTCGGAGTGCCCTTCATGCCGTCCTCGCCGACGAACTGAACGACCAGGTAGCCGCTCCGGTCGCCGATGGTCACCTCTTCGCCGTCGCCCTCGTCGCGGTATCGCCCGATACGGTCGTCGAGCTCCTGGACGGCCTCGTTCTCGTACACGAAGATCTGGACGCAGTAGAAGCCGGTCTTGTCGCCGTCGAAGTTGTACGAGGTCGTGTAACTGTCGCCGTAGTTGATCGACCAGTTGGACCATTTCAGCCGCTTGGGCAGGTACCCCACCTTGACGCGCCCGAACGCCTTTCCGTCGCCCAGGTCGCCGAAACTCGGCGGATCGGACCGCAGGGGCGGGGTGTCGTCGATGGCGGGCGGCTCCGGCGTGGCGGAGGCCGTGGGCTGCGGCCCGGGCGTGGCCACCGAGCCGACGGTCAGGTAGCCGATGGGCGCGGCGGCGACGACGGTCACCGACGTGGCCAGCGCCGCGAACCTGGCCCTCCTGCGCTTCGTCCGCGAGCGCATGACCCGCTCGAGCAGATCGGGCGCGGCACGCAGCCTCGCGGTCTCGTCCGCCATGATCTGGCGGATCTCATCCTCGAACGTGGGCATTCCCGATCACTCCTTCCACTGGTTCCCGGCCAAGCGCCGAACGGAGCTTGGCGAGGGCCTTCGACGTCTGGCTCTTGACCGTCCCGACCGTGCAGCCGAGCACCTCGGCGGTCTGCGTCTCGCTCAGGTCCTCCCAGTACCGCAGGACGACCGCCGCGCGCTGCCGGGGCGGCAGCGCGCGCAGCGCCTCCATGAGCACATGGCGCAGGTCGGCGTCGGCCGCGCGCGCCGCCGTCTCCGGCGGTCTGTGCATCGGGATGATCCTGAGGATGGCCCGGCGGCGGGCGCGGCTGATGGCGGCGTTGACGATCACCCGGCGCACGTAGGGCTCAGGGCTGTCGTGGCGGACCCGATCCCAGTTCCTGTAGGTGCGTTCCAGCGCCGTCTGCAGCAGGTCCTCGGCCTCCGTCGCGTCGCCACAGGCGAGATAGGCGACCCGCAGCAGGCTCGTGGCACGTGCCGCCACGAAGGCCCCGAAGTCGTGTTCCATGTCGCTCATGGTTGTCCGTCCGATTTCACGCCTCCTTATACGCCCCGGCCTTCGGAAACGGTTGCCCGGCTGCGAAAAACAATCCGCGGGCAACGATTCGAGCGGCCCAGGCGTATAGGAGGTCGTCACTTCGTAGCCATGGAGGAAACATATGAAGTTCGCGACCGCGCCGATTCGGCCGCTGATCTCCGTCGGCGTCGGCCTGGCCGTGGGCGCCACCGCTCTCATGGGCGCGCCGGCGTCCGCGGCCGAACCCGAGGGTGCGTACTGGCACACCAGGACGCTGTCGACGAGCACCCACCCCTGGAAGTTCGGCACCCGCACGAACAGCTACTCGCTGGTCGAGCAGCAGGTCATCGAGCGGTGGACCACACCCGACGGCAAGTCGTGGTTCGGCAACCGGGAACTCGCGACGCTGCCGAAGAGTGCGGCGGACAAGAAGGCGTGGCAGCGCGACGGTTCCCCGGCCAAGTGGAGCAGCTCGATCGACGGCAAGACCGTGAAGTTGTCCGCCGAACCCGCCAAGGGCCACCTCACCCCCGGACGCAAGCCCGAGGAGTTCCAGTTCGGAGGGCAATGGCTGACCTACGACGAGGTCCAGCGCCTGCCCGCCGACCCGACCGGCTTGAAGGCCTGGCTCACGAAGGCAGCCCAGGTCAGCAGGATTCCGGCACCCTCCATCGACGGGTGGATCAGGGGGACCCTGCCGCAGCTTCTCTACATCCTTCCCGCTCCGAAGGAGGTCCGCGCCTCGGCCTACAACGCGCTGCTGACGATGCCGGGCGTCCGCTCCCAGGGCGAGGCCAAGGACAGCCTGGGCAGATCCGGCACCGCCGTCCTGGTCGAGAGCACGACCAAGCAGAAGAACACGACCAAGCTGACCGTCGACACCGGCAGGATGGTGCTGCTGTCGGAGAACCAGACGGTCTTGCTCAACGGCAAGAAGTTCGAGATGAAGAGCTACGACGAGACGATCGTCGAGGCCGGCTGGACCAACTCCGTGCCGGCCGTGCCGGCCCTGCCCTGACCGGTGCCCGCCGCCGCGGGCGCCGCACGCCGGGCAGCACGTGAACACCAGTGACCCCATCGAGTTCCTGGTGGCCGCGGCCGGTCTGAAGGCCGCCGTCGTCGCCGGCCGTCGCGGCACCGGCATCATCTCCTTCGGCCTGCTGGATCCTGCGGCCTGGAGCGCGTTCCATCACGCTCGCCGGCAGGCCGCGGGCGCGCCTCGTGACGTCGACTCCTACGTCATGACCTCGCTGCACGTGCTCGACGAGGGCGAGGCCCCCTACGGCGACGCGGTCCGGGTCACATCGTCATGTCGCTGCTGACCTTCGCCGCCGATGCCCCCGCGTTCGCCGAAGGGCTCGGCGCTGAGGAACATGACGCGGTGCGGTCACTCCTCGACCGGCGGGGCACCACGTCCGTCGCGCCGGACCGGCACACCGCGCTCTACCCCCACTACCTGGGGCGCATCGCGCCGGCAGACCGGGACCTGATCCTACCGTCGCTGATCGACGCGCTGACCCTGGTCGGAACACGGGACGACCTTCTCGCTCGCATCGCCACCCTGGAACAAGCGTCATCGAAGTTGGCAGTACCCGGTCGAAGATCAAGTGCCATTGGGTGGAGGCGATGACTCCAAAGTTCGAGGTTGTTCTGGCCCAGGGTTGCCGGCGGAGCTTTAGGGAGTCGGTGTCGGCGCACGGCTTCTCCTGCACAGGGACAGAGCCGGTGAAGGTGCAGAGATGATCAGTATGTGGGTGCTGTCCGGGGGCGGGTGTTAGGTTGCGGTGGCATGGCGACATCCTCCCGGCAGAAGCGGCCGTTCCTTTATGTGATCGATGAGGACTTCGTCCTGCCCGATCGGGGTGACGAGCAGGACGGGCCCGAGTCTGCGGTTCCCGCTGGTGATCCGGACGAGGCCGTGCGGCTTTTCCACCACTACCGGCGGCTGATGGCGCAGATCCTCGGATACGAGGAGGAACTCCCCGAGCCCGTGAGCGAGGAGGACCTCGCCGCGGTGGAGGAGAGGCTCGGCGTTGTGCTGCCTCCAGACCTCCGTGCGCTGTACGGCATCGCCGACGGTGACGGTGACCTCGTCAACGCGCTGTTCGACCGGAAAGGGTGGCTCCCTCTTTCCGAGCTCGGCGGCCAGGATGACGAGTGGCTCGACATCGCGCAGGAATGGCAGTACGAACCCTGGCGCCAAACAGTGTTCGATGCCCAGCCCCCGAACACTGTCCGGAGGTCGCCGCTGCGTCCGGGCTGGATCCGGTTCGCGTTCGACACCGGCGGCAACTGGCTCGCCGTGGACCTGGATCCCGGACCGAACGGTCGTCCCGGGCAGGTCATCAAGGTCGGAGTCGACTACACGAACGGGCCGACGTACGTCACTGACTCGGTGACCACGTTTCTGCGCCGTCTGGTGGAAGCGCTGGAGCGCGGTGACTACCGCCGTCGCGACAAGAGTCTGTGGATTGACGCGGACCTGCCGGGTCGGCCGGGCAAGCACTCCAGGTACAGCGACGACCGGCCTTCCCTCGCGCGGGCCATGCAGGCCGGTCCACGGGTGCAGGAGGTCCGGGTGGTCGACGTAGAGGATTGCGCGTTCCTCGCCGCGGTGCCCGACGTGTGTTCGCTGGCGCTGTCGAGCAGGGGTTCGCCCGACCTGGCCCCACTTGGTGACCGTTCGGTGGAGTATCTGGCGCTCGATGTGGAGTCGCCCGACCTGACGGCGCCGGCCCGGAACCGGGAGTTGCGTTCGCTGTCGGTCACCTGCGCGCGGCCCGTCGAGCTGGCTCCGCTCCGGATGCTGCCGAACCTGTGGGCGCTGGACATCGCGACGGCATCCGTCGCCGACATCGCCACGGTGACCGAGCTGAAGGGATTGCGGTACCTGGAGGTGACCCAGGACCAATGGCGGGAGCTGTCGGAACTCGACGACCTGCCGTCGCTGGCCATTGTCGGCATCCACCCCCACCGCCCCGAACGCGACTGGCCGCACTCAACGGGCTGGGTCACCATTTATGACAATCCGCCTTCGCCGGCAGCCTGAACCGGTGCCTGGGTGACGGACTCGCCCAGGGCCACCGGGCAGCGATAGGTGGCCACGATGGGCGGGGCCATCGCCCAGTCACTGCGACCCCCAGCTATAGGTGGCGCGCATGGGGTTGCAACGGCGACGGTAGCGTCGCTTGGTTCCTTGCCGCTTTCACGTGACCTTCGGCGATTTCTACGGACGATCCAGTCGCCTGGTGACCGTGTCGAGTGTCGGCCAAGGAGGACCCTTGCGCAGCGAGCGCAAGAATTCCTCTCCGAATCGCCGCCCGTTCGGAAGCTGGTCGCCAAGTTCCCAACGCCAGGCTGCGACCATCGCGAGAACGAGCTGCCGGCACTCGTCCAGCAGTCCTTGGTCAACGTTCGGATAGTGCTCGCAGACCGACTCGGGGACATGGGCGAGATCGAACTCGACGGGTCCACGGCAGCATGTCTCAAGGTCGATGAACAGCGGGCCGTCCTTCGTGCCGAGCACATTGCCTGGATGCGGCTCGCCGTGCAGCAGTTGCTCTACGGTGCCGCGGTCCTCGATCGCCCGTCGCAGGCTTCCCAGTCTGCTGCTCAGGAACGCGCGGTCCGCGTCGGCGAGCTCTGGCGAGAGATTCGGGTTGGCAACGACGTCTTCCGCCTCCACGATGCGATCCGTGAACCGCGGGCTCGGCACGTCAACCTTGCGCATGCCGGCGTGCAGCTGCTCCAGCGCCTTGGCGTAGTCGACCGGTGAGGTGTGAGGTGTCACGGGTTCGTAGTAGGTCCACAGCGTCACTCTGAAGCCATCGCGCGTGTACACAAGTGGGTCCACCCGAGGGTCCAGGAGGCCCGTCGGGCATCCGACCTGGGCGAGCCGTTGAGCGAGCTCGACCTCAAATCGTGCAGCCTCATGTCGCACGGGGGCGACCCGGGCGAGGACGTCGCACGGCGTCAGCCGCAGCGCCAGCCTGTTCGAGTTGTGGAGAACGATTGCGTCGTTGGCCGGCAGGTCGAGCGATGCGGCGACCGAAGTCGCTGCCGCGATCGCGCGCGTGATGTCGGTCATCTCCACCCTCGAATCCTGGCATAGATGACCGAGGACGGTGCCAACCGGCCTGGCCAGGTGCCAACTATCGTGGCTCGGCACAGCGGGTGTGCAAGCGCGTCAGACAACCATGAAAGGCCTGATCACCGGCTATTGACGGATGAAATGAACGGTCTTTTAATTCAGGAATGGGGCGAATCGCGGGGGTCACCGCCGCCGAGACGCGGGAACGGCTGCTCCGGGCGGCCGCCGAGGTCTTCGCCGAGCGCGGGTACGACGGCACCCGGGTGGCGGAGATCGCCGCAGCCGCGGGGGTGAGCAACGGCGCGCTCTACGCGCACTTCGGCTCCAAGGCCGAACTGCTGGCGGCGGCGCTGCGCGCGCACGGTCCGCGGCTGCTGGCCAGCCTGTTCGCCGCCGACCCCGACAGGTCGATCGCCGATCTGCTGGTGGTCGCGGGCCGGCGGTTGTCGCGCCGCCGCGATCCCTGCGGCTACCTCATCGTCGAGGCGCTGGTCGCGGCCCGCCGTGACGAGGAGGTCGCCCGCGCGATGCGCGACTACCTGGGGGAACGCGCCGACTGGCTGGCCGGCCTCGTCCGCGTGGCTCAGGCGGGCGGCGAGATCGATCCCAGGCTGTCGCCGGACGCGCTGGCTCACTTCTGCCTGCTGCTGGCCATGGGCAGCGCGCTGATCGCCCCGGACCTGCGCTCCGTGGCCGACGAGGAGTGGACGGCGCTGCTCACGCGGGTCGTCGGCGGCCTGGCCCCCTACCACCACCCAGAGGGGAGAACCCCAGTGAAAGTGCGGATCGACTCCGAGCGCTGTCAGGGGCACGGCCGCTGCTACGACCTCGCCCCCGCCCTGTTCGCCGAGGACGACGAGGGCTACGGCCAGGTCGTCGGCGACGGCGAGGTGTCGCAGGATGAGGAGCGCGCGGCTCGCCTGGCGGCGGCCAACTGCCCGGAACGAGCCATCGAGATCCTCTAGGAGGTGTGGCATGACCGTCGACGACCGTTTCAGCGAGCGGGAGACTCCGAGCGAACGTCCTCTGGGCACCAGAAGCGAGATCATCACGGGCCCGGTCTCCGACTGGGCGACCGACTTCTCCCACACCGAGCCGGAGTGGGCCGCTGACCCGTACGCGATCCAGGACGACCTGCGCGGGCGCTGCCCGATCGCGCGCACCGAGCGGTTCGGCGGGGGATGGTTGCCGACCCGCTACGAGGACGTCGCGGCCATCGCCTACGACACCGACAACTTCTCGTCCCGATCGATCGTCATGAGCAACTTCCGGGCGGCCCGGGAGCTGGCGCCGGTGGGCAGCATCCCGCCGATCTCCTCCGACCCGCCGTTCCACCACCACGCGCGCAAGCTGCTGCTGCCGGCCTTCACCAAGAGCGCGGTGGCCAAGCGGGAGGCCGCGACCAGGGCCTTCTGCCACTCGCTGATCGACCTCATGGAGGGCCAGGAGGTCGTGGACGCCGCCCGCGACTACGCCCAGCACATCCCGATGCGGGTCATCGCCGACATGCTGGGCTTCCCTCCCGAGGACGGGCCGAAGTTCCGCAGGTTCATCGAGAGCGCGCTGGAGGGCATCAACCTGCCGGCGGACGAGCGCGTCGAGCGGATGGGGCAGGTCTTCGCCTACCTGCTGGAGCAGATCCGCGACCACGTCGAGAACCCGCGCGACGACCTGACCACCTACCTCATCAACGCCGAGCTGGGCGGTGCCAGACTTGATCCGTCCCATGTGTCGGGGACGATCGCGCTGCTGCTCATCGCCGGCATCGACACGACGTGGAGCGCGATCGGGGCGTCGCTGTGGCATCTGGCCAGGACGCCCGCCGACCGTGAGCGGCTGGTGGCCGAGCCGGAGCTGGTGCCGACGGCGATGGAGGAGCTCCTGCGGGCCTACGCGCCGGTCACGATGGCGCGGCTGGTCAAGGAGGACATGCGCTGGCGTGGCGTGGACATGAAGGCCGAAGACTGGATCCTGCTGTCGTTCCCGGCGGCCAACCGCGACCCGGCGCAGTTCGAGCGGGCGGACGAGGTCGTCATCGACCGTGAGGTCAACCGGCATGCCGCGTTCGGTTTGGGCATCCACCGGTGCGTGGGGTCACACCTGGCGCGCATGGAGCTGCGGGTGGCGCTGGAGGTGTGGCTGGAGCGCGTCCCGGCCTTCAGCCTGGCCGATCCGGACGCCGTCACGTGGGCCACGGGCCAGGTGCGCGGGCCGCGTACGCTCCCGCTGCGCATCGGCTGAACGCCTGCGGGCCGTCAGCCTTCCGGGGCTTCCACCAGCGGGGTGTCGACCAGGTGCTCGATCAGGAACCAGGTCTGCATCTCCCCGGTGCGGATGACGTCGGACACCAGCAGGTCGTTGGTGCCGTCGTCGCCCATCTCCTGGGCTCGCCTGGCGGCGTCGTGGCCGGCGACGAGGATGGTCTCGTGCGCCTCGATCAGCCGCGAGAGCATGGCCGGCACCTCTTCGGCGCCGTCGGGCGGGCGCGGGATCACGGTGATCTCCGCCACGTGGCGGGGGTCGCCGATCGCGACGCCGCCGAGGGTCTGCACGCGCTCCGCGAGCTGGTCGACCAGTTCGAGCTGCTCGCCGGCGTGCTTGTCCAGGAGCAGGTGGAGCTGGTAGAAGGTCGGGCCGCGCATCAGCCAGTGGTGCTTCTTGTAGAGGTTGTACAGGATCTGTGTGTCGGCCAGGATCTGGTTGAGCCGCTGGCAGGAGTACATGCGCGCGTCCCAGGAGAGCCCGAGCGGGAACATCCGCACGGTCCCGAACTCCTGGATCTCGGCGCCCTTCACGTGCAGCCACGGCTGGCTGCTCTGCTTGGGCCTCCGGGTTGTCTTGGCGGAGCGTCTGATGGCCACGCGGGTCTCCTGGGACGGGCGAACGGAACGGTCGAACGGAACCCTGCCCGGCTCCGCGCCAAAGAGCACCACGGACCTCTACAAAAGGGGGTCAAATGCCCTAAACCCCACGGTGGAAGAAGCCTCGGGCGGCCAGCTCGATCGTCACCACCGTCGCCACGGCCTCCGCGGCCAGCAGCGCCACCAGCACCACGAGCTGCACGACACCGGCCTGCACGGGGCTCGCCCCGCCGAGCAGCATGCCCACGAACGCCCCGGGCAGCGTGACCAGGCCCACGGTCCTCGTCTGGTCCAGCGCGGGCACCAGCGCCTGGCCGGACACCGGACGGCAGATCTCCAGCGCCGCCTCCCGAGGCGTGAACCCCAGCGACAGCGCCGCCTCCACCTCCCCCTTACGCTGGGTCAGCTCGTCCAGGGCCCGGCGCCCGGCCAGCGTGGTGGCGGTCAGGCAGCCGCCGAGCAGGATCCCGGCGATCGGGATGACCACGATCCCCTTCATGGAGATCACCCCGCTCGCGGCCATGACGGCCAGCACCGGCACGGTGCCCGCCGCGATCGGCACCCCCGCCCACCAGCCGGCCCGTCCGGGGACGATGCGCCGGCCCGCCGTGAAGGCGGCCACGCCGTACATGAGCAGGATGAACCCCGCCACCGCCGCAGGAAAGGACACCACCCAGGCGATCACCACGGACACGACGCCGAGCTGCACGACCGCCCGCAGGCAGGCGGTGACGATGGCCCGCCCGTGGCCGAGCCGCCCCAGCCAGGCGACGACCGCGCCCATGGCGACGAGGACGAGCAGGAGCGCGGGCAGAAGCGGGGTGATCGAGATCAGCGAGGTGGAAGCCACAAGTATCAGTCTGACCTCCCCCGCTCATCACGGGGCGGGCGGGAACGGTGATGCGCGTTGCGTGCCGTGGCCGGAGGTCGTAGTGTCGCTCAAGGGTCGTGACTGGCGTGATCATAAGGTGGAAAACCACCGGGGAGCGATCCGCGACCACCGCCGCGCGCCTGGGTGCATCCACTTCGATCGGACCCGGGAGATGCCATGCCCGAGACGTACGACGCGGCCCGCGTGTCGGCCGCCTACGACAACGCGCTCGACGTGATCGCCGAGGTCGAGCCGGCGGTCGCGGGGGCGATCCGCGGCGAGCTGGCCGACCAGCGGGCGTCGCTGAAGCTCATCGCCAGCGAGAACTACGCCTCCCCGGCCGTCCTGCTCACGATGGGCACCTGGCTGTCCGACAAGTACGCGGAAGGCACCATCGGACATCGCTTCTACGCCGGCTGCCAGAACATCGACACCGTCGAGCGGCTCGCCGCCGACCACGCCACGGCCCTGTTCGGCGCCCAGCACGCCTACGTCCAGCCGCACTCGGGCATCGACGCGAACCTGGTCGCCTTCTGGGGCATCCTCGCCCAGCGCGTCGAGGCGCCCGCCCTGGCCGCGGCCGGGGCCAGGCACGTCAACGACCTGTCGGAGGACGACTGGGAGCGGCTGCGCAGGGCGTTCGGCGAGCAGCGGGCGCTCGGCATGTCACTGGACGCGGGCGGCCACCTGACCCACGGCTTCCGTCCCAACATCTCGGGCAAGATGTTCCACCAGCGCTCGTACGGCACCGACCCGAACACCGGCCTGCTCGACTACGCCGCCCTGCGTGACATGGCCCGCGAGTTCAGGCCGCTGGTGCTGATCGCCGGCTACTCGGCCTACCCGCGCAGAATCAACTTCGCGATCATGCGCGAGATCGCCGACGAGGTCGGGGCGACCCTGATGGTGGACATGGCGCACTTCGCGGGGCTGGTGGCGGGCAAGGTGTTCACGGGCGAGCACGACCCGATCCCGTACGCGCACGTCACGACCACCACCACGCACAAGTCGCTGCGCGGGCCGCGCGGCGGGATGGTGCTCTGCCAGCGGGAGTTCGCCGACTCGATCGACCGCGGCTGCCCGATGGTGCTGGGCGGGCCGCTCGGGCACGTGATGGCCGCCAAGGCCGTCGCCCTGGCCGAGGCGCGCCGGCCGGCCTTCGCCGACTACGCCCAGGCGGTGGCCGACAACGCGATCGCCCTAGCCGACGGGCTGCTGCGCCGCGGCGCCCGCCTGGTCACCGGCGGCACCGACAACCACCTGGTCCTGCTCGACGTGACCCCCTACGGGCTGACCGGCAGGCAGGCGGAGTCGGCGCTGCTGGACGCGGGCATCGTCACCAACCGCAACTCCATTCCGCGTGACCCCAACGGCGCCTGGTACACCTCCGGGGTGCGGATCGGCACGCCCGCGCTCACGACGCGCGGGTTCGGGCCGGCCGAGTTCGACCGGGTGGCGGAGCTGATCGTCGGCGTGCTCTCCGCCACCTCGCCGGGGGCCGGCGCCGACGGGCGGCCGTCACCGGCCAGGTTCGAGCTGCCGGAGAACGTCGCGGACAAGACCCGCGCCGCCGCCGCCGAACTCCTGACCGCCCATCCGCTGTACCCGGGCCTCGACCTCGGCTGAGCGGCGGGCGGTCAGCGGGGGTCGCGGCGCAGGGGATGGTCGGGCGGGACCTCCACCAGGACGATGCGGTGGCCGTCGGGGTCGGAGATCCACATCTCCATCAGCCCCCACGGCTCCAGCCGGGTCTCGCGCAGCACCGTGACGCCCGCCCGGCGCAGCCGTTCCTCCTCGGCCCGCAGATCCCGCACCTGCAACCACAAC
This sequence comes from Nonomuraea purpurea, assembly GCF_042650645.1. Lineage (NCBI taxonomy): Bacteria > Bacillati > Actinomycetota > Actinomycetes > Streptosporangiales > Streptosporangiaceae > Nonomuraea > Nonomuraea purpurea. The sequence continues at coordinate 759,056 of NZ_JBHSBI010000001.1, forward strand.
GACAGCGCGGCCCCGGCGGGCGGGCCGTCGCAGCGGCCCGCGACCTCCAGGAAACCCTGGCCGAGGAAGAACACCACGCCCGGCTCATCCGGCGGGCCGAACTCCCGGTAGACCGCCAGGCCGAGCGTGTCGGCGTAGAAGCGGCGGCTGCGACCGGGGTCGGCGGGGCGCAGGAGCACCCGGCTGCTCAGCACGTCCATGCGCGGCCCGTGCACGAATGAAGATCCACCAGGCCATCGTGTCAGCCCAGGGAGACCCGGTCCAGGTCAGGAGCCGTCGCCGTGTCGTTGTGCAGCTTGATCGTGTTGGCTCCGGCCCGCAGCGTGACGGGCACGGAGGTGGTGTACGGGGTGTTGTTGCCGACGCCGCTCACCTTGACCTCGATCGGCGCGGCGTCGTTGACCGTCACGAAGTACGAGCGGTCGCCGTTGACGGTGAAGTCGACGAACAGCGTGTACGTCTTCGCCTCCGGCACGGTGACGTCCTCGAACAGCACGTACGCGTCCGGCCCTCCGCCCAGGTTGCGTACCTTCTGGCCGCCCGAGCACGGCGAGCAGTTCGTGATGCCGGCGCTGCCGAGCCGGTTGCGCGAGTCCTCGGCCTCGCGCACGAACACCCGGTCGGCGGGACGCGGCCGGACGCGGAGCTGGCGCGTGACCGCGTTCTGGCGGCCGAGCACGCCGAACGAGGCCGTGACCGGGAGGTCGACCGGCGTCACGTCCTGGCCGGGCGGCGAGGTCAGCGTCCACGTGCCCTCCAGGGTCTGCCCGAGCCGCAGCGTGCCCGCCGTGGCCGCGCCGCCCTCGATCGACCAGCCCGCCGGCACGACCGGAGCGAGCGAGAGGCCGTCGAGCGCGGCGTCCTCGTCGAGCCGCAGCCTGGCCGACACCTTCATCGACTGCCGGCCGGGGCCGACCCACTGCAGCCCCGAGGGGTCGACGGTCATCGTGGTCTTGGGGACGTACGAGGCGGGCGGCAGCGGCGCGACCGCCACACGGTCAAGCCCTGGCCCCTTGGCCGCCGTGCTGAACAGCACGAGCGTGTTGGCCCCCGCGCGCAGCGACACCGGCAGCTCGGTGGAGGCGGGGACGCCCGCGTTGTCTCCAGGCACCCGCACCTCGACCGGGGCCGCGCCGTTGACGGCCACCGACAGGGACGTCGGCGCGGCGGCGGTGTGGTCGAGCCGCAACCGGTACTCGCCCGCCGTGCCCACCGTGACCTCGCGGTAGGTGACCGCGTTGCGCGAACCGCCGCCGAGCCCGGTGACCTCGGCCGCGCCCGAGCACGCCGCGCACGCCTCGACGCGGGCCGCGCCGGAACGCCGCTGCCGTTCGGCCTCCAGCGGCACCGCGCCGGACGACTGCGGGTAACCGGACACGACCTTGATCTCGTCGATCTGGAGTTGCCGGGTGAAGCGCGGCGCCTCCGTACCCGCCCAGGTGTTCAGCACCTCCAGCTTGATGTAGCGGGCGTGCTGCTCGCCGAGGTCGATGAACTGCGTGCCGCGGGCGCTGCGCATCGCGCCCACGCGCACGGGCTGCCCCCACCGCTTCCCGTCGTCGCTGACGTGGACGCGGTAGTCCTTGATCCGGGCGGAGTCCTCGGGGCGGCCGAACGACTCCCGCGCGTACGTCGGCGACCATTCGCGCTGGTTGACCGCCAGGTAGGAGGACTTCTTCGCGCGGCCCAGGTCGAGCGTCAACGACACGGGGAGCTGGGCGTCGCTGTCCCAGTAGGTCTCATAACTGCCGTCCACGAGGGCCGAGGCCGGGTGATCGGCGTGCGCGGCGGTGGCGGTGGCCTTGAGTCCGTCGAGGGAGGGCTGCCGTCCGGCCGTCTCGACCTTGAAGACCGTGTCGTAGTCGTCCCATTTCGTGATGCCGAGGATCGTCAGGTTGCCGCCGGACTGGCTGAAGCGCATTCGCTCGCCGGTGCGCAGGTCGCTGACCTTCGTCACCCGGTAGCCGTTGTCGCGCAGCCGCACGTAGTCCGTGCTCGGCCTGGTCACCACGTGGACGTACTGGGTCTTGGCGCCGCCGCGCTGGACGGTGATCACGCCGTGGGCGCCGTCGTTCCAGAAGCCGGGTTGCATGCCGCCGTACATG